>NZ_LT907980.1:633784-1267568 GCF_900215155.1 Marinobacter sp. LV10R510-11A
TTAATGACATCATCGGTGCGCCCCATAACAAAGACATAACCGTCTTCATCTATAAAGCCGCCGTCGCCCGAGCTGTAAAAGCCGGGAATAGGATTAAGGTAGCTGTCTAGGAAGCGTTGGTCATTCTCCCATACTGTCGTCAAACAGCCGGGGGGTAGCGGTAGCTTAATCGCGATCTGACCTTGTTCGCCTGCGGGCATCGGGCTGCCGCTGGGGCTCACAACCTGAACGTTATAGCCGGGTGAAGGCACGGTTGCGGAGCCGGGCTTAGTGGCCATGGTTTCTATGCCAACCGGGTTGCAGCAAATGGCCCAACCGGTTTCGGTCTGCCACCAGTGGTCCAGTATGGGGAGCTGGGTGTGCTCCCTGAGCCACTCATAAGTGGGAGGATCCAGGCGTTCACCCGCCAGAAAAATTTTCCGCAGGGAGCTGGTGTCGTAACGTGAAAGCTCGTCTGCCTCTGGGTCCTCCTTGCGCACCGCGCGAAAAGCGGTAGGCGCGGTAAACAGCAGGTTTACCTTGTGGTCCTGCACTACCCGCCAGAAGGCGCCGGCGTCTGGTGTTCTGACGGGTTTACCTTCATAGAGCACGGTTGTGCAGCCGGCGAACAGCGGGGCGTACACAATATAGCTGTGGCCCACCACCCAGCCCACATCAGATGCAGCCCAGAATACGTCGCCGGGGCTGGCGTCATACACTAATTTCATACTGTACTTGAGAGCGACGGCATGCCCGCCGTTATCTCTCACCACCCCTTTAGGCTTGCCAGTGGTGCCGGAGGTGTAAAGCACGTAAAGCGGGTCGGTAGCCTTAACGGGCACCGGGTCGGCAGGTTCGGCACTGGCCATTAGGTCGCTCCAGTCGTGATCACGACCAGCCTGCATCTGTGCTTTTGCCTGTGGACGCTGGTATACGACGCAGAAATCAGGCTTGTGGGAAGCCTGTTCAATGGCTTTATCAACCAAGGGCTTATATTCAATCACTTTGGTGACTTCGATACCGCAAGATGCGGTGATAACCGCTTTCGGTTGTGCACCTTCAATTCGAACGGCAAGTTCATGGGCTGCAAACCCACCAAATACTACAGAATGAACAGCACCAATACGGGCGCATGCCAGCATCGCAATGACAGCCTCGGGGATCATCGGCATGTAGATGATAATCCGGTCGCCCTTGCTGACGCCCTGCGCTTTCAGGGCACCGGCAAAACGGGCAACTTCGTCGGTCAGTTCGCTGTAGGTGTAGGTGCGCTTTGAACCCGTAACTGGAGAATCGTAAATAAGGGCTGTTTGCTCGCCCCGGCCAGCACGCACGTTGGCATCCAGGGCCACATAAGACGTATTGAGTGTACCGTCTGTAAACCACTCGCCGTGGCCGTTGTCGGTGGCTTGCCAGATGGTTTCTGGTGGCTTGATCCAGTCGATGTCGCCTGCCTTTTCACGCCAGAAGTCTTCCGGCTTATCAATCGATCTCCGGAACTCTGAGTGATAGTCCATACATTCTACCTCGTTGGGCCTGTTGTTATTCTATTGTGAGTGCTTCCAACTTTAGGCGCTTTAAGATAGTGATCCAGTAGACAATAGGCTTAGTTACTGGGGTTTTGAGGCCAGTTGTTATCTGAATTGATAAATTTTACTTCGGCCGTGACGGTACCCTTTGCTACGTGTGCAGAAATCCGGTCGCCAGAGGCGACGTCTGATGCGTTGCGGATGATATTGCCATGCTCATCACGAACAATGGCATACCCGCGCCCCAGAGTAGCCAGTGGGCTTACCACGTTGAGAGTCCCTGCTGTGTGTTCCAGCCTGTCTTGCAGCTGCGTCAGGATTCGTTGCATTGCCTTTTTCAGTTGTGAAGCAGAGCGGTCAAGGCCTTCGCGGCTATTTGCGAGCTGTTTGCCGGGGGATTGCATGGCAAGACGTTGCGCCAGGTGAGCGTTTCGCACCTGCGAACGATCCATGTTTTGTTTTATGGATTTCCCCAGGCGCAACTCCAGTTCGTCTAAGCGCTGAGCTTTTTCCAGCAGCTCGCGCCGGGGATCGCGAAGGCGCGCCCAGAGGTGT
This sequence comes from Marinobacter sp. LV10R510-11A, assembly GCF_900215155.1. Lineage (NCBI taxonomy): Bacteria > Pseudomonadati > Pseudomonadota > Gammaproteobacteria > Pseudomonadales > Marinobacteraceae > Marinobacter > Marinobacter sp. LV10R510-11A. The sequence continues at coordinate 635,848 of NZ_LT907980.1, forward strand.
TCCAGCTTTGTGTTCAAGCGCTGGAACACCCGTTTGGCGGCGTTGGCAAGGCGGAGCTCACGATCGTTTATTTGTCGAAGCATCTCCCGCTGATCTGGTGACACTTTTTCAGCGGCTGCTGAGGGGGTGGGTGCCCGTAGATCCGCCACAAAATCGGCAATGGTCACGTCGGTCTCATGGCCAACGGCGCTCACTGTAGGAATAGCGCAGGTTGCGATTGCACGGGCTACGGCCTCCTCATTGAAGCACCACAGATCCTCTATTGAGCCACCGCCACGGCCGATAATCAGTACATCGGCCACGCCGTGCGCTTGCGCCAGCTCAATAGCTCTCACTATTTCTGCGGTAGCGGGCTGGCCCTGAACGGTTGTGGGGTAAAGCGTGACCGGTATCGCCGGGCAGCGCCGTGCAAGAACCGTGAGAATATCGTGTATGGCTGCGCCGGTTGGGGAAGTGACTACGCCGATGTGTGCGGGCAGCGTGGGAATCGGCTTTTTTCGGCCCACCTCAAATAGGCCTTCTGCCTGCAGCTTGCGTTTTAGCTCCTCAAAGGCCAGCTGTAACGCGCCCAAGCCGGCGGGTTCGATGTGCTCGACAATGATTTGGAAGTCGCCCCGGTTTTCGTACAGGGTCACCTTGCCACGAATGCGAACCTTATCGCCTTCTTTTGGTATGGTACGAATACGCTGGTTCATTCCCCGGAACATGGCGCAACGAATCTGGCACTTGGGATCCTTCAGAGAAAAATACCAGTGGCCAGATGAGGGCCGGGAAAAGCCCGACAGTTCGCCTTCAACCCACACCTGCATAAAGCTGGATTCCAGCAGGTGTCGGGCCTGATGGTTCAGCTCGCTGACTGTCAGCGCTCTGGGCCGGGTGTCCTGAAACACATCATTCACCAAAAAGCTCCTAACCGGCTTATACGCAATAGCCGAAAAATATGAGTGTAAAGTGGCGGAAATTCAATCGCATGCGGCTTGATACAGGAAATTGCGCAGTTTACTGACCTGCGACACCTCTTTATAATAGCTCGATTACGCATTTTACTTTGCGGCTGCACCCTCATCTTCCTCATCTTCAGGTTGATAGGTGCCGCACCGAAGGTTCAAATTTAGCACGTTCAAAAGGCCTATCCCAATGCTGCGAATTGCCGAAGAAGCTCTCACATTCGATGACGTTCTGCTGGTACCCGGTTATTCCGAGGTTTTGCCCCACGAGGCAGATCTGCGCACCAGGCTGACCCGAACCATTACGTTGAACATACCGCTGGTGTCGGCGGCCATGGACACGGTAACCGACGCAGAGTTGGCGATTGCCATGGCCCAAGAAGGCGGCATTGGCATTATGCACAAAAACATGAGCCCAGATCAGCAGGCCGCTGAGGTGCGCAGGGTTAAAAAATTCGAAAGCGGTGTGGTAAAAGATCCGATTACCGTCAAGCCGGAGAATACCGTACGCGAACTGGTTGAAATCACCATAGCCAATAATATTTCAGGCTTGCCGGTCGTCGACGGTAGCGAGCTGATTGGTATTGTGACCGGTCGGGATATCCGTTTTGAGAGCAGCATGGATACGCTAGTCCGTGAAATCATGACGCCTAAAGAAAAACTGGTTACCGTTAAGGAAGGCGCCGACCTGGAGTCAGTGAAGGAGTTGCTGCACCGTCACCGCATCGAAAAAGTACTGGTGGTGAATGACGACTTCCAGCTTCGGGGGCTGGTTACCGCTAAAGACATCCAAAAAGCCAAAGACTACCCGTTAGCATGCAAAGACAACCAGGGTCGCCTGCGCGTGGGCGCTGCGGTTGGCACCGGCGGCGATTCCGAAGCCCGTATCATTGCGCTAGCCGATGCTGGGGTGGATGTGATTGTAGTGGATACCGCCCACGGCCATTCTCGCGGTGTGATTGAGCGTGTTAAGTGGATCAAGAAGAATTACCCGGATTTGCAGGTGATAGGCGGGAATATTGCCACCAGTGAAGCGGCTATTGCGTTGGCCGATGCCGGCGTGGATGCGGTAAAAGTGGGTATCGGCCCCGGCTCTATCTGCACTACCCGCATTGTGGCTGGCGTGGGCGTGCCGCAAGTGTCGGCTGTGTCCAACGTTGCGGAAGCGCTGAAAGGCCGTGATATTCCATTGATTGCGGATGGCGGCGTGCGCTTCTCCGGTGATATTGCCAAGGCCATCGTTGCTGGCGCCCACTGTGTGATGATCGGCAGTCTGTTGGCGGGCACAGATGAAGCGCCCGGCGAAATCGAACTTTATCAGGGTCGTAGCTATAAAGCTTACCGTGGTATGGGTTCACTGGGCGCCATGGGGCAGGGGTCAAGCGACCGCTACTTCCAGGACGCCAGCAAGGGTATTGAGAAACTGGTGCCAGAAGGCATTGAAGGTCGCGTTGCTTGCAAAGGGCCAATGCGTAATATTATCCACCAGCTGATAGGTGGCCTGCGTGCGTCCATGGGCTACACAGGTAGCGCAACCATGACAGACATGCGCACTAAGCCCCAGTTTGTGCGCATTACCGGTGCTGGCATGCGTGAAAGCCATGTGCACGATGTAACCATCACTAAAGAAGCCCCGAACTATCGCGTAAGTTGAGAACAGACAGCTTAATTTTTTCCCGAGGATTCCATGGCTCACAATATTCACGATCACCGTATTCTGATTTTAGATTTTGGTTCTCAATACACTCAGCTGATTGCACGTCGTGTGCGTGACATTGGCGTGTACTGTGAAGTTCGTGCGTTCGACATCACGGATGAAGAGCTGCAGGCGTTCAACCCCAAAGGCATTCTGCTGGCGGGTGGCCCAGAATCCGTCACAGAGCTGGGTGGTCCGCGCGCGCCAGAAGGGTTGTTCGAGCTTGGTATTCCGGTGCTGGGGATCTGTTACGGCATGCAAGCCATGGCCGAGCAACTGGGTGGTCGGGTAGCCAGCTCTGAGAAGCGGGAATTCGGTTATGCTCAGGTGAAGGTGCGCGCCAAAGGCCCGCTGCTCCAAGACATCACCGATCACCTTACTGCGACGGGCGAATCTCTTCTCGACGTCTGGATGAGCCACGGTGATAAAGTTGTTGCCATGCCGGAGGGCTTCGAGCTGCTGGCATCCACCGAAAGTGCGCCCATCGCGGCAATGCAGGATTTGTCTCGCAACCTTTATGGCCTGCAGTTTCACCCAGAAGTGACCCATACGCTGCAAGGTAAGCGCATTCTAGAACACTTTGTTCTGTCGATCTGTGGTTGCGAAGCACTGTGGACACCGGCCAAAATTGTCGATGACGCGGTACGGAAAATTCGTGAGAAGGTAGGGAGCGATAAGGTTCTACTGGGCTTGTCTGGTGGCGTCGATTCATCCGTCACGGCAGCGCTTTTGCACAAGGCCATTGGTGACCAGCTTACCTGCGTGTTCGTAGATAATGGCTTGTTGCGTCTGAACGAAGGCGACCAGGTGATGGACATGTTCGGCAGCAGCATGGGCGTAAAAGTGATTCGTGCCGATGCCGAAGAACGCTTCCTTACTAACCTTAAAGGCGTTAGCGACCCGGAGCAAAAGCGCAAGGTTATTGGCAACACGTTTATTGATGTGTTCGACGAAGAAGCCACCCGTATTCAGAATGTGAACTGGCTGGCCCAGGGTACTATTTATCCGGATGTGATCGAATCGGCGGCTTCCAAGACTGGTAAGTCTCACGTGATCAAATCCCACCACAACGTGGGTGGCCTGCCAGAAACCATGAAACTGAAGTTGGTAGAGCCTCTGCGTGAACTGTTTAAAGACGAGGTTCGCCGTATTGGCTTAGAACTTGGCCTGCCTTACGACATGGTTTACCGCCACCCGTTCCCGGGGCCGGGCTTGGGCGTGCGTATTCTGGGTGAAGTAAAGAAAGAGTACGCAGACATTCTGCGTCGCGCCGATGCTATCTTCTTGGAAGAGTTACACCGCGCTGACTTTTACCACAAAACCAGCCAAGCGTTTGCAGTATTCCTGCCCGTGAAATCTGTAGGTGTTGTCGGTGATGCCCGCCGTTACGAGTGGGTTGTCGCCCTTCGTGCCGTTGAAACCATCGATTTCATGACAGCTCGCTGGGCGCACCTTCCATACGATCTGCTTGAAACGGTTTCTAACCGCATCATCAATGAGATTAGCGGTATCTCCCGCGTAACCTATGACGTGTCCTCTAAGCCGCCTGCGACCATCGAGTGGGAGTAGCCGAATACGGGATCTAAGCTATTATAATTATCGAAGGCAGCTTTCCAAAAGCTCAACGTTGCAGCAACATAATCGTTTTCGGGATGGCTAAAGGACACTTAGATGGGTGATGGGGAAACCGATCGTAATATCTCCTCCGAAAAGAAAGCCAAGAAATCTGCGGACGATCAAGAGGCTCGTGCCAAGGCTCAGGATCGTGAATCCCGGGAACAGACACCCACGTCTAGCGAGAAATCACTGACTCCGAAAGAGCGTGATACCGTATCCGAGCATGGCAATCTATCGCCGTTGACTCTCTATTCTATTGTCCTGCGCGAGGGCGAAGACGAGCTACAACGCCCGAAAATTTCACTCTGGTGGTCAGGTGTGGCAGCGGGAGTCGGGATTTCGACCTCGGTTCTCGTTGAAGGGATTATCCGCTCCAATCTAGGCGCAGATCACCCCTACTTAACGTTGATTGAAAGCCTGGGCTACACGTTCGGGTTTGTTCTGGTGATCCTGTGTCGGCTTCAACTGTTCACTGAAAATACCATCACGGTGGTGCTGCCGGTTCTTGCCGAGCCTACGCGTAACCGGTTTTATTGCACCGCGCGCCTTTGGGGAATTGTGCTTACGGCCAATTTGTGTGGCACGTTTTTAACCGCCACCATCGGCGTTCACGGAGGCATTTTTACCGCAGACACCCTCTCGGCGATTCTGGAGATCTCGCACCACTTGGCAACGTTGACTCCCACTGAGACATTTTTACGGGGGATTCCAGCAGGATTTTTCATAGCGGCAATGGTGTGGATGCTGCCTTCGGCGAAGGGATCCCAAGTGTTGGTTATCATCATGTTTACATGGCTGATCGCGGCGGGTGGCTTTACCCACGTGATTGCCGGGTCAAATGAAATTTTTACTCTGGTGCTCAATGGCGACATGAATATCTTCACCGCCTTGATCTACCATATTTCTCCGGTACTCCTTGGCAATATTCTCGGCGGGACAGGTTTATTCGCGATGCTGGCCTATGGTCAAGTTCATGAAGAAATGTGATGCGGCATACGTGGAGGGCGCTAATTGAGTATGAATATACGATAGTTTAGGCGGGTCGCCACTAGGAGAATCTCATAGGCAAGATAGATTTTGGGTTTACCGCACGCACGCAGAACCTTCCGTTCGATGACCGGGATACGGAGTTGTTACGTGCGGAACTATTTAGTATCGAACAACTGAAGCGCCACGCGGTTACGCTGGTTGCCCAGCACGGAATCGATGCGCATCCGGGGCCGGACAGGCTGCTGCCACGACTAGCAGACAATGCGCGTGTGCTGCTGGCGGCTTACGACGTAGTAACCGCTGCCGTCATGCCTGGCCAAAGGATCGTTCCGTCGGAAGCTTGGTTGCTCGATAATTTTTATCTCATCGAACAGCAGATCAATCTGGCGCGACGACATCTCCCCCGTGGCTACAGTCGACAGCTACCGCGGCTGGCGGGGGGGGCTGTCTGCCGGTTTTCCGCGCATCTACGATCTGGGCCTAGAACTGATTTCGCACATGGACGGTCGCGTCGATATCGACAACACCACCCAATTCGTCGCTGCCTACCAGACCGCTGAACCGCTCCAACTTGGCGAGCTGTGGGCGTTTCCGATTATGCTGCGGCTCGCGTTACTGGAAAACCTTCGTCGAGTGGCGGTGCGAATAGCAAGCCGGCGAGAAGATCTCGATGCGGCCATCACTTGGGCGGATCGCATGCTTACAACGGCCGAAAAGGAGCCCGGCCGCCTTGTTCATTTGTTAGCCGAGTTTGCCCAAGCTGACGTACCGTTGACGGCCCCCTTTGTAGAGGAATTCTACGCCAGACTGCAACTGCAGGGGCCAGCGCTTGCTTTTGTGCAGGCGTGGGTTGAACAAAAGCTGCATGAGCAGGGCGTGACCGCAAGCCAATTGTCTCAGGCCGCCAGCCGAACAGCTGCTGCTAATCAGGTGTCCATTGCCAACAGCATTGGCAGTCTGCGTTTCATCGGCGCAACGGATTGGAAGCATTTCGTTGAGACGCTCAGTGTCGTCGAAAAAATATTGAAAAAAGATCCGGCAGGGACACACGCAGGTCAGGATTTTGCTACCCGGGATCGTTATCGGCATGTTGTTGAGGATATCGCTAGAGATAGCCCCCATCGCGAGTGGGAGGTAACACGCGAAGCCATTGATCTCGCTCAGGGAGCGGCAAAGCGACTTGGCCCCCATGATCGAAGTGCACATGTGGGCTGCTACCTCATTGATCAAGGTCGCCCAAGCTTAGAGCAGGCCGTTGGCTGTTGTTTGTCGTGGAAGACGCGAGCCAGCCGGATGGGCGGGCCTCATCGCCTGTTTTTGTATCTTACCCCGATTCTGTTACTTACCTCTCTAACTGCAACACTGGTGCAGTTTCCGTTTGGTGGATTTGTACCGGGAGACTGGCGCTATTGGTTATTCGCTATAACCGGTTTTATTGGCGCCTCAGGGCTGGCGGTTTCTTTGGTAAACCGCGTTGTAACCACGTTCCTGCCGCCGGGCGGGTTACCGCGCCTGGATTTTTCGAAGGGTATACCAGATAGCGAACGCACTATGGTGGTCGTTCCTACATTGCTCTGCCGGACGCAGGACGTGGATGATCTGCTTGAAGCACTGGAAATTCGCTATCTCGGCAACCGTGATCGCAATCTGTTTTTTGCCCTTTTGACGGATTGCCATGATGCATCGCAATGTTCTCTGCCCGAGGATGAGCCGCTGCTTGAATACGCGCGTGTAGCGATTGATGTGCTCAACGCGACCTACAGCGACGATCGCCCTTGCATCTTCTATTTGTTTCATCGGCCTCGGGTTTGGAACCCAGTCGAGCGGGTATGGATGGGGTATGAGCGTAAGCGCGGCAAACTGGAGCAGTTTAATGCTCTGCTGAGGGGCGAGGGGCAAACGGCATTTTCGGAAAGAATCGGTGATCCATCTATCCTCGAGTCGATCAAGTATGTCATTACGCTGGATACTGACACCCAACTGCCACGGGATTCAGCACGCGCACTGGTCGGTAATATGGCTCATCCGCTCAATCGGCCGGTCTACGATGCAAGCAAGGGGCGCGTCGTCGCGGGTTACGCGATCTTGCAGCCGCGTGCTTCGATTAGTCTCACCAGTGCAGGTCAATCAAGGTTCACAAAATTGTTCGCGGGCGAAGCGGGCATAGATCCGTATACCCGTGAAATATCGGATGTTTATCAGGACATCTTCGGAGAGGGATCGTTCATCGGCAAGGGTATCTACGATGTAGATGCGTTTCGCCAGGCCGTTGATGGTCGGTTTCCGAACAACCTCATTCTAAGTCATGACCTGCTGGAGGGTGGCTATGCGCGTTCGGCACTGGTGACAGATGTTGACCTCATTGAAGAGCATCCGGCCAGTTACACCCAGGAAACCAGCCGGAGGCACCGGTGGATACGCGGCGACTGGCAGCTTGCCGGTTGGTTGCGGTCGAGCGTACCCGGGCCGGGAAAAACACGGCAGCCAAACCCGCTTTCCGCCTTGTCTAGATGGAAAATCGCCGACAATCTACGCCGCAGCCTCGTGTCCCCGGCGCTGCTTTTTTTGCTGGTGGCTGGCTGGCTTCTAGGGCCGGGGCCTGCGTGGTTTTGGCTATTGCTGGTCGCCAGCATTGTGTTTGTGCCAGCGCTATTCGGAATTCTGATTGAATTCATCCGTAAGCCTGAAGAACGAAACTGGCGGCTGCATCTGATTCTGGCCAGTCAATCTGTGCTTCGCCCGCTCTTTGTGACCATGCTCGCGTGGGTTTTTCTGCCCTACGAAGCGTTGGTTTCTCTTGATGCGATTCTGCGCTCAGGTATACGCATGCTGTTTACTCAGCGCGGCTTGCTGCTTTGGCAGCTTAGATCTTACGGCGTTCGCAACGCTCGAAAAACACCGGTCGATTTTTTCAGGGAGATGTGGGGCGCGCCGACTGTGTCGGTGCTCTTGGCGATTGCATTGTGGCAGACCCGTTCGGCTGAGTGGATATACTGGACGCCCACCCTTTTGGTGTGGCTGTTGTCGCCCATCATCGGTTGGTGGATCAGTACACCCTTACAGACACCGGATTCGAAGTTGACGGCCGACCAGCGGGCCTTCCTGCGCATGTCGGCTCGCCGCACATGGCGCTTTTTCACGGACTTTGTATCTCCGTTGGATAACTGGCTGCCTCCCGATAACTTTCAAGAATACCCGGTGCCAGTCATCGCATCCCGTACTTCGCCCACCAACATAGGTATGGCGCTGCTTGCTGATCTGGCAGCGTACGATTTTGGATACATTCACGCCGGTGAAGCCCTGAGCCGGATCGAGAACACGCTGCTGACGATGGAAAAGCTGGAGCGCTTCCGTGGCCACTTCTATAACTGGTATGACACCCGCACCCTACAACCGCTGCGCCCAAATTATGTTTCTTCAGTGGACAGCGGCAACCTCGCCGGTAGCCTGCTGACATTACAGGCGGGGCTGGCCGAGCTAAAAGATGCGCCAATACTGTCGGAAAATGCGTTTCAAGGGTTGCAGGACACCCTGCATGTGTTTACAAAATATGTATCTGCGACACTCGCCCAAGAGCTTTCGGACAAAATTAGCCTTCTTGACGACACCCTCCGCGTGCTGATTATTTATGGGCCACCACAAACGTTGATCGCCACTGACAGCGCCCTAAGTGAGCTTCATCGTATTGGGGGCCTGGTTGCTTGGTTGCCCATAGATACCAATACCCGTTCCGAACTCTATTACTGGGCACGAGCTTTCGATCAACAATCCCTAGCGTTGCGAGACGATCTTCGCGAGTTAGCGCCGGAACCCGGGTATTTCGATACCATGCCGACACTGTTAACTCTGGCCGGGGCTGGCGGCCCAGGCTACAAGAGCGCGATTGAGCGGCTCAGGCGTATCGATAGTCTTGTAGGTCGATGCCGGGAACTGGCTGTGATGGATTTCGAATTCCTATACGATACCGCGCGCAGCTTGTTGACGATTGGCTACGATGTGGGTGAGCGGCGTCGGGATCCTTCGTGCTACGACCTGCTGGCATCCGAGGCGCGTCAGGCCAGTTTCCTTCTTATCGCGCAAGGACAGGTGCCACAGAAGCACTGGTTCGCACTTGGTCGATTGTTGACCAGTCATGGCGGCGACGTGAGCCTGATTTCTTGGAGCGGCTCGATGTTTGAGTACCTCATGCCGCAGTTGATCATGCCGAGCTATGAGAACACCTTGTTGGATCAGACCTGTAAGTCTGTGGTCTCGCGCCAGATCGAATATGGCCGACAGCGTGCGGTGCCTTGGGGTATATCCGAGTCCTGTTATAACGCCTCGGACATGCACCAAGTGTATCAGTACCGAGCGTTCGGCGTGCCCGGGTTAGGCCTCAAACGCGGGCTGGGGGACGATCTGGTTATTGCGCCTTACGCCAGCGCCTTGGCACTGATGGTGATGCCGCTGGAAGCCTGTCGAAACCTGCAGGTATTGGCGGAAAACGGTTTTCTGGGCAACTACGGGTTCTACGAAGCGATTGATTACACCCCTTCACGGGTGCCGCAGGGCAAGCAGCATGCCGTCGTGCGCACTTTCATGGCACACCATCAGGGTATGAGCTTGCTCGCTTTCGAACATCTATTGCTCGATCAGCCTATGCAGCGCCGTTTCATGTCCGACCCCTTAGTTCGGGCGACACAGTTGTTGCTACATGAGCGGGTGCCGAAGCAAGGCGCCACCTTGTATCCACATTCGTCGGAAGTCAGTGCGGCTGCTCGTCCTCCCTCAGCCGAAGCCGACGCGATAATGCGTGTTTTTACCGACCTAAACACACCGCTGCCTGAAGTACATTTGCTATCCAATGGCAGGTATCATGTCATGGCGACCCATACTGGTGGTGGGTACAGCCGCTGGCAGGATCTGGCGGTCACCCGTTGGCGTGAGGATGCCACGGCCGACAACTGGGGCGCTTTCATCTATTTGCGCGATCGCGACACAGGACGTTATTGGTCAACGGCGTATCAGCCAACACTGCGCAAGCCAGAGCATTATGAGGCGATATTTGTTAAGGCGCGCGCTGAATACCGCCGCCGAGATGAAGCTATTGATTCGCATACCGAAATCAGCGTATCGCCGGAAGATGATGTTGAGATCCGCCGGGTGACACTCACTAATCAGTCTTCCAAGATTCGCCACATCGAGGTAACAAGTTACGCAGAGGTGGTGCTGGCACCTTTGAATGCTGACTTGGCCCATCGAGCTTTCAGCAATTTGTTCGTTCAGACTGAAATTCTGCCTAAACAGCAAGCAATTCTCTGTACACGGAGGCCACGAACACCGGGTGAGCAGGTACCCTGGATGTTTCATTTGCTGGCGGCACCTGACGCGAATATTGATCAACCGTCGTACGAGACCGACCGCAGCCGGTTCATTGGGCGGGGTCGTACGGCTGCCAATCCAACAGTACTGGATCACATTGATAAATTGCCTCGCAGCTCAAAAGGCCTGATTAATGAGGGTGCGCACCGCTTGTCGAACTCGGCGGGGCCTGTGCTCGATCCGATAGTGGCAATCCGCAGTACACTCACTCTAGAGCCTGACGAGTCGGCCTCTGTGCAGCTCATCTCCGGTGTCGCGGACACGCGAGAAGCGGCCCTGGCGCTGCTTGAGAAATACTGCGACAGGCATTTCATTGACCGCGCCTTTGAAATGGCCTGGTGCCAAAGTCAGGAGGTGCTGCGCCTTATCAACACGACGGAAGCCGATGCGCAGGTTTATGCTCGTTTGGCCAGTTCCGTAATATACGCTCATGCCCTGCGCCGCGCCGCGCCTAGCATGATTGCTCGCAATCAGTCGGGGCAGTCCGGGCTGTGGCGTTTCGCCATTTCCGGCGACTTGCCGATCGTTCTTCTGCGAATTGGCAACCTGAACCGCATTGATTTGGTGAAACAGATGCTGCAAGCCCATGCCTATTGGCGGATGAAGGGCTTGAGTGTGGATTTGGTGATTCTGAACGAAGATTTTTCGGGCTATCGGGCGGATCTGCAGGATCGGATCATTGGTTTGATCAATACCGGGCCGGAAGCGGAAATCATCGACAAACCGGGCGGTGTGTTTGTGCGGCGCGCCGATGAGCTTTCCGAAGAGGATAGAGTGCTGTTCATGACGGTTGCTCGCGTCGTAATAACCGATACCGCCGAAACTTTGGCTGAACAAGTTGGGCGCCGTGCGTTGGTGGAGCGTGTTCCGGATCGTCCGCTACCTTTTGCGCAAACCGTTGTTGAGCCAGAAACCGAACGCGCTCAAGCCCTGCCGGCTCACGAGCGCATTTTTTGTAATGGTTTGGGTGGGTTCACGCCGGACGGGCGCGAATACGTTATTACCCTTGAGCCGGGGCAGACCACACCGGCGCCATGGGTTAACGTTATTGCCAGCCCTTACATAGGTACGGTCGTCAGTGAGAGTGGGGGTGTCTATACGTGGGTTGAGAACGCCCACGAATTCCGCCTTACCACCTGGCACAATGATCCGTTGAGCGACAGCAGCGGCGAGGCGCTGTATATCCGTGATGAGGACACGGGTGCTTTCTGGTCGCCGACGCCAATGCCCGCTCCAACTCACAGCCAGAGTGCTTCAGGCTACGTGTGCCGGCATGGGTTTGGTTATAGCGTATTTGAGCACGACGAAGCCGGTATCTACTCGGAGTTGGCGACTTACGTCGCCATGGATGCACCGGTGAAGCTTGTGGTCGTCAAACTACGCAACCATTCCAGTCGACCAAGGCGCATATCGCTTACTGGCTATTGGGAACTGGTGCTTGGTGAATGGCGTCACGCCAATTTGATGCACATAGTAACCGAGAAGGATCCACACAGCGGTGCGCTTTTTGCACGCAACGCCTATGGCCGTGAATGTGCCAATCGAGTCGTCTTCGCCCACGTAAACCATGATGGTATAGGCGAGCGCGTGCAGACATTAACGGGTAACCGCAGTGAGTTTATCGGCCGCAACGGTTCGCTGACGAGTCCCGCGGCGCTGCACCGTACGCATTTGTCAGGCAGGGTTGGTGCGGGGCTGGATCCCTGCGCCGCGTTGCAGACACAGATCGAATTGGCTGAAGACCAAGAGCGCGAAATTGTGTTTGTATTCGGTGCAGCTAGCAACACCGATGAGGCGCAGCACTTCATTCAGCGCTTTAGCGGACCAGCGGGCGCCCGGGAGGCCCTGGAGTCGGTCTCGGAATACTGGAGCCATACTTTGGGTGCAGTGCAGGTGGAGACTCCGAACCCAGCGATGGATGTGTTCGTAAACGGCTGGTTACTTTACCAGACCCTGTCATGCAGGCTTTGGGGCCGCAGTGGCTATTATCAATCTGGTGGCGCCTTCGGTTTCCGTGATCAGCTGCAAGACACCCTGGCACTGATTCATGCCACGCCTTTGCTTGCTCGTGAGCAGCTGCTTAGATGCGCAGGGCGCCAGTTTACTCAGGGCGACGTACAGCACTGGTGGCATCCTCCCAGAGGACAAGGCGTGCGCACCCATTTTTCTGATGATTATTTGTGGCTGCCCTATGCCACGTGTCGTTATGTATTGGCCACCGGCGACACTGACGTTCTCGAGGAGCAGGTGCACTTCCTGGAAGGGCGTGAGTTGTATCCGGATGAAGAGGCTTATTACGACCAGCCCCAGCGTTCTGCGGAGTCGGCAAGCTTATATGAGCATTGCGTGCGAGCTATCAAGCACGGGCTGCGTTTTGGTGTGCATCAGTTACCACTAATGGGTTGTGGCGACTGGAACGACGGCATGAACCTTGTTGGTCGGCACGGTAAGGGTGAAAGTGTTTGGCTGGCCTGGTTTCTGTATGAGAATTTGCAGCAGTTTGCCCGTTTGGCACATGAACGGGGCGACACAGGCTTCGCCGAATTGTGCAGCGGGCAGGCCGAACGGCTCGTAGGAAATATTGAAGCCCATGCCTGGGACGGCGACTGGTATAAGCGCGCGTGGTTTGATGATGGCACGCCTTTGGGGTCATCCGAAAACGACGAATGTCAGATTGATTCGATTAGCCAGAGCTGGGCAGTTCTGTCGGGCGGAGGCGATCCCAAGCGTGCCCGTCAAGCGATGGCATCAGTAGACCAGCGACTGGTGCGCCGAGATGCTCAGTTGATCCAGTTGCTCGATCCACCCTTCGATAAATCCGTCCTTGAGCCGGGTTATATCAAGGGCTACGTTCCGGGCGTTCGCGAAAACGGCGGCCAGTATACCCATGCTGCAATCTGGGCCACGATGGCATTTTCCGAGCTGGGCGACCGAGAGCGCGCTTGGGAACTTTTCGATATGCTCAACCCTGTCAATCACAGCAGTGAGCCGGATGCGATGGAGCTCTACAAGGTCGAACCCTACGTTATGTGTGCTGACGTTTATGGCGCACCGCCGCATACAGGCCGAGGCGGCTGGACCTGGTACACGGGAGCTGCGGGTTGGATGTATCGGCTGGCCGTGGAAAGCCTTCTAGGCCTGAAACTGGAAAAGGATCATCTGATTATTACGCCGTGTGTGCCGGAACATTGGGATGAATACACCATCCATTACCGCTATCGCGAAACGCTTTACCACATCACCGTTAAATGCAACGGCGAACAATCGGAGCAGGCAGGTCAGGTGATGCTCGATGGTGCTCGGGTCACGACGATAAGTGAAGATCGGGCAGGGGGTTTGCAACATATAGTGCCCTTGATGGACGACCAGCGGGAGCACCATGTTGTCGTGCACGTGCGCTAATGCCAGATTGCTTGGTAATAACTGTAAATAATGGTATTTTCGTGGCGCTTATATAGCCTCGCGCATAGGCTATCCGCACGTGAAATCTGCTAGCAGAGCCGCCGCCATGCCCGAATCAGAGAAAAACGACGAATACTGGATGGCGCGTGCGCTGGAGTTGGCGGCCAAGGGCGCTTTATTAGGTGAAGTTCCTGTAGGTGCGGTTATTGTTCGCAATGGTGAAGAGCTGGGCGCTGGGTATAACACACCTATTACCGGGTGTGATCCTACTGCTCACGCTGAGATATGTGCATTGCGTGATGCGGCAGCGAGAGCTGAGAATTACCGGCTGACCGGAGCAACCCTCTACGTTACGTTGGAACCCTGCACCATGTGTGTGGGTGCCATTGTTCATGGCCGCATTAGCCGGCTTGTTTACGGCGCCTGCGAACCCAAAGCGGGTGCGATAGAATCTGCACGCCGAACTCTGGATGAACCCAACCTGAACTGGCAAGTAGAGGCGGTGGGTGGCATTCTGGTGGATGATTGCAGCCGGATGATCAGTGACTTTTTCAGCCGCCGGCGGGCCGAAATCCGGCAGCGGCGCAAACAGGATTCATGGAAGGAGTAAGTCTGAATGAAAGTATTGGTAACCGGCGGGGCCGGATACATTGGCAGCCATGTGGTGCGACAACTGGCAGAAGCCGGTCACGACATCGTTGTTTTTGATAATCTTTCGACGGGTTACCGCTGGGCCGTTACCGCCGGTGAGTTGGTGGTGGGTGATCTGGCGAATGAGGCCGAGATCGATCAGGTCTTTTCAGAGCACGAGTTTGAAGCGGTTCTGCATTTTGCAGCCAATATTGTGGTTCCGGAGTCCGTTACCAACCCGCTCAAGTATTACAGCAATAACACTCGCAATACCCTGAACCTGCTCAAAGCCGTCGATAAGCACAAAGCGCCGTATATGGTGTTTTCTTCAACCGCTGCAGTTTATGGCATGCCCGAGCAGACGGTTCTTACGGAAGATCTCCCGCTTGCCCCGATCAATCCTTACGGCGCATCCAAGATGATGAGCGAGCGGATGATTATCGATCTTGCAGCCGCTTCCAGTCTGAATTACGTGGTGTTGCGCTACTTTAACGTGGCAGGCGCCAATCCTGATGGGCTGCTCGGCCAGGCAACGCCGGAAGCGACTCATTTGATTAAGGTTGCCTGTGAGTGTGTAACCGGTCAGCGCGAAGGAATGAGCGTATTTGGCACCGATTACGACACCCGTGATGGCACCTGTGTGCGTGATTATATTCACGTAGAAGATCTCGCCAGTGCCCATGTTATGGCTCTGGATTATATGGCCGGGGGCGGGGAGTCAAAAGTGATGAACTGCGGTTATGGCCGCGGGTTCACGGTGCAAGAAGTTATTGATGTGGTGCACAGACAATCTGGTGTCGATTTCCCCGTAGAGAAAGCGGGCCGTCGAGCTGGTGACCCAGACGCACTGATGGCAGACAATTCATTGATCAAAAAAACCCTGGGCTGGAAGCCTGCCTATGATGATCTGGAAACGATTGTTGGCACTGCTCTGGCCTGGGAAGCAATCTGGCAGAAGAAGAAAGCTGCGGCTAGCCAGTAAGAACCTGTTTTTAACATTTAAAATGTCGGGATTTAACGGATGAACATTACGATTTTTGGTACCGGTTATGTAGGGCTTGTGACTGGAGCCTGCTTGGCCGATGTTGGCCATAACGTACTCTGCATGGATGTTGATCAAGCAAAGATCGACAAGCTGAAGAACGGCCAGATCCCCATTTTTGAGCCTGGGCTCGAAAATATTGTAAAGCACACAGTGGAAGCAGGGCGCCTTGCGTTCACAACCGATGCAGAGGAAGCCGTTCAGCACGGCACGCTTCAGTTTATCGCGGTTGGTACGCCACCGGACGAAGACGGTTCGGCAGATCTGCAGTATGTAACGGCGGTAGCCAAGTCTATCGGGCAGTACATGGACGACTACAAGGTGATTGTAGACAAGTCCACCGTGCCAGTCGGCACTGGCGATAAAGTAAAGGCTGCGGTTCGTGCGCAGCTTGATCATCGTGGCCTGGAGCTTGAATTTGATGTGGTTTCC
Organism: Marinobacter sp. LV10R510-11A; assembly: GCF_900215155.1. Classification (NCBI taxonomy): domain Bacteria; kingdom Pseudomonadati; phylum Pseudomonadota; class Gammaproteobacteria; order Pseudomonadales; family Marinobacteraceae; genus Marinobacter; species Marinobacter sp. LV10R510-11A. The sequence goes on from NZ_LT907980.1 coordinate 651,965, forward strand.
AACCCGGAATTCCTGAAAGAAGGCGCGGCGATCAACGATTTCATGAAGCCGGACCGCATCATTATTGGCACGGATAGCGCTAGAGCTTCAGATGTACTGCGCGAAGTGTACTACCCGTTTAACCGCAGTCATGACCGCATGATTTTCATGGATATCCGGTCTGCGGAGCTAACCAAGTACGCAGCCAACTCTTTATTGGCCACCAAGATCAGCTTCATGAACGAAATTGCGAACCTGGCAGAGCGCTTGGGTGCGGATATCGAAGCGGTTCGTCGCGGCATAGGCTCCGACCCGCGCATCGGTTATCACTTTATTTATCCTGGTTGCGGCTACGGTGGTTCGTGCTTCCCCAAAGATGTGCAAGCGTTGGCGCGCACGGCGAGCGACTGCGGCTATGACGCGCGTTTGCTCAATGCCGTAGAGGCAGTTAACTACGCTCAGAAGCACGTGCTTTTCGACAAGATCAGCCACTATTTCGGTGGTGAGCTGAAGGGTAAAGTGGTGGCGATTTGGGGGTTGGCGTTCAAGCCAAACACAGACGACATGCGCGAAGCCTCAGCTCGTACTCTGATGGAAAATCTCTGGAAAGCTGGCGCTAAAGTGCAGGCGTTTGATCCAGAGGCGATGGAAGAAACCCAGCGTATTTATGGTGACCATGAAGGCTTATCACTGTGCGGAACAAAGGAGCAGGCTTTGCGGGGTGCCGATGTGTTGACCATCTGTACCGAGTGGAAAGAGTTCCGTTCACCGGATTTTGCAACGATTGCCTCGGCGTTGCGTGAGCCGGTTGTGTTTGATGGCCGTAACCTTTACGAGCCGGAAATGCTGGAGCGTCACGGCCTGATCTATTACGCCATTGGTCGTGGCCGTAACCAGTTTCATTTGTGAGGGTATAACGATGACTCAGAGCCAAGATCAGAATTACCGACTTCACGAACGGCTGGCGGCAGATACCATCAGCCTCGGTCATAGCGGTTTATGTGAAATCCGGTTGATGAATGACCAAACCTGGCCCTGGGTATTGCTGGTGCCGGCTCTTGCCGGCATTCGCGAAATTTACGAGTTAAGTGCAGCCCAGCAACACCTGTTGATACAGGAATCCTCAGCGCTCAGTCGTGGCATGATGGAAGCATTCGGCGGCGATAAGATGAATGTGGCTGCACTCGGCAACATGGTGCCCCAGCTGCACTTGCATCATATTGTCCGATTTGAAGGTGATCCGGCCTGGCCCGGCCCAGTGTGGGGAAAGCAACCGCCGGTGCCTTATGATAAAAGCCGTCTCGAGGAGGTTAAGCGGTCTCTGGCTACCGGGTTGCCTCATGCTTGGCTAGACGTTGCGAGCCGATCAGAATCATCCTGAGCTCGGTTTTCAACTTTATTTTCAGCTCTTCCCGCTCTTTAGGCGTGGCATCCAGCGCATCCGCGCCTTGGTTGAACACCAGAGTAACCATTGCCTCAGCAACCAGCCGCGCATCAGAAAGAGGCTTGCGCTGTTCTTCCGCCAAACGCCGCAGATCGTCCGCAAGCTCTGCTACGAAATGATCAATCTCGGCTTTAATGGCAGTCCGGAACGGCTTGGAGCCACCGGTGCGCTCCCGCAGCATTAGCCGGAACAGGTTGGCGTTGTCGCCAAGATACTCCATAAAGGTTTCTACAGAGGTAGAAATAGCGCTGCCATCCCGGGCAATCCGCTTGCGCGCCTGGCGCATAAGCTGTCGCAAAGCCACGCCGCCTTCATCGACCAATACCAGCCCCAACTCATCAAGATCTGCGAAGTGGCGATAGAACGACGTTGGCGCAATTCCGGCCTCCCGTGCCACTTCCCGCAGGCTCAGGCTCCCAAACCCGCGGTCCGAGCTCAATTGGGCGAGGGCAGAGTCCATCAGGGAACGCCGGGTGAGAAGTTTCTGCTCGGCTCTGGTTGACAAGGTAGTGGCTCCAATAACACATGAGCGCAGTAGTCTAGCGGTCTGCTCCCTGAGAGGGAACCACCATGGGTTGTCGGAGCCAGATTATCCTCAGCCCTTGCCCGGGGGGGTAAACAAGCCTGATTTTCACCGCCATTATGTTTATAATAAGCCGCCTGCTTTTCAGACAATTACGTAAACATCAGATACAACGGGAACCGGTATGCGCAGTCATTATTGCGGTGGGATCAACGAATCTCACATCGATCAGGAAGTTACACTTTGCGGATGGGTACACCGCCGCCGTGACCATGGTGGGGTTATCTTCTTGGATCTGCGAGATCGGGATGGCATATCCCAGGTTGTAGTAGACCCAGATACCCCCGAAAGCTTTGCACTTGCCGAAAAAGTGCGCAGCGAGTATGTGGTTAAGATCACAGGCTTAGTGCGTCGTCGTCCGGCAGGCACCGAGAACAGCAACATGCCCACGGGCCAGGTTGAAATGCTCGGCAAGGAAGTCACCATTCTGAACGCCGCAGCCACGCCTCCGTTCCCGCTGGATGAGCATGTAGATGTAGGTGAGGACGTTCGCCTGCGCTATCGCTTCATCGATTTGCGTCGCCCAGAGATGCTGAACCGCCTACGCTTTCGTTCGCGGGTAACCAGCTACATCCGCAACTACCTCGACAGCAACGGCTTTATGGATGTGGAAACACCCATCCTAACCCGTGCCACGCCCGAAGGTGCCCGTGACTATCTGGTGCCGAGCCGTACTCACGAAGGCTCGTTTTTCGCGCTTCCGCAGTCGCCTCAGCTGTTCAAGCAAATGTTGATGGTGTCTGGCGTAGATCGCTATTACCAAATCGCCAAGTGCTTCCGAGATGAAGACCTGCGTGCAGATCGTCAGCCTGAGTTCACCCAGGTGGATATCGAAGCATCCTTCGTTGACGAAGAAACGTTGATGAACCTGAACGAGGACATGATTCGTGCTCTGTTCAAAGACGTTATGCAAGTGGAACTGCCGGCATTCCCGCGCATGCCTCATTCCGAAGCCATGGATCGATTTGGCAGTGATAAGCCAGATTTGCGTATTCCGCTGGAGCTTCAAGATGTGGGTGATCTGGTCGCCGGCGTCGATTTCAAAGTATTTGCGGGCCCGGCAAATGACCCTCAGGGTCGTGTAGCAGCTCTGCGTGTACCCAAAGGTGGTAAGCTGAGCCGCAAGCAGATTGATGAGTACACCAAGTTTGTCGGTATCTACGGTGCCAAAGGCTTGGCGTACATCAAGGTGAATGATCTGGCCAAGGGCGTGGAAGGCCTGCAGTCGCCAATCGTTAAGTTCCTTGGTGATGATGTTGCCATGGCCATTATCGAGCGCACGGGAGCTGAGGACGGCGACATCGTGTTCTTTGGCGCCGACAAAACCACGGTTGTAAATGAAGCTCTGGGCGCGCTGCGGGTTCGCGTTGGCCATGATTTAGACATGCTCACCGCTGCATGGGCACCCATGTGGGTTGTGGACTTCCCGATGTTCGAAGAGTTGCCAGATGGCGGGTTTACGGCTATTCACCACCCGTTCACGGCGCCGAGTTGCAGCCCGGAAGAATTAGCGGCGAACCCGGCAACGGCTTTGTCCCGTGCCTACGATATGGTTCTGAACGGTACCGAGTTGGGTGGCGGTTCTATTCGTATACACAGTGGTCAGATGCAGCAGGAAGTGTTCCGCATTCTGGGCATTAGCGAAGAAGAGTCCCGCGCTAAGTTCGGGTTCCTACTTGATGCCCTCAAGTACGGGTGCCCGCCCCATGGCGGTTTGGCCTTGGGCTTGGATCGTCTGATCATGTTGCTCACCGGATCCAGCTCTATCCGTGACGTAATTGCCTTCCCGAAAACCCAGAGTGCAACCTGCTTGATGACTCAAGCACCGGGTGAAGTGGATGAGAAGCAATTGCGTGAGCTGAACATTCGCCTACGCAAAAAGCCGGCAAAAGCGGCTGACGATCAGGCTTCTGAAACCGAAGAAACGTAAGCAGGCACTGATGTGACGACTATTCTGGGTGTCGACCCCGGCTCAAGGATCACCGGTTACGGGATTATCCGCGTCGAGGGCCGGCACATAGAATATATCGACAGCGGCTGTATCCGCATGGGTGAGAAGCCCATGCCGGAGCGGCTGAAAATAATTTTTCAGAGCCTGGTGAGTTTGATCGGTGAATACCGGCCAGAGGAATTTGCCATTGAGCAGGTGTTCATGGCCCGTAACCCAGATTCCGCACTCAAGCTTGGGCAGGCCCGTGGCGCAGCTATAGTGGGCGCCGCCACTAGTGGGCTGGCCGTTCATGAGTACTCCGCACGACAGGTTAAGCAGGCTGTGGTAGGCACTGGCGGTGCCGACAAATCCCAAGTACAGCACATGGTTCAGGTGTTGCTGTCACTCTCCCGCAAACCCCAAGAAGATGCAGCCGATGCCCTGGCAATCGCCCTGTGCCACGCACACATGAATCAAAGTATTGTGAGAGTAGCAGGCGCTGCGGGCAAAGCGCGTAGTGGGCGCGTGCGACAACAATAAGCTGCTCTGCGGAGCGGCAGGAGGCTTTCCTTGATAGGTCGTATCCGAGGTATTTTGATCGAAAAGTCACCCGGCCAGGCACTGGTTGAGTGCAGCGGCCTGGGTTATGAAGTTGATATCCCTTACACCACCTTCTTTCACCTGCCAGAAGCCGGGCAGGAAGTTACCCTTCATACACATTTTGCGGTCCGCGAAGACGCCCAAAGTCTCTTTGGATTTGCGTCACGGCTCGATCGTGACCTATTCCGGTTGCTGATTAAGGTTAACGGCGTGGGTCCAAAAATGGCCACCGGCATTTTATCTGGCTTGGATGCACAGCAGTTTATTCACTGTATTGAAGGGCGGGATATCAACTCACTGGTTAAGCTTCCGGGCGTTGGCAAGAAAACCGCTGAGCGCCTGTTAATCGAGATGACAGACCGTATCAAGCAGCTTGAAGGGCAGTTTATACCTGCGTCTACGCGCACAGAGGGTTCCGCAACAGACACTTCCCAGTCTTCAGCTAACTCACACAAGCCCGTTGACGAAGCAGAGGCAGCGCTGATCGCTCTTGGGTATAAGCCCCAAGAGGCCGCGCGGGCCATTACCAGAGTTGCGGAAGAGGGCATGTCCAGCGAGGCCCTGATTCGTCTGGCCCTGCGCAATATGATCCCTGCTTGATGACGTGATGTTAATGTGTCGCCTGTATAGCGCCAAACCTGTAGAGAGCGTAACGTGACACGCACAGGGCTGTTTGTACAATTGGGTCACTTTTGGTTTCAAGTGGCAGTCTATTGATTCCCGATAAGCGGATGAGTAAATGATTGAGTCCGACAGACTGATCTCAGCCCGGACCGGTGACAACGAAGAGGTGCAGGATCGAGCTATCCGGCCCACGTTGCTTTCGCAGTATGTGGGGCAGCCCGTCGTACGGGAACAGATGGACATCTTTATGTCTGCGGCTCGTGGTCGCCGAGAAGCACTGGATCATGTGCTGATTTTTGGGCCGCCAGGGCTGGGTAAAACCACGCTTGCGAACATTATTGCCAATGAAATGGGGGTGGCCATAAAAACCACCTCCGGGCCAGTGCTTGAAAAAGCCGGGGATTTGGCAGCAATGCTTACCAACCTTGAGGACGGAGATATCCTCTTTATTGATGAGATTCATCGTCTTAGTGCTGTAGTGGAAGAGATATTGTATCCGGCGATGGAAGACTATCAGCTGGATATCATGATCGGCGAGGGGCCAGCAGCACGCTCGATCAAGCTGGACCTGCCACCGTTCACCTTGGTAGGCGCAACCACCAGGGCTGGTCTGCTTACATCGCCCCTGCGGGATCGTTTCGGCATTGTGCAGCGCCTGGAGTTTTATAACACCGCGGATCTTACGCACATTATTATGCGTTCCGCGCGCTTGTCAGGCGTTGATCTTGATGAAGAAGGCGCCTACGAGATAGCGCGTCGTTCTCGGGGAACGCCCCGAATAGCGAACCGGCTGTTACGTCGGGTGAGGGATTACGCAGAAGTGCGGGCAGATGGCTATATAAACGCAGCAATTGCAGACCAAGCACTGAACATGCTGAAAGTGGATGGGCAAGGTTTCGATCATATGGATCGGCGGTTGCTGCTAGCGATGATTGAAAAGTTTGATGGTGGGCCAGTAGGCGTTGAAAGCCTTGCCGCGGCGATCAGTGAAGAGCGGGGTACGATTGAGGATGTGATTGAGCCTTTTCTGATTCAACAGGGCTATATCATGCGTACGCCCCGTGGTCGTATGGTGACCTCTCATGCGTATCAGCATTTCGGTATTGTGAAGGAGAGTTCGGATTCTGCAGGAGGCCCCTTTGAGTGACGGTCAAGCCCCGGCAACGTTCACATGGCCAGTCCGGGTATACATTGAAGACACAGATGCAGGCGGCATTGTTTTTCATGCGCGCTATCTGCATTACATGGAGCGCGCCCGCACAGAGTGGGTGCGTAGTTGCGGGGTAGGGCTTCGGGCAGGAATGGCCGAAAACATAAGTTATGTCGTGCAGCGCCTGTCGATTCACTATGCTGCGCCGGCCGTGCTCGATGACGAGCTCACCGTAACCGCAGAGCCGGTGGCATTTGGTCGGGTTTGGATGGAGTTTCGGCAACGGGTTGTCCGGGTGCGAGATAAAAAGCAGTTATGTGAAGCAGATGTACGAGTTGCCTGTATAGCCCTCGATAGCGGGCGTCCAAGGCGTTTACCAGAAAACATGCGAGCGCTGCTCGAACAGTACAAGCAGCACCCTGAAACAAAACACGAAATAGGCCAGGAGTAAGCGGTGGATTCGGAACTGTCAGTATGGAGTCTGATTTCAAATGCCGGTGTGTTGGTGCAATTGGTTATGTTGCTACTTGCCGCCGCATCGATAATGTCTTGGGCGTTTATTTTTCAGCGCTTTCAGGTGTTTCGCAAAGCCCGGCAGGCGCAGCTCGCGTTTGAAGAGCGCTTTTGGTCCGGCATGGATCTGGGGCAGCTCTATCGCGAAGTGAGCGCTGAGCCGACACCCTTCTCTGGGATGGAAACGTTATTTCGTGCCGGCTTTAAAGAGTTTTCCCGGCTGCGCCAGCAAAGCCATGACGCAGATGCTGTCATGGAAGGAACCCAGCGAGCCATGCGAGTCGCATTTTCCCGTGAACAGGAGCGCTTTGAAGCCCATCTGTCGTTCCTTGCCACGGTGGGCTCCACAAGCCCGTATGTCGGTCTGTTCGGTACCGTGTGGGGCATTATGAATTCGTTTCGCGGCTTGGCTCAGGTTCAGCAGGCTACGCTGGCCACGGTGGCACCAGGCATTTCAGAGGCGCTGATTGCGACCGCCATGGGCCTGTTTGCCGCGATTCCGGCGGTTATTGCCTACAACCGGTTCTCTACCAAGTCGGATGCGCTTTTGAAGAATTTTGAAACCTTCGCGGAAGAATTTTCCAGCATTCTCCATCGTCGGGTTCATAGCGCTAATAGCAGCGCTAATAGCAGCGCCAATAACAGCGCCAATACCAGTGCCGATAAGGGTGCAGAGTAGTGACGATAGCCATGACGCTTACCTTTAACAGCCGGAGTACAGTGCTATGAAAGGCATGGGGATGATGCCCGAAAATCGGCGTAAGCCGATGGCAGAAATTAACGTCGTTCCGTATATCGATGTAATGCTGGTGCTGTTGATTATTTTCATGGTCACGGCGCCTATGCTCATTCAGGGCGTGAAAGTGGATCTGCCGGAGACCTCATCTGACCCGATTCAGGCAGACAAAAACGTGGAATCCATCGTCGTGTCTGTCGATTCCAACGGCGCCTATTACGTTGAGGTTGGTGATAAGGGCAGCGACCCTATGTCTCTTGCGGAGGTTCGTGAGCAGGTAGCCAAAATCTTGTCTCAAAGGACATCCAGCGACATTCTCGTGCGCGGTGACGAAAACGTGGATTACGGCACGGTGGTGCGTTTGATGGCAGCTCTTCAGGGTGCGGGGGCAACCAGCATTGGTCTGATTACCGATACGCTCCCGGACAAAACGTGAGATCAGGGCAGGCGGAATTGTTGTGATAGGCCACGAACGGGACATTATCAGTACTGGAGTGCCGGCTTGGAAGTCACCAGTCGCGCTGTCGGTTGCGTTGCACCTTCTTATCGTCGGTGTTGCCCTTGCGGGTTGGTCGTGGTCGTCTCCCATTCATGAGCCGCCTCCCAACAGTGTGTCTGCTCGCCTTATTACCCAGCAGAAGCCCGAGCCTAGTCCGGTTGTTGAACCGGTAGAGCAACCGGACCGAGAGCAGGAGCAAAAGGAGCTGGAGAAAAAGAAGCAGGCGGACGCGCAAAAACGCCAAAAAGAAGAAGCGGCGCGCAAGGCTGCGGAGCAGAAAAAACGCGAAGACGCCAAGCGAAAAGTTCAAGAGCAGGAGCGCGAGCAGGCCAAGGCCGAAGAGCGTAAGGTTCAAAAGGCACGTGAAGCAGAAGCGGTACGCCAGAAGGCAGACGCTGAATCGAAAGAGCGGGAGCGCCAGAAGGCAGAAGCTGAAAAGCAGCGGCAGCAAGAAGCCAAGCGCAAGGCCGAAGAGGAAAAGCGGCGCCAGCAAGAACAGCGTGAGCGCGAAGAAGCCGAACGCAAGAAAAAAGAAGAGCAGGCGCGTAAGGAGGCAGAACGTAAGCGTCTAGAGGCTGAGCGCAGGCTCCAAGAGCAGCAGCTGAAAGCTCAGGCCGAGCAAGCAAACAAAGCCAGCGCAGAAGAGGCGCAACGCAAAAAACAGGCCGCCGCTGCCAAAGCTCGAGAAGCCCAAATGCTGTCTGAGAGCCAAAAATATCAAGCGTTGATCCGTGAACGCCTCAGTCAGGCTTGGTATCCGCCTTCTTCAGCGACAGAAGACATGACCGCTCGGTTGCAGATTACCTTGCTGCCAACCGGTGAGCTGGCTGGCGTAAAATTGCTGGCTAGCAGCGGAAACACGGCGTTTGATAACTCTGCGCTAGGCGCAGTAAAGTCTTTAAACCGGTACCCGGTGCCGTCTGAGCGGGACACGTTTGAAACCTATTTCCGCCAGTTTACCATTGAATTCAATCCTCGCAGATTGAGATAAGGAAGCGGGTAACACTATGATGCAGAAAGTTTTTTTCAGGCTATCAAAGGCGTTTTATGTGGCGGTTGCCCTGATGCTTCTAACTACCAGCGCCCAGGCCGAATTACTGATCCGTGTTACCGAAGGAGCCGATTCCGCTATCCCATTATCAGTGGTGCCGTTTTCCGAAAGTGGCAGCATGCCAGCAGGGGATAAGCTGAGCAGCATTGTTCAGGCCGACCTGGCTATGAGTGGCGAGTTTCGTCCGCTATCTCCGGAGAAGATGCTGAGCCTGCCATCAAAGCGTGCAGACGTATATTTTCGAGACTGGCGCATGCTTGGCCAGCGATATGTGCTGGTAGGCGAACAAACCCGAAACGGCGATCGGGTGGAGGTTCGTTATGAGTTGTTTGATGTTAACCGTGAAGAGCGAATCCTTGGTGAAACCGCCGCAGCGCCAGCCTCAAATATGCGCTCACTGGCCCACCATGTCAGCGATAAAGTATATGAGGCTATTACCGGCGTTCCCGGGGCTTTTTCTACCAAGCTGGCGTTCGTAACGCTCGATAGGGCAAACGGAACATCCCGTTATCGGTTGCAGGTGAGTGATATAGACGGCAAGCGCGCCAGGGTTCGTCTTGAAAGCAAAGAGCCTATTCTGTCGCCAGCATGGTCACCGGATGGCAAAAAGCTGGCTTACGTTTCGTTTGAAACTGGCAAGCCCGTTATCTTTGTCCATCAGCTCAGTTCTGGGCAGCGCACAAAAGTGGCCGACTTCCCGGGCCTCAACTCAGCGCCGTCCTGGTCGGCAGACGGCCAGTCGCTTCTCATGACGTTATCGAAAGATGGTAACGCTGAGATCTACCAGATGAATCTTCAGACTCAGAAAGTAACAAAACTGACCGACCATTGGGCGATTGATACCGAGGCAGCCTGGGATAGTTCCAATGAAGGCGTGTTCTTTACCTCAGACCGCTCTGGTGGCCCACAGATTTATTACATGGCAAAGCCCGGTGCTGAGCCACGGCGCATCACGTTTGGTAGTCGTTACAATGCGCGCCCGCGCCCGGACAACACAGGCGATTATGTGTATTACGTACACCAGCGAGATCGGGCGTTCTTGATCGCACGCACCAACCTTAAAAGCGAGGAGGAAACAGTTCTTACTCGTACAGAATCCGATGAGTCCCCCAGCGTGTCGCCGAACGGCCGCATGTTGATATATGCCACCAAGCACAGCGGTGAAAGCGTACTGACTGTCATCTCCGCCGACGGTGGCGCTGCATACAGCCTTCCCGCCTCGGAGGGTGACGTCCGCGACCCCGCTTGGGGACCTATTGTTCGGTAGTGGGTGATTGCAAAAGCATTCATCTGATAAGGCAAAAATCTAAGTCAACCAACGGAAAGGAATGAACCATGAAGTTGTCAGCTCAAACCAAAGTAATTGCTCTTTTGTTCTCCGCAGGCCTTTTCGCCGGTTGTAGCACTACCGGTGAAAACATGGAAGAAGGCGGCTACGACTCCGATGTAGCGCCGATCGATCAGGATCAAGGCTCTACCGTTTATGGCGGTGGCGATCAGGATGGTGTTTCTTCGTCTTCCATGACTGAAGAGGAGCGCATGGAGATTCAGCAGCAGTCTGAACAGCAAGCCCTGCGCGAAATCACCACATTCTATTTTGATTTTGACACCTCCGAAATCAAGCCTGAAGCTCGCGACGGACTGATGGCTCACGCCCGCTATCTGTCCAACAACCCTGGCCAGAACGTGCGCCTTGAAGGCCACGCTGATGAGCGTGGCTCCAAGGAATATAACCTGGCCATAGGCGAGCGTCGTGCCAATGCTGTTCAAAGCTTCCTGGTTGTGAATGGTGCTTCACGGGGCCAAATGGAAACCGTAAGCTATGGTGAAGAGAAGCCAGCGGTCATGGGCTCTTCAGAGAGCGCATGGGCACAGAACCGTCGTGTGGAACTGGTATTCGAGTAAACGCACACACAACATCAGGTTAAACCCATGAGAAAACAGCTCATGGCGGCAGTGATTTTTCCGCTTGCCCTCGGGCAAGCGGAAATAACGCTGGCGCAGTCATCTACGTCCGCATACAAGAGCAATGCCTCAGAGGCCGAGCGCACGGCCAATACTAGTCAGGCCACGTCGGAGCTGTTCTACATGATCCAGCAGCTTCAGGGCGAGGTGCGGCGGCTTCAGGGTGAATCTGAAGAGCAACGACACCTTTTAAAACGACTGCAGAGCCAAGGCAGAGACAGATACATAGATCTGGATCAGCGCATTCTCGATCTTTCACAGAAAGTGTCGGCCCAGCCTCAGGCTGGCGAGGCTGCAGGTGGCGCAGCTGGAAACAAAAAGAGCACGGCTGAAGTGCGAGAGTATCGACAGCCCGAGGCCGAGGAGCGCAAAGCATACAAAGCCATTCAGGATCTTATTCATAGCGAGAAAGAATACGATCAAGCCATCAGTCAGCTTTATGAGTTTATCGATAAGTACCCAGAAGGGGACTTAACGGTGAATGCCTATTACTGGCTAGGTGAGGTGTATCTTGTAAAGCCTCAGCTTGAGCAGGCGCGCCAAGCTTTCTCTATTGTGGCAACCCGTTATGGGGATCATCGCAAGGCGCCGGACGCCGTCTACAAGCTGGGGGTGACGCTGGATCGGCTCGACAAGAAAGCTGAGGCTCGTCGCCAAATGGAGCAGGTTGTTAATGACTATCCCGAAAGCGAAGCGGCCCGGTTGGCCAAAAAATTTCTGGGCTCTAGCCAAGGCTGAGAACCAGTAATTAGAGAAATATTTAAAAACATGGCGCGAAAGGGTTGATCGTCGGGGAAAAATCATTACTATATGCGCCTCGCTTGGGTCGTTAGCTCAGTTGGTAGAGCAGTTGGCTTTTAACCAATTGGTCGATGGTTCGAATCCATCACGACCCACCATATCGATATTCCGGGGCAGTTTCTGAGCCGCCACGGAATCGATCAGGGTCTCCAGGCACTGGTCACAAGTTTTGGGTCGTTAGCTCAGCTGGTAGAGCAGTTGGCTTTTAACCAATTGGTCGATGGTTCGAATCCATCACGACCCACCATATTTTGAAACTTAAAAAAGTTAAAGCTTAAAAGGCTGCAGAGATGCAGTCTTTTTTTTTACTTATTGGTTTACCTACGGCTGCGGCCAAAGTGGCTGTTGCGAAACACGGTATAGTCCGTACAGTGCTACGGGTGTTTGTAATGATATACTCAGGCGCAGAAAGTAACTGAGAGTAGCTGTAGATGACTAAAGCTGAAGACCGAATCCGTGTTCATGAACACTTGGCCCGTGCAGCGGAGCCGAAGCCGCTCAGCGCTGATGAGAAGGCGCGGCTTGAAGCTCGTATCAAGGTTGCCCTCAAGGAAAAAGACGCCGTGCTCGTGGCGCACTACTACACAGATCCAGATATCCAGCGCCTTGCTGAGGAAAGCGGTGGCTGTGTGGCAGACTCACTCGAAATGGCCCGTTTTGGGAATCAGCATCCCGCCACGACCGTGGTTGTGGCCGGCGTTCGTTTCATGGGTGAAACCGCCAAAATACTGAATCCTGAAAAGCGTGTTTTAATGCCCACGTTGGAAGCAACCTGCTCTCTCGATGTCGGGTGTCCAGCAGATGAGTTTCAAGCTTTCTGCGATGAGAACAGCGATCGTACTGTTGTGGTTTATGCCAATACGTCGGCCGCAGTAAAAGCCCGTGCAGACTGGGTTGTAACGTCTAGCTGTGCTCAGGCAATCGTAGAAGATCTGGATTCTCGTGGAGAGAAAATTCTTTGGGCACCAGACAAGCATCTTGGCCATTACGTTCAGAAAACCACGGGCGCAGACATGCTGCTATGGGATGGTTCATGCATCGTGCACGAAGAGTTTAAGCATCGCGGTTTGGAAGACCTTAAGGCCATTTACCCAGATGCAGCGGTTCTGGTGCACCCAGAATCTCCAGACGCGGTGGTTGAAATGGCGGACGTGGTTGGCTCAACATCGCAGCTGATTCACGCGGTGCAAACCTTGCCGAACCAGCAGTTTATTATCGCTACGGATAACGGCATTTTCTATAAAATGCAGCAGCTGGCGCCCAATAAAACCCTTATTGAAGCACCCACAGCCGGTAACGGCGCTACGTGCCGCAGTTGTGCCCAGTGTCCGTGGATGGCCATGAACGGCTTAGAAAACCTGCTTCATGTGATAGAGAATGGTGACCAAGAAGTGTTTGTGGATTCACAAACGCGAGAGGCCGCGCTAAGGCCTCTAAGGCGCATGCTGGATTTCACCGCGGGGATGAACCTTCAGGTGGCTGGTAACGCCTGAAATCAGCTGTTTCGGCTCGCTTGAAGGCGGTTGGTGATTTCACTCAGCCGCTCGCTTACCACTTGCCGCTGGGCTGAGCCTGCTGGCAGTTTCTCTTGAGCCTGCCTCAGCTGCCTTTGGGCCGACTCCAAATCTCCCATTAGTGCATCGTATTCCGCCCTGGCGCGGTGAACACCCACGATGTTTCTGGCCATGCCTTCGGCTTCTGCCAAACGTAACCACAGATACTCCTGCTGGGGCATTCTGCGGGTCAGTTGTTTGAGGTACTCAGCGGCCTGTGTGCCATTGCTGGCTGCAATTTCCACATCTGCAAGGGTTGAGGTAATAGGGTAGTTGCCCGGGTTTCGGCTAAGAGCCTCTTTTAGCAGCGATCGCGCCTCATCCAGTTTTTTCTCCTGAATCCGAATCTCTGCCAGTGTTACCTGGAACGTTATCCGCCCTGAGTTGCTGGCCAGCAACTCGTTGATAGTATCGGCCGCTTTTTCAAACTGATTGTTACTCAAGTAGGCGACCGCCAGCCCGTATCGGATCGCTTCGTTGCTTTGGGCATCCGGTTTGTTCGGATAGTTTTCGAAGGTGTCCACGGCAATTTCAGGCGAAGCCGCATAGTGCACCTGCAGGCGGCTGCGCATCAGATGGTATTCTTGGGCGTCTCGAATCGTCTTCTCAGGATACTGCGCCGCACGGTTACGGGTATCGGCAACCCGGTTCTGCGTCAGAGGGTGCGTTGAAAGGTACTCCGGCATGTTGTTTCCCTGTAGCCGGTTCTGCCGCATCATAATCTCGAACATTTCAGGCATGCCCTGGGGATCTAATCCGGCGGTCGCCAGAATATCTAGCCCCACCCGGTCGGCTTCCTGCTCGTGCGAACGGCTATACGCCAGCATATTCTGTATTGCTAGGGCCTGTGTGCCGGCGATGGCGGCTATGCCTATATCGGATTGCGTAACCGCAGAAAGCACAATGCCAGCAATCATTCCGGCAATGGTGAGGGGCGCACTGGTTTCCTGTTGTTCCAGCCGGCGGGCAAAGTGCCGCTGGCTAAGGTGGGCAAGCTCGTGGGCGAGCACGGAAGCGAACTGCTGCTCCGTAGCAGCGTTAAGAAACAGGCCCCCGTTAACACCCACAATACCGCCGGGAACCGCGAAAGCGTTGATGGCGGGGCTATCAATCAGTGCCAGGGTGAGATTGCGATTGTCCAGGGGGGCTGAGGGCACCAGTCGGTAGATAATGGCGCTGAGATAATCGTATACCAGAGGATCCGTTATGCGCGGTGCAGATCGCCGGATCGAGACCATAACCTGCTGGCCTATATCACTTTCCTGTTGCCCCGAAATAAGGCCGCCCCCGGTGCCTCCAATGTTTGGCAGCCGGGTTTCCTGCGCAGTCGACACAGGGCTTGAAACCAGAGCAAACGCAAAAGTCATGGCGATCGACAGCTTCCGGTAACAGCCAAACTCCGTAAGAACGTTAATCATGTAATGCTATGTGCTCCTGATTCGAACCGTTCCTGTAACCGCAGATTTTGGTTGACGTTCCGATACAAAATCCTGATCTGCGGATTAACAGGTATTGTGATGCAATACAGTATCACTGGGGGCATAATGCCGGCTTGCGAATTCCATGTCTTGTGATGGTGCACCTTTTATATGGTCGATCGTACACTGGATACGTCTGGGCTTCGTTGCCCAATGCCTCTGCTGAAAACAAAATTGGAACTCAATGGCATGTCCCCTGGCGAAAAGCTTGAGGTGATTGCCACCGACGCGGGCTCCGCTCGCGACATCCCGGCCTTTTTGGCGTTGTCTCGCCACCGCTTGGTGAATTCCTCAGAAACTGATGGCCAGTACTGCTTTGTGATAGAGTGCGGCGGCTAATTTCCGGAGTCCTTGATGGTCAAAATTTTACGCGGTCTCGCGCACAAATATTTTTCAGACGACGAAGCCGTCATTCTTTTCCTGATTCTGGTGATAGGCACAGTTTTTGTGATCTGGTTCGGCGCCATGCTTGCACCGGCGATTGCCTCCCTCATCGTTGCCTTTATTCTGCAGGGCCTGGTTACCCGACTTAACACCCTCGGCGTGCCCGAGGGCCTGGCAATACTTGGCGTGTTCCTGATATTTCTCGGTGTGCTGGTGGGGTTCATCTTTGGCCTGTTGCCGCTGATATGGACTCAGGTCAGCAACCTCGCAGGCGAAGCCCCCCGTATCATCGGCGAGCTGCAATCCTATGTAGAGTTGCTGCCCGACGAGTACCCGCACATCATCTCAGCCCAAACGGTTAGCAGCCTTTACGGCCAGGTGAACACGGAAGTAGGGCAAATGACCCAGTGGCTTGTGTCCGTCTCAATATCCAGTATTCCCGACTTGGTCGCGTTGCTGATATACATGGTGCTGGTGCCGATTCTGGTGTTCTTTTTTCTGAAGGATCGGGAAGTTCTGCTTGGCGCCATCTCAAAGTTGTTGCCGCCCCAGCGCCCCATGATGTTGAAAATCTGGCATGAAGTGAACTTGCAGTGTGCCAACTATGTGCGGGGAAAAGCCCTAGAAATCATGATAGTTGGAGGCGCAACCTACATCGGGTTCAAGCTTATGGGTGTACCTTATGCGGCACTGCTTTCGCTTTTAGTGGGGCTGAGCGTTGTCATTCCGTACATCGGCGCTGCCGTGGTTACTATTCCGGTTGCAGTGATTGCACTGTTCGCCTTCGGTTGGGGCAGTCATTTCATCTGGGTGATGGTGGTATACGGAACTATTCAGGGCTTGGACGGTAACGTGCTGGTCCCCGTGTTGTTCTCCGAAGTGAACAATCTGCACCCGGTTGTGATCATTATCTCGGTGCTGTTCTTTGGCGGTATTTGGGGGTTGTGGGGCGTTTTCTTTGCCATTCCGTTGGCGACTATGCTGAAGGCAGTATTCTTTGCCTGGCCGGTGAAGGGGCCTGCTTCCTTAACGACTTCAGACGAGGGGTAATTTAATTTCCTTGTGTCAGTTCGTGCCCAACATTACCATATCTAATTTACTCGGACGGAGCTTTTATGATTACGGGTAGCCTTGTCGCACTGGTCACGCCCATGCATCCAAACGGTGACATTCACTGGGAGGATCTGGACAAGTTGGTCGATTTTCATCTGCAGAACGGTACAGACGGTATCGTTGCTGTAGGAACCACCGGTGAATCCGCAACGCTCGATCAGAAAGAGCACTGCCGGGTAATGGGCCATATCATCAAACGTGTTAACGGGCGGGTTCCTGTTATTGCCGGTAGTGGCGGTAACAGCACCCGTGAAGCCATCGAGCTGACCACCGAAGCCTACAAGCTTGGTGCAGATGCCTGCCTGTTGGTTGTGCCTTATTACAACAAGCCGACTCAGGAAGGCCTGTATCAGCACTACAAAACCATCGCAGAAGCGGTGCCGGGGCTGAGCCAAATGCTCTATAACGTGCCTGGGCGCACCGCATGCGACATGCTCAACGAAACCGTTCTGCGCCTGGCCGATATTCCAAACATTGTTGCCATCAAAGATGCCACCGGCAATATCCCCCGCGGTGCAGAACTGATCGATGCGCTGCACGGCAGGCTGGCTGTCTATTCTGGCGACGACGCCACTGCAGCTGAGCTCATTCTTGCGGGCGCTCAGGGTAATGTGTCTGTTACCGCGAACGTAGCGCCCAAAGGCATGGCCGAGATGTGCGCGGCAGCCATTGCGGGCAACCGGGAAGAGACGGAGCGTTTGAACGAGCTTCTGATGCCCCTGAACCGCAAGCTGTTCCTAGAAGCCAACCCCATCCCGGTTAAATGGGCGCTTCAGCGCATGGGTATGATCGGCGAAGGTATACGGCTGCCGCTGACTCCGTTCAGCGAGAAGTTCCACGCCGAGCTTGAAGAAGCTATGAAAGCCTCGGGTGTACTCTGAGTTTGCTGACACCAACCCTGAAACAGTCCCATACAGAGAGAAGGCCGATGTCGGTTCTTTCAGGAACCCGTAAGTTTTTTGCACTCCGACCCTTGGCTATTGCATCCGGACTACTACTCGCTGTCGCGACGTCTGGTTGCAGCCTGATCGAAGATCGTTCTGAACGCTATGTGAACGCGAAGGAAGGCGACGCCTTGGCGCTGCCAGAAACAGCGGATTCGTCCCGCTTTTCTCAGGTAATGCCCGTTCGCCAGGTAAACTCAGCAGACGCCAGCAACATGTATCCGTCTGATATTCCTCGGCCACCGGATATGACCTCAGAAATTCTCGACGAGAACTACGCGGTTGAGGAACTCGATAGCCGAGTTTGGCTGCTGGTAAACGATGTGCCGGGTCGCATCTGGCCTGCAGTAACGGCTTATATGAATGAGCAGAGCCTAGGTGTCGCCCACGACAATCCACAACTGGGCCTGATGCAAAGTGAGCTGGCCAACTTTAGTATGCGCGCCCGTGAGCTTCTTGAGCTTTCCAGTGAGCCCGCCGAAGCGACCACTGCCGAGCCTAAAGCGGTATTGCAGGTTCGCATTGCTCCTGGTGTTCGCCGTAAAACCACCGAGATCCAAGTGCGCAAGCTCACATCCGAGAACACGGCGGACGAAAGCTCGTCTTGGCCCAATGAGCTGATTTCCTGGCGTGGTGTGTCAGAACCTTCACCGGAACAGTTGGCGCTGCAGAAGCGCCTTCTTGCCGATCTTGGCGAATTCTTGAAAGCCCGTGAAGAGAGCAAGTCATTCTCCCGTGCAGCTTCGGGTATGGTCACCAAGCCGTTGGTGAAGCTTGTCACTGAGAATGATAAGGCGCAATCCATCCGCATGGATCTCGACTACGGCCGTTCGTGGGCCGAGGTGAACCGATCGCTCATCGAGTCAGAGGTTGTAGTGGTTGACCTCAACCGCAGTGAAGGCTGGCTCTTTGTTGATGGTCGCACCGCCGATGAGCGCGATTCGGGCTGGTTCAGTTGGTTCAGTGATAAAGAAAAAGCCCGCCATACTCACACGGTTAATCTGGTTGAGAGCGATGGCCATGTGCAGGTTACCGCTGAAGAGGCCGAAGGCTACAGCGGTGACAGGCGTGCTGAAGATCTGCTCACACAGCTGTTCGATTACCTATACTGATTAAGAAAGGGCGCCCGCAGCGCGGGCCCCTGTTTTGGAGACTATAATGGAAAAGCGCGAAGAACTTTACGCAGGCAAAGCCAAATCTGTGTTCTACACTGACGATCCAGATCGTTTTGTTCTTGTCTTCCGGGATGATACCTCGGCATTTGATGGCGAAAAGAAAGAACAGCTGAATCGCAAAGGTATGGTGAATAACCGTTTCAACGGGTTCATCATGGAAAAACTGGAAGCTGCGGGTGTACCAACACATTTTGAAGGTTTGTTATCTGCTACCGAAGCACTCGTCAAAAAGCTGGACATGATCCCGGTAGAGTGTGTGGTGCGGAACATCTCTGCTGGTAGCTTGTGCCGTCGCCTTGGTGTGGAAGAGGGGCAAGAGCTTACCCCGCCGACCTATGAGTTGTTTTTGAAAGACGACGCGCTGCACGACCCCATGGTAAATGAGTCTCTGGCGGTGAGCTATAACTGGGCGAGCGAAGCGGAGCTTGCCCGCATGAAAGAGCTAACTTACAAAGTAAATGACGTACTGAAAAACCTGTTTGATGAAGCTGGAATGCTACTGGTGGATTACAAACTGGAATTCGGGCGTAGCGGTGGAGAGATTGTTTTGGGCGATGAATTTAGCCCAGACGGCTGCCGTATCTGGGATAAGGAAACCCGGAAAAAGATGGACAAGGATCGCTTCCGCCAAGGGCTAGGCGACGTTATCGAAACTTATGAAGAAGTTGGTCGCCGCTTAGGTATCAGCTTTAACTGATCATTACCGATAAATCCAAACAGACAAAAACGATACAGGTGCATTATGCGTAAACTGACACTTGCGGTAGGAAGTTCTTTGATTTTGGCCGCCCCTTTGGCCCAAGCCGACATTGTTGGCCTTGGCGCCAGCGTGAGCTACTGGGATTCTGACTTGTCGGGGAGTATTGCCCAAGACAATCGTTCCGTAGACGTAGATGATCAGTTGCGACTGAAAGATGATGGCAACGCGAACGCCAGTATCTATCTGGAACACCCAGTCCCCGTGCTTCCAAATGTGCGTCTGGCTTATACGCTGGTTCAGCAAAGCGGTAATGGTACGCTTGGTGGTTCATATGATGGTTTGAGTGGTGCTGTGCGCTCAGATCTCGATCTTGAGCAACTCGATCTTACCCTGTATTACGAAATCCTTGATAACTGGGTAAACCTTGATCTGGGCCTAACGGTTAGGGACTTTTCCGGTGAACTTCTGATTATGGACAGCGGCGGTACACCAAGCAAAACCAAAGCAGATGCTGTTCTACCACTAGGCTATATCGCCGCCCGCTTTGACCTGCCATTGACCGGCGTAGCCGTTGGCGCTGAAGGCAACTTCATTGCCTTTGACGGCGACTCCATGCGCGACTTCAATGTGTATGGCCAGTACAGCATTTCTTTGCTGCAGCTGCGCGCAGGCTATCGCCAGCTGGCTGTTGACTATGAAGATGGCAGCGACGTGTTTGACGTTAAAATCGACGGCCCGTTCATCAGTGCCGGCGTAACTTTCTAACAAAGGCTTAGAATAAGGAGCGAAAGACTTGAAGATTCTGGTCACGGGTACCGCCGGCTTTATCGGTGCGCAGTTGGCGCATCGGTTGCTTGAGCGGGGAGACGAGGTCATCGGCGTTGACAATGTTAACGACTATTACGATGTCAGTCTCAAGGAAGCCCGGCTTGCACGCCTTACCGGTAACTCCGGTTTTACAGAAGTGCGTCAGGACATTTCAGATCGCTCTGTGATGTCAGAGATCTTCGCAAAGTACCGCCCCGAGCGTGTCGTACACCTTGCCGCCCAAGCAGGTGTACGATATTCGCTAGAAAACCCTAATGCCTACGTGGATGCCAATATCGTTGGCTTCATGAATATCTTGGAAGGGTGCCGGCATAACCATGTGAAGCATCTGGTATACGCGTCCAGTAGTTCTGTATACGGTGCTAATGAAGCTATGCCGTTTTCCGTTCACGACAACGTGGATCACCCGTTAAGCTTGTATGCGGCGTCTAAAAAAGCTAATGAACTGATGGCCCACACCTATAGTCACCTGTACGATTTGCCCACCACTGGCCTGCGGTTTTTTACAGTGTATGGCCCCTGGGGTCGCCCTGACATGGCGCTGTTCATCTTCACCAAAAACATCCTCGCCGGAAAGCCGATTGACGTATTCAATCATGGCCAGCACAAACGGGATTTCACCTACATTGACGATATTGTAGAGGGTGTTATCCGTACGCTCGACCAAGTGGCTCTTGGCAATACCGAATGGAGTGGGGAAGCTCCTGACCCCAGTACCAGCAAAGCCCCGTATCGCATCTACAACATTGGCAGCAATAACCCCGTAGAGTTGTCTCGCTTCATCGAAATTATTGAAGAACGAACGGGCAAAAAAGCTCAAAAAAACCTGATGCCCATGCAGCCAGGCGATGTACCGGCTACCTACGCAAACGTCGATGGTTTGATCAACGATGTGGGCTACAAACCGGAAACCTCCGTGGAGGAGGGCATAGCCAACTTTGTGGATTGGTACCGCGAGTTTTACCAAGTCTGAACCCGCAAGCGTCTCCCCAGAATTAAAGCGCCCCTCCAAAGAGGGGCGTGAATCAATACAAGCCGCTATTCCTGTCTCAGTCAGCTTTCCCAAAGCGTTGTTCTAGCCAAGCGTTGATATCACCGGATTCGTACATCCATTGTTCGCTGCCATCGTCATTCTTGATTCGCAGGCATGGCACTTTTATGTTGCCGCCACCTTGCTCAAGATCCGCACGGTGAGTTTCATTGTGTTGGGCATCGCGCTTTTCAATGTTCAGGTTCAGCCGCGCGATCTGCTTTCGGACCTTGACGCAGAATGGGCAAGTTTTGAACTGGTATAACGCAAGCTGCTCGCAGGCAGTGTCCACTTTTTGCTGTTCCTCGGCACTGCGCTCTAGGGGCTTGCCGCCGCCCAGCTTTTCGCTCAACAGTACAAAGGGTGTCAAAATAAGACGTAACGTCCGGAAAAAGTAACGAATAACCAGTCGCATTAATCAGACCTTTTAGGGTTGGTGCATTAAGAAGGGGCTGTAGTATAAAGCAAAACAAGCACGGTTCGGGTATTCTGCCGCCGTGGATTGTAAGTGAGCGCTAGTTGAGGGGCTTTTAGATGAAGTCGATTTCCCTGTGGAATGTGCCCACACTACTGTTTCACTGGTTGTTGGTTCTACACACGCACGCTTCTTTCCATGCGGCAAACGTAAAGTCGCTCTGGCGGGTTTTAATCTGGTCTTCCACATCCAATTGGGCCACAGCGGGGCTTGCTACGACAGCACTCAACGCGAAAGCCGCAAATAATCCTGATTTACGCATGCGTTTCTCTCGTATTTATCAAACGAACAAAAGTGATTTCGCCAGACTAATGATTTCATAGAAATCAACCTGGTTATCTCATCATAACGTAAAGTTCAGGTAAAAGGCTGCAATAGTTCTTCGGCTTTTTTTGGGCATAAAAAAGCCAGTTCTCGCGGAGGGCGCAAGCAACTGACTTTTCTGGCAGAAATGGTAGGACCACCCAGATTCGAACTGGGGACCTCTGCCATGTCAAGGCAGCGCTCTAACCAACTGAGCTATGGTCCTGCAATCTGCAACGGGGCGAAATATACTGACTCCGGGGTTTTTGGTCAACCTCTTTTATCCGGTTTTGTGTTTTCTCAGGGAGGCTTTAAGGGCTTTGCTCAAGGCGCCCCAGCGGTTAACGATCAATGCAGCGAAGATTAACCCGCAGCCGGCCAGTTGCATGGGGGTCATGGTTTCACCGAACCAACCCGCTGCAAACAGAGATACCCAAACCGGTTCAAGCACCAGAATAACGGCGCCGTGGCTATGGGTGGACAGGCTTTGAGCATAGGTTTGCACAAGGAAACGCCCGGCTGTTCCCACGATGGCGCTGGCGAGCACCCACCAGATTAAAAACGGTGGAGGGTTGCCGAACGTTGGCTGCCAAGGTTCCAGCACCAAAGATTCAGCCAAAGTAACCAGCCCGACGGTAAGCAGCGCAATGGCCGTTAGGGGTAGGGCGGGAATGCGGTGTTTTTCGATTGTCTTACCGCGACTGACCACCGTGCGCTGGTTTGCAGCTCGGGTGTTCAAAGTGAAATACAGCGCAAAGATGGTTGCAGCCACCGCAAAGAATATCTGGCCAGACTCTGGCTGAAAACCATTGCGAAGGGAAAGCAAAGCCAGCCCAGCTACGGCTACCGGAATAGCAAACCAGGTGCTCGCTGGCTGCACCTCTTTGAAAGCGAGGCGAGCGATGATCGGAACAATAACCACGCCAAGGCTGGTAATAAAGGCGCCTTCCCCCATGCTGGTGGCATGAAACAAACCCATCACCCAGAAACTCATGGCTATACCGAATACCAACCCAACGCCTACACCACGCTTAAGCTGATCCGCGGTCAGGCGCGTCAATGGCCGCCAGGCGATCACAGCTAAAAAGCCGCCTGCGACCAAAAACCGCAACGCCATAAACAATAGAGGTGGCATGAGCAAAACGGCTTCTTTTGAGAACATCCAGCTTATGGCAGCAAGCAGGGTTACGGTGACGAGAAGCAGGTCAGATTTGTGGGCGTCAGACATGGGATAGGGGCTTTAAAAGAGGTAAGAAAAGGTGATAGCCCAACAATGTATAGTTAGCGAACTAAAAAAGAAAGGTGGCTCTTCCATGAGCCGGCGATATTTTCAAGAGCTTTCTTCGCGTAACGCAACACAAAGAAATCAGATCGCGTCAGTTGTTAAGTGTGGAGTACACAAGCGAAGACATGTCGGTCTGATCTGAACCAGGTACTTCAATGTACTGGTCTCCGGATCCCCATAGCTTCCACCAGGGGCGCTGGTTGTAGCTCCGGGTGGCAAAGTCGACCTGCAGGCCGTTCAGGGTGGCGTTGTTTACTACCGGTACTGAGATGTTGCCGGTTTCTGTGCCCAGTACGCCACTGTGGGTCGCGCCTTCGTTCATCAATACCGGGTAATGGTTGTAGTAAAGCCCCGCAGGGCCGTTCTGGCTGGTTACTTTGCCGCCCATGCTCAGATTGCCAGAGCAGGAGTCTATGCCTTGAGCGGAGGTGGCACCGCAGGCGGAGTGGGTGGGTACAACGCCGTCGTCCTTACCAGAGATGAATGGTTTGGTGATGCCACCGTAGGATGATCCGCCTGCCACGAACCGCAGCCGTGGAATCGAGTTGGGGCTCAGGGCCAGGTTTCTGGCGGTGTTGGTTTGCAGATCATTCACCACACCCAATTTGCCCGGTGAAGGCTCTATGCCGGTGAATGCTTGCACCGCTGCACGAAGGCCCCAGTTGTACCAAGTTGGGTTGTACGCGAGGGACATGGCCAAGTTTGCCAACTCGGTTCCGCCACCGGCGCCGGAGTAGTCTATAGAGGCAAGGATTTTCAGTGGTGGCAAACCCTCGTTCTGCAGCCAGCGAGCCTGGTTTTCTAGCATGTAACGTGTCACCAGATCGCCGGTTGAGTGGGAAACGACGATACAAAAGTCATTGCACAGTCCCTGTTGACTTATTTCGCGAATCTGCTCGTAGGCCCGTTGTGCAATGGTGCCTTCCACCCGGCCATCGCTTGGCCAATCAATGCGGGCTTCCGAGCGGGACAGCCAGAATGTTTGCCAGTAGTCCTCACCTGCGTCTTTGATCGCCTGAAGGTTGGCGGGTGGGGTTGAAAGGTCTTCCATTTGGAATCCGTGAACCAGTATAACGTTGTGCCCGGCAAGCTGCGCTTGGGCAGTTCCGGCCATCATACTGCTGGTGAGCGCTGCCGCCAGCGCGATTTTACAGGCATTTCGGGGCTTTTTTGTTGTCATGATTATTCCGTCTTTGCTTGGTTATTGTTGTGGTACCTCAGAACTTGTCAGCCAGCTGTTTCAGCAGAGCTGCACGCTGTCCTGATTCGGGATCTACCGCCGGAGTGTCATTAAGATCATCAAGATCCGGCGGTTCAAAGTCGTACCCGTCATCTGGGCCGAAGGCATAATGGGTTTGGTCACCGGGCCGGGCAGGCAGCTGCCGTATCTGTAAGTTGCGCAACTGAAACTTTCCGTTGAACGACTTGTTGGCAAGCACCGTCCCATGGGCTTTTAGCGAGAGGGTGTCGGAGGTGCGGTCGAGGCGCTTCTCAGCCTGAAGCTGAGCCACTGGTTGCTGCCCGTTATACAGCTGGGCAGATAACGCATAGAAGCCCGAATCCTGCGGTGAGAAGCTAACAGGAATAACCAGATTGTTGTTACTTAGATAGGTGTCTTCCAACCCTTCAAAGTCCCCGAGATAGGGTTCGATGGTAAGGCTGGAGGCGTGCCGCACAGGCTTTCCATCAACGGTTGCCTCCACGATAAGCCGATATTCCCCAGGCTCTTCGTCGGTGGTCAGGCTGCCCTGGTAGTAGCCAGTCTGGTTATCCTGCTCCAGCGTTGTGCTTCCAACGGTGTCTCTGGATTCAGGGCGCTCAAGTGTCGCCCGAAGCGAATACCCCATCACTTGAGGGCCTTGTAACGAGGCGACAACAAGGATGTCTTCACCGCGCGTAAAGCGGAACTTATCGAGGGTAACCGTAAACTGACCGCCGTTTTCCAGGGGCAGTGCCACAGGCTCGTAGCGATTGCCACGGTACCCGTCTGCCTGGGCTTGGGTTAAAGGTACTGACCAGGGCGGATAACGAACGGACTCTGCATATTGGTCTGCTACTTTGGCCAACATAAACCCAACCGGATTATTCGAGGGCGGCTTTTGCTGAAAGCCCGCAGCCGCCTGAGAAGATCCAGGTGGGAACGTCGGCAGGGTGGGTTTGTATTGGCTTCCAGCCCCCACAGCTTTTGTGTTCCAACTAAAGCCGAAGCGATTGTCTTCTGACAACAGATATCCCGTACCGACCACAATGGAGGCTGCAGCTACAATGACTACGAGCGCCTTTGGGGGCATTCGTCTGTCCTTCTTTTTTGTTGTGTTGTTCGACAAACCTAGTGCCGATTAGTCCTTACTGGCAAAAATATAGTCGATAAAAGTAAAGATATGTAAGTTTCCTGTGATCGTCGTCACAAAGTCACTCAAAACCAGCCAGAATCCTTTATCGCCTCAAAGCCAAACCTGAGAGTTACCTCATCCCCCACTAGAGCGGGATCGAGCCCGTAGGTCATACCCCAGTCACTGCGTTTGAGCGTTGCTTCAGCGCTAATGCCCAGAGTGTATTCCTCATGGCCAATAGGGTATTCGGCAGCCTTGTTCAGAGTAACATCCAGCTCAACCGGCTTTGTTTGCCCGAGTAGGTCCAAATCCCCAGTGACGACTCCAGTCGATTCCCCGGTTGTCTCAAAGCCCGTGACTGTGAACGTGATGTCTGGATATTTGCCGCTGTTGAGAAAATCTTTGCCAGTGACGTGGCTATCGCGCTTTTCATGATTGGTGAACACGCTTTTGCTTTTGAACGCGAGCTCGCCTGATATCAACTCCTGGGTTTCATCGTCGTAAACGAATTCGCCTTCAACCTTCCGGAACATCCCCATGACCGGAGCGTAGCCAATGTGCATAATTTCGAAGACCATCGAGAAATGCTCGTCATCCACCTCGAATTTGGCGGGCTCGGCATTTGCTACGTTTGTAATAGGCGCCAGTGCTAAGCAGGCAATAAACGCCGGTGTCAGGGAAAGCGATTTAGAGGGTTTCATAATGAAATCTCCTTTCATAAAGCCAATACACGTCCGTCATAAACGACCAGGCGAGTAACAACAGGGCGGTTGCCAGCGTCAGGCTGGCGAACATGGGTGGAATGGGCGGTACAATAGCGACCATCAGCGTAACGATCTGCCATACACAGATGGTTTTGCGCCGGAAACTCTCGGGCAATGGGTGGTTTAGCCAATCCATCGCGAAAGCAGCGGCAACAAACAAGTAGCGCATAAGCCCGAGAGCGATAACCCAGGTGCCGGCTTTACCGCTCGCGGTCACGGCTACGCATAAACCCAGAATCAACAGCGCGTCCATTTCCATATCGAAACGGGCGCCGAAAGCACTGGCGGAGTGGGTTACCCGGGCAAGCTTGCCATCGACGCCGTCGAGAATCAGTGCAATCAGAGCACCAACGGCGTAAATCCAGAGTGTGTAGGTCGATGTGGGATGCGCAGGTATAAATGGGGCGCCAGCGACCAGGGCAACAATCAGGCTGCTCCGAAAGAGCGTAGCGCGATTTGCCCAGCCAAAATCTTTACCTCGGGGCCAGCGCGTGAGCACAGCGACACAAATGAAACCGTAAAGCAGGGCTGCTATGAGAAACATCGACCCGGATGATGAATATAATCGCGCAGCACCAACCATCCACAATGCGGTGAATACAGCGCCCCAGAGCAGGTCGACCCAGGGCGGTAATATGAAAGGTCTTGATTGCCCTCCAAAATCCATAACATTGCTCCAGCGTATAGGCTTGTGTGCATCGCCTTCAGGCGTCAATCGGTGCCGGGCATATACTAATGACTATAGTTTCCAAAGCACGTTAATGCATACCACAGTGAATTCTTTTCAGAGGAGTGCAGGATGAGTTCCGGCCCAAGCTATTCATCACAACAATCCGAGTCCCGGGCCTTTTGGATAACTGGGCCCGGGGAAGGTCGTATTCTGGCAGCACCCGTAGCATCCGGCCAACCGGAGAACAACCAGCCCTGGGTGGTTGTGCAAACGCTTTGGTCTGGTGTCAGCCGGGGTACGGAATCTCTGGTATTCAACGGCCGGGTTCCGCAAAGTGAATACGATCGCATGCGGGCCCCGTTTCAGGAAGGCGCGTTTCCATGGCCGGTAAAATACGGCTATGCCAATGTTGGGCGAGTACTTGAGGGCCCGGCTGAGCTCATCGGTAAAACGGTGTTTTGTCTATTCCCCCATCAAGGGTGTTATTCCGTCCCAGCCAGCGCGGTGACACCTATCCCAGCTGGCGTTCCGCCGGAGCGGGCCATTCTTGCAGCCAATATGGAAACCGCGATCAATGGCCTTTGGGATGCCATGCCGGCCGTAGGTGATCGCATAGCCGTGGTGGGGTTGGGTGTGGTTGGCCTTCTTGTCAGTTGGCTCGCTAGCCGTATTCCGGGAACACGGGTAACGGTGATTGATACTAATCCCGCCCGTGCGTCGGTCGCAGAAGCTCTGGGGCTGACCCTTGCTTCGGGGTCTTTGGCAGATGATCACGATTTGGTTATTCACGCCAGCGGTCATGCATCTGGCCTTACAACCGCGCTGTCTCTGGCAGGTCAGGATGCAACCGTGCTGGAAATGAGTTGGTACGGCGATAGGTCTGTTTCTGTGCCACTTGGGGGCGCATTTCACTCACGCAGGCTTACGCTACAATCCAGCCAGGTCGGCCAAATTCCGCCGGCACGCCAGCCCCGATGGACATACCGCAAACGCCTCGAGCTGGCGCTTGAGTTGCTTCAACACGATATTCTGGACCAACTGATTACGGGTGAGACGGCGTTTGAGCAGATGCCGGAAACCATGAGTCGGATTCTTTCGAACGGCAGTGATACGCTTTGCCACCGCATAAAATACTAGGAGCTTCTTATGTTCAGCTTGACCGTCCGGGATCACATGATGATCGCGCACAGCTTTAATGGTGAGATCTTCGGCCCGGCGCAAAAGACCCACGGTGCCACCTATGTCGTTGATATGACATTTGAGCGCCGCGAGCTTAATAGTGATGATCTGATTATTGATATTGGCTTGGCTTCAGAGGTTCTCAAGCAAGTGCTGAGCGAATTCAACATGCAGAACCTCGACGACATCGAAGACTTCCGTGGCCGCAACACCACCACCGAGTTCATGGCGAAGAAGGTGTTCGATCGCATGGCTACAGCCATCCACGAAGGGCGGTTGGGTGAGACGGCAAAAGCCGTCTGTGCGCTGAAGGTCACCTTGGCTGAGTCGCACATTGCTTGGGCCAGCTACCATGCTGGAATCTGACACGGCTCTGCACTTTATCGTGCCAGGCGATCCGAACCAGAACACGGGTGGTTATCGCTATGTGCGAAAACTGATCGAAGCGCTGAATCAGGCTGGCGCGACAGCGGAGGTAACGGGGCTGCCGGGTAGGTTCCCAAAGCCTGATGGCATCGCCACACACGGGATGGACAGCCTGCTCTCGCAGTTTGCTGACGGCTCCTGGGTAATTTTGGACGGGCTTGCGATGAGTGCAATGCCCAGCACCCTCGAAAAACATGCGCAGCGTTTGCGTCTTGTGGCTCTTATTCACCACCCGCTGGCAGACGAAACCGGGCTAAGCCTAAGCGAGCAGGATTGGTTTTTTGAACGCGAAGAAAAGGCATTAAGAATCGTTCGGGATGTTTTTACAACAAGCGCATTTACGGCGTCCCGACTAGCAGATTACGGCGTTGACGCCGGGCGTATTCAAACTGCCGAGCCGGGAGTGGAAAGCCCGGCTGGTAACGCGTTGGCAAGCGACACTGAGATTTTCGGCAAGAAGCATGAAGCCCAAGCGTCAAAGGCTCCGAAAATCCTCTGCGTTGCGCATCTTTCACCGCGCAAGGCGCAAGGCCATCTGGTAGACGCTCTTGCCGGCCTGAAAGGCCTGGAATGGCACTGTACCTTGGCCGGCTCCTGCGAGCGTGATCCGGTTTACGCAAATGGCGTGCGGCAGCAGGTTCAAGAATCAGGTCTCGGCGGTCGAATTGATTTTGCAGAAGAAGTTGAAGAACAGCAGCTCGCGAGTCTCTACCGGGAAGCTGATCTGTTTGTGCTGCCGTCGTTGTATGAAGGCTACGGCATGGTGATTGATGAAGCCCTAGCGGCAAGGCTGCCCGTTATTTCATCCGATGGCGGCGCCTTGAAGCATACCGGGAACAGGCCGGGTGTCTTGTTGTACCGGGCAGGGGACACAGATGCTCTGCAAGCCAGCCTGCGAACATGGCTGGGCGACTCTGCAGCTTTGGAGCATGCCCGTGAACTTGCTGCGGCTGAATCCCGCAACATAAGAAGCTGGGCGGATACGGCAAGCCTGTTCCTGCAAGGGCTTGGCTATTTTGACCAACGCCATCGCGCCACCTTCTTTGCAGACGAATGGCTACAGGCCCGCGAAGCCGCAGATCATTGTGCGCGTTCCGTGGAACTGACACAGCGGTTGGAACAGTGGGCAGGGGATACCTTAAAGAGCAACCACCAAAACCCGGTCAGGATCGTTGATATAGGCACAGGTCGCGGCTCAAACGTCGCCTATCTTGCCCCTGCGTTTTCTTTGCCGCAGGAATGGCTGCTGGTTGATCAGGATAACGATTTGCTGGCTGCGGCCGCCAGAAAGGCGCACCAGCTGAATGTGTCGTTTAAGACTTTGCAGCGCCGTTTAATGCCGGAAGATTTTCAGGGATTTCTCCCCCAAGACACGTCTGTTGTAACAGCCTCGGCACTCATTGATCTGGTTTCTGAAGCTTGGCTGGCAGCGCTTGTGGCCGAGGTGATTTCAAAGCAAGCGGCTATTCTCGTTGTGCTGAGCTATACCGGCCGCTTTACGCTTTCGCCGGCCCATAAAGACGACGCTCTGCTTCGGGAGCTGGTTAACCAGCATCAACATGGCGATAAAGGCACAGGTGCCGCGCTTGGGCCGGAAGCCGCCGCTGTGCTTGCAGACCAACTGCGCATGAAGGGCTATGAGGTGCAGGTTGTTGAAACCCCCTGGCAGCTCGACAGCAAGGACGCCCAGCTGGCGACGATGCTCATGGCAGGCTGGGTAACTGCAGCAAAACAACAAAGCCCGGGTGCTGAAGATGCCAGTGATCGGCTGGATGCCTGGTTTGCTGCCAGAAAGCAGCAACAGGTAGCGGGCGAGCTGGAAATCACCGTGCACCATCAGGATGTTCTTGGCCTGCCGCCTGGCTGCGCTGTCGAAAAAATACTCGAACGATCCGCATGAATTTGTTTCGCAATACAGGCATTCGCATCGCATTGAAATGGCTGGTGACGGCTCTGATCATAGGTGCGGTATTGTTGTTCGTGGATGGCAAAACACTGATTCGCGAAGTTGCCCGCATTCCTCCATCTGCGTTGGTTTTTGGGCTTGTGTTAGGCGTTGGCCAAGTGTGTTTGTCGGCTTGGCGGTGGCGGTATACTGCCGGCCTTCTAGGCCTTCCGATACCCTACATGCAGGCAGTGCGCGAGTATTATTTGGCAACCTTTACCAACCAGGTTTTGCCGGGCGGTGTTCTGGGTGATGTAAACCGGGCACTGCGTCATGGTGCGGATACTGACAACCGGGCGGCAGCTGCCCACGGTGTGGCTATCGAGCGTTTGTCCGGGCAAGTAGTGCTGGCGGCTGTGGTTGTAACTGGCCTCGCGTGGTTGTTTATCACAGGCAGAATTATCGGTAATGACGCCACCGGCTCAGGCTCTCTGGGCCATCTTTACTCGCTGCTTGCAGCCGTGGCCACTGTGGTTTTACTGGCGTGGTTTTTTGCCCGGAGGAGCGAGCGGGTATCCGTATATTTTGACACGCTGCGCGAAGATCTCACTCTGGCTTTGTTGTCATGGCCAGCCTTCCCGTTGCAGGTGCTAACCTCTCTGCTAGTCGTGGCAAGTTATCTGGCGGTGTTCCTTGTACTTGCAAACGGCGCGGGTTATTTGGCTGGCCTGCCTTCGGCGGTTGTAGTCGCGGCGCTGTGCAGTCTTCTTTTGCTCAGCATGGTGATACCGGTTACTGTTTCTGGCTGGGGCGTCCGCGAAGGCGCAGCGGTTATCTTGTGGCCCATGGTGGGCTTGCCCGCGGAGCAGGGCGTGGCTCTGAGTGTGGCATATGGCGTTTTAATATTTGTTTCCAGCTTGCCGGGCGCCTTGTTTGTGTTCAGTTCGCCGGCAAAGAAATGCTGAAATCCAGATCAAACAACATGTCAGTGCCCAGATTCACAAATCGAGACGCGGGCCGGAGCGCGTCATCCAAGAAGTCAATTTCTGGCAGGGAAAAAGCAGGCCTACCGCTGCCGATAATCATCGGTGCGACCATCACATGAAGGCGATTGAGCAAGCCAACTTCGAGGAAAGATGAGATCGTCATGCCGCCGCCCTCTACGAAGATCTTTTTCAAACCAAGATCCGCAAGAACCTCAAGAATGAGTTTGGGGCTCACAGGCTCTATTCCATTGCCCAAACAGGGGATCTCTATTACGGCGCGCTCCCCATAGCCCTCAGCCATTCCAGGGGTATAGTCGCCGGCCACCAGTCGCAGTGTGGGTGCTGCTCCGTCCGTAAACAGGTGGTGGCTTTCCGGCACTCTGCGATTGCGATCAACAACCACTCTTACAGGATTTTCACCGCTGGTACAGCGCACGGTCAGCTGGGGGTTATCCGTTGCCGCCGTACCAGCGCCAACAACCACGGCATCCGAAAGCGCCCTTATGCGGTGCAGATGAACAATCCCATCGTTACCATTAATAAACCTGGAATGCCCGGTAACCGTTGCGATACGGCCATCTAGGCTTTGCCCGAGCTGGCCGATAACGTGCAAGGGGGCGCCCGCAGCAAGTGGTGGGCATAAAGGTAGGAACACGCTGAGCAGTGCACTGGCTTCTTCTGTCGCTGGCACCAGCAGGCGCCATTCCCCGATACTGTTTAGCTCGAGGGCAGGTTCTTCAGATCCGGGGTGCGCCAGTGTCACACCCGTTCGGTTCTCCGCTAGCAAGATCAGTTTCCAAGCGGACTCAGTATCCAGAGCGTGAGAGGTCATAAGATCCCTGCGTGATTGAGTTCACCCCAGTAGAGGCAGCTTCTGGCCGAACAAGCGGCCAGTTCGCCGAAAGTGCCGCTTATTGCTGCTTTTTGTAGATGTTCTCGTACACGTAGTTGGTAGCTTCTACAAACCCGTCAATACTGCCGCAGTCAAAACGCCGGCCTTTAAACTGGTAGGCAAGCACGCAACCATTCTTCGCTTGCTCCAGCAGCGCATCGGTGATTTGAATCTCACCATTTTTACCGGCCGGTGTACGCTCAAGAATGTCGAAAATGTCTGGTGTGAGAATATAACGGCCAATGATCGCCAGATTGCTTGGCGCGTCTTCAGGTGCCGGTTTTTCAACCATATCGGTGATGCGGTACAGGCCGTCCTTCATGGACTCACCGGCAATCACACCGTACTTATGCGTTTCATCTGCAGGAACTTCTTCAATGGCAACAATGGAGCAGCGGAACTGGTTATACAATTTAACCATCTGCGCCAAAACGCCGTCTTCGCCTTCGCCCGGCCCAACACAGAAGTCGTCTGCGAGCACAACCGCAAACGGGTTGTCGCCCATCAGGTTGCGGCCGCTCAGAATGGCGTGGCCAAGTCCCTTCATCTCAACCTGGCGGGTAAACGCGAAGGTATTGTTGTCGATCAAATCACGAATGGAGGTCAGCAGGCCTTCTTTGCCTGATCCCGCAATCTGGTGCTCAAGTTCGTAGCTAATATCAAAATGGTCTTCAATGGCCCGCTTTCCGCGCCCCGTCACAAAGCCAAACTCATGAATACCGGCTGCGGCTGCTTCTTCCACGCCGTACTGCACCAACGGCTTATTAACAATGGGCAGGATTTCTTTCGGCATCGCTTTTGTAGCTGGCAAAAAGCGGGTGCCGTAACCGGCAACTGGGAACAGGCATTGTTTGATCATTGCGTTCGTCCTTTGGTGGGGATTTGTAGCCGGCCAGCTGCTTCGTCAGGCAGGCAGTTTCCATAGAGTGCGGCGAGTTTACCAAGTTATCCGTTCAAAGGGAGAGGGTGGGCGAGATTCATTACGTTTTGTAACCGGCGGTTTAGCCGAGCGTGTTCCGGTAAGATGCCCGTCGTATCTCATGCAGTAGATTTAAATGTCGCTATAACCTACTGTTTTTAGTTATGTTAAAATTGTAATTTTTGGCAACTGCCACTAGATTCTGGCGTGGTGTTTTTTTAGACTCCCCCTGTGGTTTTTAAATGTTCCGTAATTCTTATTCTTCACTCCAAAGAGGCTTTTCTGTGGGACGTATTCTGCTCGCAGCTCTAATGTTTAGCTTGGCTGCGGGCCAGGTGTCAGCGAACAGTGGGCGATCTACCGCCGAGTCCTCTTTGTGGGATCTGTATCCTTCAGATCTTCTTCAATCGGTTACCCGTTATGTTGCTTCCCATGTTGAGTTTTCCGGCAACTCCAGACAAACCAGTGACAGAGCGGACGGGCGAATCAATCTAACGAGCAATAATCTGCTCTGGTCCCGACACGTACTCGGCCTCAACTTCAGCGATTCTGTTGCTCGCGAGGGCAGTGCCGAATCTACCACTCTTGCCCTGCGATACTCTTTTCCATTTGCAGGCAGTGATATCCGGGTTGATCTCGCAAACAGAGATTATTCCGGT
Source organism: Marinobacter sp. LV10R510-11A (assembly GCF_900215155.1). Lineage (NCBI taxonomy): Bacteria > Pseudomonadati > Pseudomonadota > Gammaproteobacteria > Pseudomonadales > Marinobacteraceae > Marinobacter > Marinobacter sp. LV10R510-11A. Next base: position 685,821 of record NZ_LT907980.1, read on the forward strand.
GCTGTGAGCGGTTCGGGGCAGCGTTACGATGCCCATGGCGAGCGCCGCAACCTTAGGGTGACCGGCAACCGTTCCCTCTGGTCGTGGCAGGGCATTCAAGTAGACAGTGTGTTTTCCCACACCAGCGGCACCAGCAGTGCGTTTGAAGACGCCGTATGGCTTGAGGATTCTGCGCACCGGCTCTCGAGTTTCGGGCTTGAAGGCAAGGCTTCACGGGAGCTGATTGGCGGATTTTATGCAGCGTCATCTCTAACCGCGGTTGGCGGACTGGATTCTGAGGAGTTTTTCAGCGCATCTGGTTATCGCAGTGATGACGATGGCTTTCACAAACTGGCTCTCGCAGCCTCTCTCAGCCGAGAAGTGCTGAGCTGGAACCTTGGATTAAATGGGCGGTATCAGTTTGCCCCAGGAGATTTGCCATCCTCCGAATATCTGGCCATTGCGGGGCCTAGCCTGATGCGCGGCTTTAACGGCCAGTCAGTGTATGTGGCTGAAGGTGGCTGGCTGCGGATGAATGCGCGCAGCCCGGGCTACCATTGGCCATTTGCATCTGAGCTAAACTCCTCCATTACGTTTTCTCTGCTTCAGGGCTGGGCGCCATACTCAGCGGCCCAGTCTGATCGTTTTGGCAGCACCAGTTCTGGCGAAGTTTCCTTCCAGCTCTATTCCAGAGACTTCCGTGCAGACATGAGCGTGGGGCAAATGCTCAACGCTTCCAACACCGCTCTCATGATGCCTACCCACCCTGATCTTTCCTTTTCTATTACCGTTAGCATCTGATCGCAAGCTCCCCTTACCAAGATGTCACTTGAGACAACCCCTGTCGTGGGTGTTACATGTGTGGCTAGGTTTGCAAGGAGTTTCGCTATGGCTGTACCACGGCTGCCCGTGTTTTTTTGTTCTTTTATTATTCTGATCACGATTTCCGGCTACGCGCAGGCGTTCGGTTTTAACGATGTGGCTGAAAAAGCCAAAGCCCTGGCTGGTGAAAAGTATCAGAAACCCGCACAGGCCCCCGACTTCCTCAAAAACCTTAGTTACACCGATTACCAGTCGATCCGCTTTAAGCCCGAAGAGAGCCTTTGGCGATCTGGCAAGTCACGGTTTCAGGTGATGATGATTCCCCAGGGCAGCTTTTACTCCAATGCTGTCCAGCTCAATGTTATCGATAGCGAAGGTGTACAACCCATCGGGTTTGATAAAGCCCGGTTTGAATACTCCAACCCTGAACTGGCGAAACGGATTCCTGCAGACCTTGGTTATGCTGGGTTCAAGTTAACCTATCCCTTATCCGGCAAAGATGTACAAAACCAGTTTTTGGTGTTTGGCGGTGCGAGTTATTTTCGGGGCGTAGGAGCGAGCCAAAACTTCGGGCTTTCGGGCCGGGGAATATCGATAAACACAGGCCTGCCATCCGGTGAGGAGTTCCCGGCATTCACTGAATTCTGGATGGAACACCCGAAGGCAGGTAGCGACGTTATGGTGGTCTACGGCCTGCTGGATGGCACCAGCCTAACGGGTGCTTACCGCTTTGAAATTCATCCGGGTAAAAACACGCAAATGGATGTGACTGCCCAACTGTTTTTCCGCAATGACATTGAGCAGCTAGGCCAGGCACCGCTCACATCCATGTTTTTCTATGGGGACAACACACTACGCCCACGGGGGGAGTGGCGCCCCCAGGTGCATGATTCTGATGGCCTGCTGATCAACGACGACAAAACCGGTGAATGGCTCTGGCGGCCGCTCGTTAATCCGGCCGACCTGCAGCTGAGCTATCATCATGTGCAAGATCTTGGTGGCTTCGGCCTGATTCAGCGTGACCGACAGTTCAATGATTTTCAGGACAACGAAGCACGCTACGACCGCAGGCCAAGCATGTGGGTAAAGCCTCTTGGCAAAGACCATGAAGGCTGGGGAAAAGGTGAGGTCGTGCTCGTTGAAATCCCATCGGGCGCAGAAACCAACGATAACATCGTGGCTTTCTTCAAGCCGGATAAATCAGTCAACGCCGGTGAAAATCGCCGCCTTGAGTACTCTGTTACCTTCGGCGAGCCCGAAATTACCGAACAACCGAATGGCCAAGCCGTGCGGACGTTTATTGGCAATGGTAGAGAGAATGGTGGTTCAGGTGACGCTTTGCGATTGATTGTTGACTTCAAAGGCGGTGAGCTCGCTGGGCTTAGCCCGGATGCGGCGGTTGTCAGTCAAGTGAGCGGCGGTGAAGGCGTTGAGGTGATTGAGCACTTTGTTGAGTATATTGAGGTCAGCGATGTGTGGCGCCTGTCGATTCTCGCAAAGCCTCCCGCAGAGCAGCCGCTCACGCTGAGAGGCGTTTTGAATAGGGATAATAACCCCGTCACGGAAACCTGGACTTACCTGCTTGGGCCCAAAACAGACTTGCGTGGAAATCCAAAGTAGATCTAACAGGCAGCGAGACGAACATGGACGATATTTCCTTCCAACATGTATTCAGCCGTGTGTATGGCTATTTGTGCGAAGCAGGTGTGGAAATGACCAGTGAGCGCTGCCGCCAGATGCTGCAGCTCATCGACGAAGCCATGGCCGAGATCGGCGAAGGCTCTAACAATATTGTTAATGACCGCCGTGAGCTGACAGGCCACCGATTATTAAAGAGCGTTATGGACCGCCTGCCGGAATACTTTGCTATTCCCGAGGTGGTCATTCCTTTAGCAGCACCGCCTTTGTGCAGAGGCAGCATTGGGTACCATCGCCGTGGATAGTGCCGAAACGCGAAGCCCTGTGACACACAGGTGGCGAAGGGTCGCGAACCTGCGGCGCGCTGTGTTGATGCTGCTGGTATTTGGTCAAACCGGTGTGGCGTCTTATTTTCTGCTATGGGTGTTGCCATACCATGGTGGAACTTTGCTCGAAATCGGCATGCTGGTGCTCTTTTCCATTCTTTACGCGTGGATAGCCATCGGGTTCTGGACGGCTGTGTTCGGCTTTGTAATCAGGCTATTGGGCGGTGACCGACACTCCATCCTCAAACGCCACACAGACGCAGAACTGCTGGAAACACCGCTGGCGAAAACGGCCGTGCTATTGCCCATCTACCATGAGCCGGTGCACTGGACACTCAGCGGCCTTAAGGCTGTGTACCGTGACATTGAACGCACCGGACAGATCGATCACTTCGAGTTTTACATACTTTCCGACAGCCGAAACCCCGACGTTTGGCTGGAGGAGCAGGTTGCATGGAGCAAACTGGCGATAGAACTTGGCGGTGAGGGCAGAATCTTCTACCGCCGGCGGCCGGTGAATCTCAACTACAAAAGCGGCAACGTAGCCGATTTTCTCCGTCGCTGGGGTAAGCGCTGCAAGTATATGGTGGTGCTGGATGCAGACAGCCTGATGACCGGTAGCAGCATTGTTCGTATGGTGCGGCTTATGCAGCGCGAGCCCAATGTGGGCATCTTGCAAACCAACCCGAGCATCATCAACGGGCAGTCACTGTTCGCTCGAATTCAGCAGTTTGCTAACCGCTTCTACTCCACTTTATTTGCCAATGGGCTGGCAGCTATCCAGATGGGAGATGCCGCATTCTGGGGCCATAACGCCATTCTTCGCATCGAACCGTTTATGAAGCATTGCGGCCTGCGCAAGCTGCCCGGCATCGGGATCTTCGGCGGCCCCATCATGAGCCACGATTTTGTTGAGGCTGCTTACATGGGGCGTGCCGGCTACGAAGTTTGGCTGGAGCCGGGTCTGGGCGGCAGCTATGAAGAGTCGCCACCAACCCTGGCCGACGAACTTGCCCGGGACAGCCGATGGGCGAAAGGCAACCTTCAGCATCTTTGGATCATGTTGCGGGAGCCGGGTTTGCGCTTCGCTCATCGCATGGCTTTTCTCAATGGCATTATGGCTTATGTGGCCTCACCGCTATGGCTCGGGTTTCTGATTCTTACCACCGTCGCGGCGGCCAATATGACGTTGTCGCCCATCGAATACTTTCCTGATGGGCATCAGGGGCTTTTCCCGCTGTGGCCTGAATGGCGGCCCGAATGGGCGTTGGGCCTCGCGCTGAGCACCCTCGCCCTGTTGTTTTTCCCAAAGTTTCTGGCAATTCTTGATGCCGTTATCCATAGATTTACCAAAGAGTTCGGTGGGCTGTTTCGTTTGTTCTGCAGCGTCATGTTGGAAATCGTGATTTCAGTATTGCTGGCGCCATTGCGCATGTGGGCACACAGTCGTTATGTCGTCTCAGCACTGCTGAACGTTTCTCTGCAATGGGCGGGGCAAAACCGAACTGAGGAAACGGGCTGGAAAGAGGCCTTTGTAACGCAACTGCCGGGGATGCTACTGGGTGCAGGGTGGTCCTCGTTCGCCTGGAGCTTGGATACCATGTTCTTTTTATGGTCGCTGCCTGTCGCTTTGCCGTTGATTCTGGCTGCGCCGACTGCCGTGTATCTCAGCCGGAATTCACTCGGGCAGGCGTTAAAAAAACGCCGCCTTCTGCTTATACCCGAGGAGCGCAAGACAATGCCTCTGCTTGAGGATGCCGTTTGGTACCGCTCCCACCAGCTATTGAATCCAACCCTTACGCCACTTGAGCAAGCCGTGCTGAGGCTGGATCACAATCGTTTGCACCAGGCGTTGGCGTGGGACCACCGCCACGGTTCGCGAAAGGCGGAGCTGGAGTCGTGCGTGGCGCGATGTCTTGAAGAAGGGCCGGGCGCACTTTCACGATTAGAGATGAGCCAGATTGCCAGAGATCGGCAATCCCTGAGTGCGCTACATGAAGGTGCTTGGCGAGCGTCACCCGACAGCTTCTGGGGTCGCTCCATAGCACGGCTGAGCGCTCACGTTAAAGACACTTAGTTTGATTTGGCTTACTTATTCAATCTGCCAGTCATTCGTTTAGCTTTTCTACCGATTGTTAACAATGCCGCTCAAGGATTGTTGACAATATGCGGTATCCGGCGTAAATTTCGACGTACCAAGTTCATATTGTCGACAAACTATGCCGGATATCACGTCTCAAACCTACACGCGAGCAGACGAAGCCTTTGATTGTCTGCAAACGGCAATCGTTAAGGGAGATCTTGCACCGGGTGACAAGATCGGCGAGCTGGATCTCTGCTCCCGCTTCGAGCTGACTCGTGGCCCGCTCCGAGAAGCGCTAGGCCGCCTTGAGTCCCGGGGGCTTCTTGTTCGCCGCCCCCATGCGGGCGTAAAAGTGGTTTCGGTAAGTGCGTCAGAGTTGATAGAGCTCTACCACATACGGGAAGTTATGGAAGGCTTGGCAGCGCGCCAGGCCGCTGAACGCATGACAGACCAAGAAATCGCCGATCTTCAAGCCACTCTTGATACCCACGAAGCTATGATCGACGAAGCGCGCGGGCAGGCCTATTATCAGGCTGAAGGCGACTACGATTTCCACCATCGCATTGCCACCGGCAGCCGCAATACAAAGCTGGCCCAGATGCTCCTCGGTGATCTCTATTACATGGTGCGTATGTACCGCTACCGGCTAAGCACTTCCGCTGGTCGCCCCCATCGTGCCCTTGGCGAACACCGCCGTATTGTTGAAGCCATTGCCCAGCGCGATGGCGAACTTGCAGAATTTTTAATGAAAAGACACATCAACGCCGCTCGTAAAAATATCGAGAAAAAGATTCAGGAAGGCGTGTTAACAATCTGACAGTTTTATCTATCTGAATAGAAGGAAAATAATATGTCCAGAAAGCTCTCCCCGGGTGCGCGTTTCCGCAAAGCCCTGAACGACAACAAGCCCCTGCAGATTGTAGGAACCATCAACGCCTACGCGGCCATGATGGCGGAAAAAATCGGGCACCAGGCTATCTATCTTTCCGGTGGCGGCGTCGCAAACGCCTCCTATGGCCTGCCAGATCTTGGCATGACCACCATGAACGACGTGGTAGAAGACGTGCGCCGCATTACTGCTGCAACCGATTTGCCTCTGCTGGTAGATATCGATACCGGTTGGGGTGGGGCGTTTAATATCGCCCGTACCATCCGCGAAATGGAACGTGCCGGTGCGGCCGCTGTCCACATTGAAGACCAAGTTGCCCAAAAGCGCTGCGGACACCGCCCGAATAAAGAAATTGTCTCCAAAGAAGAAATGGTCGATCGCATAAAGGCAGCCGCCGATGCCCGTGTAGATAAAGACTTCTTTATCATGGCCCGTACCGACTCCTTCCAAAAAGAAGGCCTAGAAGCGGCCATCGATCGCGCCAAAGCCTGCATCGAAGCCGGCGCTGACGGCATCTTCGCCGAAGCGGTGACCGAGCTGGAACACTACAAAGCCTTCTCGGAAGCCCTGGGTGACGTTCCACTACTCGCCAACATCACCGAGTTTGGCGCCACGCCACTGTACAACCGTAAAGAGCTCGGCGACGCCGGTGCGAGCATGGTGCTGTACCCGCTAAGTGCCTTCCGCGCCATGAATAAAGCCGCGGTAACCGTATATCAGAATATTCTTGAGAAGGGCGACCAGAAAGACGTGGTTGATTTGATGCAGACGCGTATGGAATTGTACGATTTCCTGAACTACCACGATTTCGAACAGAAGCTGGATCAACTGTTTAAACAGTCCAAATAATTTAAGGGAGAGCATCCATGGCAGAATCAAAAAAATCAGGTGGCGCAGGCTTGCGCGGTCAGGTAGCTGGTGAAACGGCACTGTGTACCGTAGGTAAAACCGGAACTGGCCTGGCCTATCGCGGTTACGATGTCAGCGACCTGGCAGACAACACCCAATTTGAAGAAGTAGCCTACCTGCTGTTGCGCGGAAAGCTGCCGAATCAGCAGGAACTGGATGCCTACAAGAAAAAGCTCCAGAGCCTCCGTAATTTGCCCCACGCCCTGAAAACCGTTTTGGAAAACATTCCCAAAAACGCCCACCCAATGGACGTAATGCGCACCGGCTGCTCCATGTTGGGCACTCTTGAAACGGAACAAGACTTCAGCGTGCAAGACGACAAAATCGACCGCATGCTGGCCCTGTTCCCGTCCATCATCACCTACTGGTACCGCTTCGTCCACGAAGGCGTACGCATTGAAACCAGCAGCGATGTGGATTCCATCGGCGGCCACTTCCTAGAATTGTTACACGGCAAGAAGCCAAGTGAACTGCACGAGCGCGTCATGAACGTGTCTCTGATTCTGTACGCCGAGCACGAATTCAACGCCTCCACCTTCACCGCCCGCGTGTGTGCGTCCACGCTGTCTGATATTCACAGCTGCGTAACCGGAGCAATCGGCACCCTACGTGGCCCGCTGCACGGTGGCGCCAACGAGGCGGCCATGGAGCTGATTCAAAAATTCCAGAGCGCCGACGAAGCTGAGAAGGGCGTGATGGGCATGCTCGAGCGCAAGGAAAAGATCATGGGCTTCGGCCACGCGGTTTACACCGAATCCGATCCTCGCAACGTGATTATCAAGCAATGGGCTGAAAAGCTGTCGAAGGACATAGGCGATACGGTTCTGTACCCAGTCTCCGTGCGCTGCGAAGAAGTCATGTGGCGCGAGAAGAAACTGTTCTGCAATGCCGACTTCTTCCATGCCTCGACTTATCACTTCATGGGCATCCCGACTGAGCTGTTCACGCCGATTTTTGTGATGTCCCGCGTATCAGGCTGGACAGCCCACGTGAAAGAGCAGCGGGCTAACAACCGGATTATCCGCCCAAGTGCCGATTACACGGGGCCTGAGAGTGCGGAATGGCTGCCGATTGATAAGCGGCCATAAGAATCCCCCCTCTCCCTAGCCCTCTCCCGCGAGGGGCGAAGGAATACTGATTTTACTCCCCTCGCCCCTTGCGGGAGAGGGGCTGGGGGAGAGGGGTCAACATATACCGAACAAGAGCACCGCCCATGAACACCAATTACCGCAAACCCCTCCCAGGCACCGACCTGGAATATTTCGACACCCGCCAGGCCGTGGAAGACATCCAGGCCGGCGCATACAACAAGCTGCCGTACACCTCCAAAATCCTAGCCGAACAACTTGTTCGCCGCTGCGACCCAGATGCACTCACAGATTCCCTAAAACAGCTTATCGAACGCAAACGCGACCTAGACTTCCCATGGTACCCAGCTCGCGTAGTCTGCCACGACATCCTGGGCCAAACCGCGCTAGTTGATCTCGCTGGCCTGCGTGACGCCATAGCCGAGAAGGGCGGTGACCCTGCCAAGGTGAACCCAGTGGTTCCCACGCAGCTAATCGTTGATCACTCTCTGGCCGTTGAACACGCAGGCTTCGAGGAAGACGCGTTCGAGAAAAACCGAGCCATCGAAGACCGTCGCAACGATGACCGGTTCCACTTCATCAACTGGACGAAAACCGCGTTTGAAAACGTCGACGTGATTCCGCCAGGCAACGGCATCATGCACCAGATCAACCTGGAGAAAATGTCTCCGGTGATTCAGGCGCGCGCAGATGGCGAAGGCAAGCGAGTAGCCTTCCCGGATACCTGCGTAGGCACAGACAGCCACACCCCAATGGTTGATGCTCTGGGTGTTATCTCCGTGGGTGTGGGCGGCCTCGAAGCCGAGAGCGTCATGCTTGGCCGCGCCTCCATGATGCGCTTGCCGGATATCGTGGGTGTTGAACTCACCAATAAGTTGAACCCCGGCATTACCAGCACAGATATGGTGCTGGCCCTGACCGAGTTTTTGCGTAAAGAGCGAGTGGTGGGTGCGTATTTGGAATTCTACGGCGAAGGCGCAGACAGCCTGACCATAGGAGACCGCGCCACCATCTCCAACATGACACCGGAATACGGTGCCACGGCAGCCATGTTTTACATCGACGGCCAGACCATCGACTATCTGAAGCTCACCGGCCGTGAAGACGAGCAGGTAGCCTTGGTAGAAACCTTCGCCAAACATACCGGCCTATGGGCAGATGATTTGAAGGATGCTGAGTACGAACGCATTCTGAAGTTTGATCTGTCTACCGTTGCTCGCACACTTGCCGGCCCCTCCAACCCGCACGCACACCTGCCGACCTCCGAGCTGACAGAGCGCGGCATTGCCGGTGCGTGGGTAAAGGAAGAAGGCAAAATGCCAGACGGCGCGGTGATCATCGCCGCCATCACCAGCTGTACCAATACCAGTAACCCACGCAACATGGTGGCTGCGGGCCTGATTGCCCGTAACGCCAATAAGCTCGGCCTGACCCGTAAGCCCTGGGTGAAGTCCTCTCTGGCGCCAGGCTCCAAGACCGTCAGCATGTACTTAGAAGACGCCAAGCTAATGTCCGAGCTGGAAAACCTTGGCTTCGGTGTGGTGGGATTTGCCTGTACTACCTGTAACGGCATGAGCGGTGCGCTGGACCCGGAAATCGAGAAAGAAGTCATTGAGCGCGACCTGTACGCCACGGCGGTGCTTTCCGGTAACCGTAACTTCGACGGCCGGATTCACCCCTACGCCAAGCAGGCATTCCTTGCGTCACCGCCTTTGGTCGTAGCCTACGCCATTGCCGGCACCATCCGCTTCGACATCGAAAAAGACGCGCTGGGCTACGACAAAGACGGAAACCCCGTCACCCTAAAAGACATCTGGCCAGATGACGCCGAAATCGACGCCATCGTGAAGCAATCAGTGAAGCCGGAGCAGTTCCGCAGCATCTATATTCCGATGTTTGATATCACCCGCGATGCCCAAGCTAAAACCAATCCGTTGTATGACTGGCGGTCAGAGAGCACCTACATTCGCCGCCCGCCGTACTGGGAAGGCGGCATGGTCGGCGAAAAGATGCTCAAAGGCATGCGCCCGCTGGCGGTGCTGCCAGACAACATCACCACGGACCACCTGTCGCCGTCCAACGCCATCATGATGGACAGCGCCGCCGGTGAATACCTGCACAAAATGGGCGTGCCAGAAGTGGATTTCAACTCCTACGCAACCCACCGTGGCGACCACCTGACGGCCCAGCGCGCCACCTTCGCCAACCCCAAACTGTTCAACGAAATGGTTCTGGATGAAAGCGGCAAAGTGAAACAGGGCTCGTTTGCGCGAATCGAACCAGAAGGCAAGGTCACCCGCATGTGGGAAGCTATTGAAACCTACATGGAGCGCAAACAGCCGCTGATCATCATCGCCGGTGCCGACTACGGTCAGGGCTCCTCCCGTGATTGGGCCGCCAAAGGTGTGGCATTGGCGGGTGTAGAGGCCATCGCAGCCGAAGGCTTTGAGCGTATTCACCGTACCAACCTGGTTGGTATGGGTGTGATGCCCCTTCAGTTCGAGGAAGGCACAACGCGCAAGACCTTGAATATCGACGGTACCGAAACCTTTGATGTGGAAGGCACAGCTGCGCCTGGCGCGAAGCTAACGCTGATTATCCACCGGAAAGATGGCGGCTCTGAGCGAGTGCCGATGGTTTGTCGGTTGGATACTGCGGAAGAGTTGTCGATTTATTCTGCTGGTGGCGTGTTGCAGCGGTTTGCTGAGGACTTCCTTCAGTCGGAAGGAGCGGCTTAAAATGCCCAGCACCCCCCAAATCAGAATCCCCGCCACTTACATGCGTGGCGGTACCAGCAAAGGCGTGTTCTTCCGCCTGAGCGACCTTCCCGAGAAAGCCCAAACACCAGGCCCAGCGCGGGATAACTTATTGCTGCGAGTCATCGGCAGCCCAGACCCCTATCAAAAGCAAACCGACGGCATGGGTGGCGCCACATCCAGCACCAGCAAAACTGTCATCCTGAGCAAAAGCACTCAGCCAGATCACGATGTGGACTACCTCTTCGGCCAAGTAAGCATCGATAAGCCCTTCGTGGATTGGAGCGGCAACTGCGGCAACCTCACCGCCGCCGTGGGCGCGTTTGCCATCAACAGCGGCTATGTTCCAAGCGACCGCGTCCCCGAAAACGGCACAGCGATCGTGCGTATCTGGCAGGCTAATATCCGCAAAACGATCATTGCGAACGTGCCTATCACCAACGGTGAAGTGCAGGAAACCGGCGACTTCGAACTAGACGGCGTCACGTTCCCCGCCGCCGAAGTCCAAGTGGAATTCATGAACCCCGCCGATGGCGAGGGTTCCATGTTCCCTACCGGCAACCTGGTGGATGATCTGGAAATACCCGGCGTGGGCACCCTGAAAGCCACCATGATCAATGCCGGCATTCCCACGGTGTTCATCAATGCAGCGGCCGTCGGCTATAACGGCACAGAACTGCAAGACGACATCAACAGCGATCCCAAAGCCCTGGCGATGTTTGAAACCATCCGTGCCCACGGTGCGCTAAAAATGGGGCTGATCCAGAATATTGAAGAAGCCGCATCCCGGCAGCACACCCCCAAGGTGGCCTTCGTAGCGCCACCTGTGGACTACACTGCATCCAGTGGTAAGCAGATAGCCGCAGGTGATATCGATGTGCTGGTACGCGCGCTCTCCATGGGCAAGCTACACCACGCCATGATGGGTACCGCAGCCGTTGCTATCGCTATCGCAGCCGCCATTCCCGGAACCTTGGTTAACCTGGCGGCTGGCGGCGGTGATCGTACATCTGTCACCTTCGGCCATCCATCAGGTACGCTGCAGGTTGGCGCAGAAGCAAAAGAAGTGAATGGTCAGTGGACAGCTACCAAGGCCATCATGAGCCGCAGTGCTCGCATTTTGATGGAAGGGTGGGTACGCATACCAGACGAGGCTTGAACCTGACATCGTGAATCCCGATAGGAGGAATTAATATGGCTGCAACATTCGAACTTAACGAACGGCCTGATTACGACGACGTTCTGCAGCGGATTGCAGACTACGTTCTTACTTATAAGGTAAAAAACAAAGAAGCCTGGAATACAGCACGCAACTGCCTGATGGATACGCTTGGCTGCGGTCTGCTGGCACTGCGTTTCCCCGAATGTACAAAGCATCTCGGGCCGTTGGTGGAAGGCACGGTTGTTCCCCACGGCGCCCGTGTTCCCGGCACTCAGTTCCGCCTAGATCCCGTTAAAGCCGCTTGGGATATCGGCTGCATCGTCCGTTGGTTGGATTACAACGACACCTGGCTGGCGGCTGAGTGGGGGCACCCTTCAGATAACCTTGGCGGCATCTTGGCGGTGGCCGACCACCTTTCTCAGAAACGGGTCGCCGAGGGCAAAGAACCGATCACCATGCGTACGGTTCTCGAAGCCATGATCATGGCCCACGAAATCCAAGGCGTATTAGCGCTGGAAAACTCTTTCAATAGAGTAGGTCTGGATCATGTCTTGCTGGTGAAGGTTGCCTCTACGGCGGTTACCGCCAAGCTTATGGGCGCCACCCGAGACCAGCTGCTCTCTGCGCTTTCCCATGCATGGGTAGACGGCCAAGCGCTGCGAACCTATCGCCATGCGCCGAATGCCGGCTCCCGTAAATCCTGGGCCGCCGGCGACGCCACTTCTCGGGCCGTCCGCCTTGCAGATATTGCCATGCGCGGCGAAATGGGCATTCCTAGCGCGCTAACAGCGCCCCAATGGGGCTTCTACGACGTGCTGTTCAGCAAAACCAATAAAGATCAGGCCATCAAACCAGAAGGCGAACGCCAGTTCTCATTGCCTCAAGCGTTCGGCTCCTACGTGATGGAAAACATTCTGTTTAAGATTTCCTTCCCGGCAGAGTTTCATGCTCAAACCGCAGCTGAAGCGGCGGTTACGCTTCACCCGCAGGTGAAAGACCGGCTTGATGAGATCGACCGAATTGTGATCACCACCCACGAATCCGCCATCCGGATCATCTCAAAAGTAGGCAAACTGGCCAACGCAGCAGACCGCGACCATTGCTTGCAATATATGACAGCAGTACCGCTGATCTTCGGACAACTAAACGCCGAACATTACGAAGACGAATTCCACGAGGCTAATCCGGAAATTGATATGCTGCGGGAAAAAATGGAAGTAATCGAAGATGCGCGCTACACCAAAGAGTATCTAGAGGCAGATAAACGCTCCATCGCTAACGCCATTCAGGTATTCTTCAAAGACGGCTCAAGCACAGAACAGGTTGTTGTGGAGTACCCGATAGGCCACCACCGGCGCAGAAAAGAAGGCATTCCGCTGCTGGAAGACAAATTCCGGTCTAATCTGGCGACCCGCTTCCCCGCGCAACAGTGCCAGCAGATTTTTAACGTGTGCAAAGAGCAGAAGGGGCTGGAGCAAACGGCGGTTCACGAGTTTGTGGAGCTGTTTATTATTTAGGCAGTCTGTAGCGCTTAACGTACTGACGCATTGTTAGCTCTATATCTGTCTCGTGCGGTGCAGATATAAATCACTCCCGGTGATATACCGTCTCGGCTATGGCGGTATTAAGGTTATTGGCGCCGTTATTCCCGCATGCCATCAAGGTAACGGCGAACGTGTATTAGGTTGGCGACGCTGCCCTTAAGCATAACGTTCATAGCTGATTCGCCATTGAAGTCCCGGTTTTCTTTCTTAGGCCAAGCGTTTGCCTGGGATTCCGTGGGAAACAGTAGCCTCAGGGACTTATAGACACCCATTACGTAAGAAATTCGCTCCAGGGTATCCTTAGAAATCGCCGGCCCCTCACCATTGCGCCACTTGTAGAACGTTGAGCTAGCCGGGTCACCTAGTAAAATACGCTCTTCCTGAGCCTTTAAGCCCCAAGACTTTGTGATGTTGAAGAATATTTCAAGAGCCGTGTGGGAGACAATCTTCGGATCTTTGTCCTCTAGGAACTCTCTGGCTGCAAGCATTCTACGGCACTCCTATAGCAGAGTTCCCCCGGCCTGCTGGCTACTACGCCTATTTGCGGCCCGGTGACAAGGGTTTTACGTTATCGGGTGCGCTTCTGCTTGCCCGGAGGGGAGATTCCTCATCCGGGAAGATTTTAGTCAAGCGCTTATCAATCCGCTCAAGCGCTTCGGCCATCCGCAACAGCGCATTAGTTGCGCCAGCCAGTTCACTCGCATCATGCGCACTTTTCTCTGCTGTAGCGTGCTCTCGCTTTTGCAGTTCGGCCGGCTTCGGCGATTTTTCAGACACGTCATCGCCCAGAATGTCCCTACGAATGGATTTCAAATCGTGGGGGTCGATAAAGGGCCGGTCTTCCGCATAAGCACACATCATCATGCCGTCACACAGCTTGTTAATCAGCCGCGGAATGCCTTTGCTCAGCTTGTGTATCTCCCGAACCGTATCGGCATCAAAAAGCTTGTTGCCGCCACCGTGGCCAGAAACCAAAAGCCGGTAGTCTATGTACTCGGTGGTTTCTGCAAGCGTTAGCCCTTCCAGGTGGAAGAACAGCTTTACCCGTTGAGCAAGCTGGGGGATATCCAGAACGGCCTGCTTTAACTCCGGTTGGCCAAGCAGAATAACCCGCATTGAAGGCCCGCCCATGCTTTCCATTCCGGCCAGCATACGGATGTCTTCAAGGTTTTCCCGGGTAAGGTTTTGCGCTTCATCAATGGTCAGCACCACAGGGGTGCCCGCCGTCGCCATACTCTCTAGGTAATCCGAGATCTGGAACAGCATGGCCACCTTGCTGTCGTCCTCCACGTTCCTCCCGGCTTTGCGAAGAATTAGGGCAAACAGATCCTTGGATTCCAGATTGGTGTAGGAAATGTTGAGAAGCTTCAAATCGCCTTCGAGATTGCGGATGGTCTTTTTCAGCAGAGTTGTCTTGCCCGAGCCAATCTCACCACTGATAACCACAAAACCTTCCGAGCTCCAAATCGCGGAAGACATGTATACATAAGCCCGAGAATGCTGCTGGCTCATGTAAATAAAATCGTCTTCCGGTGTAATACGGAAGGGGTGTCTATGGAGGCCGAAAAATTCCAGATACATCGTCAATTCCTGTCTGTGAATCAGGCGAGGCGGATCAACTGATCGCTGCGCAGCAGGGTTTTGTCTGTTTCGTAGGCATTATAGCTTTCGCTCACGGTTCCGAACCTGAAATCTCCCAGTAAACGCTCGAGACGGTCGTGGCACTGATCTAGATTGGTGTAGTGACGAAAGCGGGAAAACCAGCTTGCGTTATTGTAGCGTGGCTGATCGGGATCTATCTCCCAAGGGTGCAGGTAAAACATCTGCGGCCGCGCCCCAAAGCCTGATGCATTGCGAAATAGGTAGCGAAATACCGGGTAGGGGAATTGGCGGAAATAACCGCCCCCGGCTGCCGGTATTGAAAGCCCTAAAATGTGAGCAGTGGTTAGAGGAAATTCTCGAATAATGGCACCACTGGCAGTTTCGATGGAGTAGGGCGCAGTGGGCGAATCCGGTATGCCATAATTATCGTGTCGAATCGGGAAAATACTCGAATCCCAAGTAAAGCCCGCTTCACTTAGAATATCCAAGGCCCAAAGAGAGTCCCGGGTAATGGAGTAGCTGGCTGCACGGTAGCCTTCTATGGCTTTGCCAGTGATGTCTTCAAGCAGGGCTTTGGAGCGAATAGTCTCCTCCCGGAACACATCCTGCGACTGCTTGTAAATCAACTGGTGGCTGTAACCGTGGGAGGCAATCTCGTGGCCATGGTCAGACAACTTGCGAATGAGTGCGGGAAACCTCTCGGCAACCCATCCAAGCACAAAAAAAGTCGCTTTCACGTCATGCTTTTCAAACAGCGATAGCAGGCGCTCCGTGTTCTGTTCAACCCGCGAGGGCAAAGAGTCCCACTGATCCGGGCGGATAACGCCAGAAAGTGCAGCAACGTGAAAGTAGTCTTCTACGTCTATACTCATGGCGTGTAGGGGTGAGGATGTTTCCGTTCCGGGCATGGGCTCTCCTTTCCAGTGGTACCAGTAACCAACAGCACCGATGGCCAGATTTTCACCTACGGACCGTGCAAATACAATTCTCGATACGAGTAATTCCCGGTAACGAAAAAAACAATGTAAAGCTATGTTACATAAAGATACAATAAGTTGTGATTATATCTTGGTCAGAGCAAGATGGGTCATAAGATAAAAAAAGAACCGGCGGTTAACGGGGTCGCTCTTAGCCAATTTGAGCGTGCGCTGCCGGAGAAACAGATGTAGGTCTGCCGCCAGTTTTGGTGCAGGCGACAAGGAAGTTCGGCGTGTCGTATATACGTTTTAGAAAACACTACCTTCATATTCCTTATCTGGTGCTCGCTGCACTCGAATTTGTCGTTCTATTTTCTATTTTTTCCTTTCTTGGGCTGCTCCTTTCGGTTGCAGGCGTCGGATATCCGTCTGTTGAGACCGATATCCTGTCAGCCACTCTGTTCGCACTGGTTCTGAGCTGTGGAACACTTGCCATGGGTGGCTACCTCGCCATGGTTCATGAAAATGTGTCTGCGCTGTTTTTTCGCACATTGATCGCCTACTGCTTTGTGGGGGGTATCGGCCTGAAATTGCTCTATATGGTCGCGCCATCGACAAACCCGGGCAGCTCAAACCTGTTTTGGGCGGTTATTCTCGCCTCCTTGATCGTGATCTTGCTGCGGCTTATTTTTCTGCGGATTGTCGACTCAGAACAGCTTGTGCGCCGTGTGGTCATCTTTGGTGCTGGAGATTTTGCCGCCAACCTTCTCGACGAATATGAGCGCAACATGCGCGCATTGGGTGTGCGGATAATTGGTTGTATTTCGGAAGATCCTAGTGGGGCGGTGGGTGCCGATAAACTGCTGCCCACACCTTACGATTTATATCAATTCTGCCGGCAAAACCGGGTCTCAGAAATTGTTATCGCGCAGCAGGAGCGCCGTCGTAATGAAGGCGCGGGGCTGCCAGTGCCAGATCTGATGGAGTGCAAGCTTCGCGGTATCGCCATAACCAACGGCGTAGATTTTTATGAGCGCGAACTGAAAAAAGCCAAGTTGGATATGGTGCATCCCTCTTGGATCGTGTTTTCGGAGGGCTTCAAAGCCTCAAGAACTCGGGATTTCGCCAAGCGATCGCTAGATCTGTTGATCAGCCTTTCGCTTCTGGTCGTCATGTTGCCGTTCATTATCTTCACGGCCTTCGCCGTGTTTGTGGAAACTGGGCGCCCCATACTTTACAGCCAAACCCGCGTTGGAATGCTGGGTAAAGAGTTCCGCATCTACAAGTTTCGCAGCATGCGGCAAGACGCCGAAAAAGACGGAAAAGCGCGCTGGGCCTCCGCCAATGACAACCGAGTAACCCGTGTGGGCGCCTTTATACGCAACACCCGCCTAGATGAATTGCCACAGATTTACAATGTAATCAAAGGCGAGATGAGCATCGTTGGGCCGCGCCCAGAAAGGCCAGAATTTGTCTCTGAGCTGAAAGAAAAGATTCCGTTTTACGATACCCGGCATTACGTAAAGCCTGGCCTGATGGGTTGGGCACAACTTAAATACCCCTATGGCGCCTCGGTTGAGGATGCCAGGGGAAAGCTGGAGTACGATCTTTACTACTCCAAAAACCACAGCCTTTTAATGGATTTTCTAATCATGATCCAAACCGTAGAGGTGATTCTCCTCGGCAAAGGCGTTCGGTAATCATTCGGTACCACAAATATAGAACAACATGAGTTGGAGGGCGTTTATGATCACTATTACGTTTTTGCGAGCTGGCTTGGTTGCGATACTGAGCTTGTTTATCACGGCATGCTCAGGCCTGCCATCGTCGTCGGAAATGCCACCGGCATCTGAGCTGGAGTCAGAGCCTTACGAAATTGGAGTAGGGGACACCGTCTCCATTCACGTATGGCGAAATCCCGAGTTGGGCCAGTCCATCGTGGTTCGCCCAGACGGATTTATCTCCATGCCCCTGATGGGCGACGTAAAAGCCGAAGGCAAGAAGCCGGAGCAGCTGGCTGCTGAAATCAACGATACCCTGGGCAAATTTATCCGTACTCCAGAGGTGACCGTGATGGTCACCAACCCGCTCAGTAAAGAATTCCGCAATCGTATTCGGATTACCGGCCAGATTGCCGCGCCGCAATCCGTTGCCTTTCAGCCAGGCATGACCGTACTAGATGTTGTACTGCTGGCCGGCGGCATTACCGACTTTGCCGCAGAAAGCCGCGCGGTTCTGCACCGCCAGATAAACGGCGAGTATCAAAGTTTCGGTTTGGACCTAGAAGCCATTCTTACGGATGGCGACATGCGCACTAACCACGGCTTGCAGCCAGGTGACGTAATCAGCGTGCCCCGCAAACAACTCTTCCGGGGCGAGCTCTGATGGATATCCAGTTCATCCTAGATACCCTCCGTGCGGTTAAGCTTGAGCTTTACCGGCACAGGTTGGCAGCGGTTATCATATTTATGATCGTGACGGCAGGGGTGTTGACGCTGGGCTATGTAACTCCAAAAAGCTATACGTCCCAGGCAGTTTTGTACGCAGACCAGTCCAATATTCTACAGCCACTACTCCAGGGCAAGGCTGAATTAACTCAGCTCGATCGCATCAACGAAGCCCGGGAGATGATGCAAAGTCGCTCCTTTCTGGAGCAGATCGGTCTGGATACCGGGCTGGTCACAGGCGGCGAGACGGATGCTATCCGTAACGGAAAGATCAGCATCTTACGCGAGCGGGTCGGTATACGAGTATCCAATCGGAATTTTCTCGAACTGAATTACACCAGCGGTAGCCCTGATGAGTCTTTCCAGGTTCTCAGCGCGGTACTGAACCGCTTTGTGGAGCGCACAGTGCGCAAGAAGCGCGCCGAAAGCCAGGGCGCGTTTGAGTTTATCGATTCCCAGGTTAAAACCTACCAGCGCCAGCTTGAGGAGGCCGAGCAACGGCTGAAGGAATTCAAATCCGCCAATCAGGATGGAACCGAGAGCAGTGTGCTTTCCAGAATTGAAAGCCTGCGCCGGGATATTGAAAACCTAAAGCTAGAAATCCAGCAAACCGAATCCGAAGTGACGCTTACCCGTCGCCAGCTTAATAATGAGCAGTCAGTGCGCCGCATCACCGTCGACCCGGGCAAGTCTTCCGCCGAGCGACGGTTAGTCGCCATGCGCCAAGAGCTGGATTCCCTGTTGTTGCGCTATCATGAGCGTCATCCAGATATTGTGAGTGTTCAGGGCCAGATAGCAGACCTGGAAAAACGCGTCTCCACACAAACCGACGATGATCGCGACGGCGGCGTTACCGAGGTCATGGAAAACCCGATCTACGAAAACCTTAAAATTCAGCTGGCCGATAGCACAACGCGGCTGGCCGTTCAGAAAAACCGTTTGACGTCGTTGGAACGACTTCTCGAGGAAGGGTTCGAGCGCTCCCAACGAGTGGCAGAAAACCAGGCCCAGCTTTCAGAGCTTACCCGAGATTACGATGTTACCCGGGGTGTATACGAAGACATGCTTCAGCGCCGGGAAAAAGCACGGCTATCCATGACGCTGGATGTGCAGGGCGAAGGCGTAAGCTACAAAATTCAAGAGCCAGCATCTTACCCCACGCGCTGGGATGGCCTTCAATTATACCAGGTCGGCCTTGCGGGCCCGTTCCTAGGCAGTGCCATGGTGCTGGGTTTGTTGGTTTTGCTGGTTATGTTTGATCAACGTGTGCGCTCACCCCGTGCACTGCAGCTGGCGCTGCCGGAAAGCATTCCTGTGCTGACTACGATTCCCCATTACCGCAGCACGTGGACGGATCGCTTACTGCGTAAAGATGTACTCTCAATCCTAATCGTGCTGGCGATCTTCATGGCAGCTTATCTCGCCGTTTTGGTCTTCAGTGTTATGGGTATTACCCCCGAACAGCTGATCAATAAAGCCAGCGAAATAACCGGGCTTGGGCTTGGGGGAGACGGTAAGTGATGGAAGACAACAAGCTCTATAATGCACTTCTGAAAAGCCAGGATGAGCGTCGCCGACTTGAGCCTGACCGTGGGGAAGCAAGGGCCGAAGAAAACTTCCGCAAAGAGCGCCCCTATGCGGTCTCTGAGCGGGACAGGCTGGTCCACACTCAAACCAGGGTCGACACCAACGAGAATGAAAACCCTCCAACGGTTTACGATTCATCGATGTCTTTGGGGCTTATTGGTAACCCCAAGCCTTGGAGCCGTGAACAATTACGGGAACGGAAGATCATTTATTCCGGTATGCCCGACAAAGAAGTGATGGACGCCTACCGAGAGCTGCGCATACAGCTGCGCAACCGAGCCGGTGAGGGCAACTTTACGATTATGTTCAGTAGCCTGGGTAATGGCCCCGGGGGCCTTCTCACGGCTTTTAACCTGGCGGCCGCGTTTGCTCTAGATTCGCAAACCTCTGCGTTGCTTGTGGACTGCGACCCATACAGCAATGAGCTGGGAGGTCTGGTTTCCAGCCCGATGGGTGCAGGCGTGACAGATTTTGTTGGCGACCGCTCCATGGCCATCAAATCCATTCTGTATCCCAGTGGTGTTGAGCGCCTAACGGTGATTCCTGCAGGTACTCACGCCTCCTCAGCGGTTGAACTGTTTTCTGCCGTGCGAATGCGAGAACTGATAACTGAGCTGAAAGCCCGCTACCCGGATCGTTGTATTGTGCTTAATGCGCCGCCTTTCCGGGAAAATACAGAAGCAAGGATTATTGAACGTTTTGCAGATCAAATCGTCTTCGGTGTTCCTTTTGGAGAAGTCACTGGAGAAATCATTACAGACGCCGTGGACGCTCTCGGGTCTGATAAATTCTCCGGCCTGATTTTTCAGGAGTAACGTGATGGAACGTAAAGCAGGGAATGCAAATAACTTCAGCCTCGCCTCTCTTCTGATTGGCTCTTGCTGCGCTGCAGGGTCGGGTGTGGCAACGGCCCAGAGCCTAAGTGACGATGTCACCTCACTCTCGGGTTCAGCCTCGGTGTTTACGGATGTCACTCACACCCGCACGGATAGGGGCACTACCACCGATACCAACACGGAGCCGGGGCTCGGAGTGTCTGGGCGAGTGGGCGGTACGTTAGAGAGAGGCGCGAACGCTCTCGTGTTGCAGTACGGTGGCTCCCTAAAAACCAGCCGAGACACAGCAAATGGCGAGCAAAGCGAAAACAGTTCCATCACAGGTGCGTCTCGCTACACGCATTTTGATCCCGGCAGTCATTTAGATTTTAATCTGGGCCATACGGTCAGTTCTGTCCGCAACGACACAGGGTTTGTGGTTAATCCTTCCAATTATGATACCCAGAACACTCTGAGTGCCGGTGCAGGGCTGCGCTTTTATCCAGGCGACCTGTCAACGCTGCGCTTTTCCGGCCAGGCGGGCCGGAGCTTTGGTGAAGACGATCTCAACAATCAGGAGTCATTAACCGGCACCGGCGAGCTTTCGCGACGGCTAAGTGATCGTTCCATGGGTAGCCTGAACGTTAGCCGAAGCTGGTCAGAAGAGCGTGGTACGGATATAACGATTGATTCGGCGCAGCTGGCTTATAACCTCCAGATGAAAAATGGATCTTTTGGTATAGGTGCGGGTAGTAGCAGAGCAGATACCGAGTACACGGATGGAACCACAAGCGAAAATGAGGCGGTAATAGGCTTTTTAGATCGCACCTGGGTAACCGAAGACTGGCGTACATCGGTGCAATACAACCGCAGAATGTCCGATAGCGCCACGGATCTTTCTCTGAACCTGCCGCCGGTATTTTCGTTTCTGCCAGATACGGTTCGAACACGAGACCTTGTGGTCAGTGACTCACTACTGCTTACCCACAACAACCAACGGGCGTGTGATATTTGCGACCTTGGGGTATACGCAGAGGGTTCTCTACTCGAATCTCAGGTTTTGGGAGCGACCACCCACGAATACCGTGCTGGCATTAATCTTGGGCTTCAGCTAACCGCACTTCAAAGGCTCAACATAGGGTACGGCTGGCAGGGCGATGCTAATGAAGACGCCAATATTATCGTCGATCAGATACATCGCTTAAGCACCAGCTGGACGCGGCAACTGGCAGAATATACAACCTTTGGTGTTCAATTTAACCAGTCATACCTGCGCTCTCGTCTGGCCAGAAACGACCAAGATCAATTTGTACTTCGCTTCGTATTGAGTCGCGGTTTCGCACTGAACGGGCAACGTTGAGCACCATCATGTTTGAGCAAAAAAAGGATATACGGCTTCCGCCGGAGACACCACCAAAGTTGGTTGTGGTGATCGATACCGAAGAAGAGTTTGATTGGAGCGCCGAGCCAGACGCCAACGCTAACCGGGTATCTGCCATGGCGCACATCGATCGCGCCCAGGCCATCTTCAACGAGTACGGCATTTGCCCCTGTTACGTTATCGACTATCCAGTTGCCAGCCAGCCCCAGGGCTATGGGCTGCTGAAACAATTTGCAGAAAAAGGCCAGTGCGAAATTGGAGCCCATCTCCACCCCTGGGTGAATCCACCCCAAGAAGAAGTGCTTTCCCGGTCGAATATGTACCCCGGCAACCTTCCGGAAGCTCTGGAGCGGGAAAAGCTTCGGCTTTTGCGCGACACCGTTAAACAAAACTTTGGCCAGGCGCCCGTGGCTTACAAAGCCGGGCGATATGGCTTTGGGCCGAACACCACAGGCATTCTTCAAGAGCTGGGGTTCAATATTGATCTGTCGGTTTGCCCGCCTCTGGATGCCCGTGGCGACGGCGGGCCGGATTATCGCAGGTTTGATGCGCACCCATTCTGGTTCGGGGGTTCGGATAAGCCCATCTTAGAAATACCCTGCACCGGCGGGTTTATCGGTTGGGCTCAGCCTGTGGCAATCCCACTGTTTGAAGCGGCCCAGCGCCTGCGCAAGTTCAAAGCGCCGGGCATTCTGTCGCGAATCGGCGCAGTGGACAGGCTTATGCTTTCGCCGGAGGGCTATACGCCCGCAGAGCACATCAAACTTGTAAGAGCGCTCTACAAGCAGGGCGTGCGAACATTTACCTGGAGCTTCCACAGCCCAAGCGTCGTACCGGGTAATACCTCGTACGTACAAAATGAAGCCCAGCTAAAAGCATTTTTAGACAGTTTTCGTCGATTTTTCGACTTCTTTTTCAACGAATTAGGCGGCCAGGCGTCATCGCCCATCCGCATACGCAAGCATATGGAGAGTAAGGCATGAAGGTGCTCGGGATATCCCCGCTAGACAAGGATTCAACGGTCTCAATTGTTGAGGATGGCAACATTCTTTTTGCCGCCGGCGAAGAACGTTTTACCAGAACCAAACAGCAGTCTGGCTTCCCGCGCCTGGCACTGGAAAAAGCGCTTGCGTACACGGGGCTCTCCATGAGCGACATAGATCTCGTGTGCTACCCATTCCTCACTTGGGAGAACGAGCAAAAACTGTTCACCAAAAACCTGGAAGATGAGAAAACCTTTATCAAAGGTTTCCAGCCAAAGGACATGGGCCCGCAGATTAAAGAAGCACTAAGCCAGGTGCCTGATCGCAATCAGCCCATTCATGGCCTTGAGCATCCAAATGCCATTATGGAAAAGGGCTTTCTCCATAACTCCTACTACAACATGGCGGGCGTGCAGAAGCTGGCTTCAAACAACGCGGCGCTCAAGTCATCCCGACACTGGGGCGAAGGCGCCACAGAGTCTTTCCAGCAATGGGAAAAAGACCTGACTCAGGGCCTGAGCGACATGGGCTGGACCGGCCCGGTTAAACGCATGGATCATCACCTGTCCCACGCTGCCAACAGCTTTCTGTGCAGCGGTTATGAGCGGGCACTGTGTGTGACTCTGGATGGCTATGGTTCTGGGCTTGCCGGTTCCGTCAGCGAAGGGCACGATGGCAAAATTCACCGGCTGCATGGCCTGTCATTCCCGAATTCCCTGGGTACGCTTTACGAGCACGTTACCTCCAGCCTTGGTTTTAAGCCCAGCCGCCACGAAGGCAAAATTGTAGGCCTTGCCTCTTACGGCGACCCCAAAATTCTGGGGGAGATTCTTCTCTCGCGCATCGAACAAACACCCGGCGATTTCCGGATTTACGAAGCCAACAACGTGTTTTTCTCCCGCTACCTGGCGTCAAAGTTTCCGAAGATCGACGTGGCTGCTGCATACCAATATGTACTCGAGAAAGTAGCCACCAACTATATCCGCTACTGGGTAGAGAAAACTGGGATCGACACCATCGTACTCTCGGGTGGGGTAACCGCTAACGTAAAACTGAACCAGCGCATCTTTGAAATCGAAGGCGTTAACCACATCTTCGTGTACCCGAATATGGGAGACGGTGGCTGTGGTACCGGTGCTGCGCTCTATCACAGCTGGCCGGGCGGGGTGAAACCCTCCATTACCAACGCCTACATGGGCCCGGACTATACCGAAGCTGAACTCGAAAAAGCGCTGAAGGCTGAAAACCTCCAATATAGGCGCCCTGAGAACCTAGCCGCAGAGGTTGCCGCACTGATTCACGGCGGCGAAGTGGTTGCACGGTTCGACGGTCGCATGGAATACGGCCCCAGATCCTTGGGTAACCGCTCCATTTTGTATCACGCCCGTGAGCCAGAAGTGAACCAGTGGCTGAACAAGCGCCTAGGCCGCACCGAATTTATGCCCTTTGCCCCGGTCACCCTCTACGAGGCCCGGGAAAAGTGCTACCTGAACATCAAAGGCGCAGAGCACGCCGCCGAATTCATGACAGTCACCTTCGACTGCACCGACTTCATGCGTGAAAGCTGCCCGGCAGCTGTGCACGTGGATGGCACAGCCAGGCCGCAGCTTATCCGTCGCGAAGCCAACCCGGGTTATTACGACATATTGAGTGAATATGAAAAGCTCAGCGGCATTCCCAGCCTGATCAACACCAGCTTCAACATGCACGAAGAGCCCATCGTCAATACCCCGAAAGATGGCGTGAGAGCCTTCATTCAGGGCGCGCTGGACTATCTTGCGATAGGCCCGTTCTTGGTAAAACACCCGAACCCGGAACATTGATCTGGTAACGGATGTAACACCATGACAGCAGCATTGCTGACCGTGACAACAGAGCCAGCCGCCGGGTGCGCAACACTGCGTAGCGACTGGCTGGACTTGGAGCACCGTGCACAACCCACGGTGTTTCTTTCCTGGCAATGGCTTGGGCATTGGCTCAATGTCTATAAGCCAGATGCGCTGGTGCTTCGCGTAATGGAAGGGGAGCGGCTAGTTGGCCTGGGATTAGTGGTAGAAACCGACGAGCGCCGCCATGGGGTTCTGAAATCCCGTTGCCTGCGCCTGCACCAAACCGGCCACAAACTGCTCGATCAGATCTGGATTGAGTACAACGGATTCCTGGCCGAGCGCGGCAAAGAAGATGCAGTGGCTAAAGCCTGCCTAGAACACCTGTGCGAGGCCATGCCAGGCTGGGACGAATTTGTGCTCGGTGCTATTGATGCCGAGGAAGCCGACCGGTATGCCAAGATCACCGGCCTGTTCAAGCACTTGCGCTGGGAAGCCCCCTGTTTCGGGGTGGACCTTGATGGCCTGCGCCGAAGTGGTGAGCATTATCTCGATACGCTCTCTCGCAATACTCGCCATCAAATAAATCGCGCCCACCGGCTTTATGGCGAACGCGGCGAAGTAAAACTGGTGCGCCCAGATTCCACAGAAGAGGCGCTGGCAGTATTTGATGCCATCGGGCCCAAGCATCTTGAACGCTGGGGCCACGGGCCAGACCAAAGCGGGTTTGCCAACCCAGATTTTGTGCGCTTCCACCGGGAGCTGGTTCGAACGCAGTGGTCCGAAGGCGGCGTTGATTTGATTACGGTAATGGCCGGCGATGAAGAGATCGCCTGCTTTTATAACCTGTTGCACAACCAGGTAGTGTACTTCTACCTGGGCGGCATGGCCGTTGAAAGCGATAACCGCCTCAAACCCGGTTTGCTGGGCCACAGCCTGTGCATTGAAGATTATCGCCATCACGGCTTTCATTATTACGATTTTATGGGTGGAGATGAGCGTTATAAATCCAACCTGGGTCGTTTTCATCGCAATTTGGTTCAAATCGCCCTGCAGCGCCCACGCTTCAAACTGAAGCTAGAAGACGTTGCAAGGCGAGCAAAACACCGTTGGCTAAAGGAGGCTGGTGCAGGCTATGAGCGCTGATCTCCAAACACAGGCGTCAAGATTTAACATATTTCCGAAACACGAATACGACCGGTATGTGGCTAGCCATCCACAGGCAACGCCGTATCACCGCAGCGCCTGGCTGCAGGCCACAGAACGTGCCTATGGCCATACCGGCTGGCTGATAACCGTTCACCACAACGGAAGCCTGTGTGGTGTGCTGCCCTTGGTCGAAGTAAAACCACCCATCGGAACAGCAAGCCTGGTCTCTCTGCCATTCTGCGATCTGGCCGGTGCACTGGCAGACAGCGCAGACATTGCCGAACGGCTGATTGCCGAAGCCAAAACACTGGCAAAGACCAATCGCATCAAAATCTTGGAAATCCGTGAAGGCGGAGCTGTATTGGAAAGAGAAGCTGCGCTGGAAACCGAACAAACAGCCCAGGCGCTGCCAGGCAACACAAAAGTGCGAATGCTGTGTGATTTACCAGAAAGCAGCGAGGCCCTGTTCAAAAGCTACAAGCCCAAGCTACGCAGCCAGATTCGCAAGGCGGAGAAAAACGGCCTCAGGTCTGAACTGCGCACAGAAGCGGATGCCGTAAACCTCTTTTACGACGTGTTCGCCCAGAACATGCGAAGGCTAGGCTCGCCTGTGCACAGCTTGCAGTGGTTTCAGGAGTTGAAGGCCGCTTACGGTGAGCACATGGTGATTGGCGTGGTGTTTCAGAACGATACGCCCGTAGGCGCCGGCATTGTTCTGCTTGGCGGCAAACAAGCCTGCATTCCCTGGGCCTCTACACTGGAAGAGTTCAACCGACTAGCGCCCAATATGCTGCTGTATTGGACCCTGCTAAGCCACGTGTGTGATCTGGGCTATACCCAGTTCGACTTTGGCCGCTCCACCCTGAATGAAGGTACCTACCGCTTCAAAAAGCAGTGGGGCGCGCAACCTTATGAGCTCATCTGGACCACTTATCGTAACGGCGAAGCAATCCCGGCCAGCGTGGAGCTAAACGGCACTAGGGCATCTGCCACATCCCGGCTAAGGCCCCTAATTGAAAACATCTGGCGCCGCATGCCGCTGCCGTTTACCAACTGGCTCGGCCCAAAACTAAGACGGTATATCACCTTATGACGTTTGTACTGCTGATAACACTGCTTTGCCTTGCGGTTCCCGTGTACGTGTACTTCGGGTACCCGGCCTTACTGTGGCTGCTAACCCGGGGCCTGCCGGAGATCACTCACCGTCGCGGCGAGCACAAACCTTCCGTTGCTCTGGTTATCTCCTGCTACAACGAAGAAAGCGTGATCCGCGAGAAACTGCAGAACGCTTTGGAGCTAGATTACCCAGAAGAACTGCTTCAAATCATCGTAGTATCAGACGGCTCAGACGATGGAACCGATGAGGCAGCAAAAGAGTTTAAGGACGAGCGTATCTTGCTCATTCGCCAAGAAGGCCGGCTAGGTAAAACCATGGGCATCAACTTGGCCATGGAGCAGATTGAAGCCGACATAACCGTGTTCAGCGACGCCAATGCCATGTACGCCAGCGACGCAATCAGCAAACTGGTGCGCAACTTTGCAGATCTGGATGTGGGCTATGCAGTGGGTGCCGCCTTATACACAGACGGCAACCAAGGCGCCAGCGCCCGCAATGAAAACCTCTACTGGCGCTATGAACTGGCCATCAAAGCCATGGAATCCCGCCTGCATTCCGTAGTGGGCGGAGACGGCGCCATCTACGCCATTCGCACCAAGCTCTGGGAACCATTGCAGCAGCAGGACATCAACGATTTTGTGAATCCCCTACAGATTATCGCCAAAGGCTACCGGGGCGTGTTCGATGCCGAGGCCCGCTGCTTTGAAGAAACAGCCGGCGATTTCGACCGGGAAGTGGCCCGTAAAGAACGCATCGTAAACCGCAGCATCCGCGGCCTGATGCGGGTAGGGCAGGTAATGAACCCTGCGAAAAGCGGTGTGTTCGCGTTTGAGGTTATATCTCACAAGTTGCTGCGTTGGCTGATTCCCTTGTTCCTACTCGTGGGGGTTGCAGGCAGCATTGTTCTGGCCTTTGCAGGTTTCGGACTGTTTCAGCTGATAACCGTAGGGACATTAGTAATACTGACGCTTACGCTTGTAGGGCACCTATCGGATAACCGCAACCAACTGCCCACCTGGATTGCTACCCCTTATTACTTTGTGATGGTGAACGGCTATGCCGTAAGAGGCATTGTGAAGGCGGTTCAGGGGCGGACCCAAGTAACGTGGAATAGTGCACGAAACACCGAAAAAGGAAACTTCAGAGTGTCGGAATCAGTGTCAGAGTCAGAGAGAAAGCTGCGCGTACTTCAGTTCATAACCCCAGCGGGTTTCTATGGGGCAGAGCGCTGGGTTCTTGCCATGGCCAACAACATCAACCATGACGACGTTATCTGTGATCTCGCGGTTACTCGGGAATCTCCTGATCAAGACCTATCCGTGGCCGAATATTATCCTCACGATCACGGCCAGCAGGTTCACTACCTGGATATGCACGGCCGTTTCGATTTCCGGGTAGTTGGCAGGTTGTGCAAAGTCATACGCGAAAATCAGATTGACGTTATTCATACCCACGGATACAAATCCGACATATTAGGGCTTCTCGCGGCTAAGCGCGCAGGCATTGCCTGTGTGAGCACCCCTCACGGTTTCTCGGGCGATGTTGGCTTCAAGCTTGCGACATTTATCCGCATTGGCACTCATATACTTCGCTACTTTGACCAGGTCGTTCCTCTTTCCGAGGAGCTTATGGAAGATATGAAGCGGTTCAAAGTGCCCGAGTCTAAAACGTCCTTTATTCGGAACGGCGTTGATCTCACGGAAATTGACGCAGCGCTGGCAAATCTGCCAGAAGATAGGGGCCCCGATACAGACTCCCGAATCATCGGCTTTATTGGCCAGATGATTCCCCGGAAAGGCATCCCAGACCTTATCGAGGTTTTTGATCAGCTCTATCAACAGGAGCCAGACCTGCGTTTGCAACTTCTCGGTGATGGCAGCCAAAGGCAGGAACTGGAACGCCAGGCCGCAGCGTTGAGTAGTGTAAATGCTGTTGAGTTTTTGGGTTTTCGCAGCGACCGGTTGGCACTGCTCTCAAAGTTTAGCCTGTTTGTCATGACCTCCTCACTGGAAGGCATTCCCCGGTGCATGATGGAAGCCATGGCAGTCGGTGTTCCGGTGGTTGCCTATGACATTCCCGGTGTTGATCAGCTGGTGGAACATGGCAAAACCGGGCTACTTGCACCGTTTGGTGACAAGGCCGCGCTAGCGGCCTGCTGCAAACAATTTCTCGGTGATCCCGAGTTAGCGGCGACCCTCAGCCGCAATGCCCGGAAAATGATAAATGTGCGTTATTCCGCTGCCCGGATGGCGAACGAGTATGAGGATCTGTTCCGAACGCTGACAGGCAAAGCCAAAGAAATACCATCGCCTCAAATGGATGCCAACTGATGTGTGGACTGGCCGGTTTCCTGCGCACTGCCTCAACACCTGATCGGGATGCTCACCAGCTTTGGCTGGAGAGCATGGGGCAAGCAATCATTCACCGCGGGCCAGATGCCGGCTCAACGTGGCTGGATGATGCAGTCGGGCTCGTACACCGCAGGCTGAGCATACTTGATCTCAGTGATGCAGGCACTCAGCCCATGGTGTCTGGCTCAGAGCGCTACGTTGTTGCGTATAACGGCGAGATTTACAACTTTCAGGAATTGCGTGACGAGCTCTTCAGCCAAGGCCATAGTTTTCGCACAAGAACCGATACAGAAGTTCTGCTGGCGCTCTACGAACTACATGGCCCGGAATGTCTCCATCTGCTGAATGGCATGTTTGCCCTGGCCATTTGGGATCGCACAGCCCGGAAGCTTTTTTTGGCACGAGATCGCCTCGGTAAAAAACCACTGTATTTTTACGAAGCTGACGGCCAGTTTGCCTTTGCCTCAGAGTTAAAGGCCCTAACACCTGCACCCTTCGTTAAAACCGAGTTGCGCTACGACGCAATCAAAGATTTCTTTTTCTACCAGTACATACCGGACCCGAAAACCATCTACAAAAACGTCCACAAACTGGCCCCTGGCCACTGGCTGATGACAGATGGAATTAGCACACACCAGGAACAGTATTGGGATGTATCGTTCGGGTCTCCCTCAAGCGCTAGCCTTGGCGAACTGGAGGATGGCCTCTACAACCTGATTGACGATGCAGTTCGCCTACGCATGGTCAGTGATGTGCCCCTTGGAGCATTCCTGAGCGGCGGAATTGATTCGAGTGCGGTTGTCGGGTTAATGGCTGGCCACACCAATAAGCCGGTGACAACCTGCGCTATCGGGTTTGATTCAAAACGATTTGATGAAGTGCACTGGGCCAAAAAAATTGCCGAGCAGTTCAAAACAGATCACCACGAATTTACCGTTAAAGACAATGTTGCGGAGAGCCTTAGCAATATTGCGCGCTTCTTTGACGAGCCCTTTGCGGATCCTTCATTTGTTCCCACGTACTTCGTATCACAACTAGCCCGTCAAAAAGTTACTGTTGCACTGGCTGGCGACGGCGGCGATGAGAATTTTGCAGGTTATAGCAAATACTACACAGACCACGTTGAAAATCGGTTACGAGGTATGTTCCCCGCCGCACTTCGCCACAGCCTATTTCCAGGGCTCGCCCGCCTGGCAGGAATGGTAAACAGCGGCCCAACGCGGAAAGCCAAATCACTCCTAGGAACACTGGCAATGGATCCGGACGAGGCTTTTTTCATCACGAACAGCTTCTTTCGAAGAGATGTGTGGAATGATCTTGTGAAGGGCGAGCTAAAACGGGAAACCCGCGATTACGATCCTGCAGATATCACCCGTGCTCATTACCAGAATGCCGACACAGACGATCACCTTTCCAGCATTCTCTATACCGACATCAAAACCTACCTTCCAGGAGATATCCTGGTAAAGGTAGACCGCATGAGCATGGCAAATTCGCTGGAAACCAGAGCCCCGCTTCTGGATTACAGGGTGGTGGAGTATGCTGCGCAGATACCTGCAGCACTAAAACTCCACGGCAAAGAAAAGAAGTACATTCTTAAAAAAGCGTTTGAGCGCATGCTGCCAGAAGACATTCTGTATCGAAAGAAAATGGGTTTCTCGGTTCCTTTGGCACATTGGTTGCGCCATGAGCTAAAGCCTATCGTTGAGCAGCTTTTATTATCTCCAAATAGCGGCGTTGCCAATTTTTTCGAACCTGCAGGTATCCGCAAACTCTGGGAAAAACACCTGGCGGATGACGATCAGTTTACGCAGGAGCTGTGGTCTTTACTGACCTTTGAACTCTGGTGGCAGCAGTATCAGGTGAACGCATGACGGGCGATAGGAGCAAGGTAGAAGCACGCCCGCTCCAAAAGCCACTGAGGGTTCTCCACGTTACCTTCAATATGGGAATCGGTGGCACGGAGCAGGTTATCCGGCAGCTCATTCAGGGCATGGCGCCCGAAGGGGTCGAATCTGAAATTCTCTGTATTGACGGCCAGATAGGGCCTATTGGGGAAACACTCCAGCAGTCAGGTGTACCCGTTCATAAAGTGGTGCGAAAGCAGGGTTTTGACTGGTCGTTAATTGCGGCCATCCGAAAGCGTTTGAGGGCAGGGCGTTTCGATGTGGTGCATTGCCATCAGTACACACCTTGGTTTTATGGCTGGCTTGGGGCTATAGGTACGCGGGCGCGCGTCGTGTTTACCGAGCATGGCCGCTTCTATCCAGACCGCTATCGCTATAAAGCTGCACTTATTAATCCACTTGTTGCCTTGCTAACGCCGGCTGTTATCGCCATTTCGGAAGCAACAAAGGAAGCGCTCACAAAGTATGAGTTCATTCCAGGGCGCAAAATCCGGGTAATCTATAACGGAATCGCTCCGCTGAACCGGAACGAGTGTGAAGCTCAAAGAGTTCGTGAGGAACTCGGAATACCCCCTGAGGCATTTGTTGTAGGAACGGTTTCCCGGCTGGATCCGGTAAAGAACCAAAAGATGATGCTCACAGCATTTCATGCATTTTCGGAAAAGCACCCGGATGCCTATTTGTTGATGGTGGGTGATGGTCCTGATAAAGCAATGCTTGTGGCGTTGGCTGGTCAACTTGGTATTAGCGGTCGCACCATATTCACCGGCTTCCTCAATCGGCCGGAACACCATTTGTCAGCAATGGATGTTTTTCTTCTTTCCTCTCATACAGAAGGTACATCCATGACACTACTTGAGGCCATGAGTTTGGGGATACCAGCGATAGCGACCCGGGTGGGTGGTAACCCTGAAATCATTGAGAACGGTGTAACCGGGATACTGACAGAACCAGACCGGTACCAATTCTTCGCATCAGCTTTAGAAATCCTGCATAAGGACGCATCTCTTAGAAGTTGTCTGGGAAGTGCTGCTCTCCAACGCTTTCAAGACCGGTTCAGTGCAAGGGCAATGGTCTGTCAGTATGAAGAAATTTACGGTGAATGCTAAATGATCCCAACATCTATATTTCACATCTGGATCGACTAGCCCATGAGTAAGTTCGCGCTCCTTTTTTTGTTTTTATTTACGGCAGGAATCTTTGCTGCTCTGTTCATTACGCCTGTCTCATCGGTACTCGTTTACCAGATGGTCTATTTTGTAAACCCAGATAGCCGATGGTGGGCCGCTAGCATACCTGGTATCCAGTACTCTTTCATCGCCTCTTTGGTGATACTAACGATGTTGACAGTCCGATATAAAGAATTATCAACTCAGGCCGAATGGAAAAAACAGCCAGTATTCAAATGGATGTTAGTAATGCTAGTCATCTATTCGCTTATGACTAATTTTGCTATTGTCCCTGGAGTTCATAAAGCATTCACTTACGATTTCGCAAAGCTTGTGGTAATTATTCTTGCTAGCTACAAGCTGATCAATTCAGAAAAGGCTCTGAACGCCTGTCTTTGGGTTTATATTTTTGGCGTGACATACATAGGCTACATGGCGTATTCCGTCGGTAGGGACTGGCAGGGACGGGTCGAGGGCATCGGGATGATTGATACCGGCGGTGATGGTAACATGACCGCAGCGGCTATGGTTCCAGCATTGATTATTCTTACTTACATGGCTTGGCTGGGTAACAAAAAAATTAAATTTTTGGCAGTTTTTTGTGGCGCTATAATTGCTAACGGCATTGTTCTGATTAACAGTCGGGGAGCATTTCTCGGAGCAGTAGTGGGCATATTATTCTTTCTTTTTTATATGATCTTTTCCAGACATCAACGAAAAGGACAACGAGGAACGGCAATTCTAGTTATTTTGGTGGCGTTTTCCGGCACAATCTACGTCGCAGACGATGCATTCTGGTCTCGCATGGAAACGCTTCAAGACGTTGGTGACGGAGGAAAGAGTGGTTCTCACAGAATGGATTTCTGGATGGCAACGTTTGATGTATTGCAAGACTATCCGCTAGGTGTAGGTATCCAAGGCTTCATTGAATTGAGCCCAAACTATCTTCCTGAGCATTATTTTGAGGGCCGAAAGAAAGGCAAAGCAACTCACTCAACTTGGTTTCAGATTCTTTCTGAAATCGGTTGGCTAGGATTCTTTGTCTTGTTGGCACTACTTATTTCAACGTTAAATCTATCTCGGAAAACCAAGCGGTATTTGGTTAATATTGAACATTACGATGCCTATTTTAAGATGTTGGCTCTAGAAGGAGCTTTATTGAGTTTTTTGATTACCGCGAGTTTTATTGATCGTGGGAGATCTGAGATGCTCTACTGGCTGATTCTGTTTATTGCGGTAGCTTCCAATATTTATTATCTAAGGTCAATCAATCCCGAAAACAGGAAGCTAAAAAATACTAACCGCTATGCACTACCTGTTACACGCCATAAGAGTGAATGAAGTGAATATTGAGGCATAAGAAATTATCGTATGCCTATAAATATTCTGAAAGTGGTATTTAATATTGAAATAGGAGGAGTTCGACAAGTTATTCGAAACCTTTTAATAGACTATCGAGGAGTAATTTTCAAAATCCTACAGTTCGCATAGATTGCAATGTCGATAAAATAAGATAGAACATCCGAGGGCGCGAAATCGACGCGAACACTACACTAATTTGTATACGCTATTATCTCTGCAATAGACGTTAAAGTAAAAATTATTTTACAGAGCATGAGCGCTTCCGTCCCAATCTCGGTTTGCTCGAATAAGAGGATAAAGAAATTGGCCTCAGTACCAATGCCATTTTTCCAGGATTCATACCAAAGCCGGCTATGCGACTCGCCGTTATGGACTTTTTTCTTAGCGCTAAAACCGAGGGCACCTCAATGAAACTGTTGGAAGGCATGATTTGTGGAGCTTGGCCGCTCGCGCGGTGGGTCTCGGAAAATCGTGATCTCGCCTCTCCCTGGCAAACCGGTCTGTTGCCTGGCGCCAGTAATATAAAAAGCTTTGCAATTGTATTACATCAGTTGAATGCTGATCGAACATTAAGTGCGCAGCATTCGGGGGAAAGCGCTAAAAAATTCGTCAGGACGCTCTCACCAAAGCGGGTGATAGGTTGCTACGAGTGCCTATGTGATAGTGACAAAGGAATGTTGGGCCTGTGAGTACCGCCAAGAAGCTATTCCAGAGTTCTGGGCTGCTCGTTGGGATTCGCTTCTTTCAGCGATCTCTTGGTCTAATAAGTACGCTTATACTGGCGAGACTACTTACGCCTTCGGATTTCGGGATTGTCGCAGTTGCTGCGCTGATTATTCATTTCTCAGAAGTTCTATCAAATACAGGTATTCAGCAGTATCTAGTCCAGTCAGAAGATGCGAGCGAAGAAACAGTTAATACGGCATGGACACTCAACTTGCTCTTGAAAGTGTCTGTTTGTGTGCTTCTCTATCTATTGCTTCCAGGGATCAGCTGGTTTTATGAGAGTCCGAATATTGTTTTCGCGGTAGGGGCGCTTATTCCTGTCATTTTAATAAGAGCTATCATGAATCCTGAGCTTCATGTTCAGCGACGGAATCTAAACTACGGAGTGATTTTTAAAATTGGTGTGATTCAGAAACTAATCAGCTTCCTTGTGGTTGTAGTGATTGCGCTATTGACGCAATCTTTCTGGGCGATCATTGCGGGAGATATTGTTTCGAGTCTTGTGAGCGTTGCTCTGAGTTATTACTACTGTGCCAGGCGTCCCGGGCTATCGATGCGGAATGCGAGTAGGCAGTGGGGGTTTTCGAAGTGGATGCTGGCGCGGGGGAGCCTTGGATACCTTCGGGCGCAGGCTGATACTCTATTAATCTCACAATTTTACTCGCTTGCACAATTGGGAAAGTTCAACATTGCAAGGGAGTTCACTATTATGCCGGCGAATGAAATTATTAAGCCGGCCGTTGAACCGCTTCTGGCAATGTTTTCCAGCGTACGAACAGACCGTCAGAAAATGGCGCAACAGGTCTCTCTTGCATTGTTGGTTATATCGATATTTACAGCCCCGTTTGTTGCTTTCATTCATCAGTTTTACGAGCCAATTGTTTTCTATCTCCTGGGTAAGAATTGGCTTGAGGCTGCTCCACTGATGCAGGCGATGACACCTCTTTTGTTTGCGTTTGCTCTTGGAGGCATCCTTAATAATGTTTGCTTTGCGCTGGCAAAGGTCAAGATCGTGTTTTGGTACGATGCTGTATCTTTAATACTGATTTTTGGGACTTTATTGGCCGCTCAAGGTCTTGCTCTCACAAGCTTCATCTGGTTAAGGAGCTTCATTGGCCTCGTCGCAGTTATTATCTTTCTTTACATCTGCAGCCGCCTTATAAGGGCACGATTTACAACTCAGATAATACTCTTGGTGACTCCTTTGGTAGCGTCTTTTGCTGGCGCCTCGTTGGCACATCTCTTGATTTTCCAGCACAGCTTTCTGTCTCTATTCCTTAGCGGCGTCGTATTTGTCTTGTGTTATGGCAGCGTGATGTTTGCGCTGGCGTATTTTCTATCAAAGAGCAGCTCTACTTGGGGCTACGTATACGAATACAGCCTGAAACTCTTTCGTCAGTTGCGCAAAAAAAACCGTACTCATTGAGTTAGATTGAAAGGGATCTCATGAAAATCGCAATATTCAGGACGGATTCCTCTACGCAGGATCCAACCTCCTATAACTCCCAGGAAATGGGCTTGGCAAAAGGATTCCAGGAACTCGGGCACACTGTTGACATAATCATGGCGTCTTCTACGCACCGATGCAGCGAGAAATTGGTAGAGAAAGCCGAAGGCGCTATAAGAGTCATTGAGCTTCCCTTTCGTTTAATTCCTGTGCTTAACGAAGCGGTATACTTAAAAGTTGGCAAGCTGCTGGGCAGGGAGCAATACGACTATGTACAAATCAACGAAGAAGGTAATTTTGCGTCCTATCTTATAGCTCGGGCTTGCCACAAACAGGGTCTGAAGTTCGGTATATATCAGGGGATGTATCGGATTTTGCCGGGCCGAAAATGGGCTTTCTACGGGACGATTCATCACAAGCTTTTTCGCCCTATGCTTCGGTCTACTTCGGTTGGTGCGTTTTGCAAAACGGCTGAAGCGAAGAGCTTTTTGAATTCTAAAGGTTATAAAAACACTCACGTAGTGCCGGTCGGACTGGACTTTTCCAAATTTAAGAATCGCAAGAATCGCGATTGGAGAGCCAACCTAAACCCCCTCTGCCAGCCTAGATGTCCAGTTGGCGATTTCGCCTGAATTCATGTCAGATTGGGCGGTATGAGAGTAGTCATGCCACGTTATTCCGAGGAACGTAAAGCGGCCGTGTTGAAGAAGTTGTTACCTCCGCAGAACCGCAGTGTGGTGTCGGTGGCCGCAAAGGAAGGCATATCCGAAGTGACTCTGTACAATTGGTTAAAACAGTGTCGACAACAAGGGGTGCCTGTGCCGGGTTATCGTAATGCTGGAGACGATGGGTCTCCTGATGCCAAGTTAGCCGTCGTGATCGAAACGGCGTCTATGTCCGAAGCTGAACTGAGTGCGTATTGCCGCCAGAAAGGTCTGTATCCCGAGCAGGTACAACGCTGGAAAGACGCCTGCCTACACGGTGCCGGTCTGCAAGAAGGGCAAGGGAAAGCCGCTCAGAAGCAGCAGCGTGATGCCCGTAAGACCATCAAGAAGCTGCAAGCGGAAGTGCGCCGTAAGGATCGGGTTCTGGCAGAAACGACCTCATTGTTGGTGCTGTCAAAAAAGCTCGAAGCCTTGTACGGCGAGGACCCGGACAGCGAGGACAGTTAACACCGCTGACCGAACGTACAAGGCTTTTAAACGACTATGACGAAGCTGTCGCCAGTGGCGCAGCCCGGTACAAGGCGGCCGACTTGATGGAGCTGAGTCAGCGCACGTTGAAGCGCTGGCGACAGGCTAATGGCGCTGTAGCGGAAGATCAACGCCCGCAAGCGGAGCGCGTTGTGCAGCCACACCAGCTCACTCACGCTGAAGAAGCGGCCATTCTAGACACCTGCAATGAACGGGAGTACCAGAGCTTGCCACCGTCCCAGATCGTGCCTCGACTGGCTGATAAAGGGCTTTACCTGGCCTCTGAGTCCTCATTCTACCGAGTGCTCAAAAAGTACCAGCAAGTGAATCATCGGGGCCGCATGAAACCGCCGCGCAAGGTCCCTGAGCCCACCAGCTTTACCGCCACAGGCCCGAACCAGGTGTGGAGCTGGGACATCAGCTATTGCCCCTCAGAGGTGCGCGGTCAGCACTGGTATCTGTACCTGATCATGGACATCTACAGTCGCAAAATCGTGGCGTGGGAAATCCACGAATCAGAGTCTGGCGAGCTTGCCAAAAAGCTCATTGATCGAGCTCTGTTACGCGAGAGATGTTGGCAAAACCCACCGGTGCTGCACTCAGATAACGGCGCGCCGATGACGTCCTACACGCTGAAAGCGCGGCTGGCAGACCTGGGTATGCTGATGTCTCACAGCCGACCCAGAGTAAGCAACGACAACCCTTACTCAGAGTCGTTGTTCAAGACGCTAAAGTACTGTCCAAAATGGCCAGCCAAGGGCTTTTCATCACTAACGGCGGTGCGCAAATGGATGCTGTTGTTCGAGCAGGCTTACAACGAAGAGCACCTGCACAGCGGCATCAACTTCGTGACGCCCGCACAACGGCACCAGGGTGTTGATGCAGAGTTGTTAGCCAAACGTGAAGCGGTTTATGAACGAGCAAAGAGTCTGAATCCTAGGCGTTGGTCTGGTGATACTCGAAACTGGGCAGTCGCCGGAGCCGTATCCCTCAACCCTGGAAAATTGCAGGAAATTGAGCGCAATAAACAGGCTGCTTAAACGCAGCTATATGGACAACTGGGTTGCAAATCACCGTAAATATCGGGGCAAATGAACAATTGATTTTGTACGTAGGTAGCCTTGAGCAGCGCAGAAACCCCCTATTCATCGCCGAGTTGGCGAGCAAAGCTAGCCCTGATCAGCATTTTGTTATGGTGGGTGAGGGGCTCTGCCGCGCTGAAGTCGTAGCAGTCCAAAAGGAACGTTTTCTTAATAACCTCCATCTGATCGGTCGGCTGAACCAGCAGGAACTGCCTGCCCTTTACGAGCAGTCAGATGTATTCATTCTACCAAGCAATTACGAAATCTATGGAATGGTAGTGGCTGAGTCACTATTTTTCGGTACGCCCGTGGTAAGTACAAGAACCGTAGGGCCGGTAGACATCATTGAGGGAAAAGTTCAGGGCTGCCTTATGCCAAAT
This sequence comes from Marinobacter sp. LV10R510-11A, assembly GCF_900215155.1. Classification (NCBI taxonomy): domain Bacteria; kingdom Pseudomonadati; phylum Pseudomonadota; class Gammaproteobacteria; order Pseudomonadales; family Marinobacteraceae; genus Marinobacter; species Marinobacter sp. LV10R510-11A. The sequence goes on from NZ_LT907980.1 coordinate 724,458, forward strand.
ATAAATGTGAATGAATGGCTTACAGCACTCTCTCTTTACGGTGCGTCGTCCATCGATGCAAACAGCAATGCTGAGCGCACATCCTATGCGGAAGGTCGATTTGACTGGGCAACAATCGCTCGAGAATACCTTAGGCTCATATCAGCTGCGCCGTAACGTTGCTAAATTATTCTGCGGGCAAGGTCAATAACTCCAACATTTTTTAGAGGTGAGGGATGTTAATAGGTTGGCGGCAACCTGCCAACACCGACAACCGACGATGAACTCGACCGGCTGTTGCCTTTGAACCAGGGCAAAACCATTCCAGTGTAGTTTGTCGAGCGCTTACGGGTTTTCTTATTGCGGGGCTAATACACTATTTTATTTTAATTCTGGGTAAAATGAGTATTCTAAGCTTACAGTAGAGGAAGCCGAATTTCTCGATGTAACAGATGTGTAAAAAGTTATATATTTTCGTAGCGTTGATAGACAGTCACGAATGCAACACAGTTATTCGAAACTATTTTAGATAACTTGTTTCCTGTTACGGTTTAGCTCAGGTATCTTGGTTATCTTTAATCTCCACTCATACTGAGTGAAGGAACGGACTATGATTTTGAAAAACAAATTACTCATTAGCTGCATCTTGGCGAGCGTTATGCTGTTGGATGCATCAGTTATTCATGCAGAGGTCATCTTCTCAGAAAACTTCGATGATCAGCCGGACTGGGATAAAATGACGGATCCAAGCCCAAGCAGTGATAATTCTCGGCACGTATCAAAGGGAGACATTATACCTGTAGGGTGGGATTTGGTGCGATCTGAAGCGACGTGGGCGCCCTCTAGCGGGCACATGGATCGTCACGAGTCGTTTGAGATCAAGAGGGCAGATTCCGCCAAAGCTCGCGGTGGTAAGGGTAAGGCAATGGTGAACTGGCGAGACAGCCATGACCCTGGATGGAAACGATGGAACTCCGATGGCATATTGCTCAAAAGGATAGGAAACCAAAATCAGGTGTACGTTGAGTTCTATGTTGCGTTCTCGCCAGAAACCTATGACACCTTCAATAACAACCCTGAGGGGGTAGGCACCTCAAAGATATTTCGAATATATGGCTTCACAGGCGACTGGGACGCCCCGTTTGATTATTTCGCTGGCGCAACGCATCCAGAGCTTGTTTGGGCAATCGACGGAGAACCATTTAAATACGGACTCCGTAACAAGCTGTCGCTATACGGAATGCACAACGATGATGCGAATTACCCCGATATGCCGAGCAGGCAACACGGCGGGGATTTCTCTCTTAGTTACATATCGAGTCTGGCAGACATGGCCCTCGACGGCGGTGACGCCAAGCTACAAGATAAAGAGAGCAGCGGGTACATGCTACCGGGTGGAGGCAGCGCGACGATGGAGCGCTTGTTTGGTCCGCCAGGCTCGTACACCAAAGTTGCTTTCTTTGTGAAGTTGAACTCTGCGAAAGGCGTCAATGATGGCGTTCTTATTCAATGGATTGACGACACTCAAATCCTTTATCAAAACACAATCAACTGGGTGCCATCGGACAAGAATGGTATTGCGTGGAATGTTATAGGGTTTGGTGGTAATGACTTCTTTCAATCCTATCCAAACGAAGACCGTCACGAGGAGTGGTACGCCATTGATGATATTAGGGTGTTGACTGATATACCAGACGACCTAAGAGATAATTCAAAACACACAGTGGCACCCAATCCGCCGTTGGGCATTGAGATTGAGTGATTGGATGCCTGATGGTGTTCGATGAAGGAAGTTCTTTTTGTGAGTTGCACCAAATCTTTTTAGATTTGTTGGTATACCCACTTAATGCCTACCCGTGTGATTTGATTCATCTCCCGATTTGAGTTCCAAGATAGTAGGTCTCTCATATAAAGCTGACCTGAAAGGTGAGTAAGGAAATTGTAGACCAGATTGCAGCGGAAGTAGGGGGTCTCAATTATTTCATGCGAAACACCATAGGCATTCAGAAAACGCTGAGGTAAATCCCCGAAGAGCCTTCGCCGAGTGGCGTTAGTTGCCACTATCGCCCACAGGCCACTGTAAAATCTGGCTACGTCATCTAGGTTACCTGAAACCCTAGTGTCACCAAAATCCAGAATATGTAAATCCCGTTGCTTATCAATCAGAACATTATAGATAATAAAATCGCCATGTACGCGGCAGGCAAATGAGTTGTTGGCGGCCAAGTATTCTGGCTTGCTCAGGTTTCTGAACTCTGTACCGAACTGCCTCTCAATCTTTGCTAGATTGTATTCCGAGATTAAGCGATTTTTTCTTATATACTCAATTTTACCACGAAATTCTGCTTCCATCCAATCCCCATCGGGGCTCGTCAATAGGCTACTAGCGGAGCTTTCATGATACTTGCGCAACCAACTACCAAGCTCAGTAATACGAGCGCGAACCGTATCGGGGTAAGGTAGCCGATGACCTTTCAACCGTCCCAAAAGGTACGTAGGGTTCCAGACGGCGTGAAATAGCTCTTGCCCATCCACTTTCCGCGTGGTAAGCCGATTCGTCGATTCATTGAAGCTGATCAGCTCAACTGCTTTGACATGTTCGGTCTGAATGTCTAGGTTGCGGCAGCGGGCCAGTTCTTGTGCTTCTGGCTTAAGGCTGAGTTTCAATGTGTGTTTTATATAGGTTTGCTCAGAACTGATTCCAGTGCTGCGGGGGTTAACGCATACTTTCGCATTGTGCTGGCTCATTGGATGGTACCTTATGTTTGTACTAATAGCCGTGACTTTATTATATGTCTTTGTATCTAGATTTTTGCAAAGGCATGCTCGCAACGACGTTGCTTGCACGGATTTTGTAAATTAAATAGCCCAAACTGACTATCACCTTTGACAAGGGCGGCAATATGCAGGAGTTTGACTTAGAGATAGATAGCATACACTTAGTTATTGAGCGCGCGCTGTATGAGCCTACTTGATGCCACTGTTCAGCGTACGTTTTTTGAGGCGACGGTTCCTGTTCTCCAGCACATTCAGTCGATCACTCCACCCACCCCACTTGAACTTCAGACGCCATTTGTAGAAACTTGCGTTAGCCAATCCGCTCGAGCGAAAAAGCTAAGGAATCGGTATTTAAATTTCGGCTTGTTTCATGATTTTAAATATTTGGCTACAAAAAATTTTGATCATTCCATGTAAAGTCTTTCTGTCTTTAGTTGTCGAAAGACCTTACTTGCGATAAATCCTGTGTATGCAGAGGGGGAGTGTTATTAAGAACTCCCAAAATCATGCAATCTTACTAAATTGAAGAATCCTTTTAATAGGCCTAGGCTTCGTCCCGCGAGATAAATAAAATCCAATACATATATTGAAAATATATTTATTGGATTAAGTGTAAAGTATCTCGATCTTGACATACGCTTTAATGATAGTAGAAATGGAATAGAACCCCATGATAATAGACTAATAATAGTTATATTTGAACTTGATAGAAAAATACTTTGTATGAGCACAAAAAATGGCAATATTATAAAGACTGACGTTGCTAAAAAAACTGGATCTTTTACGGATTGTATAATATTTGATATATAGTTTTCCGAATGCCAGATTTGGCGCTGTAAAAACTGCATGAGGGTTTTAGCGTTGCCTAAATGCGTAACATCCAATGCATGGTCAATAAGCACAGGTGAATTATTTGAAGTTAGCCGATTGTGTAGATCCGTGTCTTCCCCAGATGATACTAATTCATTATAACCGTTTATTTCCCAAAAAAGTTTCGTTGACAGTACCGTACTCGCACCAATTAGGTGTTTAGGCAAGGTGGGCTGGCCTTTGCTCTCTAACAACCATGATGTTTCAATCCAAGTCGCGTCGATGGGTAACTTGACACCGCCCCCATAAACGTAGTTGGGCCAGTCATTAATTAGTTGTTCGGCTCTATTTAACCAGTCCTCGTCCATAAGGCAGTCTGCATCGATGAAAATGAGTATTTGCCCTCTGGCCTGCGCCGCTCCGTGATTTCGTACCGCTCCGACATTTCCTTCCAATAGCTGAAACACTTTTGCTTGATCGAAGTTAAGAGCAATCTCATAGCTACGATCTTGGGAGCCGTTATCCACTACGATTACCTCATATTTAGCACTGTCGTAGTTTAAGGTGAAAATAGATTGAAGGCATGAGCCAATATGGTCTTCTTCGTTATAGGCGGGTATCACGATAGAAAAATAGGGAGAGGCACTCTCTGCTTCGATTCGTGCAGTCATTTTTCTCTAATCACCGAGCGGAATTTGCCATTACGGCCACGCGGAATTGCTGACACATGCTCTACCACCACTTGAAAGTCGTCCCCAAGCCGTTGTTTACAGTTGAAAACAAGGACGCTCTCATCAGCATCAGCGAGCTGATCCTTAACTAATTTTATGGTCGCCCAGCCAGGTTGACTTTGAACAACTTGGGCTTCCCGAATACCCTCGACACCCTTAAAAATATGGTCAATACGCCCAATTAGGCGCCCGTCACTTGTTTCGATGTAGTCGTCTAGCCTACCGTTGATGGATTTTAGCCCTGGTGTGCCAATCGTTGCTTCGGACGCATTCGCTAACGTTGCCGTATCGCCAAGATTGTATCGGAGTAATGGCATTTGTTCGTTGGTCAGAGAGGTGGCCAGTAATGCTCCTGTGTCATTTGAATCTGAACTTATTTCAACCTCTGTAATGCCAATGAGCGGATTTGACTGATAGATTCCAGTCTTGTCCTGCCCGGCAAACATCACATATTCGGCTGTTCCATAGTAGTCGTAAATGGGGCAGCTGAAAACAGATTCTATTTTTTCCCTTTGCCATGAAAGGAGTGTCTCGGAGTTCGTAATAATGGCTTTCGGTTGGAAGCCCGGTTTAGAATCGGACTTCAGGTAGTGAATTGCCAGATCATAAATCGCGGATGGGTAACCGATCAGTTCTTTTGGCTGAAACCTGTCCAGCTCTTTTTTATAGTGGGGAAAGGTATTTTCATTAAGGTGATAGCTGGAAAACAGTCGCTGATTTTCAGATCGGTTAAAGCGGGAAAAAGGGGGCTGCATGTCATTAGCGGGCTTGAGCATTCTTCCAGCGAAGGTTGCTCGTCTTGAGCCAAATGGAACGCCGTGACTTTCTTCATGATCGACCAGCAGCGCCATAGCTAATTTATAAGTACGCTCATCGACCTGGAGCGCTAGCGGTGTACCCGTGCTACCGCTTGTATGCTGAACCATAAAAGGTTTTGGCGCATCTTTCGGCCGAAAGTTATGATCTTGCTCCAGTATTGTCTGCTTATTCAGGATCGGCAGCTTTTTTAGATCCTGAAGCTGTGTAATATCGTTTGGACGTAGCCCGTGCTGCGCAAAAAGCTTTTGATAATAAGGTATTTGGTTTGCGCAGTGGGTTACCATCTGATGCAGGCGTTCTTCCTGGAACGCTTTGATCTCTGTTACGCTAAATCCCTTGGCTCTTTCCAGCTCTTTGCGAATTTCGTAATACAGGCCTTTGTATCGCCTCTGATAAAGCATATACCCATAGGCTGATATCAAAAAATTCTGAAGCAATGGAGGAGATCTAAAGTATAAGTTTTCAGCGATTTTCATCGTAAACTTCGCCTCCGCCTTCGGTAGCCTTATTGCCGATGGCTAAAAAATAATCGATTGTTTTTATTTTACAGACCATGTCCATGGTCGAGCCAGCATCTATTGCATTTTTTTGATTTGAAGCGATCGTTTTCAACATTCGATCCTTAGACCAAATATCGGATTTTAACGATTGAATTGTGGTTTCGAAAAAGTCGCCTGAATAGAGATGTTCGTAGTTAAACCATCCCAGGTTAGGGCGGTTTTTCTTTAACTTAAAGATCGTTTTTTCGAAAATTATTCGTAAAATCCTTGAAAGCTCTTGGATGAAGATGGGCTGTTTTGCTCTTACCAGGGTAGCCGCCATCGGAAATTCTAATAAATCCGAGTTGAGTTCGGCAATTACCTTTTTGGTTAAGCGGTTTTGAACCCTTTGTTTGAAGGGAATGTTGTAGACCAGTTTGAGTAAATCTGGATGGCTAAGAGGGGAGTAATACCCTTGAAAAGGCTTTGCCATGCTTGGCTGCTTCATCATGTACTGGCGACTGACGTGGTCGTAGTTGAATTTCTCGATCGCAAAAGAAAAATCGTCAGTCTCGTTTAAGTAATTATCTAGGGTGTCATGGATTTTTTGAGTTGTGCTTGTAGCTGTCCGGCTAAAAATCTGATCGCCTTTGTCGCTGGTAAACCAGAATTTTTCAGGAGCGGTCGCACTTCTCTTGACGTCGTTTATGATTTTTTCTTTCGAAGCTATTTTTGGGTTCATTAGGTGTAAAGAATTAAAGGTTTTCTGGAACCGGGTTCCTACACTTGGAAAACCATTGTGCCCTCCAAGCCTGGCACCTATTACGCCACTGGCAATGGGTAGGCATAATTTCTCTGATAAAAACTTGCTGGATAAATGCCAAATCGGCCATAGGCAGTGTCCGTGGAGCTCTAACATCTCATCGAGCAAGTCTGTATCTATCACCATTCCTCTAACATCTTTAAAGTAGTGATCCGTTCGAATAGTACCTGAGAGCTTTTTTGCAATAGTGCATTCTCGGCTGGATGTGTCGCCATGGGTATAGGCTAGGGTTATGGGCGACTTGCGGGGAGCGAGTAGTGTTCTAGAATCCCAACCTGCCGACATCATTAACACCATTGGGCTGTAGGTCAGCATGATGTCGCTAAACAGTTTGGCGAACGTTCTGCCGTTATTCGGGAGCGTTTCGGAATTTAGTTTTTGTGGCGTGACATCAGAAACCTGCTTGGTTATCTCCAGAGTTTCAGTGTCTACCTCTAACCTTTGGTTAGGTAGTGTCTGCAGAGTATTTTCGAAGAAGGAGCTTTCTCCCAATGTGTAGCCAAATGAGAGGTAGCAGTGAATCGCGTCCCAGTCGGGGCTTTCGCTGTTTCCGATCAGGTTGTCCAGACGATTCGATATCAGAACTGTGGAATCACTTTTCCGATAGTATACCGGTTCGGCGCCTGCCAAATCTGATCTGACTGTCAGTTTTCTACGGTCGACAGAGTAGGTTATCGATGTCCCATTGATTGGCGCGTCGAAATCCACGGTTTTGCTGTCCTTTCTTTCGCCGAAAAAAAGTTTGAAGTCCCCAGATTCATGAGCTTCGTGGCGGATATAGAAAGGATTGATATCCTTCACTTGGAGGGACACTTTTGTATCAGAAGACTGTATCTCAGCGGTGTTCGTATCGTCAGTTCCAACGATCACGAGAAATGAGTTCGGCTTTAACATTATGTGCTCTCTTTATTCCTTGAGCTGATCTTGGCGGCTGGATTTCCGCCCCAAATGGCCCCAAATTCCTCGATGGGCCGGGTCAATACTGAGCCTGCAGCAACTATCGATTTGTCACTGACAGAAGCCATTAAAACCGCGCTATTCCCAATCCAGCAGTCTTCGCCGATTCTAACTTTCGTATACTTGCCACCTTGTTCCTGAATAGGTGTTTGCGGATCGTGAAAATTGTGTTGCTCGTTGCCACTCAGTATATGTACCCCACTACCTAGAAGCGTATTCTCACCAATCGTACATTTCCCTATATTGCACTGTGGGCCAATGTACACGCCTTTATGGATAGACGTATCACGATGTGAGAATACCGTTAGGAAGCCTACGAGGATATCGTCGGAGGTATTTGAGCAGGCAAGCCGATAAAACGCAGCGCGACAGTAGATGCCTACTTTCCCAGGAATCAGGCTAAGTACCTGAGAGAAGGTCTGGAATGTGCCGTCTGGACTTCCCAATAAGCTGAGGAGTAAGTAGAGCGCATAGAGAGGCAAAACCAGCAAAAGGAAGATGTTTTTGATCGTTCTTTTGAGTGTCTGGCGCATGTTCAGGATCGATCCAGTCGCGTGTTCAGCCAGAGCCTCTCGCGAGACAGTTTAAAGGTTAATAGAGCGCGTAGCGCACGACCCCCGATTCGTGCCATGAGGAGTCTCCATGTAAGGATCGGAGGAGTCCAGTGTCGATGTGTGGAAGTACACGGATCCTGTGCTAGAGGACTTGAAGCGGCTAGTAACTGGGGGCCATGATTCTGCATGAGAATGATGAGTATTCTGGAGAAATGACGTTCCTGGCTGCGTTCGAGTGTCCCCGTAAACTCTCCGAGCCACTTTTGACCTAGTTTCCGATACTGATCGGAGTTTTCATGGTCAAGCTCAGACGCCTGGAACATGAGCATCGCTTTTCGCACGTCCTGGGCTACCCAGGTGTCATTCGGAAATTCAAGCTGAGTTTTGTCAGCCATGAACGGGCGTTCATTTTTAAGCATCCAGTGGGTGTAATGTAGAAGTGATGCTTTGGTGTACTCATATTGGTCGTCTTCGCCGTCGAGCTGACGTTTCAAATAAAGGTAGCGAAAAAGGGCAGCAAGGAGAACGAGATAGGACCATCTGTTTTCAACGTCGAGCAAATCCCGGTGCTCAATCACATCCATAGGATGTATCGTTTTCCTGATTATCGTTTCAGCCTGTTGAAGCCAGGATCCATGTTCATCAAGGATCCATGCGTCCAGAAGGGTATTGAGGTAATTTCCGGTTCCACGGTTAAAGGGGTATCTATGGGTGGATACCTGCTTGCCGCGGATCATTTTTTTCAAGGCTGGAATTTCTCTTTTCTTTAACGCCAGCATTTGTTCAAGAAACCCGCCTTGGCCTTCATGGAGTGCTGTCATCCAGCGCGCAAGTTTAAGAACGGCCTGCCGTGATTTGTCGCTACCCGTAAGGTAATGATGATAGAGAAGGCCTGTTGAATAGCAATGCTCTTGAGCGGGACCTCCGCCGGTTTGTCCTGGGGTAGAGCTGGTGTCATTGTGTCGGGAAAAGGTTCTGTGGGTTGCTGTTTGGGCATCTAGGTAGTGGTCGGTGTGCCAGAATAGACCGTTGTTATATTCCGATCGATCTTCTTCAGTATGGTAAATATCGATGTCTACGACGTGTCGGGCTAGATCATCCATCAACTCAAACCAGCGCTTATCACCTGTGAGCGCGAACTGCCTGGCGAAGCCGTAGATTGGATCATACTGGTTGTTGTAATGAGAGATGAATGCTGGCTCTCCCTGGGCTTGGTAGAGAGTTTCATGGTCTGCGAAAATTTCGCCAAAGTTACGCCAGCCGAATTCGTCAATAACCTCTCTCTTTGCAAAGAAGTTAGAGCTTCCGTTTAGCCCTTCAGCTATGAGTTGGTCGAGAGCATCCGGTTGAGTATTGGCCTTGAACCATGGGAAGGCGTCAGCTTGCTCGTAGCACTCTGAAGTAAGCACCGGCATGAGAGGGGCATACGCTGTTGAACTAATACTGTTATTGGAGCTGTACGCCATCAAGCAGTGGAGAGTTTTCTGTTCCCCACCTTGTAGCTCGTAGGCGTTTTTTGCATCTTTCGGGAACAGACCGATGGTTAGCGCGTTTCTTGTTTTGCGAAGGCTAGTTGGGAAGTTTTGCCAGAAGTTCCGTATTGCCACGTCGAGCTGTCCGCATCCATGCTCAATGCTAACTAGCGGGTTAGCACGTTTACCCTCATACAGGAGCTCACTTGGGTTTGAGAGCCGGTAACCACAGAACTGAGTGCTGACTTCACCGTTGCGGTCTATATGATTTCGGCTTTGCCAATTCTCTCCGCCACTGGAGTCCTGGTAAAGGTTGAAATCGGGCACGTTAAAAAATTCAGGCGCTTTATCGGTCGCCTGCGGAGTCACTTGGGCCACGCTCTGGGCTGGCAGCGTTGTGACTACGGCCAATTCCCGGAAGTATACCGAGCTTGGATCCCCTAAATCCCACAAACCGGCAGGATGGCGGGCACGTTTTGGGTTGTGTGTTGTCAGCTCCACCTGAACGAGACCCGTTTCTAGAAAAATACGCAGTTCACATTCAAATCGAGCCAGCAAATCGTTATTTTGCCGTAACCATTGCCCTTTTAACGTTGCTGCGACAAAAACGGGGCCTATGTGGGTAATCTCCCAGCTGGTTTCCGATTTAGCGGTGCAGGGTACACCTACGCTATCGTGCAGAGTGATCTTCGATGGAATCGCTGTATCACTGCCATTAACGTTCCGCCAAGCCAAACTGCTGGAATGTAAAGCGACGCCACCCGTTGAGGTGTGTATCACAAGATCTTCGGCCGTTTGGTCAAAAACAGGTTCAGGGATAGCGGTGGAGGGGGGCGGTAGTCTGGACAGTAATAGTTCTTTTTGGCAGCCGGGGTTCAGGCTGATCAGAAAACTGGCGTGAACCCACCGGATGCTGCCATCTGGCCAGTGTGCGAGAGGGTCAAACTGCACGCTGATAGATTTATGGCTATCCGTAAGTGCAAGCTGGTGGATAGCGTGAACGGTGCCTTTCGGTAGTGGGATGCCAAGGCCTACTGGTTCTTTGATGCGAGCAATGCCGTTTTTTTCTTCTATTCGAATGGCTATTTTTTCCATAAGTCTGCCTACTGCCTAACTCCCTGTTTGATGTATAGGATAGTCTGTCAGACTGGTAACATAAAGCTACATTTTAATGAGGCTATTACTTTGTGGGCGTGCAAAAGCTCCTTAAATACTTGCCGTGTATGAAGAGTCACAACTATTGTATTTTAACGCCATCAACGCCTAAAGACCCTTCCTGAGATGCACCAAATTTCTTTAGATCTGCTTGTAAACCCACTTAATACCTGCCCGAGTGATCTGACTCATCTCCCGATTCGAGTTCCAAGACAGCAGGTCTCTCATGTAAAACTGTCCTGAGAAGTGAGTAAGGAAATTGTGAACCAGACTACAGCGAAAATAGGGCGTCTCTACTATTTCAGGGGATACACCATAGGCATTCAGAAAACGCGCAGGTAAATCCCCAAGGAGCTTGCGCCGAGTCGAGTTGGTTTCAGCGATTGCCCACAGGCTGCTGTAAAATCTGGCTACATCATCTAGGTTGCCCGAAATACAGGTTTCGCCGAAATCCAGAACATGAAGATTTTTTTGCTTATCTATCAGGATATTGTAGATCACGAAATCGCCATGAACACGACAAGCAAATGCATTGTTGGCCTCAAGGTAAGCTGGCTGACTCAGTTTGCTCAATTCCGCGCCAAACTTTTTTTCTATCCTTGCTAGCTTTGCTTCCGGGATTAGACGACCTTTTCTTATGTCTTCAATTTTTCGACAGAACTCTGCCTCCATCCAATTACCATCCGGGCCTTCTGGTAGGCTGCTGGCAGAGCTTTCATGGTACTTCCGCAGCCAACTACCAGCTTCGATGATTCGAGCTCGAATCACGTCTGGATCATCTAACTGATGGCCTTTGAGACGCCCTAGAAGGTAAGTTGGGTTCCATACAGTGTGGAATAGCTCTTGCCCATCCACCTTTCGTGTCGTCAGGCGATTTGTCGATTCATCAAAGTTGATTAGCTCAACCGTTTTAACATGTTCCGTCTGAATATCCAGGTCGCGACAGCGCGCGAGCTCCAGTGCTTCGGGCTTGAGACTCAGTTCTGAGGTATGTTTCTCGTAGGTTTGTGCCGAACTGATCCCTGTGCTGCGGGGGTTAACGTGCACCTTTGCATTTGACAAGCTCATTTTGGATTGCCTTCTGCTTGTATTAAAGATACTACCAGAAGTGCGTGTTCCTGAGCTTGAATTTCTCCAAAGGGTCTAGTGGAGGATGGCTTTTCTGAGGTATGCATTAACATTGCTTGTCCACCAGGCTACTAAGAATCGATAGCGTACTGTGTATTTAGTTTACATAAAACTCAAGTTCTAATCAAAAAGCTAACCTGATCCATATTCTGCAGGATGCATTAAAAAGCAGGCTTCCATGGCGTCAGCATAATTTACGTACCTAGAGGCCAACACGCTTTTTGGGTGCGTTTTTAGTCTTTAAATAGCTATAAACCGACTTTTTTAGATGTTTTTGTCTAATCGGTCCCCTTTAATACTTCGCTTTAAAGGACATGCAATCTTAGGCGATATATATACGCCGCTTCTTTGTCGAAGATACTTACATTCGGATTCCCAGACCCATTAAATTTTTATTTAACATTGTTTTACATTATTGAAAGATAACGGATTTAAATACGTGGCATGGAAGCTGCTATCAACTAGTTACCGCTGGCTGACTAACTTGCATTACAGGGGCAGCGTCCATCATCAAGGAGAGATAACAATGAACAGCACATTTAAAAAAACGCTTTTAGCATCTCTTATCGTGCCTTTTGCGTTGAGCGCGCAATCTGCCAGCGCGGCATTGGTTACTGATTGGGGTTATCAGGTGGACAGCATTTTCGAAAATGCGACTGCCACCAGCGGGACCGGCACTCTTACCGGAAACAACACTAACACCCTGACATGGGGCATTGGACCACAGTCCTCTGTTTCGATCACAGATGTAAGTGAAACAAGCGGTCTTATGACCGGTGGGGGCTACGTAGACGGTGGGATATTCACTCATACTAACAACATTCTCCCGTCCGACGGCCTTGCCCTGAGTAGCTTTGACCTATCATCCGCGCTTACGCTGACACCGTTTGCGCCGACGCCTGGTGCTTCTCTGCCAGCAGCTGATTCTACTTTCCAGAGTTTCTTTATCGAAACGGGCAATGGGGGTACTTGTGTAGAGACAGCAGGTCCTAAGTGCGCTGACATATTCACTATTGGTGATGTGACGGGCTCAACGTTAAATGAATTTGGTAACTTCGAATTCAATTCGGCGTTTGACTTCGACGGCTACACCTACACCGTGTTCTTGGAGTTGGCTGGCCTGGCGGCTTTGGCCGGTCCAAGCTGCGCAGCAGCGGGTGCGCCAGCCGGATGTATAGGTCTCGTGACCGAAGAGAATAACGTTAACAACTTCCAGACTCGGTTCCGTATTACTGCTACCGAAATGGTACCTGAGCCAGGCACGCTAGCACTGTTGGGCTTGGGCCTCGCTGGGCTTGGTCTGTCACGCAGGAAAAGTGCAGCAAAGTCATAACGTTTGAGAAATTATAACGTTTAGATGATGGAGCTGATAAAAGAGACCCCCGCGACATTGATGAAGCGGGGGTTTTTTTGTGATGCGGGGTTATGCAACCTTTCTGATGTTTGCCCTGTAGTCGATATTTGGTTCTGCAGGCAAGTATCGCCCACCGTCAGTTACCAGAGACCAAACATCCGGGCGACGATTCCTCATGCCTTCAATCAGTGAGGCTGCTTCGGTGAAGGCGGGGCGCCGACGGCCGTGATACTCCAACACTGGCCCCACGTGATCAAACTCCACACCAAATCGCTTTAACAAGCGCAACTGAGCAGGCTCCATCACTGCCATCCAGTGCGTAATGCCATGTTTGACCGACATCTGAAGAATAGCGGCAAAGAGCCCGAGGCTGATAAAGGGCATGGCGCGTTTTCCGTTTTCTGAATCGGCATAATAGGCCGGCTCGCTGATGCCGGAGACGGCTTTGTCTTCGGTGAGACGCCGCCGGAACTCCCGGCTGACTGCCATTCGGGATATTTCTGCTACTTGGTTTCGAGGTGCACCGGCAATTGCGTTTCGTGCATTCTGATCCATATGGTGGAGGCAGGGGGCTTCCATGGGAAAATCGCCTTGCAACGGGTTATCACCTGCCATAACGAGACGAACAGCGGCTACGCTGTCTTCCGTCATTCGGTGTCGGATCAAGGCGTGTGCAGATCTCGGGTCGTATGCATCGTGCTCACGGTTGTCTACAAAGCAATCTGGATCCTCAAAGGGTCGGTCGATGCAGTAAACTTGATACCGAAGTTCGAACACTTCGTTAATTATCTCTGGAGACGTCGCGAGTTGGACATTGAATACCGAGTTGAAAATGGTGCTGACGTCTTCCTGGGCTTGTTGGTCTGTTTGCATTTTAAGTCCTCATGTTCCCGTTCAGGGAGCTGTTATACCGGGTGTATCGAGGTTACAACTCACCTGACCTCGGAACGCTTGAGTCTGGGCACGTAACGTCCGGGCGCCAGGATGGAATTGGGGTCTACTGCTGCTTTCAATTTGCGGGCAAGCGTAGAGAAGGCAGAGCCTTCGGGATTCAGAATGTCCATTGCGTCGATATTGAGGCGGTAGGGCAGGAAGCCTTCCTTTTGCCCCGCCTTGAACAGTGCGCGATAACAGGCGTTGGCCCGAGCTGTTGCATCTGCGTCACTGCGATTAAAAAGCAGGGGGACGGTAGAATCGAAGCAGCGATCGTTTACGGTTGTTAGTGTAATGAGCGGATTGATGCCGTACTGAGGGCAAATGTTTTCAATCATATTGATGTAGCGGCGAGCGTCTTTGCCCCGTATGGGAACCAGCGGTGCGAACCATATAAGCCCACAACCATCCCGTGCCGGGTTCTTTGGTTGCCCGGGTGCGGGTAGAGCGCCTGAGCGCCAATATGCCAGTGCCAACGCGACATCATTGGGGGTGCCGTGCATGATTTCCAGCGCGCCTGCGAGCGTATCCGCCATGCCCTTTACCCGTGTTGCCAACTTGCCAGGAAGTACGCGGGCAAACTTCCGCGCGACATCAACTTTTCGCCGGTTGATAAAAATGAGGCGGTCGGTCGCTGGGCCGAGAAGCCGGCGTAGCGTACGCCGTGCCGCTTGGGCTACCTCCTTTGAGGCGTAAATCGCGCCAATTCCGCTCCATGCCGGAACGCCATGACTGTTTGCGAGACTTTCTACTTCGTGAGCAGGGAGCACACCGTCAACGGCTTTGTCTTCAGGGAAGGGGGTCATCATTGAGAGCATGCGTTGGCTGTTGAGCAGGTTAATCGCTACAACTGAGCCGCCGAGCGTTCGCAATACAGCCCTAACGGTCGGCACTAGGGCTTCCAACTTGGCGTCGTCTTTTATGGAAAAGAAAAACGCAGTTACGGTATCGGGAGCTGGCGCAAGGGCAATGGTGATGTTTACAACCACGCCGAAATTCCCTTGGCTGAAAAGCCCATCTAGGTATGGCCCGAGCCCCCATTTAAAAAGCCCGTCTACTTCCGCGCCGCCAAGCTCGCTAAGCGGCGTTCTGTAAAGGGTGCCGTCGGGCAAGATTGCTTCTATTTTTGTCACTGCAGCAAAATGGTCTGTGATCGGGGTGATGCCGTAACCCCGCTCAAGCGCGTTGCCAAGAATGCTGCAAGTTGGGCCTGCTCCGGTTACGGGAACGAGGTAGTTGCCTTCGTTCTGATCTAGGAACTCCCTCAGGGCGCCCTGGGTTACGCCTGGCTGAACGGTAATAACGCCCATTTCGGGATCAAAACCGGAAATTTTATCAAGCCGGCTAAGATCAAGGATAACGCTGCCATCTTCAACCGGATTGGCACTGCCGTAGCCCCAATTATTGCCTGTGCTTACGGGGTAAACAGCGACGCCCCAGCGTTGCGCGACCTGTAGAACCGCTGAAATTTGCTCCTGGGATTCTGGGCGGAGCACAGCCGGAATATAGCGTTTGGTTCCTATGGTTGAGGCGCCGAAATCTGCTGCACGAGCCGATACGACTCCTGATTCACCTAGAATAGTTGTCCATTCGGCGATTGCAGACTCTGTAGAGGTGCTATTCACTGGCGTTTCCACGGTTTGTCGATAATTTTCAGATGAATGTGTCGATCAATTTTTCTGCCGAATTATTCATTAAGTGGGCGAAAATTATAAATGAGATGGGGTTGACAAAACATGTAGTGTGATTATCGGGAGGCGAGCGATTTCCGTTGAAGAATGGAAATGTAAACAGGGAGTTGCAGCGAAATGATAGAAATGCTGCGGAGAGGGATTTTGTTAAATAATGTTAAGTGAGCTTAGGTTTACTCCCTTAACCCTTCAATTTCGGTCACTGTGTCGCGCATTTTGGGGAGCGCATCTATGCAGTCCCGAGAGCCGCAGAATGTTTGTATAGTAATCAATGCAAATCGCGTTTCGCCTCTAAGAGCGGCCGGAATTTGGAGTAATTTGGCGTTACGGTAGCTCCAACTTTTTCGCGAACCCACTTTGTACCACTGGGCCATCAGTACTTTGTTTCTGGTTAGAATATTCCGGTAAACATTAAGGCCTGGCTCCAGTTGCTCTTCAACCTGCCAAATCGATTTGTCGAACATTTGCGGCAGGTAGGGTACGAGCTTTTCATCAGCGCTTTTTTTCTGGCTTTGTGCGAATGAGACCCAGGTATTGTTTGACTGCCAGGCTTGCGCATTTAGCTCCGTGGGAAGAGAGATTGGTAATGGCAATTTGCCGGTTTGGGTCTGCCGGAACTCGGGGAGGTTAATGACCCAATCCGGTTTTTGGCTGGCGGTATTTTGAGCAAGCATGAGTGCAATGGGGCCAAGCACAATGGCGGCTGCAACCGCGATAATGCCTTTCTTGTATAGGTTGCCGCCGGACGGCAAGTTTGAGGTTATGGTGCGTTTGCGAACCGGCGAAAAATACAGTGCCGGAAGGATGAAGGCGCCAAACACAACCCAGCCCATGGTTTCGTGATCCGCGAGCATTTCGCTTTGCATATCGGTTTCGTAGGCAACGACGACCAGGATGGTTATGCGCACCCAGTTAGCGATAAGGCCAAGTGTGGCTGCGACCAGCAGGGTGATCAACCAACCGCGCCAGCGGTAGTCGTTAAGGATGGATGACATCATTGCCAGCAAAACTGAAATCGCGAAATAGCGTATTCCCGAGCAGCCATCGGCAATGAGAAGGCGACCGTAGGGCAGGGTGATGCTGTTCCCTTCAATAAGGGCGGTCATTCCAAACCAACTTACCCAGGTTCCGACAACGACGCTTGCGAGCTCTACAAGCGCTGGAACTATATCTGCCCAGATGGGTAGAGAAAGGGACAAAAGGAGTATGTAGGGAATGAACATTAATGTTCGCGCTAGCCCTAGTAGCGTCCAGGCAGTGGTAATTAGCCCGGCGGGGAGCAGTAGGTAGGCAAGGGTATCGATGCGAACCAGCTCGAGCACGCCCCAAATCAACGTTGTGACGACTAATAACACAGCACCGGCAAGGTGGTAGGGTTTTGGCTGTGTTTGGCGTTTGGCATGAGCGGGCGGGTGGATCAACAAAAGGACAAAAAAGATGACGGCGGTTGCAAGGCCGTGCGCCAGAACCTGCTCGAATTCAAGCCAAGCTTCCGCGAGCCTTATCCAGGTAGGATAAAAGATCAGCACAGCGATTGCTGTGGTAATCAGATAAGGCCTCGATAGAGGTACGTTGTTTAATGTCTTCCTTAACATTGCTTTTCCGCCAGACTACTAACCAATCGACAGGATACTGTGTAAAGCGTTTACATAAAACTCAAATTCAAAGCAAAAAAAAGCCAGCCGAAGCTGGCTTTTCTATTACTCAACCGAAATCAGGATTTCTGACGACGACGAGCTGCACCAAGACCTGCAAGACCTAGGCCTAGGAGAGCTAGGGTGCCGGGCTCGGGTACAGGCATGACGTCAGAAATACCAATGACCATATCGTTGAAGTCGCTGTCATTACCGCAATCTGTTTCACAGAGATCTTCAAAGGCGAGGACTACGTCGCTACCGCTCAAGCCCGATACCGCATTGTCAGCGGTGTCGAACATGAGCATATGATCAAACCCATCTGAGTTGTTTGCTGAGTGGCTATACCAAGTAAACCCGTCATTATCAACGGTGTTGTTAAGGTAAAAACCGAAGTTCCGCCCAATGTTTCTAACATCGCCGGCGCTTGCATTTGTCGCAGTGCCTGCAAGAAGGTCAAAATGCACAGAAGTATCTGTTGTGCCAAAGCCGGTGGATGGGCTTTGTGAGCCAGCAAACAGCTCAAGCATGTCACCTACAACAAGGTTTCCAGAGCCGTCATACGAAAAGTCGTATATGCCGAAATTGTTGTTGTCCTTGAACCCAGCGAACTCAAGAAACAAGAAAGCGGTAATATCATCGTTGGTGTTGCTATCGTCAGTTAGCACAGCTGACTCGTACCCTGTATCTGTGTATCCGCTATAGCTGCTATCTCCTAGAATGTCGCCTAAGTTAGGTACAGCGAAAGCACTTGCAGAGCTAAGGCAAAACGCTGCTGCGCATAGCGTGGTTTTAATATTCATGTTTCTACTCCGGTTGTCTGATTCGAATTCCATTTTTCTTGCAACCTGGCCGTCTCATTCTTTTTAAGAGATCCTTGGCTTTCCGTCCCATCCTCGCGAATGGTTTGGCATACGACCGGAACTGCCGATCTTGGATACATATAGCGATAAGTATGCCAACTTTACAACTTATTGATTTAATGAATTATTCGTGCATGTCCTGGGTGAGCGTGTAAAGTAATTCGACGGTAAAATAAAAAAAAGGCCTGAAATCTTTACACCTCAGGCCTTTATTTTTTACATGTTTCGGCGCTACCGCCGAACTTCTTTACAGCGCCTTTTTTACTGTCTCAAGATGCGCCGCTATTTCTTCATTGCCTGGCTCAAGTGCAAAGGCCTTTTCTATGGCGGTTTTGGCTTCTGCGTGCTTGCCGGTCAGGTGAAGAATCCAGCCGTAGGTATCCAGAACGGCCGCGCTATTGGGGGCCAATTCGCTTGCTTGCTCGGCGAGCTGTATTGCTCGCTCTGAGTTCTCTTCGCGAAGTATCCAGGCTAGGTTGTTCATTGCTGCAACGTTAGTGGGCTGCCGTGTAAGAACTTGTTCATAGTGGCTTGTTGCAGCTGTTTCCTGGTTGTTCATCATCAGCCATTCGGCTCTCGCCAAGTGTGCTGCAAGATTTTGTGGTGTTTCGTTTAGCCAACTTTCTGTGAGGCCGTCAAGTGAGCTTGGGGCTTCCTCTTTAGCCAGCCCGACAAGGGCGGGCATCAGTTGTATATCTTTGGTGTCTTTCCATCTTTCAGAAAGGTATTCGTAGGCGGCTTCTGACCCTTGCTGTTGTGTGAGCAACTTTGCTCGGGTAAGCATGGTTGCTGTCACTTCGCCATGGGTTTCCTCTACTGCATCCAGAGCCGAGAAGGCGTCGTCGATCTTGCCTTCCATCTGGGCGATTCTTATCGGTAACAATGCGAGCGCGAGGTTTTCGGGTTCAAGTGCTATGGCTTCGGCGGCTCTGGCCCGGGCCTCGCCCCATTCTTTGTTGTTCACGGCCATCTGAGCTTCGGCCAACAGCAGTTGCCCATATGCGCGTTTTGAGGCTGCTGATTCAGAGTCTTTCAATTGAGCGAGGGTAGATCGTGCCTGTTGCAGTTCGCCTTGGCTGATGTCTATCAGCGCCGTAAGCGTGTCGGCGTTGCGCTTCAACTCCGGGTGGGCTTTGGCCACATCAGTTAGCCAGGTTTTGGCTTCGGCTGCTGAGTGATCTAGCGTATAGATTTGGCCAGCCTGCTGAAGCGGGCGTATCGCGTCTGGGGTTATTGTGGCGGCATCTACCAGCAACTCAATGGCCTTTTCGCGCTGGCCAGATTGGGCATAGAGACTGGCAAGTGCAACCTTTGGAGCTTGTAGCTCGGGGCTTTCCTTAACAAGCTTCTCAAGCCGTGCTGTGGCTTCATCCGGGTTCCCTAGCTGGGTATCTGCAAGGCTTGCCAGCAACACGGCCCGGGGATGATTACCATAACCGTTGAGCAACGAGTCGCGAATTTCAGCAGCTTCCTGTTTCTCTCCCTGCTGCAGCAATACGTTAAGGTAGGTGCTGGTGGTGGCCCAATCTGCGGGGTTGGCGGTGAAGGCCATCCGAAGTTCCCCAAGTGCCTGTTCGGGCATGTTTTTTTGTAAGTAGTGTTTTGCAAGTGCGAGCCGGAACCGCACGCGTTCGGGGGCATTACTGATGGCTTTGCTGAGGCTGGCGATGCCGGCGTCTTCATGGCTTGGCAGGCTAAGCGCCAGAATGCCGTGCATGGCCAAGAGTTCATTGTCGTTGGGGCGTGCTTCTATGGCGCGGCTTAGGGTTTTAAGGGCGGCTTCTCTGTCGCCTGTATCAATCTGGGCCATGGTGGCGGCCCGAATAAATTGTACGGGTGTTGTTTCTGGGTCTAGGTTTTCTGTGAGCAGCTGGGTGCCTTCCTCCAACTCGCCGGTGCCTGCATAAATCGCTCCTAGCATTAACGCAACTTTTTCGTTTTCCGGGTCTAGTTTAAGGATGTCTCGAAGGATGGCTTTTGCTTCGTCGAAATTGCCGTCTTTCAGGGCAGCAACTGCGGCCGCAGCTTGTTCCTGTGAGCCTGTGTTTTGGTTCTCTGCCAATATTTGGTTATAAATCTGGGCCTCGGTAATTTGGCCTTGTTCTGTAAGTACTCGGGAGAGGGTGGTCAGCACGTTGCGGCGTATGGGCAGGAACATATCCGATGTTGGGAGTACGCCCACGGCATCTGTGAGCGTGGCGGATGCTTGTTCCAGTTGATTCATGCGGTACTGAGCCAGCCCTTTCCAGTACAGGACTTCCGGTGCTTTTGCGTTTTTATCTAACCATGCGCTGGCAGTGTTTATGGCCTGTGTGTTTTGGCCAAGATTGATTTGCGCTTGCAGGGTTCCGGTGATCACTTCTGTATTTGCAGGGTTGCTGGGGGCGAGGTTGTTGTATGCGGCCAGCGCCTTGGCGGCTTCTCCAGACTTCCGCATTGCTTCAGCACGTATTAAAGCTGCTTCCAGCTTACCTTCTGGGGTGCTTGGTGTTGTTAGCGCAAGGGTTTCTGTGGCTGATAGGTGCTTGCCTTGTTCTACGTAGGCCCGGGCAAGGGTGAGAGCCACGGCATCAGGCTGTTCTTGCAACCAAGGTTCGAGCAGCTCTGAGGCGTGTTTGGCGGCGCCTACGTGCAGGTACAGATCGGCCAAGCGCACTATGTGCTCTACGTTACTGGGGTCTTTCTGGATGGCGTTTTTGACTTCAAGCAGGGCGGAGCGAAATTGGCCCTGCTCTGAGTAAGTCTCTGCTCGGCTAATGTGAGACAGAGCTTCTGATGAATCTGGGCCATTGTTACAGCCGGTGAGTAGTGGGGCTGTAAGCAGTAGGCTGCCTGCAAGCATCAGCCCGGGAAGTGACTTAACGATTGTTTGTCTTTTTATCATGTAAACCCTGCTCCTTGAGTCGTTCGCTACCATCGCATGCTGGAAAGTTACTCAGACTTCCGAAGCCGCTGCCGCAGTGTCGATTTTATATTTGTCGGTGAGATTATAGAGAGTGGGGCGGGTGACGCCCAAAAGTCGGGAGGCCTGGGTCATATTGTAGCCGCTGGTTTTAAGAGCCTGGATGATGGCCTTACTTTCAGCCTGTTCGCGCACCTGGCGAAGGTTTAAGTGGCTTACCTCGGGCTGCTCGCACGCAGGTAGCGCCAGGTCTTCGCTGGTTATGCGCTTACCATCCGCCATGATGGTGGCCCGCTTCACCTTGTTGATCATCTCTCGCACGTTGCCTGGCCACGAGTAGCTGTTGATGGCGTTTACGGCGTCGTCGGCGAACGTGAGGTTTTGCCTGTCCATTTGTTTGCCAAGGGATTTCAACAAGGATTGGGCAATCACCAACGCGTCGCCGTCCCGTTCTCTTACGGCCGGGACGTCGAGGGTTATTTCGCTAATCCGATAGTACAGATCCTCACGGAACTCACCGTTTGCAATCAATTGGGCGACATTTTGGTGTGTGGCACACACGACACGAACATCCACGAGTATCGGCTTTATTGAGCCCACTCTGTCGACAGACCGTTCTTGCAGGAAGCGTAACAGCTTGGCCTGGAGCGACATCGGCATATCGCCAATTTCATCAAGGAAGAGGGTGCCACCGTTGGCGCTTTCAATCTTGCCCTTCTTAGTTTGTGTCGCCCCGGTAAAGGAGCCTTTTTCGAAGCCAAACAGTTCGCTTTCTAGAAGGTTCTCGGGGATGGCGGCGCAGTTAATGGCTGCGAAGACCTGATTGGCTCTGGGGCTTAGGTCGTGCAGTGCGCGGGCAAGGACTTCTTTGCCTGTTCCGGTTTCGCCGGTGATGAGTGTTGTTATATCTGTGGGGGCGACTTTTTCTAGGGTGCGGCAGAGGGTCACCATTTGCGGGCTTGCTGCGATAATGCCCTTGATGTTCGTGCCGTTGCCCAGCTGCGTTAGGTCCTGGTTTTCCCGCTCCAGTTCGGCAAGCCGTAACGCTCTGTTGACGACAAATGTAAGTATGTCTGCATCCAGGGGTTTCTGGTAGAAGTCGGATGCGCCCATGCCGATGGCCCTCACGGCGTTTTCTTTGTCTTCGCGACCGGTCACGACAATCACCTTGGTTGTAGGTGAAAGCCGTAGGATTTCTTCCAATAGCGCGAAGCCTTCGGTAGCGCCGCCGGGATCTGGCGGTAGGCCGAGGTCTAGGGTAACCACATCGGGCTCTGTGCGCCGCAGCGCAGCGATGGCGGCTTCTCTGTCTGAGGCGACAGTTACTTCCAGATCCTCGCTGAAACACCAGCGCATTTGGCTTTGCAGGCCCGGATCATCCTCTACGATTAGCAGTCGTCTAGTCACAGCGGCAACAATTCCTTTGTTTTAATATTCCGATACGTCTGATTCTTAACTGAACATTGACACTTTGCAACGATCGTTTTAATTGTTGTGGCCGCGTGCCATTTAGTTGGCATGTGCGTGGCTGTATATTTGGTCATCAATCAGCGGAATACGGATGGAGAAACAGGAGCCTACGCCGGGTTCGCTTGTGGCATCGAGGGTGCCTCCCAGCTTTTGGATGTATTCTCGGGCCTGATAGGCGCCAATGCCCATGCCGGTGAGGCCTTTTGTGCTTTCGAACGGCTTGAATAATCGTCCACTGATAAAGTCTTCTGTCATGCCGCTGCCGGTGTCTTGAATAAACAGCATGACGTTACCCTTGGCGATTTTAAGAGACAAAGTGACCTCCCCGCCTGGCGGCGTGGCATCTTGTGCGTTCTGGATCAAATGGCCGAGCACATTCCTTAACTGCTCGGGGTCTGCTTTGATCATTATTTTCGGTACTTGCCCCTCCAGCTTGGGTATAGGGTGCTGTCGGTCGTAGTGATCTAGCAGATTGGTTACTAAACTGGTCAAGTCCAGAACTGAGGACTCTTCTTCGTCGCCGGATGATGGCTTACGAATGTGGTCTACCAGATTGGTCATCTTACGAACAGCGTGGTCTGTGGTGTTGATCATGTCATCAATAAACGCCGGATTATTTCTGTGTTTTTGGGCGTTATTCACCAGTAAGGACAACTGCGCAATCACGGTTTTCAGGTCGTGCACCATGAAGGCCGAGGCTTTGCTTACGGCTTCGAACTGCATGGCTCGGGATAACCGGTTCTGTGCATCTGCTTGGGCCAACAGGTTACAGGTTTGGCGGGCCACTACTTTGATCAGATCGAAGTTCTCCCAGTTTAGGTCTACCCGTGCGTATGGACGGCCTATCATCGCAATGCCGTACAGTTCGTTGCCAAGGTAAAGCGGGATCACCAGCCAGGCGCCTGGGGTTTTGGCGATGGCATCGGGGATTTCCATCAGGTCGTAGCTCACTGGGTCCGTCCTGTATTCATCGAGATTTACAATCCATTCTTTCTCGTTGAACAGGCGAACCAGCTCGGCGTCTTCATCAATGATGGTGTATCTGGGGGTGGCGAGGTTGGCGGACTCTTTCAAGATGTACGACCCTTGTTCGCTTTTTAGCCAGATAGCGCCGGCGTTGCTTTCTACCAGGCCCGCAAGAATCCGGATTGCCCGTTGCGGCAGAGGGGGTTCATCGCTGAGATCCGCTAGCTCTTTTGTCAGTTTTAGCCATTCTTCCCGGTAATCGTATTTATAGTCGAAGAAGTTTTGGCTGATACGAACCATCAGCCTTGCTCGTATTCGCCGTGAAAGCACCAAGGTTGTCAGAAAAACCAGGGCGACTGCTGACAGTATTACCTGCAGTGCCTCGCCCCAGTCGCCACCGAGGATGCGAACGTAATAACCGCTGACAGAAAGAAGAACCAAGTAAGTCCCAGCTAGGATCAGCGTGCCGGCGTGGAATACCGCTGAGCGGGAAAGCTGAAAGTCGATAGGCTGTTTGCGGGTGTTGACGACGTTGATGGCAAATAGTGGCACCAGCGCGGCGTTCACAAACCCCCGGGCATTCCAGAATGAGTCTGCGATGCCGCCAAACAGCAGTGCGTCTGCGTACATCAAAAAATCGAAGATGAAAATTGTGGCGGTACCAATGCACAGGTATTTCATGCTGGAACGGCCAAAGGCGGGTGCGTTGCGCCAAATCTGCTCGACCAGGGAGAGACCAAGCAACGACAGCGCAATCTGCCCGATGAGTTTGGTTTTGCCATCAACCAGCGCCATGCCAAAGATGAATTCCAGGCTGCCGAGCGTAATCAAGGTGAGGAGTAGGCCGGCGGTTGCGATGCCGAGGAACTTTTTGATTTGCCCGCTTAGGCGCCCTTGCCGGAAGGTATCCCGCAGCATGGCGAACAGAAGTAGAATCCAGGCGGTATCCCGAAGCAATTCCAGCAGATAGCGAATGAAAAAGCTGGGCTGCCCCCAGAGGCTTTGGGTGACCAGGCTAGAGGCCCACAAGGTAGTAACCAGGGCCGCCACAAAGAGTGCCCAGTCTATGTCACGCCTTAAATAGCGAGTGCCCACAAGCACCGCAAGTATTGCGAATACTGCAGCCGCCGCTCCGTGACTAATCACGCTTAAATCTGGAAGCATGTAACCTACCTATTCCGTGGACAGGTGTAGTTTGCTGTGGGCGGCGGTTCTGTGCAACTCTTGGGTTGCGTTTGGGTCGGATTGAGGGCGCGCTATAGCAATAGTCAGCCACGCCCGATCAGAGCGCCCAATGTATGACCTTGACCTGCATTAAGCACTTGATAATCGCTGGCTGCATTGGCGGTTTCGACACAAAGCATTGTCTGCCAGGCAGAATCCGGAAAATCGCTCAGCTTTTCGGCTTTGTATGGGCCGGGGTTCCATACCACTGTGGAGTCACTTCCCACCGCTGTAAGCTTGCGGTTTGTGTTGGGCGTTACGATGGTTAGCGGCTCGCCGCTCTCGTATATTCGGTCGGTTTCTCCCTCAAAATACACGGGGCCGTCTTGGCTGCAGTATTCCCAATCTTTGAGGGTGTCTATGTAATGGCTGCAGCCTAACCCGAGAACTCTTGAACGCAGAACGTCGGTGGTGGGCAGATACGTGTGTAGAGCCTGGCTGTAGGCCAGCGGCTCGTTGCTCAGGTTTGTGGTGGTGAATGCTAGCTGGCAGCCCCGTACCGAAAAGCTGAAAGTGAGTAGGGCAAGGGCGTGGCCGCTCCACACGTCAGAAAAGTCTTCGTTGGCATCTAAAGACAGGCAGATTTCGACTTCGTGGGCGCTCTCGTTCACATCCTCCAGTTTCCAGATGGCTGTGCGAGCGAACCCGTGGGGGCTGTGGGTTTTTACACGTTTGCGTATCTCTGGCGCATTGCGGGCCGGGTCGCCGAACCAGGGCCAGCATATAGGGATGCCACCGCGTATGGCCTGGCCGGGTTCGAACCGTGCCGTAGGGCTTAGCCAAAGCCAGTTTGGTTCATCCTTTGGAATAAACCGGGTGAGGTGCGCGCCTTGCAGGAAAACCGTGGCCTCGAACAGGGGGTGGTGAACCTCCAGCGCCTCGAGCTGTCCGATGGTTTTCCAGCGGGTAAACGACCATTGCCCCGGGGAAAGAGATAAAGGGGGTTTGTTGCTGCTTTCGGACATAAGGCTTGGTTCCGAGCTTAAGTGCATCTGTTTTGTTAAAGAGTAAATTAAAACCGTGTTGTGGGCGACATCTGCCCATAAAATAGCCAAGGTGACCCTAGGAACTGGGTTTTCCGTTCCGGCACGTAGTTTTCATAAGGAATGTAATTGGATAAAGCGCTGTGGTTGGATGAGCTTGCTTGGGGTTTGAGTGAGCAGAGCTGGATGAGCTGTGATATTACGCCGTGGTTGGGGCTGAAGGTTTTACGTTCTCTACAACAGGAGATCATAACCCTTGATCAGAATGATGCGCTCAAAACAGCGGGCACAGGGCGGGGAAATGCACCTGTTCGGGATCGCTCAGTGCGCCGCGACAAAATCGCTTGGCTGCAGGGCACGGAGTCGCCGCAATCTGAGTTGTTCGGGTTTCTTGAAAGCCTGCGCCAGGGGCTGAACCAGCGGCTTTTTCTGGGCTTGAAGCGTTTTGAGGCCCACTACGCAACGTATCATCGCGGTGATTTCTATCGGGCTCATGTGGACAGCTTTCAGGGCCGAGCGTCGCGTATTGTAAGCTTGGTGCTTTACCTGAATGATGACTGGCAACCCACGGATGGCGGTGCGCTGCAGGTCTTTAACCGGGAAAGCGAAAACGAGGTAAGTGGGCTGGTGTTGCCTGAAATGGGAAGGGTGGCGCTGTTCATGAGCGAAGAAATCCGCCACGAGGTTCTTGAGGCCCATCGCACCCGCTACAGCCTTGCATGCTGGCTTCGGCAGGATGAGATTGCTTTGCCCGTATCGGCACTTATTTAGCGCATTTGTGTTGGCGGTTGGATTTTCCGTTGTAGTCCGCAAACCCTTTTGTTAACATTCGCGCCGCTTGAGGGATATTGTCCTCAAGCGGCGTTATGGTGGCCCTATTGGTGCCTCCGCAACATGAAACCGCGAACCCGGTCAGACCCGGAAGGGAGCAGCCGTAGCGGTGGAATTGTGTGCCGGAGTGTCGCTGGTGGGGCCACCCCCAGATTTTTTCGTTTTACCCCTCTTCTAAAATCTCCCTAAGCTCTGATATCTGCGCCTTAAAAACGTCTTATACCTTCTTATAAAACCGCGCCCATGCTATGGTTGCAGGCGTTTTTCTCAGCAGTTGGCGGATCATGAGCTACCAGGTACTTGCCCGTAAATGGCGCCCCCGCACCTTTGAAGATATGGTGGGCCAGGAACACGTTCTCCAGGCGTTAATACACGCTTTGGACAATCAGCGTTTGCACCATGCCTACCTGTTTACGGGTACTCGTGGCGTGGGTAAAACTACCATTGGGCGCTTGTTGGCACGCTGTCTCAACTGCGAGACCGGCATTACTTCGCGCCCCTGCGGCACTTGTTCCAGTTGCGTTGAAATTCAGGAAGGCCGGTTTGTTGATCTTATTGAGATTGATGCTGCATCTCGCACCGGTGTAGATGACATGCGGGAGCTGACTGATAACGTTCAGTACGCACCCAGCAGTGGCCGTTTCAAGGTGTACCTCATCGACGAGGTGCACATGCTTTCCACCCCGTCGTTCAACGCGTTTCTCAAAACCCTGGAAGAGCCGCCGGAACATGTGAAGTTCCTGCTGGCCACGACCAATCCCCAGAAATTGCCTGTTACCGTTCTGTCCCGTTGTTTGCAATTTAACCTCAAGCGCATGACGCCGGAACATATTGCCGGGCACCTTACAAAGGTACTCACGGCTGAGCAGATTCCCTTTGAAGAGCCTGCGCTTTGGCTGCTGGCTCGTGCGGCCGATGGCAGTATGCGCGATGCTTTGAGCCTGACCGATCAGGCCATTGCCTTTGGTAACCAGAAGTTAGCTGCCAGTGATGTCAGCAGCATGTTGGGCACGATTGATCAGCAGGATATTGAGCGGATTGTAAGCTCGCTGGTAGACCGGGATGGCCCAGGTTTATTGGCTGAGGTTAGCCGTATTTCAGATTTTGCACCGGACTACAGCATTATACTTGCGGATCTTTTGTCCTTGTTCCATCGAGTGACCATGGAGCAGGTGGTGCCTGGCAGTGCCGACAACGCGCTTGGCGATGCCGCGCAGGTACAGTCGCTGGCACGTAAGCTGAGTGCAGAAGACGCCCAGCTGTTCTATCAAACAGCCCTTATGGGCCGGAAAGACTTGGCGATTACCCCCGATGCCCGCATGGGCTTCGAGATGACACTGCTTCGTATGCTGGCATTCCGCCCCGGCTCGGATCGTCGCGCGCCGCCGGCTGCGAGTAATGCCGGTTCGGTGACAGATGGCGAGTCCCGGGACGAACCTGAGCCTGCACCCGCACCTGCACCGCAAGCACCTGAGCCCGCGGTGAATGCACCCAGCGCGCCGGAAACCCCTGAACCGCAGCTAGCACCGCCTTGGGATACTGATCCCGAGCCTGAATCCGAGCCTGAATCCGAGCCAGAGCCAGAGCCAGAGCCAGAGCCTAAACCATCCCCGGCTGATCCGGTCGAAGCAGCTCCCGCTCCTCTGCCTGAAGGAGAGTTTGTTTGGGAGCGGGATTTCCGTAGCCTGGGTATTGTGGGTATGCCCGGCAACTTGGCCAGCCACAGCACTATGTCCCGTGCCAGCGATACCATCACGCTGTTAATCGACGAAGGGCACGCCCGGCTGCTGAATGCTCGGCACGAAGAAAAAATTCTGACTGCCTTGAGAAATCACTTCGGCGACGCCATTCAATTAAAGATAGAGCAGGGCGATGCAGGATCACATACTCCGGCGGCTTATGAAGTACGCCAGAACAAAGCACGCCAAGGCGCGGCTGAAGAATCTATCCGCAACGATCCGCTGGTTAAGTCCATTGTTGAACGGTTTGAGGCGCGGGTAGTCGAAGATAGCATTAGGCCAATATAGATAAGCAGGAGATAACACATGGTGAATAATGTGGGCGACATGATGAAAAAAGCCCAAAAAATGCAGGAAGACATGCAAAAAGCCCAGGAAGAAGCCGCAAAAGTCGAAATTACCGGTGAATCTGGCGCGGGCTTGGTGAAAGTCACCATGAACGGTCGCCACGATGTGCGCAAGGTGGATATTGATCCTTCCCTGATGACTGAAGAGAAGGATATTCTTGAAGACTTGCTGGCGGCTGCTATCAACGATGCTGTGCGCCGCGTGGAAGCGAACCAAAAAGATAAAATGTCCGGCATGATGTCTGGTTTGGGTTTGCCCCCTGGCTTCAAGATGCCGTTTTAAGGCTTTTTCTGAACTGCAGTTTGAGGATGTTTCATGGCGTTCAGCCCGCTGGTTGATGAACTTGTCGAATCTCTACGGTGTTTGCCGGGTGTGGGTCAAAAAAGCGCTCAGCGCATGGCGTTTCACTTGCTTGAGCGTGCACGCTCGGGGGGAACTCGGCTTTCTGATGCGTTAAGCAATGCCATGGACGGTGTCCGTCGCTGCGAAAGCTGCCAGAACTTTTCGGATACCGAAGTCTGTGGGATTTGTGACAACCCAGCCCGAAGCATCGGCACACTCTGCGTGGTGGAAAGCCCCTCGGATCTGTTGGCCATTGAGCAGGCAGGGGACTATAAAGGCAGCTATTTTGTTCTGATGGGGCATTTATCGCCCATTGACGGTGTAGGCCCTGAGGAAATTGGCATCGAACGGCTGCTGCGCCGAGTGCGCTCAGATGGTGTCACCGAACTTATTCTTGCGACCAACCCGACTGTGGAGGGTGAAGCGACTGCCCACTATATTTCCGATCGGCTCGACGGTTTAGATATTCTCATTACCCGCCTTGCTCACGGCATACCGGTGGGTGGCGAGCTTGGCTACGTCGACGGTTTTACGCTCACCCATGCGTTTCGCGGCAGAAAACCTCTGCTGGATTGATTTCGCATCAACGTCTTCATGGCGCTTTTAACTGGCTTTTTTTATGACACTTCCTCTATCGGCTATTGATGTCCCGCCGGCCCCCGAAACCATCCACTGGATTGTGCAGCCAGACCAACTGGACACGTGGCTGGATAGCGCCCCGGGGCTGCCTTTAGTGCTAGATACCGAATTTGAGCGGGTAAATACCTTTTATCCCATTCCCGGGTTGGTTCAGCTTGGGCTTGGTGATCGTTTTTGCCTTGTAGATCCTGACGTGGCGGAACGGTCTGCGCGCTTCCGTGAGGTTATCGCAGATCCCGCTGTGACCAAGCTGCTGTATGCCATGAGTGAAGATCTCGAGCTTTTTCGGGATTGGCTCGACATACGCCCAAAAGGTGTTGTCGACCTGCAGATTGGCGCCGCTATGGCGGGTGCTGGCTTTTCTTTGGGCTATGCACGGTTTGTTGAAACACTCTTTGGCGAGGCGCTGGATAAATCTGTTACCCGTTCTGATTGGATTTCCCGCCCTTTGAGCGAGGCTCAGCAGCGTTACGCGGTTGATGACATACGTTTTCTTGCGCCCATGTACGAGTGGGTTACTGCGCATCTGCGAGAGCGCGGGCTTGAAGCAGCGCTGGTGGAAGAATCCACCCGGTTTGCGGATGAGCTTGCGCGGCAGGACGATCCGAACGCTCATTATCTTCGCCTGCGGGGCGGTTGGGCCTTGACCGCTCAGCAACAGCTTGTGCTCAAGAAGCTGGTGGTTTGGCGTGAATTAGAAGGAAGGGAGCGCGATCGCCCTCGCGGCAGGGTGCTGGCTGACCCTCTTATTATTGCCATCGCAGACCGATTGCCTAAATCTATCGCTGAGCTTTCTGATATTCAAGGTGTTCCAGGGGGAGTGGTTCGTCGGTATGGGCAGGTCTTGCTTGAGCTGGTTGAAGCTGGCCGCAGCGGCGACCCTTCCGAGATTAAACCCATTGCGCCACCCTTAACCCGAGATCAGCAAATTGGCTTCAAGGACTTAAAGCGATTTTTCAAGAAAGCTGCGGAAGCTGCCGATATACCGGTCGAATTGGTTGCGCCAAGGAAACGGCTTGAAAAGGTTATGCAGGACAAAACCCTGGCTGACAGTCCGTTTTTCCATGGCTGGCGCGCTGAGATTTTGGCGCCGGAAATGAACGATATTGAGGGTTATCTGAAATCATGAAAAACCGGGAGTTTGTGTCTGTATTCCGAAGCAGTAAGAAAAGCGATACCTATATGTTCGTTCGTCGCGGGCAGAAGTGGGATGAGTTACCTGAAAGCCTTAAAGCTATTTTTGGCACCCCGGTGCACTCAATGGATCTGATTATGACTCCAGACCGCAAGCTCGCCAGAACCACCGGTGAGCAGGTGCTGAACGGCATTGCTGAAAAAGATTTCTTTTTGCAGATGCCGGAAGAACAAGACGGGTACGTTGTTGATTTCCGAACAAAGCCGGGGCTGAGAGATTCGTGAGTGCCCAAATCCCGTTTTGGCAGCGCAAGCGCCTGAGCGAGATGACCCCACAGGAATGGGAATCCCTGTGCGACGGTTGCGGCAAATGTTGCCTGAATAAGCTTGAAGATGAAGACACCGGCGAGGTTTATCACACGGACCTGGTGTGCCGTTATATGGATGACGCCACCTGCCAGTGCACGGTGTATCCGGACCGCCTTCAAAAAGTACCTGGTTGCACAGTGCTGACACCGGGTACGGTGAACGATTACCATTGGTTGCCTCATACCTGTGCCTACCGCACTCTCGCGGAGGGTAGGCCGCTTGCTGATTGGCATCCGTTACGCAGTGGGAATCCCGAATCGGTTCACGAGGTAGGTGTATCTATACGCCACAAGGTGATCCACGAGAATCGGGTGGCAGAAGAAGACTGGGAAGAACATATCATTCACTGGGTTCTGTAATGATCGATATTGACGCACAAATTGCATACGGCATCTTCTGGGCTGCCTACGCCATCGCTTTCGTCGTGTTCTATTACATGATGAAAAAGCTGTTTCGCTTTTTACCGTTATACGGCTTACGCACTTTTTTGCTTGCCGCATTGGTGGCTGTTTTGCTGACGCCTGTAGAGTCCGCCGAGCTTGCAGGCTGGTGGATTCCCGCTTGGCTTTTCGGAGGTTACGAAACCATTCTGGGTGATGTCGACGCCGCTGGCCGGGCATGGCTCAATTTGGGTATCGCGGGCATTGTCATGCTGCTTGTTTGGATTCTGGATATGGTGCGTTACCGACTAACCAAACGCTGAGGCTCCTCCACACCCACTAATAAAAAGCTGAGGCTCCCCCACACATTTTTCTGAGAGCGACAATGCCGAAACTTCTCACACTGGTTTTTTTCACTGTTTTATGGCTGCCCGTAACGCTTTGGGCCCAAGAGCCCACCACGCTGACACTGCCTGAACGCGCAGATGTCCGGATTATTGTGGATATTTCTGGCTCCATGAAGCAATCCGATCCGAACAATCTGCGGCAACCTGCTGTACGGCTGCTGGCCCGGGTAATCCCCGAAGGCAACACCGCTGGCGTGTGGACGTTCGGGCAATACGTGAACATGCTTGTGCCCCATGGCGAGGTTAATGACTCTTGGCGGGAAACGGCGATTGATCGCTCCAAACAGATAAACTCTGTGGCGCTGCGCACCAATCTTGGCAGAGCCATTGAAGTGGCCAGCGACGGTTATGTGACCGGCGGCTCGCTAGAGAATACGCACTTTATTCTGCTGACAGACGGCAACGTGGATATCTCAGACAGTGCGGATGTGAACAAGGCTGAAGAAGAAAGAATTCTGGGTAAGGTTTTGAGTGATTTAGTTGCCAGAGGTGCCACATTTCACCCGGTCGCGCTCTCAGGTCTGGCGGATGCCCGTTTTCTGAAGACCCTCGCCGAGGAGTCACAGGGCAGTTTTAGGATTGCGGACACGGCGGAATCCCTCAATCTGGCTTTTCTGGATGCCCTGAATACGGCAGCGCCCCAAGAGCAGATTCCCATTGAAGGCAATGCGTTTACCGTTGATGGCGGCGTTAAGGAATTCACGGCATTAATCTTCCGAGGCGAAGCTAAAACCGGTGAAACCGGTGAAATGGATGAAGATGCCAGCCTTGAGCTGGTTCGCCCTGATGGCAAAACGCTTGTGCAATCCGCACAGCCCGACAATGTTCGCTGGGCCAGCGAAGCAGCCTATGACCTGGTGACCATTACCGAGCCACAGTCGGGTGAGTGGCGCGTGAAGGGTGAACTGGGTGAGGGCAGCCGCGTTACAGTTGTCAGTGATCTGAGAATGGTGGTAGGCCCTGTACCTGCGACGTTTACGGCCAAATCACCGATTGAAGTTCGCGTTGCGTTTTTTGAAAAATCAGAAAAGGTGACCAATCCAGAATTTCTCGATGTAATAAGTTTGGAACTTAGCCTTACCTCTGAAGACGGTCGCGGGGGCAGCAAAGCGCTCTCAAAGGATCAGTCACCGGAAGATGGTGAGTACACTGACACCATCAGCAAACTGCCGACCGAAGGCCTGTATCGGATAGATATTGTTGCGGATGGCAAGACTTTCGCCCGTAAGTTCAGTGCAACAACTGAATTCATCGTGCCGGTGGGCATGATCGATTCACCCATCGATACGCCTATCGATATCAGCCTGACTGAGAAGGCAGAACAAGCGCCGGCGGCAGAACCCGAGCCGCAACCGACGCCTGTTGAGCCGGCGCCTGTGGCGGAAAAAGAGCCTTCAGCTAAAGAGAAACCCTCAGCTGATAAAATGCCGTCTGCAGAAGAAGATACGGAAAGTGAATCATCACTGCCCATACCACTGTGGATGATTGGCGCTGGCGCAGGTGCGTTCGTGGTCCTCGCACTGATCATTTTCCTGTTGATGCGCAAGCGCCGTAACGCCCAAGATGTGGCCGATAAGCCAGACGAAGAAATCGAAAATCTAGATGATCTGCAACAGGAAATGGCAGACATTGAAGCAGAACCCGAAGCCGAAACTGACACCGAAACACCGGTAGTGATGGCGGAAGAGCCAGAACCCGAGCTAGAGCTAGAGCCTGAAGAAGAACCAGCGGAAGAAGATATACCCGTTGCCAGCACCGTGGTGGAGCCGGAAGAAACCATTCCCGAGCTTGTTGAGCCGGCGGAAGACGACGAGGAAGAAGAGTCCGGTCTGGATGACTTCGATCTATCCGAATTTGACGATTCATCGGACAGCGCTCAGCCGGATAACTCTGATCCGGACGATGAACAGAAAAAGTAACCCATAGGAATGACACAGATGAAGTTTACCGGTACCGATAAATACGTAGCCACCGATGACCTGCAAATGGCTGTAAACGCAGCCATTGCGCTGCAACGTCCACTGTTGATCAAAGGCGAACCCGGCACCGGCAAAACCTTGCTGGCCGAGGAAATTGCAAGCTCATTGGGCATGCGGCTTATTCCTTGGCACATCAAATCTACGACCAAGGCTCAACAAGGCCTGTACGAATACGATGCAGTCTCCCGTTTGCGGGATTCTCAGTTAGGTGATGCGAAAGTTAGCGACATCAGCAACTACATTGTGAAGGGCAAGCTTTGGGAAGCTTTTGAAGCCGACGATCAGGTGGTGTTGCTGATTGATGAAATCGACAAGGCCGACATTGAGTTCCCCAACGATCTGTTGCTTGAGTTGGATCGGATGGAATTCTATGTGTACGAAACCAAGCAGTTCGTAAAAGCCGCTAAGCGGCCAATTGTCGTTATTACCAGTAACAACGAAAAAGAACTGCCAGACGCCTTCCTGCGTCGCTGCTTTTTCCACTACATCAACTTCCCAGATCGCACCACCATGCAGGAGATCGTGGATGTTCACTTCCCCGGTATTCAGCAGCGGGTGGTGAAGGATGCACTTGAGGTGTTCTTCGATGTGCGCAAGGTGCCGGGCTTGAAGAAAAAGCCTTCCACCTCAGAATTGATCGACTGGCTAAAGTTGCTCATGGCGGACGAGTTATCCGCAAAAATGCTGCAGGAAAAAGACAGCAGTTCAGCCTTGCCGCCTTTATATGGCGCTCTGGTGAAAAACGAGCAGGACGTTCACCTGCTGCAGAAGCTGGCGTTTATGGCCCGCCGTCGCGGCTGAAATTCGGCAAGAGTGCGGTTTTATGTTGATTGATTTCTTTCTCGAAGTGCGGCGGGCCAAGGTGCCTGCCAGCCTACGTGAATTCCTCGATCTGCTGGAAGCGATGCAACAGCAGCTTGTTTTTGCAGATATGGAAGAGTTCTATTACCTGGCGCGGTTGTGCCTGGTAAAGGACGAGCGCCACTTCGACAAGTTCGATCGGGCGTTCAAGGTCTATTTTGACGGCATTGAACACTTAGATGAGTTGCTGCAAGCGTTGATTCCAGATGAGTGGCTTCGAGCTGAGTTTGAGAAGAACCTGAGTGAGGAAGAAAAGGCCAAGATTGAGTCCCTTGGCGGGCTGGAAGAGCTGATCGAAACCTTCAAGAAGCGCATGGAGGAGCAAAAAGAGCGCCACGCAGGCGGTAACAAGTGGATTGGAACCGGCGGTACGTCGCCCTTTGGCGCCGATGGGTACAACCCTGAAGGCTACCGTATCGGTCAGGAAAAAGGACGTCACGGGCGGGCCATTAAAGTCTGGGAAAAGCGCGAGTTTAAAGATCTTGATGACAGCGTCACCTTGGGTATTCGTAACATCAAGGTAGCACTTCGGCGGCTGCGTAAATTTGCTCGACAGGGTGCAGCGGACAAGCTGGATTTGGACGACACTATTCGTTCCACAGCCCGTAACGCGGGTTACCTGGATTTGAAGATGGTGCCCGAGCGGCACAACGCGGCCAAGGTGCTGATCTTTTTCGATGTGGGTGGTTCTATGGACCCCCATGTGCGGGTGTGCGAAGAGCTGTTTTCAGCCGCGCGCACGGAATTTAAGCACATGGAGTATTTTTACTTTCACAACTTTGTTTATGAAAGTGTGTGGACGAAAAATATCCGGCGCATGAATGAGACCACTAGCACTTGGGATATCCTCCACAAGTACTCGTCTGACTACAAAGTAATCTTTGTGGGCGATGCCACTATGGCACCTTATGAGGTCTCTCATCCCGGTGGTTCCATCGAACACTGGAACGAAGAGGCGGGTGCTACCTGGTTTCAGCGAATCCACGAGCATTTCCGCAAGGTTGTCTGGATCAATCCGTTACCCGACGGTTACTGGGGAACCGGTGGCTCGCTGGGTATGACTAAGCAACTTGTGAACAACCACATGTACCCGCTCACGGTGGAAGGCTTGGAATCGGCGATGAAGTATTTGAGCAAATAAAAAAGCCGATGCGGTTGAGACATCGGCAAAGCTCTGCATATCAAGCGGGGGTGTGGTTATTGCGTCCCCGCTTTTCCTTGTCTGTTTCTCCTTACTAAGCCTGGATCTTGGGTTTCCGATTTGGTGATCTGGATACCGTTCTTCGCTGTTACCAAGTGTTACTCTTTCTGCCAGTTTGTTACAGAGTCCTATCGAGTTTAGCGACGGCAGGAGCAGGAGGGTTATGTTTGGCCTACAAATAACAAAAAGGTGCCGAAACAGACCGTGCAACGGCTTGGGTATCGGCCTAATTGTAGCGGCTGTTCTGATGGCTCTGGGCTGCGGCCCGGCTATCGCGTCCTCTCTCGATGAGGAAATCGCCGATCTGAAATCCGAGATCTTCGCCCATGCAGGCGAGATCTTTGAGCTTGAACAAAAAGTACTTCACCCAGTTGATACGCGCCTGGCGGTTTTCCTGACACTCACCAATCGAGACGGTCTCGATTTGGATACAGTGGAGCTGTACGTGAACGGGCAACCTGTTGCTTCCCACCTGTATACCGCTCGGGAGACAGGCTCTTTGCAACAGGGCGGCATTCAGCAGCTCTTCACCGGTAATCTAGCAAACGGTGAACACCAACTGAAAGCCGTGATAACGGCGCGGGCGGCTAATGATCGTTTTGTGCGCCGGGAATCCACGCATCGTTTTCAAAAGCGCCCCGGCGCCCTTCGTTTACAGATGGCTCTGGAAGCCAAGGCGCCTGATTACGAACCCCGCGTTTCTTTTGTTGAGTGGAAGTAGCCAGTCATGAGGGTATTCCTGGTCAGTGTGTTTTGCCTATGCGGCCTGACGGTGGCTTCAGCGTATGCCGATCAGCCAGCGCCATCGGTTTTGAAGGCGGGCCTTGAGCAATTTTCCCGTGCAAGCTCCGCCTGGAATGCGAGCACGGTTTCTTCCGTATCCCGACAACAGCTACTTTATGAGAAAGCTGAGCTTGCCCGCGTTGGCGGATCTGCCGAGCAAGCGGGCAAGATACTTGCGAGTATGGACGAGGGGTACTGGTCTGCCGTGGGCTATATCAATCTTTCTGGGGACTATGCTCGCAATGATCTGAATCCGTCACGGGCACTGGTTGCTCTGCGAGTGGCGCTGGCCATGGCCGACAAGGATTCCGACACTGAGCGCAAAACAGCACTGCGCAGCCGGATTCTGTTGCGTGCAGGCTACTTGGCCTATACAAGCTCCGACTATGACAAGGCCATAGGTTTTTTAGAAAAAATACCACTGGATAGCCACAAAACGCCCCAGGCGCTCTACTTCCATGGCTTGGCATTGGCGGAGCAGGGCCATCACCGGGCAGCCATGCAGAGCTGGCATCGGGCGAAAAAGTATCCCCTTGCTTACTCAGGCGTTGCAGATGCTTGGATAGGTATGGGGCGTGGCTACGATCTTTCTGGTTATCTGGGGCAGGCGGGCGAGGCTTATCTTGCCGCGAATGCGGCCTACGAAGGTGAGCGGGTCACTCTGCGCAAACTGGCGAGCCAGATTGAAGAGCAGGGGGCGTACAAAGCGCTTGTATTGGATGCGCGAGGTGCTGGTTCGGGCGACGCCGGCTCTGGGAAATCCGGCTCCAGTAGCCCGAAAGTAGAGTGGTTTCTCGCGGATAGCCGTACGCTCACTCAGCCTCGAATGGCCTATTTTCTTAGCTTTATGGAGCGATCCGAGGCTCAACAGGCCGTAAACCGTGTGCTGGATCTGGCGCAAATTATGGTCGAACTCGAACGCAATGCTCAAGATCTTGATGTTTTCAGCACCGCTATTGCAGGCCAGCTTAAGTCGCCAAGTCGTTCCAACGAGGCGCCAAGAGCAGAAGCCCTGAAAGACAACAATGCGCGGCTGGAAGAGCGCCTGAGTACTTTGCTTGCGCGAGCGGAGGGCGGCGAGTTAACTCCGGATCAGCGCTTGCAACTCAATATGTTGAAAACAACCCTTTCCGACTCTGGCAAACAACTCGATAAACTTCACGGTAGGTCTGCTAACAGCTCGGCCAATCTTAAGTCGCTGCTTACTGAAGCTCGAAAACTACGCAAACAGTCACTCGCGTATTTAGAGACTGTTTCGGCTCTCCGTGTTCGGGCTGAAGCCTTGCTTGATCGCCTGGCACTCGAGTTTGTGGCCGCTCAGGACAAGAACATGGTGTTTGCTCTGGATAAAACCGAGCAACAAATCGCGCACCTTTATGAGTACCTGGCCCTGCAGGAATTGGATTCCGGGGAGCAAGAAAAATGAGACGTTTGCGTGTGGCTTTACTGCCCCTTTTCTTCTTCTGCAGTTTGGCGTTCGGGCAGGAATCTTTCCGTGTAGAGCTGGGGAAGGATGGTGAAACCATTGCCGATATGCGCCCGGTATTTCTGAAATTTGAAACCCGGCCACTTCCCGCCATTTCGCCAGCGGAAGTGGCGAGACGCTATCAGCGGTTGTTCAACACCACTGATGAGCCTGCAGTGCGTGTAGATGCACTGAACCGCCTAACTAATATCCGCGAGCGTTCCGGTGAAGACATAGGGTTTACCCCGGCGGAAGAAGCAGAGGTGTATCAACAGGCGATTGAGAGCTATGAGTCTATTCTTGAGCGCGGTGCGTTTGGCGGCCGCCTGGATGAGCTTTTGTATCAAATGGCTAAAGCCAATGCTTTGACGGGCCAGAACTCTGCCTCTGTGAAGTGCCTGCAACAGCTCGTTGGCCTGTATCCAGATTCGGCTCTGGTGCCGGAAGCTAGATTCCGGATTGCAGAATCGGCTTTCGCCGCCGGCAACTATGTTGAGGCGGAGGCAGGGTACCGGGAGCTTGTTGATGGGAGTGGCGATGCCGGTGGCTTGAAAAGCAAGGCGCGCTACATGCTCGGATGGGCACTTTTCAAACAGGGTTCCCATGCCTGGGAGCGCGCTGGGCGCAGATTTGTTGAGGTATTGGATGAGTCTTTGCCAAGCACTGAAAGCCTTGATCAAGTTTCCGAATCCAACGTAGACAGCATTGATGACACTCTTCGAGTTCTGGCATTGATGGCCAGCCGCCGGAACGGTGCAGAAACCCTGATGAGTTGGTTGCAGCCTGAAGCGCTACGTCCCTGGACGCCCCTGGTGTTTGATCGGCTTGCGGATTTATACGCGGTGCAAGGTGATGCTGAGGCCAGCGTGGAGACCAATCGGGCGTTTGTGAACTATTTCCCTGAGCATCCTCAACGGGCGGGCTTTATGGCGCAGGTTGTGGATGTCTGGAACCGTGCCGGCAAGCCCGCACAAGCCAGAGAGGCTATGGCCGACTACATCGCTCTGTTTAACGATCAGCGTGATTATGCTGGCTTAGAGCCCGATTATCGTGACAAATGGCGTAAGTTTAGCCGCTTTCTTGCGGATTATCATTACGCGAAAGGCAGCTCTGGCGAAGGCGAAGTTGTCGCTAACTACGGGGCTGCTGCTAAGTATTACGAGGGATTGGCGCAGCGTAGCGACGGCGCCGGTGAGTTTTTTCGCCTTGCGGGTGACGCGCGGCTGCAGGCAGGGGAGTACCCCTCTGCGCTTAAAGATTTTCACATGGCGGCTTATGACGTGCCTGGCTACGAACAGAGCGCCGATGCCGGCTGGGCCGCCATTGTTCTGGTGCGGGCAGGTGTAATCGGAGAAAGGGTTTCCCCTGGGTTTGGCCCCAGCCTTGCAGATCTGGCTGCTGAAACAGATAGGTTTATCGAACGCTATGGCTCCGACGGCCGAGCCCCGGGGTTGTTGGCAGATTTGGCAACGCGCTGGCTCGACATTGGGGATAACGATCGAGCGTTGCACTACGCCACGCAAGCGCTTGGTCACCCACAAGCCGTACCCGAAACACGTTATGCGGCGTGGGTAGTAATGGCTCAAGTTCGGCAATACACACGAGCCTATGGGCTTGCCGAACGAGCCTGGCGAGAGGCCTTGGCGCTTGCCTCCGGTGAATCCGCAACCGGTGCAATGAAGGCGCAGGCTGCGGGTCTGCGTGAGCAGCTTGCCACGGCCATCTATCGCCAAGGGGAGCAAGCGGCCGGGGCCGGTAAGACGGCGATGGCGGTCGCACACTTTCAGCGCATCGAGACAGTGCTTCCTGGGTCGGAAACCGCCGTTAAAGGTCGTTTTGACGCAGCAAACACCCTACTTAAGGCCGCCGAATGGCAGCCGGCGATCAACGAACTTAACCGCTTCCGCGCAGATTACCCAGGGCACGCGCTTACCTTGGGAATCAGTGAGAAACTGGTTCTGGCCTATACCACATCGCGCCAGCCTTTGCGGGCAGCGGGCGAGTTGATGGATATGGCGGATAACGGCAGGGGTGAGTCAAACGCGGGCCAAGATGAGGCGCTGGGCTACCGCCTTAGGGCCGCTGAGCTGTTCCATGCCGCTGAGGCGGAGGGCCAGCGCAATGCAATCTATGAGAACTATCTTGCAATCAGCCCAAGTGCTATGAACGCGAATGAGCATGTTCAGCTGCAGACCATGCGCCATAGGTTGATAGAGGCGGGCAACCAGTCCGCACAATGGCAGGCTGAGTTGGTGTCGGCGGAGCTGGAAAGCCGTTGGCATTCGGAGCAGACCTTACAGTGGGCGGCCCGGGGAGCGCTGACAATGGGTGCTGAAGTGGCCGCAGAGTTCGCGAGTGTTAAGTTGAGCCTTCCCCTTGAGGCGTCGCTGGATCAAAAACAGCGCGCCATGGAAAAAGCACAGGCGCACTTCCGCAATGCTGCATCTCTTGGTGGCGCTACCGTTTTGCCTGAATCTTTGTTCCGTCGTGCGGAGCTTCATCGGATCATGGCTAAAGACCTTATGGCTTCTGCTGCGCCAAGGGGGCTGAACGAGATGGAGCAGATGCAATACCGCATGCTGCTTGAGGAAGAGGCATATCCGTTCGAAGAGCGTGCCATTGCGTTGCATTCGGAAAACCATCAGCACATTAACGCCGGTGGTTTTAATGACTGGATAGAAAAAAGCCTGGGAGTTCTGGCGGAACTGCACCCGGGCCGGTATGACCGGTCGCTGCAGTGGATGAGCGGGACAGTGGAGGGCCATGATGGTGTATAAACTAAAATGCTATCTAAAACACTATCTAAAAAACTATCTAAAATCCTATGTCTGTTGCAGTTTGCTGGTAGCTACTTTTTTGCTTTCTAGTTTGCTGTCTGGTTGCGCAGGGCAGTCGATGCAGCCGTCGCAGCCCGCATCTCAATCCGCAGTTCCGCCCACATCTAAGCCAAAGCCGCCGCCTAACCCGCAGCAAGCACTTATACATGCACGGGAGGGCGCAGCAGCTTACGAGCAGGGTGACGTTTCAGCGGCGATTGATGCCTGGCAGTTGGCTGTTGAGCTCAACCCAGATGATGCCGTCACTCACAACAATTTGGCGCTTCTGCTAAAGCAGAAGCATCGCTTCAGTGAGGCAGCTGCGCTACTGGAAACTGGCCTTGAAAGTTCGCCAGAAGTGGCCGAACTGCACTACAACCTTGCGGTTATTTCTGAGCTTTACCTGCTGGATTTGAACAGGGCGCTTACACATTACCAGCGCTATCAGACACTATCGGCCAGTGAAGATAAAAAGGTAACCGGATGGATTGCGGATCTGGAAAGGAGGCTGAATTAAATGATGAGAATGGCTTCCTGTCTCCATAACCTGGCTCACGCCTCAGCTAGGCCTCTAGTTAAGGTTCTCTATCTATTCGTGCTGCTCATACCTGCTGTTTGCAATGCTTCAGGTGCTGAGGGTCAGGTGCGTGGTGATGATGCCCTGCAGAGCAAACCGTTTGGCCTGAGCATTGAAGGCATTTCTGCCAGTGTGGGTGAAGATGAGCCGCGAGTGCTGACTATTTTGCCCTGGCGTGCACCCACGTTGCCGCGTCGGCCAAGAGCAGAGCTGGAAAACTCCGCTCCAGAACTTGTTCAGCCTCTTGACCCCTTGGCGCTTGAGCGCCATCGCGAGTTCCGTCGTAGTTTGGGTGTCACACATCCTGGTGGGCGGCAATGACCGGTATGAATGCTATGCCTGCTAATGCCGAGTTCGGCCTCTCAAACCCATTGGGGCGAGTGTCTTTGTCCTCGCTATCGTGGAGTCGGGAGGAGGGCGAGCGCCTGCGCTTGGCGGTTATTACTGTTGTAGCCCTTCTACTGTTTGTTCCGCTGGCTGTGTTGATTTCCACGCTCGATGTGCCGGCACCTGAGCGGGAAAAGGCTGAAAGCCTGCCACCACAACTCGCAAAGCTGCTTGTGAAGCCTGAAGTCGTTGAAAAGCCGAAAGCTATTGAAAGGCCAGAAGCCATTGAAAAACCAGCGCCCAAACCCGAAGAGGTCGCTGCGCCGCCTGAGCCGAAACCTTCCCCGCAGGTGGCGAAGCCAGAACCAAAACCCGTTCCTGTTCAGCCGGCGCCAAAACAGACCAGCCAGAGTGTTGAGCAAGCCCGGGAAACTGCGTCCCGTTCTGGGCTACTGACGATGAAAGATCGCCTGGCCTCAATGCGTCAGCCGGCCGCTAGGGCCGTACCGGTTATCCAAGCGAATACCGGTGACGCGTCTGGCTCTGCAGGCGGTGTCAAAACCCAAGCCGTTGGGGATGTGCAGCAGGGCAGTGGTGGGGTTAAAAATGTGCAGTCGACCGCCCGGGCGGATGTAGACGTTGCCGGGCACCAGGTAAGAAAGGTAGCAGCTCCATCACAAGCGCAACCTGCAGTGGCTAGTGCGCCTGCGCCCAAGCAGAAGCCTTCGGTGGGTGAGCGTGCCATGAGCAATATCCGGCAGGTGTTTGATTCGGGCAAAACGGCGCTTTATTCGCTGTATCAGCGCGAGCTAAGAAAGGATCCAACCCTGGAAGGTAAGGTGTTGCTGGAGTTGGTTATTGAGCCAGATGGCTCTGTATCAGCGTGCAAGGTGGTCAGTTCTGAGCTTGAGAGCCCGGCACTGGAGCAGAAAATCGCCATGCGGGTTCGCCTTTTCAATTTTGGCGCCGATAGCGTTGAAGCCCGAAAGGTAAGGTTCCCTATAGATTTCCTTCCGGGCTAAGCTGGCGTGTGCGGTTATCAGTCGTCGCTTTCAATGGTGATGTGTGGAAGCGCTGGCTTATAAAGGCAAACCTTTTCGGTGGGGGCTATAACCTTGGCTTCACCTGTAACAACTTTCTGGTCGTTTTGATTGGTTACGATGCACTGGAATACCACCCGGTTTTTCGGATCTTTGCGCGATACGGTAAGGCTTACGGTTAACGTATCATCCAGTTTTACCGGGCGTTTAAAAGAAAGGCTCTGCTCCAGATATATGGTGCCTGGGCCGGGCATAACCGTAGCCAGCGCGGCCGAAATCAACGATCCGCTCCACATGCCGTGGGCAATGCGTTCCCCAAATATGGAGTTGGCGGCAAATTCGGGGTCTAAATGCACCGGGTTAACGTCTCCCGAAACAGCAGCAAATAGCACCAGTTCGCGTTCTGAGAGAGTACGCGTAAACGTTGCAGTATCACCCTCGTGAAGCTCATCATAGGTGAGGTTTTCAAGAGTATCAAGGGTGTCGCTCATTAGGTGCTCCCTTCGCAAGGCCTTTGGGTACAGGCGTTTCTGGTTATGTCGTGAAACTACCTCATCGTTAACAAAACTGCTATTCTCTCCCAACTTTTTTGACCCTGATACTTATGTCGCGTTGATTTTTACACCGCTCGGCACTCGTAAATTTTTATAAAGAGAAGCGCTAGACAGGAGATGGTGATGGATTTTGAGGCGTTCTATCAAGACAAATACCCCGCCGGTGTTCCCCGCGAAGTTGATCTGACTAAATACAGCAGTATGGTGGACGTGTTTGAACAGGCGGTTAAAAAGTACCCAGACCGCCCCGCGTTTAGTGCTGTCGGCGCAACTCTCACTTATCGCGATCTGGACACTCAAACCCGTAACTTTGCGGCTTGGCTACAAAACAAGACCGATCTTAAGCCCGGCGATCGTATTGCCGTGCAAATGCCTAACTTGACCCAGTATCCTGTCGTGGTATTTGGCGCCATGCGTGCCGGCCTGATTGTGGTTAACACCAACCCGCTGTACACCACTCGCGAGATGGAACATCAGTTCAACGATTCCGGTGCTAAAGCCCTGGTTGTGCTGGCGAACATGGCGGTAAACGCCGAGAAAGTTCTGCCCCACACCAGCATTGAGCATGTAATCGTCACTGAAATTGCCGACATGCATTCGCCCATCAAGCGCACGCTGATGAATGCAGTGGTAAAGCACGTTAAAAAGATGGTGCCGCCGTTTAGCATCCCGCAGGCTCACAAGTTGCCGGCGGTACTCAGCGCTGGCGCTCGGGAAAAGTTCACACCGGTTGAGTGTAAGCCGGACGACATCGCCGTGCTTCAGTACACAGGTGGAACAACCGGCATTGCCAAGGGAGCGATGCTCACCCACGGCAACCTGGTAGCCAACCTGCTGCAAGTTCGCCCAATGATGGAAGACTCCGTCGTTGAAGGGCAGGAAGTGGTCATTGCGCCTCTGCCGCTTTATCACATTTACTCCTTCACGCTGAACTGCGGCATTATGCTGGAAGCCGGCGGCCACAACGTTCTTATTCCCAATCCGCGGGACATCCCGGGCTTTGTGAAAGAGCTGAAAAATTTCAAGTTCACCGCATTTCTGGGCTTAAACACCTTGTTCGTTGCTCTGTGCAATAACGAAGAGTTTCAGGATCTTGACTTCAGCCATC
Source organism: Marinobacter sp. LV10R510-11A (assembly GCF_900215155.1). Lineage (NCBI taxonomy): Bacteria > Pseudomonadati > Pseudomonadota > Gammaproteobacteria > Pseudomonadales > Marinobacteraceae > Marinobacter > Marinobacter sp. LV10R510-11A. Next base: position 769,063 of record NZ_LT907980.1, read on the forward strand.
TTAAGCTGACGTCCTCTGGTGGTATGGCTCTCACCAGCGATACCGCAAAAATGTGGGAGCGCGTAACCGGCTGTGCAGTATCAGAAGGTTATGGCATGACCGAAACCTCACCAGTGGTTACCTTTAACCCCCACAGTGCGATTCAGCTGGGGACTATTGGTTTGCCGGTGCCGTCTACCCAGGTTAAAACCCTTGATGACGACGGCAATGAAACACCTCTGGGTGTACCGGGCGAACTTTGTGTGAAAGGCCCGCAGGTTATGCGTGGCTATTGGCAGCGCCCGGAAGACACGCAAAAGTCGTTCACTGAAGATGGCTATATCCAGACCGGCGACGTTGCCGTGATTCAGGAAGACGGCTATATACGCATTGTCGATCGCAAGAAGGACATGATCATCGTTTCCGGGTTTAACGTTTACCCCAACGAGATTGAGGATGTTGTATCCAGCCATCCGAAGGTGGTTGAGTGCGCAGCCGTAGGTATTCCCGATGCCAAAAGCGGTGAGGCCGTTAAAGTGTATCTTGTCGCTTCGCCCGAAGGTGTCACCGAAAATGAACTCAAGGAGTTTTGTCGTGAGCGCCTGACCGCCTACAAAGTGCCTCGCTACTTTGAATTCCGCGATGAGCTGCCAAAAACCAACGTAGGTAAAGTTCTGCGCCGCGAGCTGCGCGACGAACCGGAGAACAAGTAATTACGGTGACCTTGCAACCCGATGACAATTCGTCAGTAAAGGCCGCCATAAAGGCGATGAGGGAGCAGCTACCTACCTGTAATCAGCAGGAAGCTGCGCGCATCGTTAAACTGATGGCAAGAACCAAGGGCGCGCCCAGCCAGAAAGATCTGGAGAAAATGGCAACCTGGCTTGAGCGTGGCTTAGAAAAGGTGCGCCAACGCCAGGCCCTGCATAAGCCAGCGAGCTTTCCCGCAGGGTTGCCGGTTACTGATCGTGTAGATGACATCCGTGAGGCGATCGAAAACCATCAGGTTGTCATTATTGCCGGTGAGACCGGCTCGGGTAAAACCACCCAAATCCCCAAAATTTGCATGAACATCGGCCGCGGCATTCGCGGGCTTATCGGTCACACCCAGCCAAGACGTATCGCTGCCCGCAGTGTGGCTGCCCGTATCGCCGATGAACTGGGCGAGCAGGTGGGCCAGCGGATTGGTTATCAAGTGCGGTTTACCGATAACACCTCGGAACAGTCCCGGGTCAAGGTAATGACCGATGGGATTTTGCTCGCGGAAGTTCAACGCGACCGCTTTCTTGATCGTTACGACACGCTGATTATTGATGAAGCCCACGAACGCAGCCTGAATATCGATTTTCTGCTGGGTTACCTGAAACAGCTGCTCCCCAAGCGCCCTGATCTCAAAGTTATCATCACGTCTGCCACCATTGAGGTGGATCGGTTTAGTGATTTTTTCGGCAACGCACCTGTGCTGGAAGTCAGTGGCCGCACCTTCCCGGTAGACGTTCGCTATCGCCCATTGGCTGGCGATGAGGATGATCGCGACCAGGGTTGGAACGATGGCGTTCTGGCCGCGGTCGATGAGATTGAACAGCATGAGCGCAGCGAAAAGTTGCCGCCGGGTGATGTGCTGATATTCCTGCCGGGTGAGCGCGAAATTCGCAACCTGAGCAAGATGCTGCGCGATGCCGAACTCCGGCACACCGAAGTGCTTCCTTTGTATTCCAGGCTGAGCAATCAGGAACAAAACCGGGTGTTCCAGAGCCACGGTGGCCGCAGAATTGTGCTTTCTACCAACGTAGCGGAAACCTCATTAACCGTGCCAGGCATTCGCTATGTTATCGATGCCGGTGTTGCGCGAATCAGTCGCTACAGTGTTCGCTCCAAAATTCAGCGCTTGCCCATTGAACCTGTATCCCAAGCCAGTGCTAATCAGCGGGCAGGTCGCTGCGGCCGGGTTGCGCCGGGTATCTGTTTTCGCCTGTACGACGAAGCCGATTTTCTCAACCGCTCGGAATACACAGACCCAGAAATACTGCGCACCAATCTGGCCTCGGTGATCTTGCTGATGGCCACCTCTGGCCTTGGCGAGATACGCCACTTCCCGTTTCTGGAGGCACCAGACAATCGCCTAATTAACGATGGCTACAAGCTGCTGGAAGAACTCAGTGCAGTAGATGACCAGCGCCGGGTTACAAAGCTTGGGCATACAATGGCCAAGTTGCCGCTGGACCCACGCCTTGCTCGTATGCTGGTAACAGCTGCCGACCAGAGCAGCCTGGCAGAAACGCTGGTGATCATTGCGGGGCTGAGTGTTCAAGACCCCAGAGAGCGCCCACAGGACAAGCAGCAGGCTGCGGATCAGGCCCATGCGCCGTTCAATGATAAAGAGTCAGACTTTATTACGCTGCTTAACATCTGGAACTTTCACGAAGAACAGCGCCAAGAACTGACCCAGAATCAGCTTAAACGTGTGTGTCAGAAAAGCTTTCTGAGTTGGATGCGCATGCGTGAGTGGCGCGACATTCACCGCCAGCTCACGTTAATTTGCCGTGAACAGAAGTTGTCGTTCAATACAGAACCGGCGACCTACGATGCCATGCATAAGGCTATCTTGGCCGGGCTTCTGGGGCAGGTGGCCGTAAAGGTCGAGAACAAGGAATATTTGGCCACCCGTAATCGTAAGGTGATGATCTTCCCAGGCTCGAAAGTGTCTAAAGCTGGGCCAAAATGGATTGTTGCCACGGAGATTGTCGAAACCAGCCGGGTGTTTGCTCGTATGGTGGCCGCCATTCAGCCCGAATGGATAGAGCCCTTGGCCGGGCATGTGGTGAAGCATCACTATTTTGAGCCCCACTGGGAGCAGAAGCGTGGCCAGGTGATGGGGTATGAGAAAATCACCCTTTACGGCCTTGATGTGGTGCCTAAGCGGGCCATCGCGTACAGCACAATAGACCCGGTTGAGTGCCGTAATCTGTTTATACGTCATGCTCTGGTGGATGGTGATTATCGCTCAAAAGCGCCTTTTATCAGCCTTAATCGCGAGATGCTCGCAAGCGTAGAGGATCTCGAGAAGAAAACCCGGCGCCGGGATCTTCTGGTGGACGATGAAGTGCTCGTGGGCTTTTACGATGAACGCGTGCCCGCTGAGATTGTCAGTGGCCGCCATTTTGAAAGCTGGTGGAAGAGCCTTTCGGCAGAAGAGCTCCGTAACCTTGAGCTCACAGAGGAAGATGTTCTTCAGCGGCCGGTTGATGCCCAAGCGGCGGACCTGTACCCAGATTTTCTGGAGTGGGAGGGGGTTCGTTATCCTCTCAGCTATGAATTTGAGCCCACCAGTGAGCGCGACGGCGTTACGCTGCAGGTTCCGCTGATGGCGCTTAGGCAGATTCCGTCGCGGCGTCTGGAATGGCTTGTGCCTGGCCTGCTCAGAGAAAAATGTATTGCGCTGATCAAAGGCCTTCCAAAATCCTTGCGGCGTAATTTTGTGCCGGTACCAGACTTTGTGGATGCGGCGGTTGCAAACCTTCAGCCCTCAAACGAGCCCCTGGCACTTCAGTTAGGGGAGCAGTTGCGCCGCATGACTGGCGTGCGAATTGATCCTGAAACCTGGCCCAGTGATGAGCTGCCCCGGCACCTGAGAATGAACCTAAGAGTTCTCGGTGATGGCGGCAAGGTGATTGGCGAAAGCCGGCAGACCGGTGAGCTTCAGACCCAGCTTGAAGGGCGAGCCGAGGCGGCCCTTGCATCCGCAACCAGCGAGAGCCGTAGTGACGAGCCTGCGAGCGAATACACCGAGTGGGAATTCGGCAAAGTACCAAGGCAGGTGCAGACCGAAAAGGGTGGCATGCAGATCACGGTGTACCCGGCCCTTGAAGATATGGGTAAGCGGGTTAAGCAGATTCGTTGTCTGGATCGCCTTACCGCGGAAGACACAACCCGCAAAGGGATTGCACGGCTCATTCTGAACCGGTTTGGCAATACCTTGGAGGACCTGGAGCGAAAGCTTCCACGCTTCAAACATTCAGCCTTGATGTTTGCGCCTATAGGTCACGCAAAGGTGCTGTTAGATGATCTGCTTTTGGCCACTGCGATGGAGCACTTTTTACACGGCCAAATGCCCGACACCCGCGAAGCGTTTGATGCACTGTTCGATCGCCATCGGGGGGATTTTATTCCCGCGCTTGAGCAAGCGGACGAGCGCCTTTACCAAGCCATGATCGGGTATCAGAAAATAGCGAAGAAGCTTAAAGGAAAGATCAATCTTGCCCTCGCTAACAGCATGGCAGACTTGAAGTTTCAGATGCAAAACCTTGTTTACCCCGGTTTTCTGGTAGAAACACCTTCGCAATGGCTGGCAGAGTTTGGTCGCTACTTTGAGGCCGCGCTGGCTAGGATGGAGAAGATGGCTAGGGAAATGGGCCGCGAACGTGAGTTTCTGCACGCTATGGAACCTCTCTGGGCTCGCTACGCCAGCAAGCGGGAAGAGCAACAAAGGCAGGGCGTTCGCGATCCTGAACTTGTGCTTTACCGATGGATGCTGGAAGAGTTTCGGGTATCGTTTTTTGCCCAGCAACTGGGTACAGCCATGACCGTATCCGCAAAGCGTCTCCATAAACAGTGGGAGCTCACCCGGGTATAAAGGCCTCAGCCTTTGAATCCGGTTTGCAGTCTGGCCCGTAATACGGGCTTCTGCGGGGCGGGCAAAAGTCCTGGACTGTGTTAGTATTTCTGGAAGAATGATATTCCTGTCCTTCTGTTACCTTATTCATGACGTGGGGTTAGCGTGATTAAAGCCGTCATTAGCGGAACCGGCCTGTACACACCGCCGGCAACCATTGATAACGATGAACTGGTCGAAGCTTTTAACCAGTTTGTTGAGATGTACAACACGGAGCATGCGGACGCTATTGCCCGTGGCGAAACGAACGCTTTGCAGCCGTCGTCTTCAGCGTTTATAGAGAAGGCCTCAGGCATCAAGAGCCGTCACGTGATTGATAAGTCGGGCATTGTTGACCCGAAGCGTATGGCCCCGTACATCCCCGAGCGCGGTAACGATGAGCCTTCGGTTCAGTGTGATATGGCCGTTGTGGCGTGTAATGAAGCGCTGGAGCAGGCGGGCAAGAAAGCCAGCGATGTGGACGCGGTAATTGTGGCGTGTTCTAACATGCAGCGTGCTTATCCGGCGGTTTCGATTGAAGTTCAGGCGGCGTTGGGTATTGAGGGCTTCGCTTACGACATGAACGTGGCCTGCAGTTCTGCCACCTTTGGTTTGCAAGCAGCGGTTAACTCCGTGGAGAATGGCTCTGCCCGCGCAGTGTTGGTGGTTAGCCCAGAAATCTGTTCAGGGCATCTAAACTTCCGTGATCGTGACAGCCACTTTATTTTTGGTGATGCCTGCACTGCCATTTTGGTGGAGCGGGAGGAAGACACTCAGCCAGGGCAGGGGTTCGAAATTCTTGGTACCCGCCTGAAAACGGCCTTCTCGAATAACATTCGGAATAATTTCGGCTTCTTGAACCGGGCAGATGACGACGGTGTTGGCAAGCCGGACAAACTGTTTATCCAGCAGGGTCGTAAAGTATTCAAAGAAGTCTCGCCGCTGGTTGCGGAAACCGTCCTGGATCATCTCAAAAGCTTGTCTCTTGCGCCGGAAGATTTGCGCAGAATGTGGCTGCACCAAGCTAACCTAAACATGAACCAGCTTATCGCCCGCAGGGTGCTTGGCCGGGATGCGACCGAGGATGAAGCTCCGGTGATTCTTGATGAGTACGCCAACACAAGCTCCGCCGGCTCCATCATTGCGTTCCATAAACACAAAGACGACCTGAAAACCGGTGATGCGGGTGTTATCTGCTCATTCGGCGCGGGTTATTCCATTGGCAGTGTTGTAGTACGCCGTCGCTGATAACCAACAACCCGAGAGTTGAGCATGACTAAATTTTCACCCCGGGGCTGGTTGTCTGCCGTGCTACCTGTGGCTGTGTTGGCGATGGTTTTTTCAGCCAGCTCGGCCATGGCTCGGAATGTACAGGAGCGAGTTCCTGCGGGCACACCGTCGGTAAATCCTCAGGATCCCTACGAAAACTGGAACCGTAAGGTATACACCTTCAACGATACAGTGGATCGCTGGGCGCTTAAGCCGGTCGCCAAAACCTATCGTACGTTTGTGCCAGATTTCGCAGACCGCGCCATTACAAACTTTTTCAACAACCTGACGGAAATCCGAAACTTCACCAACAGCATTTTACAGCTGAAGGGCGAATCTGCGGTGGTCGCAGCGGGGCGGTTCACCTATAACACGGTGTTTGGTCTTGGTGGCCTGATTGATGTCGCAACCGCATTTGATCTGCCAGAGCGGCCAGAAGATTTCGGCCAGACACTAGGGCACTGGGGCGCCGGCTCCGGCCCCTACCTGATGTTGCCGTTTCTCGGGCCATCCAGTCCACGGCATTTCGGTGGGTTGGGTGTAGACGGGTTTGTGCTGCCATCACTGTGGGACGAGGTTGATAGCCCAGAGATTTACTACGCACGGGGCCTTCAAATTGTAGATAAGCGGGCAGACCTGATCCCGGCGGAGGGTTTCATTTCCGGCGACGCCTATATCTTTGTTCGCAACGCATTCATGCAGCGCAGGCAGTTTTTGATCAACGACGGTAAGGTGACCAGCGATCCGTTTGCTAGCGGCCGCAATGATGAAGACCTGATGCTGGACGACTTTTGATCCCGACGGCCGGTTAAGGGAGACACGCGGTGTTCAAAGATCCAAAGATTAGCAAGTTCCGCAAGATGCTGGCTGAGGCACCAAACTATGAGGTGTGGAAGGCTGCCGCACTGGAACTGGATTTTCTTGAAGGTAAGGCGAAGTGGAAAGAGGATTTCGCCTCCGAGCATTACCACTACGAGCTATTGTACGACCGCCTAAGCAGCATTAAACAATATCGCCAACAGAATGATTTTGAGCGCCTGAAGCGCGCATTGCGTGAGGGGCTTCATCATGACCTTGGCAACATGGGCAACCCTGCGCTGTATACGCATTCCAGGGTGGGTACCAAACACCTTATTGAGGAGTACATTGCTCAAGCTTGCGAAGCGTTGGATTTTCTCTGCGATCACCCGGTTCCGGGCTTTCCAGTTGCTGACAAACTTCAGTTTTTCCGTGATACCCTCACCAGCTATGGCCGGCCAACGCTGTTGTTAAGTGGCGGTGCCAGCCTTGGCATGTTTCACTTCGGGGTTATCAAAGCGCTCTGGGAAAAAGGCTTGCTGCCGCAGGTTGTCACTGGCTCGAGCATAGGTGCGATTATTGCCGGTATGCTGGGTGTGCACACAGACGCCGAAATACCTGAAATGCTGATCCCTGAAAACCACAATCTCAAAGCCTGGAAGTGGCGTGGCTTGCTAAGCGCCATGCGGGGCGAAGGGTTGATGGACCAGGAGCAGCTTCGCACCTGCCTTAGAACCAATATTGGTGAATACACCTTCGAAGAGGCTTACCAGCGTACTGGTCGCTCCATCAACATGAGCGTGTCGCCAGTTCAGGCGCATCAGAAAGCCCGCTTGTTGTCTGGCTATACCTCGCCCTACCTGATGGTATGGAGTGCGGCCCTTGCCAGTGCGGCGGTTCCCGGCATATTCCCGCCAGTCACTCTGATGAAAAAGGATATGTATGGGCAGACTCTGCCTTACATGCCCAGGCTAAAATTTGTGGATGGCTCGGTGGTCAGTGACTTGCCCATAGACAGGTTGATGCACCTTTACGATGTTAACTTCACCATCGTAAGCCAGACCAACCCCCATGTGGTGCCGTTTCTCAACGCCCGTGGCCGAGATGAGAAGCTCTCCCTAGCCAGCCTGCCTTTGCATTTGTTTAAATCTGAAGTTCAGTTTCACGGCCAAGGAGTGTTTGATTATCTGCGTAAGCGGGCCCGGCCAGAACTGCTACGGCAGATCTATGGCCAGATGCATACCATCATGGCCCAACGTTATTCTGGAGACGTCACTATCGCGCCTACCTACTCGTTCAAAGACTACCGGCGAATGCTGGCAGATCCGAAGCCGGAGTTTGTGCGTGAAATGATTCTTGCGGGTGAGCGTGCAACTTGGCCGAAAATCTCTATGATTCGCTCCCATGCACGCATTTCAAAAACCCTAGAGCGCTGCGTGCGACGCTTAAAACACCAGAACACCTCGAGCATTTGACTGGACGCCCATGTATTACGACTTCTTTGGCTTCAGAGAACCTCCGTTCTCTATCGCGCCTGATCCCCGCTACCTTTATCTGAGCGAGCGTCACAAAGAGGCGCTTGCTCATTTGATGTATGGCGTGCAGGGTCAGGGCGGCTTTATCGTGATTACCGGAGAAGTGGGCACCGGTAAAACCACCGTGAGCCGGTGTTTTATCGAGAACGCTCCGGCCCACGTCGACATTGCCCTTATTTTAAACCCCCGGCTTTCTGCCCGGGAACTGCTTTCTGCCATTTGTGATGAGCTGGAAATCGCTCACCCGGCTGGCGCCACTATCAAACAGATGGTCGACCTGATTAACCGGGATTTGCTCAAAGCCCACGCGGCAGGGCGACATAAGGTTTTGATGATTGACGAGGCGCAGAATCTCTCGGCCGATGTGCTTGAGCAGCTACGCCTGCTAACCAACCTTGAAACCGCAGAAAAGAAACTGCTGCAAATTGTGTTGCTGGGCCAGCCAGAACTGCAGCAAATACTTGCGCTTCCAAAGTTGCGCCAGCTGAATCAACGGGTAACCGCCCGCTATCATCTGGATGCTATAGGCCGTAACGAACTGCCTGCCTACCTAAGCTATCGGCTAGGTGTTGCGGGCATGCGGGGCGATGTGTTCGCGCCGGCAGCCGTGCGCAAGCTCTACCGTTTTAGTAATGGCATACCACGCCTAATCAATCTAATAAGCGACCGCTCACTGTTGGGCGCCTATGCCGAAGGCGAGCATGAAGTGACATCGGCACATATCCGACAGGCTGCTAAGGAAGTTGCGGGTAGCAACAACCTAGGGCCAACGCCCGCGAGTGCCAGAGGCAAGCTGGATTTCCCCGGGTTTTTGGTGCTCGCCGCCTCGCTGTTACTGGCTATGGTCAGTACTTTTTGGCTATACCAGCAATGGTCTGGGGGAAAAACGGTAGCCGAAGTGAGTGCCGCACCCATTGAACTGGCTGGCACGATTCAGCGTGAAGATCAGCCCGAAGAGCAACAACCTGAAGCCGTGAAGAAGCCCTCTTTCAGCTTCGAAGAGCAGGCACTGAATCTACAAGATGCTTTCCGTGGGTTGTTTGGTATATGGGGTGTTCAATACAGCCCGCAGGAATTTCCGATTGCTTGTGAGTTTGCCCGCGAAGCCGGTCTCGGCTGCCTTGAGCGACAGGGTAGCCGCAGAAGTCTGGCGTTTCTGGACAGGCCAGCCATGCTGATGCTTCAGGATAATACCGGCAAGCGTGGTTATGTTGTGCTGCGCCATCTTGAAGACGACGTTGCGGAAATTGTTTTGCCCGCAGGATCAATTCAGGTGTCTTTTGCCAGTATCGAGCCCTTCTGGTTTGGTGAGTATCGGGCTCTATGGCAGCTTCCGGATTATGTCACCAGCGACCCGGAAGTCCGTAATGCTAAAGGTGAAGAGTTGTGGATAGGCGTGCGTATGATGGAGCTTGCAGATGCCCACAGCGAATCGCCCGCAGACAATGCAAAGATCAAGCGTATGTCTGCGCAAGAGCAGGTGCGCTGGTATCAGTCCTTAACGGGTCTAACGGTAGATGGCATTGCAGGTGCCATGACGGTGATCCAAGTTAACAACGACCTGAATGCTGACGTACCAAGACTGGTAAACACCAGGCCCGGAGGGAAGGGATAGGCTATGTCCTACATTCTCGATGCCCTCAGAAAATCAGAAACTGAACGCCGGCAGGGCAAGGTTCCGGACCTTGGGCAGCAGGTACAGCTGATACACCGGCCCAAAAAACGCCGGAAATCTCCGGTGGTTTGGGTGGCGCTGGCGTTACTGGTAAACGCTGGAGTGCTGGCGGTAGTGTTCTGGCCGGGGCGCCCAAGTGAGTTGCTTGTTGCGCCGACCGCTCAAATAGCTGAGCCTGAGGCACCACTGGAGCAGCCGGCGAAATCGGAAACAAAGCCAGTTTCTGATCCAGCGCCAGCTCCCACGGCTCCGGCAGGTACTCCTGAATCTGAAACAGCCGTTGCTCGTGAATGGCCAACCATCATTACGCCGACTGTTCGTCAGGAGCGCCAGGCGCCGGCATTGCGCCAAGATGAGGCCTTTGCCATAGCAAGAGGTGGAGCAAGAGTGCCGCACCTGGTTGAGCTGCCCCTTTCATTTCAGAAGAGTATTCCGAACCTAATGTTCAACAGCCATATTTACTCCACAGATCCCTACGCCAGCCGGGTGATGATCAATGATCATTACCTAAGCCGTGGGGAATCCTTTTCTGGTATTACCGTAGAAGAGGTCACTGAAAATGGCGTGGTGCTTAGCAAGCAGGGAACACGCTTTAGGGTGGGCATTGTCCGCGATTGGGTGAGCCCGCGCTGATGGCATTATCCGACGAGATCAAACAGGAGATTCAGCAGAGTTATCGCGACGTTCTGGCCGGCAAAGACGTTCGTGCCCGCTATGGCCAGCGCTTAATGATTGCTGAGATTGCCCGCTACATGGGCGATATTACCGAAAACGACGGCCAACGTACCTCACCGCCGGCTGCCTGTGTGGTTGAGGCCGGCACGGGTACGGGTAAAACCCTGGCTTATCTCATTGCAGCCATTCCCGTGGCTCGGGCTCTTAATAAAACCTTAGTAATATCCACAGCAACGGTGGCGTTGCAAGATCAGATTGTGCTCAAAGACCTGCCGGATCTGAAAAAACACAGCAAGATGAACTTTAGCTGGACCTTGGCCAAAGGCCGCGGGCGGTATCTGTGCATGTCCCGCTTGGAGACGCGCCTGCATGATGAAGGTAACGGCGATAGCGATACTATGCCGTTGTTTCTGCTGGACAGCCACGGCACCGAGGAGCCGGGCACCCGGGCATTCTTTGAAGAAATGCTGGCAAGCTATGGCTCGCGCAAATGGGATGGCGACAGAGACCATTGGCCCGAGCAGATACCAGATGAGATTTGGCGCCAGGTAACAACCGATCATCGCCAGTGCACCAACCGGCATTGCAGCTACTTCGACAGCTGCGCCTTTTTTGATGCTCGCAAAGATCTGGACGAAGTGGATATTGTGGTGGCCAATCACGATCTCGTTCTCGCTGACTTGGCCTTGGGTGGCGGTGCGATTCTGCCGGAACCTGAAAATGCCTTGTTTATTTTCGACGAAGCCCATCACCTGCCAGACAAAGCGCTGAATCACTTTGCGGCGTCTGTACCCCTGAACTCGACTCGGCAATGGCTTAAGCAGCTGTCGCAAGCGCTTGCCAAAATGCAGCCCTATTTGGCCGCGGGCACTCAGGGTGCGAAAACGATTGATCGTATAAGTGGCGCCTCTCGAGATGTCGATTTGGTGCTTAGCAGGGTTTACGAAGAAGCCGAGCACAACACCGGCTGGGAGTTCAACGACGAACGCCGCTCTGCACAATGGCGGTACCCTGAGGGTGAGCTGCCAGAGGCACTGGCAGAACTGGCTTCTGAGAGCCGGCTTGCCACCGCGAACCTGGTGCGCCACCTAGGCGTGCTGGCGGATGAATTGCAGGGCGCGTTCGATGAACGCAAACAGCATGAGATCGACCGAGACACCGCAGAAGCTTGGTACCCGGTGATTGGTGCGTTTCACAGCCGGTCGGAAGACCAGCTACGCCTCTGGACAGCCTGGACGGAACAGATTGATGGCCCGAACAAAGGCAAAAGCCCCCCTCCGGCACGTTGGAGTGTGCGGCAGCGCTGGGATCATGCGGAAGACATCACACTGTTCAGCTCGCCGGTACTGGCAGACAACCTTTTGTACTCAAGGCTTTGGTCGCGGGCCTACGGTGCGGTGCTTACCAGTGCCACTCTAACGGCACTGGGCAGCTTTGATCGCCTGCAATCCAGGGCAGGCTTGCCCGCCGCCAGCCGTTTGCTGGTGGTCCCCAGTTCCTTCCGTTATAACGAGATGGCGACAGTCGAAGTGCCAGCCATGGCCTGTATGCCCACCGACGACGGTTTTGCGGATGAATTGATCAAGCGCCTGCCGGGAGTATGGGCCGGTGAGACCGCCACGCTTGTGTTGTTTACCTCCCGCCGGCAAATGCACCAAGTGCGGGATGCGCTGGCGCCGGACTACCCGGACCTGATTATTACCCAAGACGACATGTCCCGGGGTGAGGTTTTGCGTCAGCACCGGGTTCGCATTGATGAGGGCAGGGCTAGTGTACTGTTTGGCGTGGCCAGCTTCGCAGAAGGGATCGATTTACCCGGTAAGTATCTGCACCATGTGGTGATCACACGGCTGCCTTTCTCTGTGCCAGACGACCCTATCGAGGCCAGCCTAGCGGAATGGGTAACTCAGCGCGGTGGCAACCCGTTTATGGAAATTACGGTGCCGGGCGCCTCCATTAAACTTGTACAGGCTGTGGGCCGTCTACTGCGTACAGAAGAAGATACCGGAAGAGTTACGATTCTTGATCGCCGCATTGTCGCAAGGCGTTATGGTCAGTTGCTGCTGGATGCGTTACCACCGTTCCGGCGCATCATCGAGAGATAGAGAGGTGAGAGATAGAGAGGTGAGAGATAGAGAGGTAAAAAGGCGAGAGGTAGAGAGATTAAGAGGCAAAAAAAGAGCCAGCCCGAAGGCTGGCTTATATAAGGGGTCCTCGAAAAAAACCCGTGCGTCTAAACAACGCTGTGCAAGAAGTCTGAAGGCCTGAAGTTCCAGAATTCATGGTGAGGGCTTGCCCTACCGTGGAATCAATAATAGGGGAGTAGGGGGCGTAGCCGAATCGTCCAAAGGGCGTAGCCTAGGTGAAAAGTTCGCGCCGGATGTGATGGGCGTCACAAAAGCACGGCGAAACCTACTGGGTGAGAAGGCCCAGTTCCCGCGCCCGAGCAAGGGCTTCGGTTCGCCGACCAACGCCCAGCTTGCCATAAAGGTTGCGTATATGGGCCTTTACCGTTGCCGGCGCTACACCCATGCGCACGGCAATGTCTTTGTTTGCCCCCCCAGCGTTAATGAGTTCCAGCACTTCCAGCTCCCGCTGGCTCAGCGGCTCAGCAAGGCCTTGATTTTGGTCTTGGCTGACCGGTGTAGGTTTCTTTTCTTTCTGGCTCGCGGTGTTTGGGTTCTTTTGGCTCTGTAGCATGAGTCTTAGGCTACGCTGCCAAGTTCCTTCGCCTTTCAGGGCAGGTGATTCAAGCAAAAGCGCCTGCAGGCGTGGGCTTTCTTCAACAAACAAGCGCATAAACCCGGCTTCGGCTGCCACGCTGACCGCCCGCTCAAGTCGCTCCCGGCATTCGTCGCTTCGACCTTGCAACGCAAGTGCTTCAGCGCATACCAGCAGTGTTTCCACCAGGTGGCGGTTGTGTTCGTTCTGTTCAGTTTCGGACTCCAACGTTTTAAGAATCTCAAGTGCCTTTTCCGGCTGGCCCTCCGCAACCAGCAGCCGGGCGTAGCTAATGCTGTTCTGTTCCCGGTTCAGGGGGTTGGTAACAGCTTGGCTATCCAGTGATTCCAAGCTTTGGCGGGCTTGAGCAATTTGGCCGGTTGCTAGAAAACATCGTGCCTTAAAAGCGGCGCTGGCGGGTGGCTCGAAAACAATGTGTTCTCTGCGTTTTCGGCCTAGTTGCTCTGCGTCTTCAAGCGCGTCTATCGCTTTCTGAAAATGGCCATCGCTAAAGGCGAGATGCCCCCGGACATGTTGAATGATCACATGTTGCCCCGGCTCAGTGCCTTGGTCTACATGCTCCAGCAAAGGCGCGAGGTGAGCGGCTGCATCCTGTAGCTGGTTACGTTCCCGGTGAATTTCGGTGAGCGCGGCATTCAGCCAGCATGAGATTAGCCTGGGCTGGCTCGGGTCTGAGTAGTGTTGATCAACCCACCGGCGCACCTCGGTGCAGGTATCCAACGCGAGGTCCATATCGCCTCGGTTGTACTGTATCCAGGCCAGCAGGCCACCGCTGGAAAGCACCGTGCTGGGCTTTCGTTCAACCTGCCCATAATGCACCGCAGACTTTAGCGCTTCTTCAGCGCCTGTCAGGTCGCCCCTGCCGTAATCGTCCAGCCCTAAGCCGTAATAGGTCACAGATTTGAGAGGAATTCGCGTGTGGTCAATATCCGCTAGAACCTGACGCGTCAGGTCGCTGGCACTTTTGTCATCGCTGCGCGACCGTGCCAAGTAAGAGCGTATAAGCGATACCTCGCTCTGCAGGCCCAGTGCGCCCTCTGCATCGGGTGCGGAATCTGCAACACGGCGGTCAAGCAAATCCTCAACGTTGGCCAACAGCGGCTCAAGATGATCAAATCGGTTGGCAAAAAAGCGGCTCCAAACCCGCAGCATCTGCAACTGGGCGCTTTCTTCTATCTGCTCTGGGGGCAGTGATTCAAGCCAGTTTAGAACCGGCAGGTGATAGCCCCCATGAATCAGATTGTTACCGTGGGTTGCCAGAACTTCAGCCAACCATGGCCAGTCTTCCTTCTGCACAATCTGAGCAATGGCTTCCTGAACCTGACCGTGGTCTAAAAGCCATTCCACCGTTCGGTGCCAGAGCAGGTGGGCGCGCTCTGGGTCGGCATGGCGGATGCGCTGCAGCAAGGCATCGCGAAACAGGTCGTGATAGCGGAACCATTCGTTGTGATTATCCAGGGGAATCAGAAACAGGTTCTGGGACAGCAGGGTTTGCAGCTTTTCCTGGCTGTCGTCCGCGTTACGAATGGTGTTGCACATGGAGGCGCATAATCGCGGGCAGCAGGCGGTATCGAGCAAGAAGGCGACAATGGCCTCTGGTTGTTTATCTAGCACTTCGCTGAGCACATAGTCGCTGATGTGCCGTTCATCTATGCTCAGGGCGTTTAATGGTACATCTGAAGCAGTAGCTGACGGATCTCGCGCCAAGCCGCTGTTAATTCCCGATAGCGCAGACAGTTGCATGGCCGCCACCCAGCCTTCGGTTCGGCGGCAAATGGCCTGTACTTCCTGCTCTGAAATGGCCAAGCCCATGGTGCTGTGAAAAAACTCTCGGCATTCATCTTCAGAAAACGCCAGCAATGCAGGGTGGATCTCCTGCACCCAGCGGCGCACACGCCAGCGGGCCAATGGCAGGGGCGGCTCAGTGCGGGAAGCCAGAGTCACCGTGACATCTGCAGGAAGATAATCCACAAAGTACCCGAACTGGCGTTGAATCTTCTCGTTGGCTACAAACTGAAAATCATCGAGCACCAGAACCCATGGGCCACCGTCGGATGCTAGTGCGTTGATCAATGCTGTAATCGCGCTGTTGAGATGGTCGTCCGTATTGCCTGCAAGGCTTCTGTGACAGTCTTCAAGCCCGGTTAGGCCAGCGTGTTCAAATGCGCCGGCGATGTACTGCCAGAAGCGCTGGGGCTCATCATCGTGTTCATCCAGGGACAGCCAGGCAATGGGGCCAGTTGTGCGGGCGCACCATTGGCTTACCAATGTTGTTTTACCAAATCCTGCCGGCGCTATCACAAGGTTCATGCGCTTGGGATGGCCTGGCGCCAAAAGTGAACTGAGGCGTTCACGGCGAACCGCTCGCGGATCAGAGGCGGGCCTGAGGAACTTGGTGGTTAATAGCATTGCTGTTCCAGATGCCGAATAAATGGTGACCTCGGATTGTGTGCTCTGTCTCGGTCAAGTCAAGGGTTGGAGAAACAAACATGGCCGTCATAAGCTGCGCAAACGGCATTATGGTCTAAACTGAGTCAGTGGGCTCTTATATACTAATAAAGAATGAAAAATAGACGTGTTATGCGTATTCTTGGGCCTTGGTCACATGTCTACATCTATATGCAGCCCGTCTCAGGCCGAAAACTCAGGGAGCGACAGAGCGAATGAAATTACAACAGTTGCGCTATATTTGGGAAGTTGCGCACCATGATCTCAACGTGTCGGCAACTGCCCAGAGTCTTTTCACGTCTCAGCCGGGCATTTCCAAGCAGATTCGCCTTTTGGAAGATGAGCTGGGCTTGGAAATATTTGCCCGCAGTGGCAAGCATTTAACCCGCATCACCCCAGGGGGTGAAATCATCGTGCGCGAAGCCGGTGAAATTCTGCGCCGTGCGGAAGGCATTAAGAAGATTGCCCAGGAATTCAGTAACCAGCGTAAGGGTGACCTGAGTATTGCCACAACTCACACCCAAGCGCGATACGCCTTGCCGCCGGTGATCAGTGGCTTTATTGAAGCCTACCCCGATGTGTCCCTGCACATGCACCAGGGCACGCCGATGCAGATTTCCGAAATGGCGGCCACCGGGGCCGTTGATTTCGCCATCGCCACTGAGGCTATGGAGTTGTTCAACGATCTCATCATGATGCCTTGTTACCGCTGGAACCGTACCGTGGTTGTGCCCAAGGATCACCCGCTCGCGCAGTTGTCTGAGTTGACGCTGGAAGCGCTGGCGGAGCACCCGCTGGTCACTTACGTGTTTGGCTTTACCGGCCGTTCGAAGCTTGATGAGGCGTTTAAGTCTAAAGGCCTGACGCCAAAAGTGGTGTTCACTGCTGCGGATGCGGACGTTATCAAAACCTACGTGCGCCTGGGCCTTGGGGTCGGGATCATCGCCAGCATGGCATTTGACCCCAAAACCGATACCGATATGGTCGCACTGGACGCCAAAAAACTGTTCAGCCCGAGTGTGACCCGTATTGGCTTCCGCAAAGGCACCTTCCTGCGTGGCTATATGTACGATTTCATTCAGCGTTTCGCGCCGCACCTTACTAAAGAGGCTGTCGACGAAGCCGTTGCCCGCCAGAGCAGCCGCACCGACATAGAGGAATTATTCAAAAATGTAGAGCTGCCGACTTACTAGGCATCGGCAATCCCCGCCCGTTTTCTTACTGGCGGGCTATAAGGTTATCTGCATGCAGGCCGCACTCTTTCTGTGTAGCTTCTTCCCACCACCAGCGGCCTTCGCGTTCATGTTGCCCCGGCAACACTGGGCGAGTGCAGGGCTGGCAGCCAATGCTCACAAAGCCTTTTTCGTGAAGCTCGTTATAGGGGGCCTCCGTCATGCGGATATAGTCCCACACCTCTTTTGACGTCCAGTTAGCCAGTGGGTTGAACTTGACTAGGGTTTTGCCGGGGCCGGAGAAGTTGACGTCTTCCTGGACAACTGGCACTTCGTCGCGGGTGCCCGGGCTTTGGTCCTTGCGCTGGCCGGTAATCCAAGCATCAACACCTGCAAGCTTGCGCTTGAGCGGGTTCACCTTGCGAATACCGCAGCACTCGCCGTGGCCGTCTTCGTAAAAGCTAAACAATCCCTTGTGATTCACCAAATCCTGAACTTCGCTTGTGTCGGGAAACAGCACTTCTATGTTAATGCCATAGTGCTTGCGGACACGCTCGATAAATTCGTAGGTTTCTGGGTGCAGGCGACCTGTGTCCAGCGTGAACACCTTCAGATTATCGGTCAGTTTGTGGGCCATTTCGATGAGCACCACGTCTTCGGCGCCACTGAAAGAAATAGCAATGTTGTCATAGCGTTTGAAAGCAGCCTTCAGAATTGCTCTTGGGCTTTCGCTGCCCAACTCGTCCTGTAGCTCGCGGATATTGCTCATAAAATGTCACTACCTAATACGGGTGTTAGAGAAGGTTAGCATTAAACGACTAATTCCATAAAGGAATGACAATCTATATGGTTATAGCTTGATGTTTAGGTGTGGGCTGAAAACCTCACAGTTTTGTTGCGATGCACGATGCATTCTTCGCCGGTTTTTCTTATGATACGGCGCTAATATTCGGGGAGCGTGCCTTGCTCCCATTTAGAATTCTCACTTGAAACGTTGAAACATTACATCAGGAGATCACTGTGGAACTGGCATGTCTTGACCTTGAAGGCGTATTGATCCCGGAAATCTGGATCGCATTTGCAGAAAAAACCGGTATTGAAGAGCTCAAGGCGACCACCCGCGATATTCCTGATTACGATGTTCTGATGACACAACGGCTAAAACTGCTGGATCAGCACGGATATGGCTTGCCGCAAATTCAGGAAGTGATCGGTGAACTAGACCCGCTGCCGGGCGCCCAGGAGTTTCTTGGCTGGCTGCGCGAGCGGTTCCAGGTGGTGATTCTTTCCGACACCTTCTACGAATTTGCCATGCCACTGATGAAGAAACTGGGTTACCCCGCGCTGCTTTGCCACAAACTGGAAGTTGCCGAGAACGGTCAGATTACCGACTACCTGTTGCGCCAGAGAGACCCTAAGCGCCAGTCTGTACGTGCGTTCCAGCTATTGAACTATCGCGTAATTGCGGCAGGTGATTCGTACAACGACACCACCATGCTGGGGCAGGCGGAAGCAGGCATTCTGTTTCACGCGCCTAAGAACGTAATTGACGAGTTCCCTCAGTATCCGGCAGTGCAGGAGTTTGAGGAATTGAAGCAGGAATTTCTGAAGGCAAGTGCTGTTCACAGCGTCTAAAAATATGCCCTCGATCCAGGGCGACTGCTAGTTGCTCTGGCTCTAGTGGCTAGGGTTCAGATTCTCCAGAAAATCCATCAACGGCTTCACTTTGGTGAGGGTTTCCTGGTATTCGCTCTCAGGATCCGAGTCGGCAACAATGCCGCCGCCGCCCCAGCATCGTATGGTTCCTGTTCCTTTCTCTAGTTCGTCAAGCGCCTCATCAGACACGCCTTCAGATGACTCCTCTTCACACAGCATGGTGCGTATCGCTATGTTGCTGTCCAGAGTGCCATCCAACCCGCGATAAAACACCGACCCGCAATAAGGACCTCGCCAGTGGGGCTCAAGCTCACGGATAATTTCCATGGCGCGGATTTTCGGAGCGCCAGTAATGGAGCCGCCGGGAAACGCATCGAACAGTGCCTTCATGGGAGTTACACCGTCTGTCAATTCGGCTCGGATGTGGCTGACCAGATGATGGACGTTCCGGTACGACTCGAGGGCGAACAGCTGATCGACTTTCACACTTTTGGGTTTGGCGTTCAGGCTGAGATCATTGCGCAGCAGATCCACAATCATAAGGTTTTCGGCAATGTCTTTTGCCGAGGCTTTCAGCTCAGCGGCATAGGCAGAATCGCGCTCGGGCGTGTTTCCCCTCGGGCGGGTGCCTTTGATAGGGCTTGTAGTTACGGTTCGGCCATGTATTTCAAGGAAACGCTCGGGGGATATCGACAATATGGATGCGTTGCCGGCGCGGATAAAGCCGCTATAGGACGTTGGATTTGCTTCGGCTAGGGCCTGAAATGCCTGCCAAGGATCGCCGGAGAATCGCCCGGAAAATTCTTGCGAGAGGTTAACCTGATAGCAGTCTCCAGCTTCGATGTATCGACGTATTGCCTGGACGCTCGCTTTGAAGGCGTCTGGTGTTTGGCGTGGTTCAAAGCCGGAATTCATTCGCCAGTCGAGCACTGCGAGCGGTTCATCCTTGCAAAGCCACTTATCAATGGTCTTTCGGATTCTCTTCGGACATTGAGAATGAGTCCATAGCCAATATTGGTCTGTTTCTCGATTATGGCTGGCGGCCCATAGGTAAAAACCCGCGAACAACAGTGGGATATCCAAAGGCGGGCAAAGCCGCGAGATATGATTCTCCTTCACATACCCTAGTTCATAGCTCACAAAACCAAACCAGCCTCCGGTAAGGCACTGGGGACTGCGCTCTGGTTGGATCTGGTACTGGCTAACCCGTTGCTCCATTTTCTGAGCAATAAGGTCGGTGCAAAAGCTTGAGGGGGCCGGATATTCGATCACTTCCGATTCAATAGACTGAGCAGAAAAGCCGCTGAAAATGCCTCTTGAATAGTCATCCCCAATGCTTCCTATGTAGGCAAAATCCTTTTCCCGGCTGGCATGGGTGAGCAGACGATGATACGCCTCTCGGTTAAGTTCACGCATGGTTGCCGGGTTCAAAAGTACCTCCGGAATCTTCGAGAAATGATAAGCAGCACACAAAACGGGCGTTGTCGGCTTCGCGGCTCCACTGATCTAATGAAAAGTCGTTTTGGATGAGCGCCTCATAGGAGATCGGTCGGTATTATAACTGAGTTAATAGTTTCATCCTTACACAAAAAATGAACTGAGGCTTGTTGTCCGGAATGGGTAGCAGAGCTTTCAAGTAAATATGGAGAAAATGCATGAAAAATACGATTTCGATGTTTGCCCGGCTAGCGATGATTTTTGTGTTTGTAATTCTGCTGCCGTCGTTTTCGTTCGCGCAAAGCGGAGGGGATACGGAAAAGGAGATAAGGGTAATGGTGCAAAAACAGTTCGAACGGATGTATCAGAAAGGTATTGGGAATCTCTCAGATCGAATCGTTGTTTCCGGCGGCGTAAAACCGTTTGCAGTGGTGACCGATACGGGTGACAAGGTGAAGACCATTCGTATTAAACAGATTGAAGAAATGCATGCCGATATGGCCTTGGAGGTGCTCCGTCGTTCCCTTGTTGCCTTGGTCAAAAAGGGCAAGATTGGGGCGACAGCCATCTTTTATACCGCTGACAACCCGAACCAAGAGTCAAATGCAGAAAAGGTTCTGGTCGTTGAAATGGAACACATCTTCGGGCCAACCCTTGCTCAGCTAGTGCCATTCACGGTTAAAGAAGGTAAAGCGGCGTTTGGCGACCAGGTAGTCGTGGATATGGAGAAGCAGATGTTTAATCTCAAAATTGATGAAGGAGCTGCGGGATAATCATATTATGTCGGACAATCTGATTATCGATTATTGTGAAGGTGGTCACGGAACATTCTGTTACCTCTGACGTACTCTGTAGTCGTGCAGATACAAAAGTAAACCAAACAGTCTGTACGTATGGAAACAACAACAATTTGTTCCGTAAAGGAGAACATTATGAAAGGCCTGAAAAAACTCGCACTAGTAACTGCCGTGGCAGCATTTCCGTTTGCAGCTCATGCTGACCTCAGAGCACTGGATGATAGTGCAATGGGCAACGTGACTGGCCAGGCTGGTGTGACCATTGAATTGGAAACTGAAGTCAGTATCGGTGAATTCCGCTACACCGACGAAGGTTATCTGTCTGTTTCTGACATCTTTATTGGTGGTGGTGCAGTTGAGCGCGACGCAACCGGAAACGTTACCGGTGTTGCCGGTCTCCTCGATGACTTGCTCATCGACATTGACGTTGAGGCAGACGGTGATGCGGTTATCGACGTTCATAGCATCTCGGGCGCTCCAATTGACTTTGCGGTCGGTGTTGGTTCGGTCTCACTGAACGCTGCTGGTGGCGGTGGTGAAAGCACACTGCTAGCCAGCAACATCGGTATCGAAGGTAACTTGGCTCAGCTCAACATTCGCGTTGACACTTTGACTGACAATCTGGTCATGAACGTTGGCTTTAACGTTACTGACATGGATGTGGATATGGACTTCTTGGGTGTAAATATCCGCGATATGCGTGTTATGGGCACCAATTTCCTTGAATCTGGCGGTGCGGTTGATCCGGCCGATCCAGCTACTCTTGCGAACGCATTCGCGTTTGCTACTATCACCGTTGGAAAAGGTGTTTCTGCTGCTACTGGTGGGGATGCTCTGGAAATTTCTATCCCCAGCTTCCAAGCTGATATTCTAGTAGGTGGCGTTGAAATTGGTGGCGAGTCTATTGGTTCATTCCAAATGGACAACCTAGCAATCACCAATACTAGCATGAAGGTTTATGGTCACAAATAATCTGATCTGATACCAAAGGTGTTGAAACGCCCCGCATCCGCGGGGCGTTTTTCGTTACTGAACAGGCAATAAAAAACGGCAGCTTAAGAATATAAGTTGCCGTTTCATCTAGGGCTTGAGTGGAAAAAGCACTACCTACTGATCAGGCACCGCAATAGAAAGATCAAACCCACCACCCGCTCTTGGCGTCAGCCTAATCGGCCCTTCATTGATCCCTTGCGGAATGTTTATCTGGTCTATTCCCGGAGGGGTACCAATGGAGAAGTTCAGGTTCTGCCCATCAAAGCCAATGCCCAGCTGATCATTAAGAAAAGACTGGGTGAACGGCTCATCTGGAATCTGCATCTGCTGCCCGAAAATCAACGGCGCAATGTTGGGGGTGAATTCTGCGGGCGGCTGGGCTCTCGCCAGTTCTTCTTGAGGCAAAAGTAACGCCCGGCGAAGAAACTCTTCCTCGGCGTTTGCCAGGGCGTCGGATTTGCCTTCATCTGTAAATCGCTGCAGGGCTTCCCGGTAGGCTTCATCTTCAGCTTCTGTGGTAACGGGTTCGCCCGGGGAAATGGTCAGGGCGCGAATAATGCGCTGGCGGTCAGCTTCCGTTTTCCTGCTCTCTCTTGGTACCACAATTATCGCAGAATCTCTCACATAGGTTTCAACCATCTCATCGGAGGTCATTGCCTGCACGCCTGCGATTGCCGGCAGTGAAGTGGCAGCCGCAAGTGTGGCTGCAATGGCAGCGGCAATTCGGATGGCATTTTTGGTAGAGTGTGCCGCGCCGGGGTTGCACCGGGTTGGCAGGGTGTGGTGGTTCATAATCTGGCCTCTTGCTGGGATAAACTCAGGTACGAGGCGTGTCTGAGGTTACAGCAATCAGTACGCTTCTCTCTATCTATGAGTATTCGGGTTGTCTGACAGTATTTCAAGCGTGTGGGCGTTAGTTTGTGATCAGAACCGTTGATTTGTCGTACAACAAATAAGGATAGGTCGCGCGCAGCCGCGACCTGATCCGGTGTTGGACGAGCCCGGTGCTTCTCTATTAAGGAAATATCATCGGCGAACTGAGAGGTGCTTTGGCCCTGGCATTGGGCGGTCATTTTCGTCAGGCCAGAGGTTCCCGTGACCCTCGGTGAAACCGATAGCCGATCTGTCCTGGTGGTGTCATAGGGTGCTCTGATCCCTCCCTGTGAGGTGCATGTCGGACGGATGTGGGTCTATGCTAAACATCGTCGCCGGATTGTCGGCCCGGGCCACCGGCAAGGTCGCCGCCAAAGCGTGATGCCCATGGGCTCGCCACAACAGGGGCAAACGCGTTGTTTCCGGGGTTGGGTGACGATCCCGGGTAGCGCCACCTGCAAGAGCCACTGCAGCCGGTGTAAGGTTTTGCGGGCACCGCCATGCAGGAACCCGTATTCCCGCACCCGTCGCAGCCCCTTGGGCAGGACATGCTGCAGAACCCGCCAGAGGAACCGACTCGCCGGTTCGGTCAGGGTCTGCCAGCGCCGGGTCTGGCTGTCCTGGTAGCGGAAGGTGACCTGCTCACCGTCGTAATCCACGATGTTCTGCTCCCGGAGCACACCACGATACAGATAGCGGGCCAGATAGGTCAGCGCCTGGTCGCCACGGCCGACCTGCTCGCACTGGGCGACCCAGTGTTTGGGAATCGATTCCGGCAAGGCAAAGCCTTGCTCGCGCATCCGGGTGAGGAATTTGGCGCGAAACACGGTGGCCAGGGCCCGGCCGTTGAACAGGTATCGCCCGGCCCGGGCGTGCCAGTGATGGCCCGTCAGCCCGCCCCCGGGGACCACGATGTGGACATGGGGGTGGAAAGCCAAGCGGCGGGAGTGGGTGTGCAACACCCCGACCAGCCCGAGCTGGTTGCCCAGGCGTTTATCGTTGCGGGCGAACTGGCACAGCGTCTCCCGGGCGGCCTGGAACAGAGCGTGACAGGTCCATCGGAGGTGGTGCCAGGCAAAGCCCCGCAACTGGGCCGGTAGGGTGAAGGTCACCAGGAAATAATCCACCGGCAACAGCTTCTGCCGCTGCCGGCCCAGCCATTGGCTGTTGGTGCCGTGCTGACAGGCAGGGCAACTGCGATGGCCGCAGGACGGGTACGCCTGTTGCACCTGCTGACAGGCGCGACAGTGATAGCGAACCTCGCCACAGTCCGGCGTATGGCAGGCCAGAATCGACCGCAGGGCGGCGTGATGTTCCGGTCGCATACGTGCCCCGACGTGCTGCTTCAGGCTGGCCTCATGATCGCGCAGAATCTGCGCCAGGGTGATCATGGGGTCACCCAGTCAACCTGCAGGCGCTCCACCAGAGCATTAATCATCAGGGCACTGTTCTGCTGGGCCTCATGGGTCATCCGGGTGTAGCGGGCGGTGGTCACCGGGCTGGCATGGCCGAGCAGGGTCTGAATTGAGCGCAGGTTAACCCCATTTTCCAGCAGATGGGTGGCAAAGCTATGGCGCAGGGAATGAATGTGCACATTTTTGCGGATACCGCAGTCCAGAGCGACCTGTTTGATGGCCTTCTGCACTCCACCCCGGTCCATCACCCGGGGCTTGCCGGAGGTGGCAACCGACGCATACGGCGGGTGTCCCCCGGGAAACAGCAGGTCCGGATGACGGTGAGTGGCCCAATAGCGCCGCAAGGCCTTGAGTGTCATCAGCGGTAAAGGCACGAAGCGATCCTTCTTGCCCTTGCCACAGCGCACATGCACCCGCATCAGGTGACTGTCGACATCGGCGATGGTCAGGTTCAGGGACTCGCTCAGTCGCAGGCCCAGACTGTAGGTGGTGAGGAAATAGACCTGATAACTGAGTTTGCGTGTGCGACTAATCAGGCGCTCGACCTCCTTCAGGGAGAGCACGTCCTGCAGGGTCTGAACCTTGGGGGCCTTGACGATAGGGACGTATTCCCAGGGCTTGCGCAGTACATACTGATAGAAACTCTGCAACGCATTGCGGGCAATCTTGACCAGACTCCAGGACCGATGCTGGACCAGATGCATGAAATACTGCTGGAGCTGATCGGTGCTAAGCTGATCGGGACAGGTCTGGAAATAGTCGCAGATCTGTCGCAGGCAACGGGTGTACAGATCGATGGTCTTGGGGCTTTTGCCGCGCAGGGTGAGTTCGGTGAGGTAGCGTTGGTGCAGTGCTTGAAAACGAGCGTGTTCGTTAGCGTTCATCACACTTCTCCTGACAAGCCCTCCGAAATGGAAGGGGTCAGAGAAGTACAGTCGAATTTGGCCTCTGCCGCGTAGCGGCTTCGTTCAACATGCTAATAAAAGTATCAGCCGCAGGGGCACAATGAGCAGACTAATCCGTAGCCGCTTTCCCAGTGGCAACAAAAGTTGGGTCAAAAGCTGGATAAACCGTCGCATTCCGCGGTCAGATGTCCAGGTACTCACCCAGAGAAACCTGTTCATTTTGCCAACGGCGGCCGGCGTGGTGTTCGGGCTGCTGTTGCTGATCATGCTACTTACCGGCATTAACTATCAGAACGGCCTAATTTATCTGGTCACCTTTCTACTGGGTGCGGTGTTTGTGGGTGCCATGCACCAGACCCATCGAAACCTTTCCGGCCTTGAGTTAACGCTGGTTCAAGCGGGTGAAGGCTTTGCCGGCGATGACATTGTTTTCCTTTTGCGGGCTGCGGCCGGCAAAGACGACGCCATTGCCCTTACGCTTTCGGGCGACGAGCGGTCGGTGCCTGTGGGCCATGTGCCTTCTGGCCAGTCGGTAGATGTTACCTTGCCCGTACCTTCTGCGTTCCGGGGTTACCTGCGGCCAGATCGCATCAGGGTTGAAACCCGCTTTCCTTTTGGTTTGCTCAAAGCCTGGTCGTGGATGAGGCCGATGTCGGCCGCTGTGGTGTTCCCCCGGCCAATTGCGGCCCCTGAGGTGATCAGCGCGGTGGAGGATGGCGAGCAAACGGCCAGTTCTCGATCCCCAGAAGGTAATGACCACGCAGAGCTCAGGCCCTGGCGCGAGGGTGATATGAGCCAGCGTGTTATGTGGAAGCGTTTTGCCCGCAGTGGCCAGATGGTGGTGGCAGATTGGGAAGCCGATAAAGGCAGCCCCCACTGGCTGGATTTCAATGCCTTTGCGGGCACGGACCATGAGTTGCGGCTTAGTTACCTCTCATGGCTGGTTTTAGAGCGTGGCAAGAGTGGTGCGAGGTTTGGTTTGAATTTGCCTGGGCAGGTGATTGAGCCAGACAGTGGCCCTGCCCATGCAACCCGTTGCCTCAGAGCGTTGGCGGTTTGGGGCGAGGAAAAACCCCGGGATGCCTTTGCAGCACCCCACGGCACGCGCAAGCACACAGATACCATCAAGCACACAGGCAAGCCTACAGAAGCAACATCGGGGGCCCAAACATGAGCCTTTGGAGCCGTTCCAAGAACGAGCCTGAAAAACCCAGCGATAGCCTGCCGTCCCGCGCATTGCTCTGGCTGATTGCAAGCTTTGGGTTGTTGCTGACACCCCAGCTTGATCGACTTCCCTTATGGCTGATCCTTGTGTGCGTCGCATTGGCGGGCTGGCGGTGGCTTGCTCAGCATGGGCGTGTGCGTTTACCGGGCCGTTGGCTGCGCACCGGGATAATGCTGGTGTTGGTTGCGATATATCTGGTTCGTGTGCAAGGAAGTTTCACCGTGGATACGGCCGCCTCGTTTTTTGTGCTGACGGTTGGTTTGAAGTGGCTTGAAACACGCAACGCGCGGGATTTTTACGTGCTGTTTTATATTCTGGTGTATCTGGCCACCGTGAATTTTCTGTTTCATCAGGAGATTCACTGGGCGCTGGTGAATATCGGTGCCATCGCCTTGTTGCTTATCGGGCTGCAAGTGCTCAATGCACCGGATCTTCCCGGGGGCATGAAGGCGGGCTGGCGCAGGCTGGGCGTTATGCTGCTGAAAGTGCTACCGGTCGTTGTGCTTTTGTTCGTATTCTTCCCGCGTATGGAGCCTTTGTGGAGTGTACCGCTTGTGTCTGGCCAGGCGCGCACGGGTATCAGTGACACCATGCGGCCAGGGGATATATCCAACCTGGCACAAAGCAGTGAACGGGCCTTTCGTGTGACTTTCGGTGGCCCTATGCCGGAGTATCGGGACAGGTACTGGCGGGGGCTGATTCTCGACACCCTCGATGATGGAACCTGGCGCCAGGGCGGGTACGAACCCTATCGATCGCCGGGTCGGGTTAATGTAGATGGCGGCGTGGGTGAGCTGGCAGCCCGTGAGTACGATGTTTTGATGGAGGCCACGGATCAGCGGTGGGCGTTTGCGCTTGAAGGCTCGAAGGCCGTGTCTGATAACGTTGTGAAAGAAGCAGACGAGCTGTTCCGCTTCCGCCGACCGGCAGATAGCACAATTCGCTACAGGTTGGCGCTGGAAAACACCGATAAGCCAGCAGCACAATCCTTGGAGCCGGGCGAAGCTCACCGCTACCTGCAGCTTCCGGCACAGGGAAACCCCCGGGCCCGTGCTCTGGCTGATGAGTTAAAGCGCTCAACCGATGACGTTGGCGTGATCCAATCGCTGCTGAGCCGTTTCCGGGAACAGCCTTACTTCTACACATTGCGCCCGCCCAAAATGCCAAACGACGGCATCGACAGCCTGCTTTTTGATGAAAAACGCGGGTTCTGCGCGCATTATGCGGGCGCCACCACTTTTGTGCTGCGTTCTGCGGGCATTCCCGCGCGGATTGTGGTGGGGTATCAGGGCGGCGAAAGCGGCGCAGGTAACGAATATCTTATCGTGAGGCAGTACGATGCCCATGCGTGGGTTGAGGCTTGGGTTGCAGGGCAGGGCTGGATTCGCATTGATCCCACGGCGGCCATTGCGCCAGACAGAATTGAGCTGGGCCTACGGGACGCAGTGGCCGATGAAGGTTCGTTCTTGGAAAACAACTGGGCATCGGCCCAGAGATACGGCGATGTAGCCATTATTCAGTGGGCAAGCCTGCAGCTTGATCGCATAAACTACCAATGGCAGCGCTGGGTGGTTGGGTATCAGGGCCAAAGCCAGTTAGATTTGATGTCCCGCTTGCCTGGCGGGTTCGGCATGCGCGAGCTGGGTTATTTTACGGCAGGCATTATCGGTGCTGCTTTGTTGATTGCAGGTCTTATATCAGCGTTGCAGATGCGCCGGGGTGTAGGCCGGGATCGCTACGCGCGAGTGCTGGGTGCCTGGTATCAGCTGTGCGGGCGGGCAGGTGTGCCTGTAAGGCATGGTGAAACACCGGCGGCTTTGGCCTCAAGGCTGGCGGTTGCAGAGCCTGCGGTAGCCGATTCTGCCAGGCTTTTTGCTCGGATGGTTAACAGCCATTACTATATGCCTCACTCTAGGCCTCAATCTAGCCCTCAATCTGGGCCTCATTCCGCACGGGACGATAGCGACGATCTGAAGCGCCTGCGCAGATTGCTAGCTACCATGAAGCGACAGCTGCACAGAGCTGGCAAGCATCGATCCGGGATATTCCGGGCCAGCCCCCAATCAGGAAAGCACAGTGACTGATATTGCCCTTGAAATGCCTTGGCTTCAGAAACCCTGGCAGTTTGTACAGAATGGCCTTGCCGAGGGCCGGCTTCCTCATGCGTTATTGGTTAATGGCGAATGTGGCGTGGGCAAGCGCGCCTGGGCAGATGCAGTGTCAGGTCTGTTATTGTGCGCAGCTCCATTAAATAAGGACGCCGGGGCGCCGATTGCCTGTGGCCAGTGCCGTCAATGCACACTGCTTGCCGCATCCAGCCACCCGGATGTTCGGGTGTGCTCGCCGGAAAAGTCCCGGATGATCAAAATTGATCAGATAAGATCGCTTTCGGCTTTTGCGGTTTCATCGCCCCAGGTTGCAGGTCGAAAAATTGCGATTATTGACCGCGCAGATCAACTCAATATCAACTCAGCCAACGCTCTGTTGAAAACCCTTGAAGAGCCGGTGGAGGACTTTGTGCTTCTACTTTTGCAGGAAAGCGGTCGGCCCGTATTGCCAACCATTCGGTCTCGATGCCAGGTGTTGTCGATACCGGTGCCTTCAACAGAGCAGGCCGATCAATGGCTTGCCGGCAAGGTGGCGCACCTTGAAGCCGATAAGCAACCGTCCACAGAGCTTATGGCCAAGTCGCTTATGCTGGCGGGCAATGCCCCGCGCCTGGCGCTTGAGTACACCACAGGTGAGTTCCCGGCGTTACGGGATGAGGCGTTCAATAAGTTTCGGCAATTTATGAAGGGGCAGGTTGCGGTCTCGGAGGCGGCAAAGGCATTTAAAGCACTGGGGTTAGAGGATATGCTCTGGTTGTTTGAAGGTTGGGCGTCGGATTTGGCCCGGCTGTGTGTTGGGGGCAAAGCAAACGATCCGGAAGCCGGTGAAATGCTCGGTTTTCTGGCCGGTATCAACCCGGCATGGCGCGCCCACGAACTGTTGGATATGGTTCGGGAGAGCCGTTCGGCTGGCGTATACAATGTTAACCCCGAACTGGAAGCCAGCCGGTTGCTCATAGCCTGGCGAGACTTAATGCCCACGAAGCGCCGCGCGTCCTAATTACGCTTTTGCTCAGCACAACTGCTATGATTCGGAGATATCAGGGATTTTTTCCCGCACATTCGGTTTAACGGTCAACATTCAATTTTAAAAGGTGTCAGATATGGGGCCCGGATTTGGTGCACGCAGCGGCATTCTTACCCTGACGATTAAAGATAAAGCGGTTTTGTACGCGGCTTACATGCCATACATTCGCCAGGGAGGTCTGTTTATACCCACCCAGAAGCAGTATCAGCTTGGTGATGAAGTGTTTTTGCTACTGAACCTGATGGATGAGCCAGAAAAGCTCCCCGTTGCGGGCAAGGTTATCTGGATTACGCCCAAGGGCGCCCAGGGTAATCGCGCGG
The DNA here is from genome assembly GCF_900215155.1 of Marinobacter sp. LV10R510-11A. Lineage (NCBI taxonomy): Bacteria > Pseudomonadati > Pseudomonadota > Gammaproteobacteria > Pseudomonadales > Marinobacteraceae > Marinobacter > Marinobacter sp. LV10R510-11A. The sequence continues at coordinate 798,763 of NZ_LT907980.1, forward strand.
CAGGCATTGGTGTGCAGTTTAATGGTGATGACGAAAGTGCCAGAACCAAGATTGAATCCTATCTTGCCGGCTCTCTGAGTTCTGATCGCCCGACTCATACGATGTGAGGCCATGTGAGATGCAGTGGCCGTTGCGGCACATTACTCTGGCTGGCCTAAGCTGGGCGGCCGAGGATGCCTCCCAACCTGTTAGCCCGCCTGTCATCATGCTTCATGGCTGGCTGGATAACAGCTTTACCTTCTCGCAAATAGCGCCGGAACTGGCAAAGGTGTCGTCGTTATACGCCGTGGATATGGCTGGCCACGGGCATTCTGGCCACCGCCCGCCGGGGCAAAGCTACCAGTTGATGGATTACGTTGCGGATATCGCAGAGCTGATCGAAACACACTTTTGTGGCCCAGAGCAGGGCATTAAAGTGGATATTGTGGGTCACTCCCTAGGCGGCATTGTTGGCTCGCTGTATGCGGCGGCTTTTCCAGAGCGGGTGCGTAAACTTGTGATGATCGACAGCTTAGGTGCACTTAGCCGCCCTGTTGATGAAACGATTCCACAGCTTCGTAAGTCCATTACTAAGCGGATTGCGGGTTCTGGTCGCCCCGTTGTTTATCCTGATATAACCGCTGCGGCAAAAGTCCGTGAAGGCGGCCTTAGCCCGCTCAGTCATGAGGCAGCACTGACGTTGATCCCCCGCAACTTGCAGCCTGAGGGGGATGGTTACGGCTGGCGTACCGACGCCCGGCTACGGCATCCATCGCCACTGATGATGACTGAAGATCAGGTAGTGGCTTCTTTGAAGGCGGTTCAGACGCCGACACTGTTCGTGAGCGCAAAGAAAGGGTTGTTGGCTAACCGGAAGGGGCTGGACGACCGTTTGAACGCGATTTCGAACGTGCAAAAGTTGGAGGTGCCCGGTGGGCATCACTGTCACCTTGATGGGGATGTCCGCCCGGTTGCCGATGTTGTTAGAAATTTCCTTAAAAAAGAGTGATACCTTGTCCAAATTTTTTGTATGTCCCTTGCTTGTTGGCGCTCTGTTACTAACAAGCTCCGCTCTTGCCAGTGCCGCACTGCCCGAAGCCTTACCTGAGGCATTTGCCCAGTCCACGCTTGAATTGTCGGTTCCCGTTGAGTCGTCAGGGCACCTGGTGCTTTTCAGCCCAGTACGTGAAGTGAACAACGAGATTCGCTCAGAATCTATGGCCCGGTTGCGGGTTTCCGGGGCGGGGCGGCTCTACCAGATCGCCCGGGATGCTAATCGCCGCGACGCACGGGAACATTATCGTGAAGTGCTTCGTGAGCGTGGCGCACAGATTTTGTTTGAGTGCACGGGAGTTCGCTGTGGCCGAAGCAATGTGTGGGCAAATCAGATATTCAACCAAGCGGATCTGTATGGCCGGGACGCTACCCAGGATTATTTGGTGGCGGGCGTGGTGGAACGCGATGGCAGTCGCTGGCTGACGTCTGTGTATACCGTTACTAGGGGCAGCCTGAGAGAGTACGTGTGGGTGGAGCACCTAAAGGTGGCGCCAGGCGCTGTAATTCCCGGCCTTGGAACCGTTAACAATCGAGTGTTAGGGCCTGTGATTGTTCCGTGGAAAGGTGGTGTTACCTATCAGTTTGAATGGCAGTCGGCGGATCGCCGGAAGATCAACGAGCTTGCCCGAGTTGAGGGTGCCAAGGTGGTTCTTGTGGGCTACTCCGCGCTTGACGCGAATGAATCACTGAAGGATTCCATGGATCGCGCACGCAACGCGACTGAATCCCTTGCTGAGGTGTTGACCAAGACCGGCGTGCCCAAACAACAGCAGGAAGTGCTGATAGTCGGGCCGTTGGTATCAGTTACCGACCCGACCCGACAGGGTGACCGAGTTGAAGTGATGGTTATAACGAGGTAGCTCTTAAAGGGGGAGTGCAGTGCCCGAAAATGATGTGTCCAAGGTTATGGGTAGTTCTGACATATCGGCCACCGAGTCGAGCATAAGCACTGAGGGCAAGGCCCCGGAGCGCAGGCGCCAAACGGTTGCTCTTACGTTGGGTAGCGGGGGTGCCCGTGGTTATGCCCATATTGGTGCCATTGAGATCCTGGCTGAGCGCGGCTATAACATAGTTGCCATCTCTGGCTGCTCTATGGGTGCCCTTGTTGGGGGAATGTACGCCGCCGGCAAAATGCAGGACTACAAAGACTGGGTAACCGGGCTGGGTCAGTTTGATGTGCTGAAGCTGCTGGATTTGACGTTCAATTCCGTTGGCGCCATCCGGGGCGAGAAAATCTTTTCAATAGTCCGGGAAATGTTGGGTGACACCCGCATCGAAAACCTGCCGCTGCACTATACCGCCGTCGCGACGGATTTATTGGCCCACAAGGAGATCTGGTTTCAGGACGGCCCCCTAGACCGAGCGATCCGCGCATCTGTTGCCATTCCGGGGGTGGTAACACCTTTGGTTTATGGTGGTCGTGTGCTGGTAGACGGCTCTTTGCTGAATCCGCTGCCCATTGTTCCTACCATTTCCGCACAAGCAGACATCGTCGTGGCAGTGAACCTTAGCGGTGAGGATGATCGGCGCCGGAAAATATCAGACGCTGCGTTTTCTGTTAGCGGCGATGACGATGATACGGATGAGTGGATGAATACCTTTCGCGACAGGGCATCCCGTTGGTTTGACTGGGATACGCTGAAATCTCTGGGTGTAAAGAAACCCGTCGGCGGGGATAGCCCGGAAGAGAAAATGACCAAACAGGTACAGAAAAAAGAGCACCAAAGGCTTAGTGAGAAGAAGCTGCAGGAAGAGCACGAGACCATTGATTGGGATAAGCTTGGCATCGGCAAATTTGATGTTATGAACCTCACTATCGAAACCATGCAGAGTGCTTTGGTTCAATACAAGCTTGCGGGTTATCCGCCGGATCTTTTGGTTAACATTCCCAAGAATGCGAGCCGCAGCTATGACTACCATAAGGCGCCCGAACTGATTCAGCTTGGGCGTGAACGCATGGCGGCCGCTCTGGATCGTTATGAGGAAAGCCGAAGCAGCTCTGGCCCACTGGCTATTTGAGCCGGCCCGGGCAGGGTTAACTTGGTGGCTGCAGTAGAGCGTTGAAACAGCGTATAATCCTGCGCTGAATCCGACATTACAGGAAACCGGTTTGTGAGCAGCCCGATTGAAGATCTTCATACCGTTCGCGATTACCTTCGCTACACATCTTCGCAGTTTGCCGCCGCGCCGGTTTTTTTCGGCCATGGCACGGATAACGTGTGGGATGAAGCCGTACAGCTGGTGATGCGCAGCCTGCATCTGCCGCTGGAAAACAACACCCTGTTTCTTGATGCGCGGCTTATCCGGGAAGAGCGCCGGATTATTCTTGAGCGTATCAGGCGCCGTATCGAGGAGCGGGTTCCTCTTGCTTATCTTCTGGGCGAAGCCTGGTTTATGGGCATGCCGTTTAATGTGGATGAGCGTGTGCTGGTGCCGCGATCCCCGATTGGTGAGCTGATTGAAAATGGCTTTCAGCCCTGGCTGGGAGACAAGCCGGTTGAGCGGATTCTTGATCTCTGCACGGGGAGCGGTTGTATTGGCATAGGCGCGGCCTCGGTATTTGAAGACGCCAGTGTGGATTTGTCAGATATATCACCGGATGCATTGGCGGTTGCTGAATCAAACATAGATCTTCACGAACTCCGTGGCCGGGTGCGCACTGTGCAATCGGATGTGTTTGCGAACATCAGCGGGCAGTACGATATCATTGTGTGTAACCCGCCTTATGTAGATGCGGAGGATCTGGCGGACATGCCGGATGAGTTCCACCATGAACCCGCATTGGGTTTGGCGGCAGGTGATGACGGGCTGGATATTGCGCACCGGATTATTGCCGGTGCAGTTGAGCATCTTACGCCCGGTGGTTTGCTGGTAGTTGAGGTGGGGAATAGCTGGGCGGCACTGGATGAAGCCTACCCGGGGCTCCCGCTTATCTGGCTGGAATTCAGCAACGGCGGCGACGGTGTCTTTGCTATCACTGAGCAGGATCTCCGCCAGTGGCAGAGCAAGCATTAAACCAACTTCTTACAATACCCTAACAAGATATTGAATTATGTCAGGAAACTCTTTCGGAAAACTGTTCACTGTTACCACTTTCGGTGAGAGCCATGGGGCTGCGCTGGGCTGCATTATCGACGGGTGCCCACCAGGGCTGGAGCTGTCGGAAGAGGATATGCAGGCGGATTTGGATCGTCGCAAGCCGGGTACGTCGCGGCACACGACCCAGCGCCGTGAGGCAGATGAGGTTCGTATTTTGTCTGGTGTGTTTGAAGGCAAAACCACTGGTACGCCGATTGGGCTGATTATCGAGAATACGGATCAGCGCTCAAAAGACTATTCTAAGATTTCGGAACAGTTCCGCCCGGCACACGCCGATTACACGTACATGCATAAGTATGGCGTGCGTGATTATCGCGGTGGTGGTCGTTCTTCCGCCCGTGAGACGGCTATGCGTGTGGCGGCGGGTGCTGTAGCTCGGAAGTTTTTGCAGCAGCGCCTGGGTATTCGCATCCGTGGGTATCTGTCGGAGCTTGGGCCGATTCGTGCGGAGAAACTAGACTGGGATCAGGTGCATCAGAATCCGTTTTTCTGTCCCGATGCCGATAAGGTGCCGGAGATGGAGGCTTATATGGATGCTCTCCGTAAGGAAGGGGATTCTATTGGCGCGCGGATTAACGTAGTAGCGGAAGGCGTACCTCCTGGGTTTGGCGAGCCGGTTTTTGACCGCTTGGATGCGGATTTGGCCCATGGGTTGATGAGTATCAATGCGGTGAAGGGTGTGGAGATTGGTGCAGGCTTTGGGTGCATTACTCAAAAGGGCACTGAGCACCGGGATGAGATGACGCCTGAGGGTTTCTTGTCTAATGAAGCTGGCGGTGTGCTGGGGGGTATTTCTTCCGGGCAGCCGATTCTGGCGAGCATTGCTTTGAAGCCGACTTCGAGCTTGCGTTTACCGGGCCGCAGTATTGATGTGGATGGCAATCCGGTGGAGGTTATTACCACGGGGCGGCACGATCCTTGTGTGGGTATTCGTGCAACGCCGATTGCGGAGGCGATGATGGCGATTGTGTTGATGGATCACTATTTGCGCCATCGTGGTCAGAATGGGGATGTTTCAGTGTCGACTCCGATCTTGGGGCAGCTCTGACTTCTTCCTTCTTCTTCCTGAACAATGGCCAGGAGCGCTTTCGCGGCGTTGCCTGGCTGTCGGCCGGTGAGCCCGATACCGCCGAGAACCCTCGTAACCGGATGTCCCGCTTCCGTTCCCTTCGCTAATACGCCTTCGAGCACCCTCAAGCTTTCATCCACCATGCGCAGCGGTAATACGCTCCAGCCCAGGCCGACGCTGGTCATCATTTTTAGAGTTTCCAGGTAGTTGGTGGGCATTTGCGGCTGTAGGGGCAGGTTTGCTTCCAGGAACAGGCGGCTGACGACCCGGTAAGTTGAGGTGGACGTGTCTGGCAGCAGGGCCGGATGGTTTGCCAGGTCCGCGAGTGTTGGTTTTTTCAACGAGGCTAGGGGGTGGTCTGCACCCACCACGAACGCCATGGGGTCGGGCCACTGTGCAAATACGTGGAAGCTTGGGAGCATGCTGTCGCTGAGTGTGACGAACGCGAGCTCGGCGTTGCGTTTGCGCATTTGTTCGTAGGCTGCATCCGATTCCATGAACTGCAGGTTGATGGTCACCTGGGGGTATTCACGCTTGAACCGGCGCAGCCATTTTGGCAAGTGGTGAAGGCCTATGTGGTGGCTGGCAATAATGTGTAGTTCGCCTTCTATCAAACCGGAATCTGGCGAGAGGGCAATGCGGGCGTTGTGGATTTCGTCGAGAATCTTGCGGGCATGGGGTAGTAGCCGGCTGCCGGAGTCGGTGAGGCGAATTTGTCGGTGGCTGCGGTCTACTAATGTTGTGCCTAGCTGGTTTTCCAGTGCGGCAAGGCGTTTGCTGATGGCTGGCTGGGTGAGGTGCAGCTGTTCAGCGGCTTCTGAAAAGGAGCCTTGGTCGACGATGGTCAGGAACGCTTTGAGGGCATTTGAGTCCAAGATGTGTCTTCCTGTTATGTTCTATCAGGAAAGGCTATCGCATAACCAATTGGAATGCGATGAATGAAAAACATGAATTGCGGTTATTTAAGCGCGAGCGGTATCATGGGTGCAGAGCGCTAATAGAAAGCACCAAAAACTGTACCTCCAGAGAGCGAGAGAGAATCATGGCGGGCAAGACCTTATACGACAAATTGTGGAACGACCATTTGGTTAAGCAGCGGGACGACGGCTCTGCGTTGATTTATATTGATCGCCACTTGTTGCACGAAGTGACATCTCCCCAGGCTTTTGAGGGGCTGCGCATTGCGAATCGTAAGCCCTGGCGCATCGATGCCAACCTGGCTACGCCTGACCACAACGTTCCGACGACCGATCGTGCAAAGGGCATTGACGGTATTGTTGACCCGGTTTCTCGTATCCAGGTGGAAACCCTCGACAAGAACTGCGACGAGTTCGGGATTCTGGAATTCAAGATCAAGGATCTGCGTCAGGGCATTGTGCACGTTATTGGGCCAGAACAGGGTGCAACATTGCCGGGTATGACCATTGTGTGCGGGGATTCCCATACCTCGACCCACGGCGCGTTCGGCTGTCTTGCCCACGGCATTGGCACGTCCGAAGTTGAGCATGTGCTGGCCACTCAGTGCCTAGTGCAGCAGAAGATGAAGAACATGCTGGTGAAGGTAAACGGCCAGCTTGGCAAAGGTGTAACGAGTAAGGACGTGGTGCTGGCGATCATCGCCAAAATTGGCACGGCTGGTGGCACCGGCCATGCGATTGAATTTGGTGGTCAGGCCATTCAGAACCTCACCATGGAAGGCCGGATGTCCATTTGTAATATGGCCATCGAAGCCGGTGCCCGTGTTGGCATGGTTGCTGTAGACGGCACTACGATCGATTACGTAAAAGGCCGGCCGTTCTCACCAACGGGTGAAACCTGGGATGCGGCGGTTAAGTACTGGCGTACGCTGCACAGCGATCTGGACGCGGAGTTTGATAAGGTTGTTGAGCTAGACGGCGCAGAGATTCTGCCCCAGGTAAGTTGGGGTACATCCCCAGAAATGGTTGTGAACATTACTGGCCATGTGCCGGACCCCGCAAAAGAAGAAGATCCGATCAAGCGTGAAGGCATTGAGCGGGCTTTGAAGTACATGGGTTTGCGGCCAAACCAGGCGATTACTGATATCAAGTTAGACAGAGTGTTTATCGGCTCCTGCACCAACGGCCGTATTGAAGACCTGCGCGAAGCGGCTGTTGTGGTCAAGGGCCGCAAAGTTGCCGATAGCCTTATCCAGGCGATGGTTGTGCCGGGTTCTGGCTTGGTAAAAGCACAGGCAGAAGCGGAAGGCCTAGATCGGATTTTCATTGAAGCAGGCCTTGAATGGCGAGATCCGGGTTGCTCCATGTGCCTGGCCATGAACGCAGACAAGCTCGGGCAGGGTGAGCACTGTGCGTCTACGTCTAACCGTAACTTTGAAGGTCGGCAAGGCTTTGGCGGTAGAACGCATCTGGTGAGCCCGGCCATGGCCGCTGCTGCAGCCATAGCTGGCCATTTTGTTGATGTTCGCGAATTGTTGAACTGAGCCACAGGAGAGAACTGAATCATGCGCGCATTTACGCAACACCAGGGCCTTGTGGCCCCCATGGACCGTTCCAATGTGGATACGGACATGATTATTCCCAAGCAGTTTTTGAAGTCGATCAAGCGCACGGGCTTTGGCCCGAATCTGTTTGATGCGCTGCGCTACCTGGATGAAGGCCAGCCGGATCAGGACAGTTCACAACGCCCGTTGAACCCGGATTTCGTGCTTAATCAGCCCCGTTACAAGAACGCCAGTGTGCTTTTAGCCCGCAGTAACTTCGGGTGCGGCTCCAGCCGCGAGCACGCTCCTTGGGCTCTTGATGATTACGGTTTCCGGGTTATTATTGCGCCTAGCTTTGCTGATATTTTCTACAATAACTGCTTTAAGAATGGCCTGCTACCCATTGTTTTAGAAGCGAATATCGTAGATAGGTTGTTTCAGGAAGCTGAGGTTTCGGAAGGCTATGAGTTGACCGTCGATTTAGATGCCAAAACCGTGATTACGCCGTCGGGTGAATCCTTCGAGTTCGATGTGGATGATTTCCGCCGCCACTGCTTGCTCAATGGCCTGGATGACATCGGCGTTACCCTTGAAGATGCCGAGCAGATCAAAATCTACGAAGACCAGCGTCGCCAAACGGCGCCTTGGTTGTTTAGTGCTGGTCAGTAAGTTTGCTTTTAGGTGCGTTGCTGAGTAGGTGATATTCAATTTAAGCCGGATGCGCTACGCGTTATCCGGCAATCATTAACCTGCCGGGCCTGTGGGGCTCGGATACTAGAGATTTGGAAGTTCATTATGTCCAGAACGGTACTTCTTCTGCCGGGTGACGGCATTGGTCCAGAAATTGTTGCAGAGGCTGAAAAGATCCTGCATGCCATCAACGAAAAGTTTGATCTGAAGCTCGCTTTTGAGTCAGCTCTGGTAGGCGGTGCTGCGCTGGACGAAACAGACAACCCGTTACCGGATGAGACCCTTGAGAAAGCCCGCAAAGCCGATGCTATTTTGCTGGGCGCTGTCGGCGGGCCAAAGTGGGATCATCTACCCATGGCAAAACGCCCGGAGAAAGGGTTACTTGGCCTGCGGTCGAATCTGGAATTATTCGCCAACCTACGCCCGGCCATTCTATACCCGCAACTCGCGTCAGCATCGTCCCTTAAGCCTGAGGTGGTTTCGGGCCTGGATATCATGATTGTGCGCGAACTTACCGGTGGCATTTATTTTGGCCAGCCGCGGGGTGTTCGGCAACTGGAAAGCGGTGAGCGCCAGGGCTACAACACCTACGCTTATACAGAATCTGAAATCCGCCGTATCGGGCGGGTGGCCTTTGAAGCCGCGCAACAGCGTAGCAAAAAACTGTGCTCGGTAGATAAGGCTAATGTGCTCGAAGTAACCGTTCTGTGGCGCGAAATCATGAACGATTTGCAGCGCGAATATCCGGATGTAGAGCTGTCTCATATGTACGTTGATAATGCTGCGATGCAACTGGTTCGTGCGCCCAAGCAGTTCGACGTAATTGTGACGGGCAACATGTTTGGTGATATTCTGTCTGATGAAGCGGCCATGCTTACCGGCTCTATTGGTATGTTGCCATCGGCATCGCTGAACTCTCAAAAGCAGGGCATGTATGAGCCCTGCCACGGGTCAGCGCCAGATATTGCTGGTAAAGGTATCGCCAATCCGCTGGCCACTATTATCAGTGTGGCAATGATGTTGCGGTACAGCCTTGATGAAGAACAGGCTGCAGCGGCTATAGAGGCGGCGGTAAATAAAGTACTGGATCAGGGGCTACGCACGGCAGATATTATGTCGGAAGGCGGCACCCGGGTTTCTACCCGCGAAATGGGTGATGCGGTACTGGCTGCTCTGTAATTTACGACAATACCCGATAGCAACACGATGCGGTTGCTGCGGGATCATTCTTCCTGTCCCTGCCAGCGATAAAGGTTGAGGGCGGGCATAAAATGAGGTTCAAAGGTCGCACATGAAGCGAGTTGGACTTGTAGGATGGCGTGGCATGGTGGGCTCAGTCCTCATGGAACGCATGCGCGAAGAAAATGATTTTAGAGATATCGATCCGGTATTTTTCTCCACATCGCAGACGGGTCAGCCAGCCCCGGATGTGGGGAAAGAGGGCGTTCCGCCCCTACAGGATGCATTCGATATTGAAACCCTCAAAACCCTAGATGTGGTGCTTACCTGCCAAGGTGGCGATTACACCAATGCGGTGTACCAGAAGCTGCGTGATGCAGGCTGGAAGGGTTACTGGATTGATGCGGCCTCTGCACTGCGGATGGCGGATCACTCGGTTATTATTCTGGACCCGGTTAACCGCAATGTAATCGACGCTGCTCTGGAAGGCGGCGTGAAAGATTATGTAGGTGGTAACTGCACAGTCAGCCTGATGATGCTAGCCATCGGCGGCCTGCTGGAGCAGGATCTGGTCGAGTGGGTGTCTCCCATGACCTATCAGGCCGCTTCAGGCTCTGGCGCTCAGAATATGCGTGAGCTGCTGAACCAAATGGGTGAGCTTAACCGAAGTGTAGGAGATGAGCTGGCAAGCCCGTCTTCGGCGATCCTGGAGATCGATCGCAAGGTGACTGAAACCATGCGTTCCGACGAGTTTCCCACCGAGCATTTCGAGGTGCCTTTAGCAGGCAGTCTTATCCCGTTTATCGATAAACAACTTGATAACGGCATGAGTAAGGAAGAATGGAAGGCTGGGGTAGAGACCAACAAAATCCTTGGTCGCTCAGATAACCCGATTCCTATTGATGGCCTTTGCGTGCGGATAGGCGCCATGCGCTCCCATAGTCAGGCGCTTACTATCAAGCTGAAGAAAGATCTGCCGATAGCAGAAATAGAATCCATTTTGGCGAACGCTAACGACTGGGTTAAAGTTATCCCTAATGATCGTGACGCGAGCATTGAGGAGCTAACTCCTGCTAAGGTAACCGGCACGTTGAGTGTACCTATCGGACGCATCCGTAAACTGGCCATGGGGCCGGAGTACATTTCTGCGTTTACCGTGGGTGATCAGCTGTTGTGGGGGGCCGCTGAGCCCCTGCGGCGCATGTTACGGATCCTTCAGGAACGTTAAGAAATGTTACACAGAGGCAATTAATGCCAACTGTGTCCGGTTTCAGAAAGCCGGTTAGGGGGCGGAGGCTGATTTCAGGCTCCGCCCCTGTTATTTTCAGGGACACTAGGGAGTTCCGTGCAACTGATAAATAAATGGTGCAAGGATTGCAGCTGATTGATTGATAAAAGAGGCTTTATCAACAATACTTGCCGGACTGAAAGTTAAAAACGCGACACATTAATCCAGAATAATCCAGACGGAAGTCATCCCACGCCGTCCGATTCTGTTTGAAAAAAAACAGTCGCGGATAACGGAGACTGGAAAGGAAAAAGCATGAAGGTACGCAAGCTTGCGGTTGCACTGGCTTTGGCGGGAGGGCTCGGGTCCGGCGTCGCTCAAGCCCTCGGGCTGGGTGAAATTGAACTTCAGTCCTATCTGAACGAGCCAATGGATGCAGAAATTGTTCTGCCACAAAGCCGGGGTATAGATCCCGGCGACGTGTATGTGAACATAGCTTCAGAAAGCGCTTATCAACGGCTTGGTCTGCAGCGGAACCAATTTCTTGGAAAACTCCGCTTCGACGTAACGACCCGCGCCAATGGCAGCTTGGTGGTAAATGTCTCCTCACGTGAACCTTTGAGAGAGCCGTACCTCAACTTCCTGCTGGAACTGACTTGGCCCAACGGTCGGCTGATGCGGGAATACGCTGTTTTGGTGGATCCTCCGGTTTACGCGGAAGATTCCGGTGTTTCAGAGCCAGTGCGGGCGCCATCCAGCGCTCAATCGCGGCCCGCGTCTTCTACCCGCAGCGCCGAATCGGTTCGTCGGCAGGCCAGAGTGGAACAGTCCGGTGGCGGTGGTTATCGGTCTGATACCTTCGGGCCCACAGGGCCATCAGATACGCTTTGGAACATAGCTACTACCGTTCGCCCCGATAACAGTCTCTCTACTCAGCAAGTTATGCTGGCGTTGCAGGATCTGAACCCGGATGCGTTTATTGGTAGCAACATCAACCGGCTAAAGCGTGGGCAAGTATTACGTGTTCCGACAGCAGATCAAATCCGCAGTCGTAGCCGCGCAGAAGCGACCCAAACGGTTGCGCAACAGAATCAGGAATTCCAGCAGCCTAAGCGTACTGTGGATGCGACCGCAGCACAGCAGCCCAAGCGCACGGGTGCCGGGGAAGTTGCGGCCACTAGTGATGAGCTCAAGCTCTTGGTTGCCGATGATGAAGGTGGCCGCACCGAGACCGAAGGTGGATCTGCAGGTGGTGATGGTCAGCTGGCCGGTGGCGTAGATGCCGGTAAAGCCGTGGCCATGGAAGAGCTCGAAAGCTCTCGCCGCGAAAACGATGAGCTCAACACCCGCGTTGACGACCTTCAGGATCAGGTAAAGACGCTGCAGCGGTTACTCGAGCTGAAAAACAACCAGCTTGCAGGCGTTCAGCAGGGTGCTGCTGCCAACGATTCTGCGGATCAAGATGCTTTGGTGACCGACGTGACCGACGGCAACATTGCCGCGGCTGGTGAAGCTGAAACGGACGCCGATGTAATTGAACCTGCAGCTGAGACAGATCAGGATTCAACCGCTAACTCTGAGATGACTGCGGAAGAGTCGCTGGCCTCTGAAGAGCCTGTAGAAGCAGATGCCGAGCTGGAAGCTTCCAGCGAGCCCGAAGTTACCGATGCGGATGCTGTCGGGGACGATTCTGCCGTTGCGGAAACCACTCCCGAAGAGAAACCGGCTGCCGAGACAGGCAACGCCGAGCAGCCCGCAAAAGCTGAAACCCCTGACGCCAAGGTTCAACCGAAGCCCGAACCAGTCGCCGATAAGGGCTTCCCGGGTAATGTGATTGATGCGATTACCGGCAACACGATTTATCAGATTGCCCTAGGTGGCGGCCTGATTCTTCTTCTGTTGATCCTTTTGCTTCTTGCGAGACGCAATGCGAACCGTGAAAAAGCGTTTTATGAGCAACTTAATAGTGAGTCTGAAGGGCCTGAAGACGACGCCTTCGATCTGAACCTTGAAGAGGATGAACCGGAACAGACCAGTGCCGGTGATGCGCTTGAAGAAGCGGATGCCTATGTCGCTTATGGTCGTTACGATCAGGCTGGTGAGGTTCTGGAAACCGCGATATCCCGTGAGCCAAGCCGCACTGATCTGCGATTGAAGCTGCTGGGGGTTTATGCAGACAATCAGGATCGTGAGTCATTCGAGAAGCAGTTTGGTGAAATTCGGACATTGGATGATGAAGAGGCGATTGCTCAGGCGAATGACCTTCGTACCCGTCTTGAAGAAGCGGAATCAATGCCGAGCATTGATGACCTTGAATCACAGCTTCGATCCGGATCGTTTGGCGAGGACGCCAGTGCTTCCGACGACTTAGCTTCTGAAGAATCAGAGCAGGTTGAGAGCGAATTCGGGTCTAACGAGACGAATTACGGTCTTGGTGCTATAGATGAGGCAGAACAGCCGATCGAGTACGATCTGTCCGGTCTTGATCTGCCAGATACCAAAGACGATGCGCCGGACGTTGCTACTGAAGAAGAGAGCGACTACTCCTCACTGGAAATAAATTTAGACGACCCTGAAGAGTTGCCTGAAGATTCACTTGATGGCTCTTCTGATAAGTCTCTTGAAGAACTCGATGAGAAATCACTTGAGGGCGGATTTGATTCGCTAGAATCTACGCCAGACACTGAAAGCACGGATCTTGGTTCTCTGGACGAGTCCTTCTTGGACGAGTTGGACGCCGAACTGGACAAGGTTGCGGGTGAGGACGAAGCGCTTAGCGATTCCGACAAGGAAGAGTCCACGCTTGACGACTTGGAGCTAGATGTCTCCGATGAGGATCTTGCCCTTATGGAAGAGTTCTCGGATTCCGCGGATTCTACAGATGCTAAACTGGAAGATGACGAGCTATCCCTGGATGACGAGTTGGCCTTGGATGATGAGCTGGCCTTGGACGATGAGCTGGAGCTTGAAGATAACCTCAGTGAAGGCGATCTGACAGGTGGTAGCGACACAGCGAGCCCAGAGCAGGAAGATCTGCCAGTTGCTTCTGATGAAGTTCGGGATGAAGCTCCAAAATCACCCGCTGCTGACATCGATGAAAGCGATCTTGGTGACGATGATGATTTTGATTTCTTGGCCGGAACAGATGAAGCTGCAACTAAGCTTGATCTGGCAAGGGCCTATATCGAGATGGGCGACAGTGACGGTGCTCGCGATATTCTGGAAGAGGTTTCCCTCGAGGGAGACGACGAGCAGAAAACCGAAGCTAAGGATCTGCTTAAAAATCTGTCCTGATCCGCTATAATCGGATTATTGAGGCAGCAAACGCCGGCCGCCGGGGATTATCCCGGCACTTTGCCGGCGTTTTGTTTTTACAACAACATACTTTTCGGATTCACACTTGTTTCTCTATTCTCAGAAACTCACAACGGATAATGCCATCGGCGGCGGGCGGGTTGCCCTGGCTTTTGAGTACGACGGCCGCAAATTTCACGGCTGGCAATTGCAAAAGTCCGGCGTTCGTTCGGTACAGGCAGAGCTGGCTAAAGCCGTAGCAAAAGTGGCTGACCACCCGGTAGATTTAGTCTGCGCCGGCCGCACCGATGCCCGGGTGCACGCAAGCTACCAGGTTGTGCATTTTGAGACGCCTTCCATTCGTAGCCTTCGCTCATGGGTGATGGGTATCAATACCGCGCTGCCGTTTGATATCGCTGTGCATTGGGCCGGCAACGGTAGTGAAGATTTTCATGCCCGATTTTCTGCAATTTACAGGCGCTACCGCTACGTTATCTATAACAACCCTGTGAGGCCTGGCATTCAGCGTGGGCAGGTAAGCTGGGCGTGTCAGGAGCTGGATGCGGAGCGCATGCACCAAGCAGCTCAGGCGCTTGCAGGAGAGCACGACTTCTCTTCATTTCGTGCCGCCGGGTGCCAATCTCGCACGCCTATTCGTTTTCTTGAGCAAATTAAAGTAACCCGGAAGGGTCACTTCGTCGTAATCGATGTGCAGGCCAATGCTTTTCTACATCACATGGTTCGGAATATTGCCGGGGCACTCATGGCTGTAGGCACTGGGAAGCAGCCGGTATCCTGGATTCGTGACATACTGCTGGCGAAAGACCGCACTCTTGCCGGAGTCACTGCGCCGCCCCATGGTTTGTATTTGGTCGATGTGGGTTATCCGGAAGGCTTTCCTTTGCCCGCTGCTGAATGTGGCCCTGCCTTTTTAAGGCCCTGGTTCAGCCAAGCCGAGAATAGCCCGGTATATCCAACGCACATTCACCCGAAACAGAAACCGGTACAGGTACCATGAATACACGCGTCAAAATATGTGGCTTGACCCGTGTTGAGGATGTAAAAGCCGCCGTTGCTAAGGGTGCGGATGCCTTGGGGTTTGTGTTTTACGAACCCAGTCCCCGAGCCGTTACCATTGAGCAGGCTAAGGTTCTCGCCGGGCACGTTCCTGCGTTTGTTTCAGTGGTAGGGCTATTTGTGAACCCATCGGAAGAACAGGTGAGGGAAGCACTTGATCGTATTCCGCTGGATTTACTTCAGTTCCACGGCGATGAAACTCCAGAATTCTGCAGCCGGTTTGGCCGGCGCTGGATAAAAGCTGTGAGGGTTCAGCAAGCCGGACAGATTGAAAAGGCTTTGAGTGATTACCATGGTGCATCGGGGCTTTTAGTCGATGCCTGGGATCCTGAACGGTTTGGAGGTACAGGGCACTCGTTCAACTGGGACCTGATTCCTTCCGAGCGCTCTTTGCCCCTCATATTGGCCGGTGGCTTGTCGTCTGCTAACGTGGCCCGCGCTGTTGAGAAGGTGAAGCCCTGGGCGGTTGATGTCAGCGGCGGTGTTGAAAAAAGCAAAGGCATCAAAGACATCGAAAAAATTTCTGACTTTATTAAAGAGGCTCACCGTGTCTAATAGAGAGGTTCACCGTGTCTGAAAAACTGACTGAAGAAATGCTGACTGCCTTGCCGGATGCGCGGGGACATTTTGGTCCCTTTGGTGGACGATTCGTTTCCGAGACGCTGATGGATTCCCTGATGACTCTGGAAAAGGAATACCTTCGGCTAAAGAAGGATCCGGAATTCCAGGCCACCTTCGACAAAGATCTTGCAGATTATGTTGGCCGCCCCAGCCCGTTGTATTTTGCTGAGCGGCTGACTCGCGAAACCGGGGGCGCGCAGATCTGGCTAAAACGGGAAGATCTCAATCACACCGGCGCGCACAAGATAAACAACACCATCGGCCAAGCTCTGCTCGCCAGCTTTCTAGGCAAAAAACGCATCATCGCCGAAACTGGGGCCGGGCAGCATGGCGTTGCTACTGCCACTGTCTGTGCCCGCCTAGGTCTTGAATGCCATGTCTTTATGGGTGCTGAAGACGTAAAGCGCCAATCTCTGAACGTATACCGCATGAAGCTTCTGGGCGCCCAAGTGCACCCGGTTCAAAGTGGAAGCCGCACGCTCAAAGATGCAATGAACGACGCCATGCGTGACTGGGTCACTCATGTTGATGAGACGTTCTACATTATAGGTACCGTTGCGGGCCCGCACCCGTACCCGCTGTTGGTTCGGGATTTTCAGTCAGTCATCGGGCGTGAAACCCGTCGTCAGTCGCTGGAAAAAACCGGAAAACTGCCTGATGCGCTGGTTGCCTGTGTAGGCGGCGGTTCTAATGCGATCGGCATGTTTTATCCGTTCCTCACCGACGAATCTGTGCAGCTTTACGGGGTAGAGGCCGGTGGCCTTGGTATTGAGACGGGGCAGCATGCGGCGCCTTTGTGTGCGGGTCGCCCGGGCGTGCTCCATGGTAACCGTACTTATTTGATGGAGGATGAGAACGGGCAAATTGCAGGCACTCACTCGATCAGTGCGGGCCTGGATTATCCAGGAGTTGGGCCGGAACATAGCTGGTTGAAGGATATCGGTCGGGCTAACTATGTGTCGGTAACCGACGATGAGGCGTTGGACGCGTTTCGCATGCTAACCTTGGTTGAAGGTATCATGCCTGCGCTGGAAACTGCCCATGCGGTAGCTTACGCCGTAAAGCTTGCAGCCACGATGGATAAAGATCAGATGGTCGTAATCAACATATCTGGCCGCGGCGATAAGGACATCCATACCGTTGCGCAGTTAGACGGTATTGAGCTCTGAGTTTTGAACTTCGAACTCTGAATTCTGAACGCGGAATAATCGACAGGAGCAGGCATGAGCCGAATTGAAGGGGTTCTCCAGACCCTCAAAGGACAAGGCCGGAAGGCACTTATTCCCTTTATTACCGCCGGTGACCCTCACCCAGATGAGACCGTGGGCTTGATGCACACCATGGTTGATGCCGGGGTGGATATCATCGAGCTGGGTGTGCCGTTTTCTGATCCCATGGCCGATGGCCCAGTGATTCAGTTGGCCTGTGAAAGGGCGCTCAAGCACGGCACATCGCTGCGCCGTGTTCTGGCGATGGTGAGTGAGTTCAGAAAAACCAATGACACAACCCCGGTAGTGTTGATGGGCTATCTGAACCCCATTGAAGCCATGGGCTACGAAGCCTTTGCCGATGCGGCCGCAAAAGCGGGCGTAGACGGTGTTCTTACGGTGGACTTGCCACCGGAAGAGGCCGATGACATTGCACCTATGTTCTCCCAGAGAGGGCTGGACCCCATTTTTCTGCTGGCGCCAACCACCACCGATGAGAGAATTCGGGCAATTGCCGATCACTCTTCTGGTTATGTGTACTATGTTTCATTTAACGGCGTAACGGGAGCTGCCAGAATAAACGTGGATGAAGTTGCCGCTAAAGTGGCGCATATTCATGAATTGACGGCTCTGCCCGTTGGCGTTGGCTTTGGTATTCGCGATGCGGAAACAGCCGCAGCCGTGGGACGGGTATCCGATGGTGTAATTGTTGGCAGTGTGCTGGTCGATACAATAGCCAGAAACCAGGCAAATATCGGAGAGCTTAAACGGGCACTGACGGATCTGCTCAACCCCATGCGCGAAGCACTGGACAGCTTGGCTTCCTGACTCGAAAGGTGAGGGCGGGCCGGAATCAAAGGACAGGATAAAACCATGAGTAACTGGCTGGACAAGATAATGCCGGGCAAAATCCGCTCGGAATCCAATCGCAGAACAGGTGTTCCTGAAGGGCTTTGGAAAAAGTGCCCTAAATGTGGCGCCTTTCTCTACAAGCCGGAGCTGGAGAAAAACCTCGATGTTTGCCCCAAATGCAATCATCACCTGAGGGTCAACGCCCGCCGTCGCCTCGACATTTTTCTTGATGAAGAGGGTCGAGAGGAAATTGGCGAAAACCTAGAACCTTGGGATCGACTGAAGTTCAAGGACACCAAGCGCTACAAGGATCGCCTAGTTCAGGCTCAAAAAACTACGGGTGAGAAAGACGCGCTTATTGCCATGAAAGGCAAAACACTGGGTGTACCGCTAGTGGCCTGTTCCTTCGAGTTCGGGTTTATGGGCGGCTCCATGGGCCAAGTTGTTGGGGAAAAGTTCGTTCAGGCCGCTAATATTGCGCTTGCAGAGCGCATTCCTCTGGTTTGCTTTTCTGCCAGCGGCGGCGCTCGGATGCAAGAAGCCATACTGTCGCTGATGCAGATGTCCAAAACTGCAGCTGTGCTTGAGCGTATGAAGGGGGAAGGCATACCTTACATATCGGTGATGACGGACCCGGTGTTCGGTGGTGTATCTGCCAGTCTCGCAATGCTGGGCGATCTTAATATTGCCGAGCCCAATGCATTGATTGGCTTTGCAGGTCCGCGGGTTATCGAACAGACGGTTCGCGAAAAATTACCCGAAGGTTTCCAGCGCAGTGAGTTCCTACTTGAGCACGGGGCGATCGACATGATTCTGCACCGCCACCAGATGCGTGAGCGCATTGCCCACGTGCTGGCGAAGTTCACCGGTCAGGAGCGACCGGGAACAGACGAACCCATTGAATTTGACATAACGGAAAAACCAGACGTTGATACCCCCATCGAGTAAAAAAACACCTCAACCCCCGCATGCGCCGGGGGCGGGTGCCACTGTTGAGCAGTGGCTGTCTTGGCTTGAATCGATCCACCCCACTGAAATTGACCTCGGGCTCGACCGGGTTCTTGTCGTATTACGCCGGCTGTTCCGAAACAAGCCAGCGGCGCGTGTGATAACGATTGCCGGAACCAACGGCAAGGGCAGTACCGTTGGCACTCTTGAGGCTTTGTTGCTGGCCGCAGGTCGGCGCACCGGCGCCTTTACGTCACCGCATTTGCAGAACTACAACGAGCGAGTCCGCATTGATGGCAAAGACATTGACGATGCGGCTCTCATTTTCGCTTTCGAGACGGTTGAGGCGGCTCGTGGTTCGGTAACGCTGACCTATTTTGAATTTGGCACGTTGGCGGCGTTCGTCGCACTTCGGGAATCCGGTGTGCAGGACTGGATTCTTGAGGTAGGTCTTGGTGGCCGGCTGGATGCCGTAAACGTAGTAGACGCGGATCTGGCGATTATAACGTCTGTCGATATTGACCACGTGGCGTTTCTCGGCGACAACCGTGAAGTCATCGGGTTTGAAAAGGCCGGCATTCTTCGCCCAGGCATACCGGCCATTGTTGCCGATATGGATCCGCCACGTTCCGTGCTTCAACAGGCAACTGCTCAGAGGGTGGTGCTGACCAGAGCAGGGCAGGACTACACAGTCCGCGAAGTGGTAGCAGATAGCGGTGAAGCGACTGCAACACTGCAGTACCAAGGGCAGTTGGTTAGCCTCCCTGCAGGGCCTTTGCCGGTTCAGAGTGTTGCAGCTGCTGTAATGGCGATGCGAACACTTGAGCCTGGGATGGAGGTGTCGGCAATAGAAACAGCTCTGGGCCGAGTAAGTGTACCTGGGCGATTTGAGCGCCTTGAGCGAGACCCTGACCTGTATGTGGATGTAGGTCATAATCCCCATGCCGCAAACTGGCTCTGCTCGAGGTTGCAAGCTCTCAAAGTCAAAGAGGGTAGTCGGAAGGTTCACGCAGTGTACGCCGCACTTGGGGATAAAGACGTTGCGGGAGTAACCAGGGCCATGGCTTCGGTCGTTGATTCTTGGTATTTAGCGGGGCTGGATGTACCTCGTGGTTTGGGCTCAGAAGCCTTGAAAGCAAAGCTTGAGTCCTGTGCATTAAAGCAGGTAAGTACTCACGATTCTGTAGCTAATGCCATTGCGGAAGCAAAATTCCATGCCAGCAAAAATAGTATTGTGATTGTTTTCGGTTCATTTTTTACCGTTGCACAAGCGCGCTCGCTGCTGCTGTAAATCAGACGCTCAGCGCCTTAAACTTTGTTCATAGCGCATCGCAGAGCTTGGAGTTATGACAGGCGGACAGTTAGTATGTGGCAGGAAAAATGAATGGGGAGCCAAGTAACGTGGATGGATTGAAGCAAAGAATAATTGGAGCGCTGGTGCTGGTTTCGCTGGCCGTTATCTTTGTTCCTATGGTCTTCGATGAGCCTCACTCAGAGCGCACCTCCACGTCGATCAATATTCCGGAAGAGCCGCCTTTTCCGGAAGTTGAATCGCCGAAGTCGGATATAGCGCAAACACCTCCTTATCAGCAAGATCAGGCTTCGAATTCAGGTTCAGCCGATCAGGACTTCCGCATTCTGGAAAATGATGAGCCGGAGCCGGCTACCCAGCCAGAGACCTCACAACCAGCAACACCCAAGCAAACGGAATCTCCGGCGAATGCCGAGCAGACAAATGCGGAGTTTACCCGGTCTCTGGAAGGTGCCTGGGTTGTGCAGTTGGGCAGTTTTGGCAATGGTGACAACGCCAGACGCCTTCGGGATAGCGTTCGCGAAAAGGGTTATAACTCCCATCTTCAGGAAGTCGTTCGCGGAGACAACACCCTTACGCGGGTTTTCAGTGGGCCTTTCGCTGAGAAAACCAAGGCAGAGTCTGCGAAGCGCACACTGGATGAAGCTTTCAGCTTGAACAGTCTCGTCACTTCCGGCGACAAATAACGCTTTTAACCTGCTTTATATCACTCTGGCGGTTTGGCGCGCCGGGGTTTCCTGATAGAATTCGCGCTTCCTTTTCTCCACCGGGATTTCCATGGACGCGCTGATCTGGATTGACTGGGTCATCATTGCCCTCATTACAGTTTCCACTCTCATCAGTCTAAAACGCGGTTTCGTAAAAGAAGCTTTGTCTTTAGTGACTTGGGTGGGCGCGTTCATACTTGCCCGCACCTTTCACCCCCAGATGCAAGCGCTGCTTGAGAACACCGTTGAGACGCCGCTTGTACGATTGATAGCAGCATTTGCCATTCTTTTTTTCGGAACACTCATTGTCGGCGCAATCATCAACAACATGATCGGGCATCTTGTCCGTGCCACTGGGCTCTCAGCGACTGACAGAGTACTAGGCATGGGGTTTGGCCTGCTGCGTGGCATTGTTGTTGTTATCGTCGCGATTGCTTTTATCCGTTACACCCCTCTGGCCCAGGATACCTGGTGGAGGACGTCCGTCATGATAGACCGCCTTTCGGTGGTTGAAGACTGGTCCAGGCGAACATTCGGCGACGAGTTCGCCCGTTTTCTAGAGCCAGATTCTCAAAAGGCCGTGAAACCCACGTCCGCATCTCGCTAACATTCAGAATTAACACCCGGAGATCACCTTATCCATGTGTGGCATTGTCGGCATCGTCAGTACTTCCAACGTCAATCAGTCGCTTTATGATGCGCTGACTGTACTTCAGCACCGAGGCCAGGATGCGGCGGGCATTGTTACCTTTCAGGACGAGCGCTTTTACCTGCGCAAGGATAATGGTCTGGTTCGTGACGTTTTTCATACTCGCCACATGCATCGTCTGGTGGGCAACGTAGGCATAGGCCATGTGCGTTACCCGACGGCCGGAAGCTCAAGTTCTGCAGAGTCTCAGCCCTTCTATGTAAACAGCCCTTACGGTATTACTCTTGCCCATAACGGTAATTTGACCAACGCCGACGAACTGAGCCGGGATTTATTCCGCACCGATCTGCGCCATATCAACACCAACTCGGATTCGGAAGTGCTGCTGAACGTGTTTGCACACGAGCTGCAAAAACTACGCAAACTTGATCCTACAAAGGATGATATCTTTTCGGCCGTAAGTGCCGTTCACGAGCGGTGTGCCGGCGCCTATGCGGTTGTAGCCATGATTGCCGGGCACGGTATTGTCGGCTTCCGTGACCCTAACGGCATCCGCCCCATCTGTTACGGTGAACGAACCAGCGAGTCCGGCCGCAAGGAATACATGCTTGCTTCCGAAAGTGTTGCCCTGAGCGCGGCCGGTTACACTCTGGTACGAGATATCGCCCCCGGAGAAGCCGTTTATATCGAAACCGACGGCACGTTGTATACCCAGCAATGCGCTAAAAAACCGAAGTTATACCCCTGTATTTTTGAGCATGTCTATTTTGCTCGGCCGGATTCCATCATCGATGGCGTGTCCGTGTATAAGGCGCGCTTGCGCATGGGTGAAACCTTGGCAGATAAAGTGCTGCGTGAACGCCCGGATCACGATATTGATGTTGTTATGCCTATTCCTGATACCAGCCGGACATCGGCCTTACAGATGGCCCACCGACTAGGCCTGAAATTCCGCGAAGGGTTCATCAAAAATCGCTATATTGGCCGGACGTTTATCATGCCTGGCCAGACTATGCGCAAAAAATCGGTGCGCCAGAAACTGAACCCGATCGAGCTTGAGTTCCGGGGTAAAAACGTAATGCTGGTGGACGATTCCATCGTTCGCGGAACCACGTGCAAAGAAATTGTGCAGATGGCTCGGGACGCCGGCGCCAAGAATGTCTACTTCGCATCGGCTGCGCCTCCGGTTCGTTACCCCAACGTTTATGGCATTGACATGCCATCGGCCAAAGAGCTGATTGCTCATGACAGGACCGTTGAGGAAATTCGCGGTCTAATAGGAGCCGACTGGCTGTTGTACCAAGATCTCGAAGATCTGGTGACCAGTGTAAGCGATGTAAATGACAACATTGACGGCTGGGAGTGCTCAGTGTTCACCGGGAACTACGTGACGGGCGATATTGACTCCGCGTATCTCGAGCGCCTCGATGACGCTCGCAATGATATGAAACGGTCGGGAACTGCAGGCGCCGCGTCAACTGACAACGGCATTATTGATCTTTACAACGACGAAGACTGAACACCGAGCCTTACCAGGAGACGCTCATGACTTTTCACCGCGAAGAAACTGTCCAGATTCCCGAATCGGATCTCGACGGTATGTCCCTGGATACTCTGGCGGTGAGGGCAGGGCAGATCCGGACCGGTCAGCTTGAGCACAGTGATGCGATTTTTCCTACATCCAGCTTTGTTTATGGCAGTGCTGCTCAGGCAGCGGCGCGTTTCGGTGGCGAGGAGCCGGGCAATATATACTCCCGTTTCACCAACCCCACGGTTCAAGCCTTTGAGGGCCGCATTGCTGCCATGGAAGGGGGAGACCGCGCTGTAGCAACCTCATCCGGCATGGCTGCCATTCTCAGCACATGTATGGCGCTGCTAAAAAGCGGTGACCACGTTATCTGTTCCCGTGGTGTATTTGGAACCACCAATGTGCTGTTTCAGAAATACATGGCAAAGTTTGGTGTTGAAACAACGTTGGTAAGCCTTACGGATACCGAAGAGTGGGCATCGTCAATACGCCCAAATACCCGCATGCTGTTCGTCGAGACCCCGTCTAACCCACTCTGTGAGGTTGCCGACATGGGTGCTTTGGCAAAGCTTGCCCACGACAATGACGCCCTGTTCGTGGTGGACAACTGTTTTTGCACGCCTGTGTTGCAGCGCCCCCTGGAGCACGGTGCCGATATCGTGATTCACTCTGCAACCAAATACCTCGATGGCCAGGGCCGTTGTGTGGGTGGGGTTGTTGTCGGCCCCACGAAACTCATGGACGAAGTCTATGGCTTCCTAAGGTCCGCAGGGCCCACCATGAGCCCGTTTAATGCTTGGGTGTTCCATAAAGGCTTGGAAACCTTACCAATCCGTATGCGAGCTCACTGTGACAATGCGTTAGAGTTAGCGACGTGGTTGGAGCAGCAACCGGAAGTGGAACAAGTGTATTACGCAGGGCTTAAAAGCCACCCACAGCACGCGCTTGCAAAAAAACAGCAGAAAGGTTTTGGTGGGGTGCTGTCATTTTGTCTAAAAGGCGATCGCGAAGAAGCCTGGAGCTTCATCGATGCAACCCGCATGATTTCAATCACGGCGAACCTGGGTGATGTGAAAACCACGATTACCCATCCGGCGACCACAACCCACGGGCGCTTGTCTCCAGAAGACAAGTCCAGCGCAGGCATAACCGAAAACCTGTTGCGTCTGTCGGTGGGTATAGAAGCAGTTGAAGATCTGAAAACAGACTTGTATAGAGGTTTTCAGGCGCTTCAGAACGCAAGCAACATTTAACGTTTGAGCATTCATGGCCGAATCTGCAAAAGCGAAGAAATCACCACAAGAACTAACACAGAAGCAGCTGCGCTTTCGCCGCCTTGCCGCGCAGGGTGCGCGTGAAGGTGCGGTGATTGGGCTTGTTGCCCTTTGTATATATCTAACTATGGCTCTTGTGACGTTTAACGCTGCTGACCCAGGCTGGGCCAGCATTGGTCATGACACTAATGTGCTCAATTCAGCGGGCCGCTCTGGCGCCTGGCTTGCAAGCCTGCTTATGGATTTCTTCGGCCATGTGGCCTACCTGTTCCCAATGATGGTGGCGGGTTACGCCATCATGTTGATACGCCTGCGAAACGATTCTCTGGATTTGCACTGGCCGTTGTTCCTGATGCGGTTTGGTGGGTTTCTGCTGATTCTGTTGTCTGCGACCAGCCTCCTTTCGCTTTACTCAGTCTTTGGGTTAGGCGCCTCGTCCGGTGGGGTGCTGGGAACCGCCGTTGCAGATGCCATGGTTCGTTTTTTCAACTTACCGGCAACGACCTTGTTGCTTATAGCCATACTTCTGTTCGCCCTCACGGTTACGGTGGGGCTTTCTTGGTTCTGGCTCATGGATCAGTTGGGTGAGATGACGCTCCGCTTGGGGCAGGCACTAAAGCGGCTTGCCACCTCCGACAAAACGAAACCAGCTCCAGAGTCCAGCACTGCCTCCGCGCATAAAGCCGATGCTGCAAAAGCTCAGGCGGCGGCTGCCGAACACGAACAGCCCAGATCGCCCTGGTGGCACAAGATCCCTGGGTTTGGCCCACGCAAAGCGGCCAAGCCTCAAGAACAAGCGGGTGAACGGCTAGAGCCAGGCCTTGAAGGTTTTTCTGCCGGCGAAGAGCTGGAGCCCGCGAGACTGGAAAGCTTCAGCTCCCGTGATGAGGCACCGGCTAAAGCTCGCAAGCAGCCGTTCACTCAGGGCACGCCAAAGCTTGCGTCGGCGGTCGGCAGGTCGTTGAAAATAGCGCCGTTTAAGAAAGACGATCAAACGCCTCAAGCAAGCAACGGAAAAAACTCTCAACCTTCGCTGCTTGAAGACATAGAAAGCCCAATCCCGCCCATCTCGCTGTTAGATCCGCCTGAGGAGCACAAGGAAAGTGGGTACTCAGAGGAAGCCCTTGAACACATGTCGCGCTTGCTTGAGGAAAAGCTGGCTGACTTTGGTGTTTCTGTTGAGGTAGTTGAGGTAAACCCGGGTCCGGTTATCACTCGTTTTGAGATCAAACCGGCCGCCGGCGTTAAGGTTAGCAAGATTTCGAACCTTGCAAAGGATCTGGCCCGTTCACTGGCTGTGCTCAGCGTTAGGGTTGTGGAGGTTATCCCGGGCAAGTCTGTGGTGGGTATCGAGATTCCCAATGAAACGCGTGAAATCGTACGCCTCAGCGAAGTTCTGGGATCGAGGGTGTTCACCGAATCCAGCTCGGCCCTCACCATGGCGCTGGGTAATGACATAGGTGGCAACCCCATGGTTGCAAACCTCTCAAAAATGCCCCATCTGCTGGTTGCCGGCACCACCGGCTCTGGTAAGTCGGTGGGTGTTAACGCCATGCTAATAAGTATGTTGTTGAAGGCGAGGCCAGACGAAGTCCGCTTCATTATGGTCGACCCAAAGATGCTTGAGCTCAGCATCTACGATGGCATTCCTCACCTGCTAACGCCGGTTGTTACCGACATGAAAGATGCTGCAAATGCATTGCGTTGGTGCGTGGCCGAAATGGAACGCAGATACCGCGTTATGGCCAGCTTGGGTGTCCGTAACGTTGCAGGCTTCAACCGCAAGGTAAAAGACGCAGCAGAAGCCGGAGAGCCGCTGCTTGACCCAACATGGAAGCCGGATGAGTATCTCGCCAGCGATGAACAAGAGCGCCCGGAACTGGTGACATTGCCGTTCATCGTCGTAGTTATTGATGAGTTTGCCGACATGATGATGATTGTCGGCAAAAAAGTGGAAGAACTGATCGCGCGTATTGCCCAAAAAGCGAGGGCTGCAGGGATTCACCTGATTCTTGCCACTCAGCGGCCGTCTGTAGATGTGATCACCGGCCTGATCAAGGCCAACATTCCCACCCGTATGTCGTTCCAGGTGTCGTCTAAGATCGATTCTCGCACAGTGCTGGATCAGGGTGGTGCGGAACAGCTCCTCGGCCACGGCGATATGTTGTACTTGCCTCCGGGTTCAGGCCTCCCTGTGCGTGTTCATGGTGCGTTTGTGGATGACGACGAGGTTCACCGGGTTGTAAGTGCCTGGAAGGCCAGAGGCGAACCCGTTTATGTAGACGATGTACTTAACGGTGCCGAAGGCGAAAATCTGCCAGGCGTCCCCACATTAACGGAAGGCGGCGATAGCGAAGGCGATGCACTGTTCGATGAGGTTGTAGCCTTTGTAACAGAGGGCCGCCGAGTGTCGATTTCCTCCGTGCAACGAAAGTTCAGGATAGGTTATAACCGGGCGGCCAATATTGTTGAGGCTATGGAAGCATCGGGTGTTGTCAGTGCTGCGGGCCACAACGGTGGCCGTGAAGTCTTGGCGCCGCCCCCACCGAGAAATTAGGAGTCGTATTGTATGCAACAGTTTTCCCTAAAACCCGTGCTGGCCCCCGTGCTGGCTGTAGTTGTCGCACTTTTGTTCAGCAGCTCACTAATGGCAGCCGACAACGAGGAATCGGCAGCGGAATTAGCCTCTGTGTTAACAAGCTATGAAACCTATCAAGCCGACTTTATCCAAATTGTGGTAAACGAAGACGGCAGCAAGGTTCAGGAAACCCGTGGCTCTCTGAAGGCCAAAAGGCCGGGTCTGTTTTACTGGGAAACCCGCGCCCCTATGTCGCAGTTTGTCGTCAGTGATGGCAACACCGTGCAAGTTTATGATCCTGACCTAGAACAGGTCACTGTGCATAACTTGGATGATCGGGTACAGACCACACCTGCACTGCTGTTGAGTGGTGAAGTGGATAACCTGGAAGAAACTTACCGGGTGTCCAGTCGTCAGATCAGCGACGATACACGGGAATTCACCCTTGAACCCAAAAGCGAAGATTCACTGTTTGTGTCCCTGCAGCTGACGTTCTTTAAGAATGAACTGCAGGAGATGCGCATGAAAGATTCCCTGTCACAGCTTAGTGTGCTCAGCTTTGACCGTATTCAGCTGAACGACACCGTCGACAAGAGCGTGTTTACGCTTGAATACCCGGAGGACGTTGACGTAATCCGGGACGAAAGCTGACATGCAAAGCAGCTTGTTCACCGAGCAGGTCGGGTTCCGGCCTCTAGCGGCGCGTATGCGGCCGGAATCCCTAGACGACTACGTGGGTCAAATGCACCTCGTGGGGCCCGGGAAACCGCTGCGTAGAGCTGTGGAGCAGGGGCAACTCCACTCCATGATTCTTTGGGGCCCGCCCGGGGTGGGTAAGACCACTTTTGCAAGACTACTGGCGAGCGTCGGCGACCTCAGTTTTGAGAATGTGTCCGCGGTTTTAAGTGGCGTAAAAGATATTCGTGCGATCGTTGAACGAGCGCGCAACCGTAAGCAGTCCCAGGGCCAAGACACGCTATTGTTCGTGGACGAAGTGCACAGGTTCAACAAGAGCCAGCAAGATGCGTTTCTTCCACATATTGAAGATGGCACCTTTATTTTTGTCGGCGCCACCACTGAAAACCCCTCTTTCGAGCTCAACAGCGCTCTGCTTTCCCGCACCCGTGTGTATGTGCTTAAGAATCTCGAAGAAGACGACATCCTCCGTATGCTCAGCCGGGCTTTGACCTCAGAAGAAGGTTTTGGGGGCCAACTCGCGGTGTCTGACGAGGTGCTGCGGGTAATGGCATCGGCATCCGGCGGCGATGCTAGGCGGGCGCTTAACATCCTCGAGATTTCTGCCGATCTAGCAGAGCTGGACAGTGACGGTAAAAATCGCGTTAACGCAGACCAGCTTGAACAAGTGATGCAAACCAGTTTGCGCCGGTTTGATAAGGGCGGAGATGTTTTTTACGACCAGATATCGGCACTGCACAAATCCGTAAGGGGCTCAGACCCTGACGGCTCGCTGTACTGGCTGTGTCGGATGCTTGATGGTGGCTGCGACCCTTTGTACGTCGTTCGCCGTTTGGTGCGCATTGCGAGTGAGGATATCGGCAACGCCGATCCCCGGGCCCTGCAGCTGAGTATGGATGCCTGGTTTGCACAGGAACGGTTGGGGAGCCCCGAAGGCGAACTGGCCCTAGCGCAGGCCGTAACCTATCTGGCACTCGCGCCGAAAAGCGACGCGGTTTACAAGGCATTCAACCAGTGCATGGCAGATATACGGAAGGATCCAGATTACGAGGTTCCCGTGCATTTACGCAATGCGCCCACCAAGCTGCTGAAAAGCATGGGGCACGGCGACTCCTATCGTTATGCTCACCATGAACCGGATGCATTCGCCGCTGGAGAGTCCTACTTGCCAGAGGCCATCCATCAGCGCAGGTACTATGAGCCAGTTAACCGTGGCCTAGAGATCAAGCTCTCCGAAAAGCGCCAACGACTCGATGCCCTGAACGAACAAAGCCCCAACAAACGCCATACCTGAGCTTTTTATAAGGTTGCCCGCCGGCGCTAGCCAGCAGCAGCGGCACAGGTATAATGGCCTGCTAATCTACATACATCGCAAACCGGAAAATCCAGGATAACCATGCTCGATCCCAAACTCGTCCGTAACCAGACTGAAGAGATCGCCCGTCGGCTGGCCATCAAAAATTTCGTTTTTGACGTGGCCGCCTTTGAGAAGCTTGAAGAGCGCCGCCGGGCCCTTCAGGTAAGCACGGAAACCTTGCAGGGCGAGCAGAACAAAAAGTCGAAGTCAATTGGTAAAGCCAAGGCCGCTGGCGAAGATATTCAGCCATTGCGGGATGAGGTGGAGAGTCTGAAATCCCGCAAGTCGGAAGCCGAGGAAGAGTTGCGCATCTTGCAGGCGGAACTCAACGCGTTTCTGGCGGGCATTCCGAACCTACCGGATGAGGGCGTAACCACGGGCAACAGCGAGGCAGACAACGTTGAAGTCCGTACTTGGGGCACACCAAAAACCTTTGATTTCGAACCTAAAGATCACGTGGCTTTGGGCGATGCTCTTGGCGGCCTGGATTTCGAAACGGCCACGCGCATTGCCCACTCACGGTTTGCGGTGATGCGAGGGCAGGTGGCGCGCCTGCATCGAGCCCTTGCGCAGTTTATGCTAAACCTGCACACCGACGAACACGGTTATTCCGAAACCCATGTGCCTTACTTGGTAAACGCCGATGCGCTTTACGGCACCGGCCAGCTGCCGAAGTTTGAAGAAGACCTGTTCAAGATGCAGGGAGAGCATCCGCTGTACCTGATTCCGACAGCGGAAGTGCCCGTTACGAACCTGGTTTCAGATACGATTCTTGATGCAGCAGAACTGCCCCTGAAAATGGTGTGCCATACCCCTTGTTTCCGCAGTGAAGCCGGCTCCTACGGTCGCGACACCCGCGGCATGATTCGCCAGCACCAGTTCGACAAGGTTGAATTGGTACAAGTGGTTCGCCCTGAAGATTCAGATGCGGCGTTGGAAGCACTGACCGGACACGCTGAAAAAGTACTTCAGTTGCTCGAACTTCCTTATCGATTGGTTGCCCTGTGCGGCGGCGATATGGGCTTTTCTGCCGCAAAAACCTACGATATCGAAGTCTGGTTACCGGGGCAGAGTAAGTTTCGGGAGATCTCCTCCTGCTCCAACGCCCGGGACTTTCAGGCTCGCCGTATGTCCGCCCGCTGGCGCAACCCGGAAACTGGCAAGCCTGAGCCTGTGCACACTCTGAACGGTTCTGGCCTAGCGGTAGGTCGGGCTCTGGTAGCGGTTATGGAAAGCTATCAGCAATCTGATGGCAGCATTCTTGTTCCCGAGGTACTCAAGCCCTACATGGGTGGCGTTGAGCGTATTCAATGACTGACAAGCCCCAACAAAAAGTGGGAGCGGGCGTTGGCGCAACACCGGCTCCGGTTCGCTATAGAGTAAACCCGGTTACCTCCAACCCCAACAGCTCCGCAGGGGAGGTGGCCCTTGTGGGGGCCGGCCCAGGCGATCCGGAACTGCTCACGCTGAAAGCTTGGCGGCTTATTTCGTCGGCCGAAGTTGTTCTTTACGATCGACTGGTCTCGCCAGAAATTCTTGCACTGATCCCGGACGCGGCTGAAAAAATCCATGTGGGCAAGCAGCGTGCAAACCACGCGTTGCCGCAGGATCAGATTAATCAAAAGCTGGTCGATTTGGCAAAAGAAGGGTATCGGGTTGTCCGGCTCAAGGGTGGGGATCCGTTTATCTTTGGCCGTGGCGGCGAGGAAATTGAAACTCTGGCGGCTGCTGGCGTTCGGTTTCAGGTCGTACCGGGCATTACAGCGGCCTCTGGCTGCGCTGCTTATGCCGGTATTCCGCTGACCCATCGTGATTATGCCCAGTCGGTGCGCTTTGTAACCGGTCACCTGAAAAACAACACCTGTGATTTACCCTGGAAGGACTTTGTCCAGAACAACCAGACACTGGTGTTTTATATGGGGCTGGTCGGCTTACCGATCATCTGCGAACAGTTGATATTGCACGGTATGGCGCCGGACATGCCGGTAGCGCTGATTTCCAAGGGCACCACTCGGGAACAGCAAGTGGTTACCGGCAATTTGGAAACGATTGTGCAGAGGGTAAACGAAGAACAGGTGCAGGCACCCACATTGGTTATTGTTGGCCACGTGGTTGCGTTGCGGGATAGGTTAGATTGGGTCGGGGCACTACCAACGCTGTCTGTATGACAGCGTTGGTAGTGCCAGTAGGGCTTAGACTGTTTTGCGTTTCGGCAGAACGTCTTTAAGCTTGTTACGCATGTCGCGAATGGCTTTTTCTGTGGTTTCCCAGTCGATGCAGGCATCTGTCACGGATACGCCGTACTTCAGGTCTGCCAGGTTTTCCGGAATAGACTGACTGCCCCAGTTGATGTTGCTTTCAATCATCAGGCTTTGGATAGACGTGTTGCCTTCGAGGATCTGATGAGTGACATCCTGCATAACCAGTGGCTGGATGGCCGGGTCTTTGCTGGAATTCGCGTGGCTGCAGTCCACCATGATGGATTTACGTAATCCCGCTTTATCGAGCGCCTGCTCGCAAAGCGTTACGTTGACTGAATCGTAGTTAGGCTTGCCGCCGCCTCCGCGCAGAACCACGTGTCCATACTGGTTGCCTTTGGTGCGGATAATAGCCACCTGGCCTTGCTGGTCAATGCCCAGGAAGTTGTGCGAATAAGAAACAGACTTCATGGCGTTTACCGCAACATCGAGACTGCCATCGGTACCGTTCTTGAAGCCAATTGCCATGGAAAGCCCACTGCTCATCTCGCGGTGAGTTTGGGATTCCGTGGTGCGCGCACCAATGGCGGACCAGGCAATCGTATCCTGCAGATACTGAGGCGAGATCGGGTCCAGAGCTTCGGTTGCAACGGGCAGCCCTAGTTCATTGATGTCGAGCAGTAGGCAACGACCCAAGTGCAGGCCACGTTCGATATCAAAGGTGTCGTTCAGGTGTGGGTCGTTGATCAGGCCTTTCCAGCCAACCGTCGTTCGCGGCTTTTCAAAATACACACGCATAACGATAAGCAGCGTGTCACTGACTTCATCTGCCAGCTTTTTGAGGCGGGCGGCGTAATCCCGTGCTGCCTCAGCATCGTGAATAGAGCAGGGGCCCACTACCAGAAACAAACGATGGTCTTTGCCGTCAATAATGTCGTAAATCGCCTGGCGGCCATTGGTAACGGTTTGCGCTGCGTTGCCGCCAAGCGGCATATCTTTTTTGAGCGTTTCAGGGGTAATTAGTGCTTCCTGGCTCGCCACGTTCAGGTTCTCAAGTTTGTTGCCGGACATGTTCTGCTGCTTCCCCGATTCTTTCATTGCTGCCCCGGCTGTTCTGTTCAATATTCCAGCCGGGCTGCAGATTAACTCGAATAGCGCCGGATCCGGTTGTGGTCAACCCCGGCGAGTTGGTTATACTGCTTTATTTACTGGGCCTTTTCAACGCTTCTTGAGCACGGGGAATGGATGTCACAAAATAGGCCGAAATCGCATCAGGTGGCCTCGCGGAAGGCAGTTGCCGAAAAAATTGATGATGTGCTTGCCGGTATTCGTGTTCCCGACCTTCCTTATCCTGCCGGAAAGCTGTCGCCAGAAACCGCAAGCGACTGGCAACCTTTGCTGTTTTCGTGCTGGATAGAGCAACGGGACGAGCGTGTAACTCACCTTATCCGTTCCGTGCACCTTGACTGGTCCGTGCGCCAGATCAATGCGGCTTATGTGGCCGATCGCATCATGGATGTATTCCTCAAAACCAGTGGGTTGCACACCGAGCTTGCCCGCCGTCTCGCACGGCTGAGGTTTTATCTCGCCTGGCGCATGAATCTTGATGGGCAACACGCGTTCAGTGACATATTACTGGTATGGCTGGACAGCTTTCGGGAGTGGCGGGGCTGGAGTAACTCCGGCGGGCGTTCATCGAAAGCCCTGCTCGAGCAGCTGGATTTGTTGGTTATAGCCGTTTCTTCAAGTTTCGAATCAGGCAACATTGAAGCTTTCGAAGCATTTTGTGTGCAGTGGCAGGACGATTCCGTTAGGCGTAATGCTCAAACGGGCAAATTGCGCGAGCGTTTGCTGACAACCGAGCAGGGCGCAGCACGCCAGAGACGGGCGGATCAAACCGCAAGGGCTCTCATCGGCAGGGCTCTGCAGGGGCGAAAACTGCCGCAGCCGGTGATTCGGTTTATCTTCGATCATTGGCAGGGTCTGCTGAAGCAGGCCGTATGGGATTCCGGCGTTAACGGTGAAATCTGCCGGCATGGCAGCAAGCTGCTTGAATGGTTGGTGTGGATTGGCGATCCGTCGCTTTCCGACAAAGACAGAAACCGGCTATACCATGTGGGTGAGCAGATAGGTGATCGGATTACGGATGTTTGGAGCCGTGTATTCGACGCCCCTCTTGAGGCCAATGCGCTTGCCGGTGTTGAGTCTGTGATGGTGTCTAGACTAAGGGGCGAAACGCCGGAACGGGTAGATGCACTGCCGGATTCGGAGAGTTTTCCATGGAACCCGGTTTGGCTCAGCTTTGAAATGCTCCCGGCCGATGATTCTCAGCCATTCGAGGGCAGGTGGTTTGTTGAGGGTGAAGGTACGACCGAGCAGCGTCGTTACTTTTTTTCCCTGCTTGAGGACTCGGCTGAGATTCTTTGGACAAACGGCGCCGGAGTGAAGCTCGGCCTACAGCCCTGGCAAGAATTCTGCCAAGCGCAAAGTAAAGGACGCATTCGCCCCCTGCCAGCCCAAACGCCGTTTGGTGAAGTGCTTGAGGAAACCGTAGCAGTGCTCGCAGTAGCATGGGAAAGGCAACGCAAACAGCGTGAGAAAGCGGCTGAAGCGGCCAAGGCCCGCGCAGAAGCCCTGCGCAAAGAAAATGAGACCGCAGAACGGCTGCGACAGGAACAGGAGGCTGCGCGACAAGCCGACTTGGAGCGTCAGCATCAGGAAGTAGAAAGCCAGCGCTTGGCCGATGAAAAGGCTGAGCAGGATCGACTGTATAACGAAAAAACGCTGCAGGCACAAAAGCAGGTAGATGAGATAAATCTTGGTGGCTGGATAGTGGTGAACGCCGAACAGCCGGACACTGAAAACACCCGGCTCAAGCTGGCCGTTCGCACCAACGCCTCTCGAAAACTGATATTTGTTGATCGATTGGGCCTCAATCGCCGGGAGTTCCTGGAGCACGAATTGGTGCTCAGTATTGTTGAAGAGCGGGTTCGTGTTCTGGGTGGTGCTGCGGAGTTTGATGACACACTGAGCAGAGTGGTCGGTCGTATTCGTGTCGGGCGACACTGACGGAACCCTAAATAAGAAGCCAGGAATAACAATGAAAGACACTGACTACACGTTTGGAACACGGGAAGAGCCGTCTGGCGGGCAGGACAACCGCATGCAGTATCGTTTAACGGCCCGCGCACGGATCATTCTGGAGCTGGAAGCCGGGTATCCTGCTTCCGAAGGCGTGCCGGGTGCGCCCGGGCGTGAACTGGTGTGCGGTATTCGTGACATCTCGGCGAGCGGGCTTTGCTTGCTCGCAGCCGAGCCGCTCTCTGATGGGGCCTTGTTTGCTGCCTCTGTTTCACTGGGAAGTCACTCAGACGCCTTCATTCTTACCGTGGAGGTGGTTTGGTGCCGCCCAGATGAGCGGGACTATCTAGTGGGGGTGCGGATAATTGAATCCGATCAAACCGCGTATGTGGAGTGGATAGACGCGGTCGCAAATGCCATGGAAGCGCCTTAACTAGCAGAAAACCAGCATGTAGCTGGCTTTCTGCACAAGACGAAGACGTGACCGGAGCTTTTACTCTTCCAGTTCCCCCATGCCAGTAATGTTGAAGCCGGCATCCACGTACATGATTTCACCCGTAATACCACTGGCCATATCAGAGGTCAGAAAGGCAGCTGCATTACCCACTTCATCTGTGGTCACATTCCGGCGCAATGGAGCACGCCTGGCGTTTTCGGCGAGCATCTTACGGAAGCTCTTGATGCCAGAGGCCGCCAGTGTCCTGATTGGCCCGGCAGAAATACCATTTACCCGAATGCCGTCACGGCCAAGGCTTGCTGCCATGTAGCGCACGTTGGATTCTAACGACGCTTTGGCAAGGCCCATCACGTTGTAGTTCTGAAGAACCTTTTCCGCGCCCAAGTAGGTCAGAGTGAGTAAGGAGCTGCCTTCATGCATCATGGGCCGAGCGGCCTTGGCCAGAGCGACAAAGCTGTAAGAGCTGATGTCGTGGGCAATCCGGAAGCCTTCACGGGTTGTTGCATCCACGTAATTTCCGTCTAGCTCGTTTGCTGGCGCAAAACCAACGGCGTGAACGATAATGTCGATGTTGTCCCAGTGCTTGCCCAGTTCTTTAAACACATTCTCGATTTCTTCATCGCTGGCTACGTCGCAAGGAAAGGTCAGTTCGCTGCCCCATCCGGCGGCGAATTTTTCCACTCTCGGTTGCAGCTTTTCATTCTGATAGGTGAAGGCCAATTCCGCGCCTTCGCGGGCAAAGGCCTCTGCAATGCCGTATGCAATGGACAGTTTGCTGGCTACGCCAACAATCAGCGCTTTCTTGCCACTGAGTAATCCCATAGGTCGTTCTCCCTGTGTTTTTGATTTTGGTGCATTATCCCCGAAGTATCCCGGCAGGCGTAACGCTCAAATAGTCTTAGTGATGGTGGCATCTTCCTGATGGTAGAAAAACGCCGCGTGAAGCAACTCTTGTGTGTACTGTTCTTTGGGCGATCTGAAAATCTCACCCGCATCTCCGTATTCCACAATCGCTCCGTGCCGGAGTACTAGTAACTGATGGCTGAGCGCCCGAACAACGGCCAGATCGTGGCTAATAAAGATATAGCTTAGACCATAGCGTGCCTGAATATCCCGAAGCAGTTCGATTACCTGCTTCTGTACCGTGCGATCCAGAGCCGATGTGGGCTCATCCAGAATCATAAGATCTGGCTGAAGAACCAACGCCCGAGCAATCGCAATGCGCTGGCGCTGCCCTCCAGAGAACTCGTGCGGGTAACGGTGCCTTGCCTCCGGGTCTAGGCCTACATCGCACAGGGCGGTGATCACCTTTTGGTCGTGTTGTTCATGGTTTTCAGAATCGTGAATTTCCAGCCCTTCGCGAACAATTTCAGCAACGGACATGCGTGGGCTTAGGCTACCAAATGGATCCTGAAAAACAATCTGTACTCGGCGACGCCAGGGCCGAAATGCGTTTTGATCCAGCCAGGCCAGTTCCTGCCCGTCTAATTTTATACTGCCGGTGCTGGCCGTGAGTTTGAGAAGGGCGTGGCCAATGGTCGTTTTCCCGCTTCCGCTTTCACCTACAATGCCGAGAGTTTGGCCGCGATTGAGGGTGAAATTGACACGTTTAACCGCGTGAAAATACTCTTTTACCTTGCCGAACAGTCCTTTGCGGGTTGTAAATCGCACATCTAGGTTGCTTACGCTCAATAGTGGCATATCACCTTTGGCTTGAGCGACAGGTGCTTCAGGAGGCTCTGCGTCCAGAAGCTTGCGGGTGTATGGGTGGCTGGGTGATGCAAACAAGGCAGACGTTTCCTGCTCCTCAACCAACTTGCCATGCTCCATTACCGCAACCCGGTTGGCGTAGCGGCGCACGATGGTGAGATCGTGGGTGATGAGCAAAATGGCCATGCCAAGCTTCTGCTGTAAATCCCGCAACAGCTCCAGTACCTGCTTCTGAACCGTTACGTCCAGCGCAGTTGTTGGCTCGTCGGCGATCAACATATCTGGCTCGTTAGCCAAAGCCATGGCAATCATCACCCGCTGCTTTTGGCCGCCAGAAAGCTGGTGCGGATAAGCACCAAGGCGACTTTCAGGGTTCTCGATGCCCACCAGTTGCAACAGCTCAAGGCAGCGCTTTCTGGCCTGGGGCCCACGCATACCTTTGTGAAGCTCCAGGGTTTCGCTGACCTGTTTCTCCACGCTATGCAGAGGGTTGAGCGACGTCATGGGCTCTTGGAAAATCATACTGATCTCCCGCCCACGCACCTGACGCAATCTTTTCACTGGCGCCTGAAGCAGGTCTTCACCGCGATAACGGATCTCACCACTGGGATAGCTGGCGTGCCGTTCATCCAGCAGCCGCAGAATAGATAACGCAGTAACGGATTTGCCCGAACCACTTTCGCCAACCAACGCCAGAGTCTCGCCCTGTTTTAGGGTGAGTGACAGGGAATCCACCGCCTTCTGGCCCTGGTTAAAGCAGATCGAGAGATTGGTAATCTCTAACAGCTCGCTCATGTTAGTTCGCTCATACCAGCTCGCTTTTATGCGTTCTTGCGTGGGTCGAAGGCATCACGCACGGCTTCGCCCACAAAAACCAGCAGGGTCAACATTAGTGATAGGGAAACGAATGCCGACATACCCAGCCAGGGGGCATGGAGATTGGCCTTGCCCTGGGCAATTAGTTCCCCAAGGGAGGGCGAGCCAGAGGGCAAACCGAAGCCAAGGAAGTCCAGGGAGGTGAGGGCGGTAATGGCGCCCGTCAGGATAAACGGCAAAAACGTCAGCGTCGCCACCATGGCGTTGGGGAGAATATGGCGGAACATGATTTTGCGGTTATCTAACCCGAGTGCTCGGGCCGCTTTAACGTATTCAAAGTTTCGGGCTCTCAAAAACTCTGCGCGAACCACATCCACTAATCCCATCCAGCTGAACAGCAACATGATGCCCAAAAGCCACCAGAAGTTCGGCTGCACTATGCTCGAGAGAATAATCAGGAGGTATAAAACCGGCAGGCCCGACCAGATTTCGATAAAGCGCTGGCCGATCAAATCAATCTTGCCACCGTAGAAGCCTTGTATGGCACCTACCAGCACGCCAACGATACAGCTGGCGATGGTGAGTGTTAACCCGAATAACACGGAAATACGAAAGCCGTAGATCACGCGCGCAGCCACATCCCGCCCTTGGTCGTCGGTGCCCAGCCAGTTTACTGCACTGGGCGGTGCAGGCGAGGGCACATCGAGATCGTAATTAATGGTGTCATAGGTGAAGCGGATGGGCGGCCAGAGCATCCAACCATTGGCTAGAATTTCTTCAGAGATGAAGGGGTCCCGATAATCCGCATCTGTGGGGAGGAAGCCGCCAAAGGTCTCCTCGGTCACGTTCTCTACCACCGGAAAGTACAGAGTGTCCTGATACGAGATGACCAGCGGCTTGTCGTTGGCGATCAGTTCCGCAACCAGTGTTAGCCCGAAAATGGCGAGAAATACCCATAAAGACCAGAAGCCGCGACGGTTATTGCGAAAGTTTCGTAAGCGGCGTTGTTGAATTGGGGTAAGCGCCTTCACGTTACGCGCCCTCCCGGCTTTCAAAGTCGATGCGCGGATCCACCAGCACGTAGGTGATGTCGCTGATTAGTTTGAGCGCGAGACCCATCAGGGTAAATATAAAGAGGGTGCCGAAAATAACTGGATAATCCCGGTTCAAGGCGGCTTCAAAGCCTAGCAGGCCGAGCCCATCCAGAGAGAATATAACCTCAATCAACAGCGAGCCTGTAAAGAATAAGGTGACCAGCACTCCGGGTAAGCTGGCGATGACAATCAGCATGGCGTTACGGAATACGTGGCCGTACAGAACTTGATTCTCGTCGAGGCCTTTGGCTCTGGCTGTTACGACATACTGTTTCCCTATCTCATCGAGAAAGGAATTTTTGGTCAACAGAGTGAGTGTGGCAAAGCCGCCGATCACGTTGGCGGTTACCGGCAAAGCAAGGTGCCAGAAATAGTCCCCAACCTTTTGATACCAGTTGAGCTGATCGAAGTCGTTAGAGGTAAGGCCGCGTAGAGGGAACCAGTCGAAGTAGCTGCCGCCGGCAAACAAAACGATCAGCAGAATAGCGAACAGGAAACCCGGAATGGCGTAGCCGATCACAATGGCTGAACTGCTCCAGACATCAAAACGGGAACCGTCTGAAACCGCTTTGCGAATTCCCAGAGGTATGGATATGAAGTAAATAATGAGCGTAGACCAGAGCCCAAGGGAGATAGAGACCGGCATTTTGTCCACAATCAGTTCGGCTACGCTTTTTTCCCGGAAGAAGGAATCGCCGAAATTGAAGGTGGCGTAATCTTTGAGCATTTTGAAGAAACGCTCGTGGACCGGTTTGTCGAAGCCATACATCACTTCGATTTCCTTCAGCATTTCATCGGGAATACCTCGGGAGCCGCGCCGGTCACCTGAGGCACTGGAAACCTCTGCCCCCATATCGCCACCAGAGGCCCGTGCCAGCGCACTGCCACCATGGCCTTCCATCTCCGCAATTAGTTGCTCAACTGGCCCGCCAGGGGCTGCCTGAACGATCAGGAAGTTGAGCAGCAGAATGCCGAGCAGGGTAGGAATAATAAGCGCCAGGCGCCGGAGTATGTAGATGCCCATTTAGCGGCAGATTCCTCAGGGCTTAGCCCACCAGTTATCGAGGTCGGTACCGTTTTTGGGTGTTGTTTCCGGATGTTTCAGATGGCTCCAATAGGCGACACGATCTTTCGCTAGGTGCCAATGCGGAACCACGTAAAACCCATGAAGCAAGACCCTGTCGAGGGCGCGAGTGCGCTGCACCAGCTCTTCTCGGTTCGGCGCCTGTATCACTAGGTTCACAAGTTGATCGACCACCGGATCGCTCACACCCGCATAATTTCGGGAGCCGTTGGCGCCTACGGTAGAAGAATGCCAGTACTCCCTTTGCTCGTTGCCAGGGGAGTCGGACTGGCCGATGCTCTGGGTAATCATGTCAAAATCGAATTCACGCACACGTTGGACGTACTGATTGCTGTCTACCAAGCGCACGGACACTTCAATACCGAGCCGGGCCAGGTTATTTTTAAAGGGCAGCACAACTCTTTCAAAGGTTTTCTGGGACAGCAGAACCTCGAACTTAAGAGGCTTGCCCGTTTCGGCGTGCACCATCTTGCCGTCACGTACTTCGTAACCGGCCGAGCGCAAAAGCCCTATAGCCGTCCGCAAGTTTCCCCGTAGGCCTTGTCTGCCGTCGGTGGACGGTGCTTTGAAGGGCTTTGTGAAGATATCTTCGTCTAGCTGCCCCCGGTATTGTTCAAGGATGTTCAATTCCCGGCCCGATGGCAACCCGGTGGAAGCCAACTCGCTGTTCTCGAAGTAACTGTTGGTGCGCGCATACTGACCATAAAACAGGTTTTTGTTGGTCCACTCGAAATCAAACGCGTAGGTCAGTGCTTCCCGTACCCTTGGGTCACTAAAAACCTCTTTGCGGGTATTGAACACGAATCCTTGCATGCCGGTCGGGCGATGGTGTTCGATTGCTTCTTGGATGATCGTTCCGTTATCGAACCTATCACCGGTGTAGGCAGTGGCCCAGTTTTTGGCGGAGGTTTCTACTCTGAAATCGAAACTGCCGGCTTTGAATGCCTCTAGGGCAACCGTCTCGTCGGTATAGTAGTCATACCTAATTTTATCGAAATTAAATCGGCCCTTTCGAACCGCAAGATCCTTCGCCCAGTAATCATCGAGCCGTTCGTACACAATGGAGCGGCCCGCTTCAAAGCTACCGATCCGGTACGCACCGCTGCCCACAGGGGGCGTTAGGCCATTATCTCCAAATTCCCGGTCTTTCCAATAGTGGGCGGGCAGAATGGGCATTTGCCCGAGAATCAGAGGCAGTTCTCGATTGCTTGTTTGCTGAAAATCAAAGCGAATCCGGTTGTCGTTCTCAATCGTCACCTTACTCACGTCCGCATAATAATTTCGGTAAAACGGGTGACCCTTGGTGGTGAGGGTTTCAAATGAAAACTTCACGTCTTTGGCGGTAATGGGCACACCATCCTGAAACCGGGCCGATTGCCTCAAATTGAAAACCACATAGCTACGGTCTTCCGGTGTTTCTAGCGACTCAGCAATGAGCCCATACATGGAAAACGGCTCGTCCGCTGAGTACTCAAGGAGAGTGTCGTAAAGATAGTTGCTAATGCCCGCTGCAGCCACGCCTCGAATATCGAAGGGGTTGAAGGAATCAAAACCATTGGCGACGACGGCCATTTTAAGGTCGCCGCCCTTAGGAGCGTCGGGGTTGATGTAGTCGAAGTGACTGAACCCTTCTGGGTATTTGGGTTCCCCATGCATGGCCATGCCATGAACAGCTTGTGCACCCGGTTCAGGGGCGTCAGGTGCTGAGCTGCTGGCAGAAACAATGCTTGGCGTGGCCAGCAGGGCCAAGAATGAAAAAACCGCTGTAAGGCTTGAGACTGTTCGTATTATTGTCATGGGTCTCTCGTAAACCGCTGATTTTTAGGGGCTGTTCCGAATGTCGACGTAGAGTACCAGACTTTGCCCGGGTTGCAGATATCGAGAGGTGTTCAGATCGTTCCAGCTTGCGATGTCCCGCACATTCACGGAAAAACGATTGGCAATACGCGCCAAAGAGTCACCTTTGCGAACGCGGTATCCCACCTTACGAACCATGGCTTTACCCCGGGTACTGTCGGCAGATGCGAGTGTAGGCTGTGCGGTATTCGACCAAATCACCAGCTCTTTACCGGGAATAAGAGGATCCCCGGGGGCCATGCCGTTCCAGGCGGAGACTTGCCGTACCGAAACGCGATGCTCGCGGGCGATATCCCAAAAGGTGTCGCCACGGCGTACGCTGTAACTTAGTTTGTTGCCGTCGCGCTTTTTGGTTTGTTTGCGCTCAAGCCGCTTAGATGCGCTAAGCGCGTAGGCATCGGAATTCTTTGAAGCTGATGGGATCATCAACCGCTGACCAATGCGGATAAGGTCGCTGTTGAGATTGTTTACCTGCAGCAGCACCGCTGGCGTGGTAGAAAACTTGCGGGAAATAGTGTTCAGGCTATCTCCAGATTTGACCTCATAGTTGCGCCAGGAAACGCGTTTACCCGGGGGGATGTCTGCCAGAGCCGTACGGAACGCATCCGCATTCTGATTTGGCACGAGTAGGCGATGCGGGCCTTCGGGAGATGTCGCCCAACGATTGTAGGAAGGGTTGAGCAGGTATATCTCGTCAATACCAACGCCGGCTAGCTCCGCAGCCTGGGCCAAGTCTAGTTGCCCGCCGGTTTCGACTACATCGAAATACGGCTCGTCCGTAAGGGCCGGAAGTTCAATGCCATAGGCTTGCGGATCATCGAATATTTTTGCCAGCGCGATCAGCTTGGGTACGTAATGTTCGGTTTCCTGTGGTAACTGCAATGACCAATAATCCTGAGGCTTGTTGCTTTTCCGATTACGGCGCATGGCGCTGGAAACTGTGCCGCCCCCGCTGTTATAAGCGGCCAAGGCCAGCGTGTAGTCGCCATCAAACCGGTTGGACAACCGATCAAGATAGGTGAGAGCCGCGTCGGTAGCGGCAAGCACATCGCGCCGATCATCGTGCCACCAGCTCTGGGTAAGGCCGAAATATTTACCGGTTGAAGGTATGAACTGCCAGAGCCCAGCGGCACGGCCGTGGGAATAAGCGAAGGGGTCAAAGGCACTTTCAACGATAGGCAAAAGTGCAAATTCGGCTGGCAGGCCACGCTTCTCCGTTTCGTTAATTATGTGGTGCAGGTAGCGGCTGCCGCGCTCGACTACCCGGTTAATATAGTTCGGGTGCCGTGCATACCAGTTCAACTGATCCCTAACGCGTTTGTTGTCGATATCGTGATCAAGAACAAAACCAGCCCGCAACCGAAACCACATATCTGCTTGTTCAGTGGCTTGGTTCGCGGCTTTTTGTTCGGGGTTGTCGAGTTTTTCCCGTGCTTCTCGTGCTGCGGCCTTAAGTTCAGGCGCTATGGCATCATCAAGCGGCTCGTCACGGACGGCATCGCTGTTCTCGACGGTTTCCACGGATTCTTTCAATCCTTCGTCGCCGGCCGCGAGAGTCACCTCATCTGAATCAAGAGGGCTTTGTGGGGCTGTGTCCGCTGCCAAATTAAGAGAACTGCAGCCGCCTGCTAGGGCGCTAAGAAAAAA
This sequence comes from Marinobacter sp. LV10R510-11A, assembly GCF_900215155.1. NCBI lineage: Bacteria > Pseudomonadati > Pseudomonadota > Gammaproteobacteria > Pseudomonadales > Marinobacteraceae > Marinobacter > Marinobacter sp. LV10R510-11A. Next base: position 841,569 of record NZ_LT907980.1, read on the forward strand.
CAGCAGGGGCAATCGTTTGACCGACATAAGCGATTTCCAAATCCGGTTAACTGCCAGGTTTTATGTCTAAAAACCCGGCATATTTAGTGAGTTACGAGAAGAAGGTGAAACAATTCTATGGGAGTGCCTTTCCAGTGGTCAACAGATCTCTCGTTACGGTGATGAGAGGTAATGTTAACCGCTCAGAAATTATCCTTGCCGTGCCGTATGGCGGCGAAGGTTGCACTGTCAGAGTCTGCGGGCAGCCCTTGCTCCGAACAGTACTGTTTCGCCACGGCCACGATTGCAGGGTCATCCCAGCGCAAAAACGGGTTTAGTTGCTTCTCATCTGCAAGTATCGAGGGCACAGTTGGCTCGCCAGCATCCCGGCGCTCCTTACACTGACGCTCAAAAGCTTCGAGTTTGCTGTCATTTGGCAGCCAGCTACGGGCAAAGCGAAGGTTGGCCAAAGTGTATTCATGGCCACAATATACGGCAGTGGCACCAGGCAGATCCCTGAGGGACTTCAGCGACTCCATCATTTGGCCGGGGGTACCTTCAAACAAGCGGCCACAGCCGCAGACGAAGAGTGTGTCGCCACAAAAGAGAGCGGGGCGGCCGGCAATAGCGACATCGGTAAAGTACGCGATGTGATCTAGGGTATGCCCGGGCACACTCATTACTTGGAATGTGACATCTTCCCACACTACCTCATCGCCTGGGTGAACAAGGCTGGTGCTACCCTTAAAAGGTGAATCCGCAGGCCCGGTTACGCGGCAGTCAGGATGTTCTTGTACCAGCGCTTTTATACCGCCTACGTGATCCGGGTGATGATGGGTAACCAAAATGGTATCGAGCGTCAGCCCTTGTTTGGCAAGGTGATCCTGTACCGGTTTGGCCTGGCCCGGATCCACAATCAATGCTTTGCCGGTGTCTGGGTTTGCAAGACACCATATATAGTTGTCGCTGAATGCCGAGATGGCAGAGATGGTGAGCATCAGATGTCCCCGTATGTGCTTGGCAAGTGTGCCTGATATGATAGAGCATTAAACCCATAGCCCCAACACCCTCTGAATCTGTGACTCTACTTGCAGGTTCTTTGTTAACGCGGGAGTACAGGCAGTGTGAAGAAAGGCCAAATCGTTGATTATCCGTCCCGAAACGAGAGTTTTGAGAACTGGTTTCAGACGCCGCTTGGGCGTACTTTGCTGGCAGATCAGCGAGCCTTGCTTGACCGCAGGCTTGCAAGCCTTACGGGAGCAAGGCAGCTTCAGGTGAGTGTTAGCCACCGGCTGCCGCTTACCAGCGGCACTGACTTTTCGCAGAAAATAATGACGACACCCAGGTGCTTTGCCGGAATACCAGACGGCGTGGTGGTGTGCGATGCGGACGAGTTGCCGTTCCCCGGGGATTCTATGGATTTGGTTGTGCTTCACCACACCGCTGATTTTTCTGATTACCCCCATCAGGTTCTGCGAGAAGGCGCGCGGGTATTGAGGGGCGGCGGCACTATCGCTCTTATTGGCTTTAATCCCATCAGTTTTTGGGGTTTGCGCAGGCTTATATCACGACATCATGCCGGTCCTTGGGGAGGACGCTTTCTTTTACGGCGACGCATGGAAGACTGGCTTAGTCTGCTGGACTTTCAGGTTGAGGTGTCTGTGACCCGGCTTTTTCGCCTGCCTTTCCAGCGCAATGGTGGCAAGGCTTCGGGCAAGTTCAGTGAGCGTTTAGCCAGTTACGGATTCCTGCCGGTTGGGGCGTATTACTGTATCCTTGCGAAAAAACGGGTTTGCGCCCGGATTCCACAACGGAGCCAATGGCGCCAGAAGAAGGTTATGGGGTTGTCCGGAACCAGCACAGCAGGCGCATCTAGAGGCTGCCCTTCACAGAACCGGAACCACCCTGAAGATTGACCGGCCATTATGGGGCCATCAGACCTATATAGAAGCAGGAGTTTTAATGTCCGAAAAGGTAATTGTGTATACCGATGGAGCCTGCAAAGGCAACCCAGGGCCAGGTGGTTGGGGCGTTGTACTCCGTTACGGCGGTGTCTGTAAAACCATGCATGGCGGCGAACGGCAAACCACCAATAATCGCATGGAGTTACTCGCGGCTATTCAAGGTTTGAAGGTACTTAATCGCGGGTGCCAAGTGGAGCTTTATACAGATTCTCAGTATGTGCGTAAGGGTATTACTGAGTGGCTTTCAGGGTGGAAGCGAAACGGCTGGAAAACCGCGGCGAAAAAACCCGTGAAAAACGACGATCTGTGGCGAGAGCTTGATTTGGAAACCACAAAGCATGAAGTTAGCTGGCACTGGGTTAAAGGCCATGCAGGTGTCCCGGATAACGAGCTGGCGGACGAACTTGCGAACAAGGGTGTTGCCGAGCTGATTGGCAGCTGAAGCACACTCTGAACGGAACCTGTGTGGAATATATGAGACAAATTGTACTGGATACAGAAACAACGGGTTTAGACCCCGCAGAAGGGCACCGGATTATCGAGATTGGCTGTGTGGAGATGGTGGAGCGCCAATTAACAGGCCGCAACTACCATGTTTACGTCAATCCCGAGCGGGAAGTGGAAGCGGAGGCCATTACCATCCACGGCATTACCAATGAATTTCTCGTGGATAAGCCAAAGTTTTCGGCTGTCGCTGATGAGTTTTTTGAATTTATAAAAGGCGCTGAACTCGTTATTCATAACGCCGCGTTCGACATCGGTTTCATGGATTCAGAGTTTGGACGGATTAAACCGGTGCGAAAAACCGCCGACCACTGTGGCGTTGTGGACTCCCTTGCCCTCGCCCGCGCGAAGCACCCAGGCCAGAAGAACAACCTGAACGCCCTATGCAAACGCTATGGCGTTGATAACAGCAACCGAGAGCTCCACGGAGCGCTGCTGGATGCGGAAATCCTTGCAGAAGTGTACCTGCTGCTCACGGGTGGACAAACCGCGTTGTCTCTCGATGCAGGGTCTGAAAATGGGGGTGGTTCTGGCGGTATTCGCAGAGTGAGTTCAGATCGTCCTGAGCTGGCTATTGTTAAAGCCACTGAAGCCGAGAATAAAGCCCATCAGGCGTTCATGACGGCTTTGGAAAAAAAGGCCGGCGGTACGGTTTGGAGCAAACTGGAAGGCGCAGAATGAGAACTGGGTCTGCCTGTACCATTTGTTACATTCCGGCTTTGTTGAGGCCCTTGAGTTTTATGTTATAAGTAGTGATAAGTTCGCCAGTTTTCTGGTCGTGCACTTTAGTCGGGAAGAGTGATCCTACTTATAAAAAAGTTTGGCACGCGTCATTGTCAGGCCACAGCTCACCAAGACGGTGCGGTAGTCTCCGCAGATTAATAGGAAGCGTTTATGGTTCAATCGTCTCTGGCGACGAAATCGCAGTCGTTTGATCTGGTCAAAAGTGAAATAGAGCAGACCATCAAGCAGGCAGAATCCAGTCTTGAGCGCTTTCAGGAAAACCGTGAGAGCGGGGAGGATTTGCAGAACTGCCTGGATTTCCTGAATCAGCTTCGTGGCATCTTCATTCTGGTGGAACTTCGCGGCGGTACGCTGCTCTGCCAAGAAGCGGTCTCCATGGCAAACGATGTACCTGTCGGCGCAAACGACGACAAGAACATCCTGCTTACCACGTTGAACAGTGCGCTATTTATCCTTCGCCGCTACGTAGAATACTACCATCAGCAGCGCGCGGATCACCCTGAACTGCTGCTGCCAGTTATCAACGAACTGCGAGAAGCCCGTCGCGAAAAACCCTACCCGGAATCCTGCTTCTTCGAAGTTGATGTTAAAGACCGCCCGGATTTTTGCTCAGGCCTGTCGGTTCAGGCGTTCGAAGGCACTGACGCCGAATACGAGATCGTTGCCCGGCGCATGCGCCTTACCTTTCAGGTAGCCTTGCTGGGCATACTCAGGGATCGGAACCCGGTGGTCAGTCAAAAACTTATAGGCCGCGCCGCACGGGGTTTTGCCCGCTTGTGTCAGGGCGCGCCCATGGGTCAAATGTGGTGTCTCGTCGCAATTGCCGCAGACACCATGGTAGACCGCGCCATGACCTTTACCAAAGCCCGCAAGCGCATGTTTATGCGTATCGAAAAGTATTCACGGGAATTGGTTTATGTCGGTAAGGTCGCAACCGCTAAGGACGCGCCTGACTCGCTCATTCGTGATCTTGTTTACCTAGTTTACCGCAGTGGTTCCGGCAATCCCGAAGCCACTCGTGTTCTGTCTGCTTTCCAGTTGGTTCCGGCCGAGTTTTCAGATTCCATTCTTGATGCCCACGCACGGCGCTTGTATGGCCCGGGCACGGATGTGCTGGAATCTCTTTCCGAAGCCTTGCAGGATGAACTCAACCAACTCAAAGATAAGCTCGATATCATAGAGCGAGGCATTGAGCCGGATTTGGCCGAGCTCTCATCCATAGCGGAAACTCTGGAACGTCTTGGGAATACACTGCTTATGCTGGGCCTTAATCGCCTGGCAACCATAGCTCGCGAAGAGGCGGTTACGCTTCGCACATGGGAAGCTGAATCCCGGTTGCCTGGTGAGGAGGAGCTTTTTCGTCTCGCCGATTCGGTATTGAGTATTGAAGATGCGGTTATGCAAATTGTTAGCCGCGGAATCACAGCAGAGACAGACGCACTGGCAGGCAGTGAGCGAAGCCGTGAGCAATCCATCTATTTCCAAGAAGCAGTCTATGTCGTTGCCGATGAGGCCCGTGGTGCGCTCACGTTAGCCAAGCGTGCGATTACAGCCTTTGTGGAATCAGATTACGACAAGCTTCACCTCGCTAATCTGCCCGCTACTTTGCACAGTATTTGGGGCGGACTGAAGATGGTAAATGATCCCGGGGCAGCTCACGTTCTTAAGCGTGTTGCTGCATCCATTCAGGAGCGTTTATTAGACGCCCGTGAAGCGCCCGAAACTCAGGTTCTGGAAGCGCTGGCAGATGCTCTGACATCTCTTGAGTATTATATTGAAAGCATTGGTAAGCGTGAGGAGAGTAATGCCGACCTGCTCAGACTGGCGGAAACATCGATGGATGATGTAGGGCTGTAATGATGTTCTAGCGAATAGGCTTTACACAATTAAAAACCCGCGCCTAGCGCGGGTTTTTTGTGAGCTCAACGGGGCGGTATTAGCCCATGTTGAACAGCTCACCCAGCTTTGTGGCCAACATCATGTCGCCTTCGGCGCGAAGCTGGCCTGCCATAAAGGCTTGCATGCCGTCAGTTTCGCCGGACACGATACCTTCCAGAGTTTCAGCATTCATGATCAGCGTTACAGAAGGATCAGCGTGAGCGCCGTCGTTCAGCTTGCAAGTGCCGTCATTGATGACCAAGTTGTAGCTCTTGTCGCCTTCGATATCAAACTGAAACACCAGGTCTAGGCCCTGAGCTGCGTCTGCGTTGAAATTTTTCTCGAGTTTTTCAAAGATTTGATCTACAGACATTGTTTTACCCTTTTTGATGGTTGTCTTGTCATGATAACGGCTTTACGTGCCTAGCTTTGATCGCCTTGGCGGTAGCCGGGTAGAGCCGACTTCGCAAATCGACTTTATGGTGAGATGTTACCCCTGTCAAGCTCGATCGAACGCTTGTTTTAATTTATTTGCTCTGCTTATCACCAGAGTTTCGGTAAGTTACACTCTCGTGCTTGCATAACTTCCTGGAGAAGCGTTTTGGAGTTTCTGACTGAATACGGTTTATTTTTGGCGAAAGTGATCACCTTTGTTGTTGCAGCAGTGGTGGTTGTGTCCATTATTGTCTCTGCTACCCACAAAGACCGGGGCGATCATGAAGATGACGGTGAGCTGCAGATTCTTAAGCTCAACGAAAAGTACCGCAAGCTTCGTGAGACCATTCAAGCTCGGCTCATGTCCGAACACGAGCTGAAAGCTTGGAGCAAAGCAAAAAAGAAAGAAGATAAAGCAGAAAAGAAAGCCGGAAAAGCAAAGAAAGGAGATGCAGGCGCTGTTAAAGAAGCGCCAGGGCGTATCTATGTGCTCGATTTTGATGGTGATATAAAAGCCAGTGATACTGAACCGCTTCGTCGTGCCATCTCTGCGGTATTGAGTGTTGCCGAGCAAGATAAGGATGAAGTAGTCATTCGCCTCGAGAGCGGCGGTGGCCTTGTGCACTCCTACGGCCTCGCGGCAGCGCAACTGGATCGTATCCGCAGTAAAGGTATCCATCTTACCGCGTGCGTCGATAAGGTTGCCGCTAGTGGCGGTTACATGATGGCCTGTGTTGCAGACCGAATCATTGCCTCACCTTTCGCGGTTCTTGGCTCAATTGGCGTGGTGGCTCAGCTACCGAATTTTCACCGCCTGCTCAAGAAAAACAACGTGGATTTCGAAATACTCACCGCGGGTGAGCACAAGCGCACCATGACCATCTTCGGCGAAAACACCGACAAAGGCCGTCAGAAATTTCTTGATGACCTGGAAGATACCCATGTCCTATTCAAAGACTATGTCAGTGAACGCCGTCCTGAGCTTGATATTGCGGCGGTAGCAACGGGTGATATTTGGTTCGGTAAGCGGGCGCTTGAGGTAAAACTCATCGATGAAATCAAAACCTCAGACGAATTTCTCATTGAAGCTTGCGACCGCGCAGACGTAGTCTCCGTGTCATTCCAGCGCAAACGAACCCTGCCGGAGAAGCTCGGGCTGGCAACCAGTGCAGCACTCGAGCACAGTGTATGGAAGGTTCTGAGCGCTTTTCGCAACCAGAAAATTCAGTAGCTAACAGCAAACGGGGAAGATCATGACGAGCGAAACCCAATTCAAAGCCTGGCGTGTCGAGGAACAGGATGGCGCCTATAAAGGCGCCGAACAGACTCTTAGCACCAGAGATCTCCCGCCGGGTGAGGTCCTGATAAAAGTCAGCTACTCATCACTGAATTACAAAGACGCGCTCTCTGCCTCCGGCAACAAGGGTGTCACCCGCTCGTTTCCCCACACACCGGGCATCGATGCTGCTGGCGAAGTTGTCGAATCCGCCACCGGAACCCCGGCTGTTGGCAGCCAAGTGATCGTAACCGGCTACGACTTGGGCATGAACACCGACGGCGGCTTTGGCGAATACATTCGCGTGCCTTCCGCTTGGTGCGTATCTACGCCTGCCGGCTGGGAATCCGAAACTGCAATGGTCTACGGCACCGCGGGCCTGACAGCCGGCTTGAGCGTCCAGAAGCTCCTAACCATGGGTGCCAAGCCAGAGCAAGGCAAAGTCGCCGTTTCGGGCGCCTCCGGAGCCGTGGGCAGCATTGCGGTAGAACTTCTGGCAAAGCTGGGCTTTGATGTTGTAGCCATCAGCGGCAAAGCCGATCACGTTGCAAGCTTGAAAGAACTTGGTGCTACTGAGGTAGTAGGGCGTGACGCACTGGCTGAAGATAAGAAACCCATGCTGAAGCCGGCCTTCGCCAACGCCGTGGACACGGTTGGCGGGACACCTCTGGCTGAACTGCTTAAACAGATCCAGCCGGGCGGTTCAGTTTCCTGCTGTGGCCTAGTTGCAGGGCCACAACTTCAGACTACGGTTCTGCCGTTTATTCTGCGTGGTGTAAACCTTCTGGGTGTGGATTCGGTAGAAATTCCGTTGGCTGAGAAAGAAGCTGTGTGGAATAGATTCGCGAGCGCCTGGAAATGCCCGAAGGCAGAAGCGTCTGCAAAGCAGATTGGCCGTGCTGATCTCGATGAAGCGCTGAAAGCGTTCCTGAAAGGCGAATCAGCAGGGAAAATCGTTTTAGATCACGCGATCTGAAATGCCATAGTTTGAGCAGTTAGGGTCGAAGGGCTTATCAAAACCGTGCGGAGCCATGGATGGCGGAGCCGAGCGTACACGGACGTATTCACAGCGTGTTTTGATAAGCTCTTCGGCCCTAACTGCGTACTCCAGCGTTCGGAACTAAGAAGCCCGACGCCGAAACAAAGGCAAGTCCGTATCCGTAGCAGCCTGATACCCCTGGCTGAAGAAGTTCAAAGACCGCGCAGCCTTACGAATATCTTTATCCGGCCGCAACTCATAAGTATCAAAGCCACAGCGCTTCATAAATTGAAGCTGATCCAGCAACACATCACCAATGGCCCGCAGCTCATTTTTGTAGCCAAAACGCTCCCGCAGCAATCTCGCAGTGCTATAGCCCCTGCCATCGCTAAACTTCGGAAAGTTAACCGCAATCAAAGGCAGCTCATGAACGTGATCCGCCAGAACGCCTGGCTCATCATGGCTATCTAACCAAACGCCGATATCGTCGTTCCCGGCAAACTGTTCACGATTTTCAATCCACAGATCTGCTGGAATCAGCGCTTTTTGCTGCTCAGGAATATCCGGAGAGTCACCGTTTTCACGCCGTTGAACCACAACCCAAGGGTTTTGACGGACGCTGCCATCTCGGAAAATAATATCAGGCATAAACCCGCTCCTTGAAAGGACTGATACCAACACGGCGGTAGGTGTCCAAGAAAGACTCCTCTTCCGTACGCTTATCAACGTACACATCAATAATCTTCGCAATCACGTCGGGCATATCATCCCGGGCGAAAGACGGCCCCAGAATCTTGCCGATAGAAGCATCGTGCTGTGACGCGCCGCCAAGACTTACCTGATAAAACTCCTGGCCTTTTTTATCGACACCCAGAACACCAATGTTGCCCACATGGTGGTGGCCACAAGCATTCATGCACCCGGAGATATTCAGGTCGATATTGCCAATGTCGTACAGGTAATCGAGGTTATCAAAGCGTCGCTGAATGGCCTCGGCAACGGGAATTGACTTGGCATTTGCCAGAGCACAAAAATCCCCGCCCGGGCAGCAGATAATATCCGTTAGAGTGTGCAGGTTGGCGGTGCCAAAGCCCATGGGGCCGAGCTGTTGCCAAAGCTCCAGTAAGCGATCCTGGCGCACATCTGCGAGCACCACGTTTTGATGGTGTGTTACCCGTACTTCACCAAAACTGTATTCGTCTGCAAGGTCTGCAATCTGCTCAAACTGCTTATCGGTGACGTCTCCCGGAGGCGTTCCGGTTTCCTTCAAGGTCAGCGATACAATGGCGTAACCGGGCTTTTTATGGGTGTCTATGTTGTGCTGCAGCCACTGATCAAATGTACGGTTTTCGAACCTTTGCTGTGCAAGCAACTCAGTTGCGTTGTCCAACTGTGCATAATCGGGTTCGGTAAAGTAACCCTGGACGCGCTCGATAGCCTCCGGAGTGAGCCGGGTAGGAGAATCTTTAATGTGCGCCCACTCAGATTCCACTTTCTCTGCAAAGCCTTCTGGGGTTAGGGCTTTTACCAGGATCTTAATACGGGCCTTAAACTTGTTATCACGGCGACCGTAACGGTTATAGACCCTGAGAACAGATTCAAGATAGGTCAGTAGATCCAGCTCAGGTAGAAATTCACGGATTACAGGAGCAACCATGGGTGTGCGCCCAAGCCCGCCGCCTACATGTACCCGAAAACCTAACTCGCCGGCTTCATTACGCACGATTTGGAGGCCAATGTCGTGCACCTGAATGGCTGCTCTGTCTGTTTTTTCAGACGCATTGACAGCCACTTTGAATTTTCTGGGCAGGTACGCGAATTCCGGATGAAAAGTCGACCACTGGCGAATAATTTCGCAGTAGGGCCGGGGATCCGTAATTTCGTCGGCTTGCGCACCCGCAAACTGATCTGTGGTGGTGTTTCTGATGCAGTTGCCGCTGGTTTGGTTGGCGTGCATTTCCACCTCTGCCAGCTCAGCGAGAATATCAGGCACACTTTCCAAAGCAGGCCAGTTAAGTTGTACGTTCTGGCGCGTGGTAAAGTGTGCGTAGCCTTTATCGTAATCCCGCGTAATACGTGCCAGACGGCGCAGTTGAACAGAACGCAGCATGCCGTAAGGTACGCAGATACGCAGCATGGGTGCTAGCCGTTGGATGTAAAGCCCGTTCTGGAGGCGCAAAGGAAGAAATTCGTCTTCCTCCAGCTCTCCAGCCAGCGCCCGTTCGGTCTGATCGCGGAACTGTGCAACCCGCTCGGCGGCCATTTGCCGGTCGTGCTCATCGTATACGTACATAAAGGAAAGTCCTGTACAATAATATCGTAGCGGCATGCACCCAAGGGAGTTCGATTCCGGACTGTAGGGTTGCGCCCGAAAATCGGGAGCCTTATATCTGAAACGAAGGATAGCAGGCCATTCTTATTCTAGAAACGATTATTTCAAGATATGATTATCGATTCAAGCGATAAGCCGGTGCGTTGCGGGCTAGACGAATGTCAATTTACTGCTTTACTGATGGGGGAGGCGATGGTGTTGGCCTGCTTCACTAAATTTTGATGCAATAAACTCGGGAAAGGAGCAAATAATGAAGAAGTTAATGCAATCAGACAGCCAGGTCGATGCCATAGCTGCCGTATTGATTATTGCGCTTGTGGTTACATTTGCTGTGATGTGGGTGTCCGGCCAGTAACGCTACTGCCCGGAGAGTGCTAACTGCACAATCAGTACGAGTGTGCCGATAAAGAGGGCTGTGAACAGCAAGCCACCGATAATGTAGGGCCACGGGCTGTGGCTACCAAAATCTTCTCCATGGTGCTTGCTGGACTGAACCCCTAGGGCGCCGGCTGCGACGCTCTGCATCACTTTAAAAACGCTGGGGCCCCGAGGCTTTTTGTTTTTATCAGTCTCTGTGCCAGACGACTTTGTCATAAAATTCATCCTATCTGCGTGTAAATTTAGCTTTTACTCATCTGGATCATAAGCGAGGCTGGGTGCCAACCAACGTTCTGTTTCCGCTTTGGAAAGACCTTTACGCTCAGCATAGTCTTCAACCTGATCTACGCCAATTTTACCCACCGCGAAAAACTTGGATTCGGGGTGCGAGAAGTACCAGCCCGACACTGCGGCAGTCGGGAACATAGCAAAGCTCTCTGTCATCTCGATGCCCGTTTGCGCGGTGGCGTCTAGGAGTTCGAACAGTGTCGCTTTCTCTGTGTGGTCAGGGCAGGCGGGGTAGCCAGGCGCTGGGCGGATTCCGTGATAGCGCTCTTTGATCAGGTCTTCGGTGCCTAATGTTTCATCGCTGTTATAGCCCCAGAACTCTTTGCGTACTCGCTGGTGCATGCGTTCGGCAAAAGCTTCGGCCAAGCGGTCTGCCAAGCCTTTCACCATGATCGCGTTATAGTCGTCGTTGGCGTTTTTATATTCCAACGACATTTCTTCTGCACCTATACCGGTGGTCACCGCAAAACCGCCAATATAGTCACAATGCTCTGTGCCTTTTTCAGCCACAAAGTCAGACAGCGTCATCATGGATTTATTCGGAGCCTTGTCATCCTGCTGACGCAGGTGGTGCAGGGTGGTCAGCTCTTCGCTTCGGCTTTCGTCTGTGTACACCACAATATCGTCACCGCGGCGATGTGCAGGCCAGAAACCTATGACGCCCGAGGCACTTACGCGCTTTTCATCAACCATCTTGCGAAGAATGATCTGGGCATCATCGAACAGGTTGCGGGCGGCTTCGCCTCGCTTGGGATCGTCGAAAATCTGTGGGTATTTGCCGGCGATGTCCCAAGAAATGAAGAATGGCGTCCAATCTATGTAGGGCTCTAGCTCGGCCAAATCATACTCTTCAAATAACCGAATACCGGTGAAAGCAGGCTTGGGCGGCACGTAGTTTTCGAAATTAATTTTTGGAGCCCGCGCCCGTGCTTCTTTCAGGCTGACGAGCTTGGTGCGATCACCCCTGTGTTTGCGCCGTTCGCGGATTTTGTCGTATTCGTCGCGGGCGTCGCTTACTAACTTGGGCTTGGCAGTCTCACTAAGAAGCTGCGAGGCAACGCTAACGCACCGGGAGGCATCCGATACGTACAGGGCAATGTCGTTTTTATAGTGGGGTTCAATTTTTACCGCGGTATGTGCTTTCGACGTGGTTGCCCCGCCAATCATCAAGGGCAGGTGGAAGTCGAGGCGCTGCATCTCCCGGGCAACGTGCACCATTTCATCCAATGATGGGGTGATCAGTCCGCTTAGCCCAACAATATCTACATCGTACTCTTTGGCAGCGGCGAGAATTTTGTCGCAGGGCACCATAACGCCCATGTCGATGACCTCATAGTTGTTGCACTGCAGCACCACGCTCACGATGTTCTTGCCGATGTCGTGCACATCGCCTTTTACCGTGGCCATCAGGATTTTGCCTTTGGCGCGCTGGCCCTCAGATTTCTCCGCTTCAATAAACGGAATCAGGTGTGCCACTGCCTGTTTCATCACCCGGGCACTTTTGACCACTTGGGGTAAGAACATCTTGCCGTCACTGAACAGGTCGCCGACCACGTTCATGCCGTCCATCAACGGGCCTTCAATGACGTGAATTGGGCGCTCGGCTTGCTGACGGCACTCTTCGGTGTCTTCAATAATAAAGTTGGTAATACCTTTTACCAAGGAGTGTTCCAGACGCTTAGTGACTGGCCACTCACGCCACGCCAGATCTTCCTCCTGGGTCTTGCCGCCTTTGCCCTTGTAGCGCTCGGCAATTTCCAGAAGGCGATCAGTGGCGTCATCGCGGCGGTTAAGTACAACATCCTCAACCAGTTCTTTCAGCTCTGGATTGATCTCGTCGTAAATCACCAGCTGGCCGGGGTTTACAATACCCATGTTCATGCCGGCTTTGATTGCGTGGTAGAGAAAGACCGAGTGGATGGCCTCACGCACGATATCGTTGCCACGGAAGGAGAAGGAAACGTTACTCACACCGCCCGAAATAGACGCGTGGGGCAAATTTGCCCGAATCCAACGCGCGGCGTTTATGTAGTCCACGGCGTAGTTGTTGTGCTCTTCGATACCTGTAGCAATGGCGAAAACGTTCGGGTCGAAAATAATGTCACCGGGGTTGAAGCCAATGCCAATCAAAACGTCATAAGAGCGCTTACAGATTTCGGTTTTGCGTTCATAGGTGTCCGCCTGTCCGTCTTCATCAAAGGCCATGACCACCACTGCGGCGCCATATCGCATGCAGTCTCGGGCGCGTTTGATGAATTCGTCTTCGCCTTCCTTCAGGCTGATGGAGTTCACCACCGCCTTGCCTTGAATGCAACGCAGCCCAGCCTCGATCACGTCCCATTTGGAAGAGTCGAGCATAATGGGCACACGGGAGATGTCCGGCTCGGAGGCAACCAGATTCAGGAAGATGACCATCACCTCCTTGGACTCCAGCATGCCCTCGTCCATGTTGATGTCGATAATCTGGGCCCCGTTTTCTACCTGATCCCGAGCTACGCTTAGGGCTTCTTCGTACTGCTCTTCTTTAATCAGGCGTAGGAACCGCTTGGAGCCGGTTACGTTAGTCCGCTCACCCGCGTTAATAAACAGGGTGTTCTCATCGCCGGTGAAGGGCTCAAGGCCAGAAAGACGTAAAGCTTCCGGGCGCTCAGGTATCTTCCGTGGTGGGTACTTGGATACGGCTTTTGCGACCGCTTCTATGTGTTCCGGGGTGGAACCACAGCACCCGCCAATGATGTTTAGAAAGCCATCCCGCGCAAAACCTTCAATGGTTTCTGCCATTTCTTCAGGCGTTTGATCGTACTCACCAAATTCGTTAGGCAGGCCCGCGTTGGGGTGTGCGCTAACATAGGTGTTGGCTTTGGCTGACAGCTCTTCCACGTAAGGGCGTAATGCATCCGCACCCAGGGCACAGTTCAAGCCCACTGAAATCGGGCGAGAATGGGCGATGGAGTTCCAGAATGCCTCAGTGGTTTGGCCAGACAGCGTGCGACCAGACGCATCGGTAATGGTTCCGGAAATCATGATCGGCAGTTCGGTACCACTGTCTAAAAAATACTGCTGTGTGGCGTAAATCGCTGCTTTCGCGTTCAGAGTATCGAAAATGGTTTCGATGAGGATTATATCGCAACCGCCTTCAACCAGGCCTTCTACCGATTCGTAGTAATTGTCGACCAAGGTTTGAAAATCAGTGTTTCGGAAGCCTGGGTCGTTCACATCGGGAGATAACGAGGCGGTTTTCGAAGTGGGTCCAACAGCGCCTGCTACAAACCGGGGTTTAGAGGGGTCTTTGGCGGTATATTCATCCGCCACCTGTCGTGCAAACTTTGCAGCGGCCACGTTCAGCTCTTTGGAGAACTCTTCTAGGCCATAATCCGATTGAGACACGCGGGTTGAGTTGAAGGTGTTGGTTTCAATAATGTCCGCGCCAGCATCTAGGTAGTCGGCGTGTATGTTCCGCATGAGGGCAGGTTGAGTAAGATTCAGCAGGTCATTGTTGCCCTGTACCTCACGGTCATAGTCGGCAAACCGATCGCCCCGGAACGCTTGCTCGTCCAGCTTCAGGTTCTGGATCATGGTTCCCATACCACCATCAAGAATCACAATGCGTTCCCGCAGGGCTTTGTGAAGTTGTGTCAGGCGAATGTCGCGATCGGTCATAGTCAGTATTCCGGATGTCGTTATTAACGGCGTATTTGCTTCAATGGCGCGGGATGATAGCAAAAATGTCAGCGCCAGTCGTAGTTCCGTCCGTAGTTATTCTTTACTTGCGTCAAGTGTGGTGCGCGGGGCGTGTGGTACGGGAAAGTGACTACCCCATGAAAGACCAACTAATTTACTTGGTCTTTCATGTTGGCGCGAACTCCCCTAAAATGACTCTGAACTTACCAACGGGTTGAAAACATGACTTTGGTTACTGTGACAGATCCCGCACGGGATTATCTTGCGGAGCTTATTGAAAAGCAGGATGTGGAAGGCATGGGTGTACGAATTTTCGTAACGCAGCCAGGTACCAAAAATGCAGAAACCTGCTTGGCTTATTGCCCTCCTAACGAGATTGTACCTACCGATGAGCAGGTCGATCTGAAAAGATTCACGCTGTACTTGGATCATAACTCCGTCCCCTTCCTCGAAGAAGCGTATGTGGATTACTCCAAGGATCAGATGGGCGGCCAGCTCACAATCAAGGCGCCGAACGCCAAGGTTCCAAGCGTTGATGAAAACGCGCCACTGCCTGACCGAGTAAACTACGTGTTGGCTTCGGAAATCAACCCCAACTTGGCTTCACACGGCGGCGAAGTGTCACTGGTTGAAATCGTTGATGGATCTGTTGCTGTTTTACGTTTTGGCGGCGGCTGCCAGGGCTGTTCCGCAGTAAGCCTTACTCTGAAGCAGGGTGTTGAAACGACGCTCAAGGACAGGGTACCGGAAATAACAACAGTGCGTGATGTAACAGATCACACACAGACTGAGAACGCTTACTACCAGTAGTGATCAACTGCCCAGCTAAAGGGCAGCCGTTCGCTCGATTACGGAAACACCTGACCATTGCTGTGCAGGTGTTTCCGGAAAATAAAACCTCGTTATGTCAGTGACATCTCGTAAAACCTGCCTAGTTCCCACACATACCCGCAAAACGCTGCTCTACTTGCTGTAGGACAATGGCGGTTCGGCCAATGTTACAGAATCCTGGCTGCCGCATGATCTGCATTATAGATAGAGGCGGTAGCTGCTGGCCCGCCGGACTATAAATGACATAATATGCAGATGCTTCATCTGCATTTGTATAACCGGGGTTCCACTTGTTTGACGCTGCGCTTCTGTCCGTGCCCATTACGGCCGCCTTGGTAGGCTGGTTTACCAACTGGCTTGCCATACAGATGTCTTTCTATCCGGTAAAGTTTATGGGTGTTGGTGCCATCGGCTGGCAGGGTGTTATTCCACGTAAATCCGAGAAAATGGCTCATATCTGTATTGACCGAACGCTTCGGCAATTTGGCGATTTAAATGCCGTTTATCAGAAGCTTGAACCCCAGCGCATTATTGAACAGGTGATCTCCCAGGTAACACCGCGGCTGGATGAGTATATTGATGAAGTTATGTACGAAATCCAACCGGTACTCTGGGATAATCTGCCCTTATTTTTACGCCGACGGATTTACCGATGGGCCCGGGAGCAGCTACCGGCTCGGGTTGAGGATCTGGTCGATGATTTTGGGGATGACCTTGATGAACTGGTCGACCTAAAAGCGCTGCTGAGTCGTGAACTGAAACAACACCCAGACCTCATGAATCGCATATTCAAACAAGCGGGTTCGGTTGAACTCAAGTCGGTTATCAACCGCGGAGCTATTATTGGCGGAATTCTGGGCTGCTTTCTCGCACCAGCTTGGTCTGCCTACCCAACACCCTGGCTGCTGCCTATTGGCGGGTTTTTGATCGGCTTTATTACGAACTGGCTGGCCATTAATCTGATCTTTGCGCCGCTAAAGCCCCGTCGGTTTCTGTTCTGGAAGATTCAGGGGTTATTTTTACGACGCCAGCCAGAAATCAGTGATATCTGGGCAAAGCTGGTTGCAGAAGAGTTGATCACGGTGGAAAAAGTGGCTGACGCCATGCTTAACGGTAGCGGGGGCGACCGCACCCGGGCCATTATACAAAAGCACCTAAGGCCTTTGCTGGATAACTCTCTGCTAATGAAACTCGGTGCCCAAATAACGGTTGGTATGAGCGGCTATACCGACTTGAAGAAAGCGATGAATGAGCAGGCGGTGCTTGCGACCCACGATGTGTTCAGCGATCCGAGCTTTAATAAGGAGCGAGCACCGGTTGTCGCCGGCGTGCTAGCCGGACAAATGAGAGCACTCCGGCCGGCGGAGTTCCAGGATATACTTCGCCCTGCATTTCGCGAGGAAGAGATTCAGCTCATGTTTATTGGCGGCATATTCGGCGCGTTGGCTGGAGCCGTTCAGTTTTTTGCACTGACCTAAAGGAGGGCGCCATGCCTGCCTGGGCACTATTTACTACACTTACTACACAGTTTTTTGTGACGGCTGCTGCTGTTTTTGTTGTTCTCTGGGGCTTTTGGGCACTGGTGGTTCGGCCTTACCTGGATCGCAAGGTAGCTGAGCTTGTAGCGGCGACAGAGGAAATTGAACCGCGAGTGGCGCTTGGAGTGAAAAAGGGCGTTGCCGACACCATTCGGGAGCTGCCTGAAAGCGCCTGGGATGGCACCGTAAAAGAATCGACCCGGCAGTTCCTCAAGTTCGGTTCAGGGTTGTTTGAAAACGGCCTCAGTAGCTTACTGGGCAGCGCCGCTGACCTAGAGCGCCGAAAGCAGCCGCCAGATACACCCTAAAGGCAGTTTGTCGGCCGTGGCAGACCGGCTATGCGGCACGCTGTTTTTGCAGGGGTGCCAGGAAACAACTGCATAAGATAAATACTGTTCCCCTTGTCTTCACCTAAAGCCTCCCTCACCGCTTTGACGAACAACCGGTTGGAGGGCGGCGACAGTTCATGTTCTTTGTAAAACAAGCGAAGAAACGTGATGATTTCCCAGTGTTTCTCATCAAGACCTATGTGGTCATCTTCCGCAATTGTCGCTGCAATTTCAGGTGACCAGTCGCGTGCGTTTTCGAGAAAACCCTCATTATTTCTTGCAGGCATTAGAAGCTTTGTCATGGATCACCAGCTGATTATGTGTTGGGCCTGAACCGTCAGATCAACCATGGCCGGGAAGTCCACAAGGGTCACCTTAGCGCCGCACTGCCCAACACCGCGAGCTACAGCGTCCGGCGCCAGTGCATAAACGGGAATGCTGGGGTCATGCCCGCCCGATACAGCAAGTGCGAGCACCGCACTCTCAGTAAGCAACAGCGCATCCCCGGGCCTGAGCGCGTGCTTGCACTGCGCTGTGCGCGGATGACCGGGCACTTTGTTCAGAATGTGAAGGGTATGAATGGGTGTCATAACGGGTTCCCGCTCTGTTAGAGCGTGTTTGGGTATCAACCAGCAAAGGCAGTGTGTGCGTATTGATGCAGCAGATCCGAACTGCTTTCAGTCATGACGACACCTGCCACCATATCTTCCAGGGCGAGCCCATATTGGGTGCAGGCCGCTGCGTCTGCGTGCATAGCTTCTACGCCGAAAATGGGTGCTGCGGAAAGGTTCTTTTCCACGGACTTCTGTTCAATGCCGCTGGTTTCCTGGGATCTCCGTAGCCAGTTAACGCCCGCGCCGGTAAAAAGCAGCGACACGGATTGGTCAAACGCAGCCAGCGAAAAGGCCATGTCGAGGGCCTCACGGCCAGCCCAGGTTCCGTATGGAGGTTGGTCAATTACAATCAACGTGCTCATGTTCAGCCTCCCCCATGGAAATAAAGAACGCGTGACGACGCCATGGTGCCTTCAACCCACTCACCAAGCCCGGCAATAATGAAAGGCTCCAGCAGGTTGCTGGCCGGCAGCTCATACCGTTTTTGTTCTGCACTGTCTACCAGCCCACGCCTTAACGCAGAAGCGATACAGGCGACCCCGGGTATGGCGTTATCTTTCAGGAACCTTGCCCATTCAGCAGGCCAATGGGTTTCGTCTGAAGGCGGTGCAGCGAGCGCTGAGGCAAGATGCACTCCATCACCATAGAGAAATACTCTGTCCAATGTATGGCCTGCAGCGACTGCCGCCCGAGCGAAGGACAGGGCCGTCTGCGGAGCTTGGGAAGAATAGGGCGCCCCGGTAATGACCAGCGTGTAGTTTTGCAGAAGGTTAGCAGCCATGATTGCAGTTCTTGCCTGAAGTTAAGCCAGTGTACCTGTTAGCCAATGTACCTGTTAGTTAGTGTAGCAATAGCAAAAACCCCGGCAAAGGCCGGGGTTTTTGCTAACTATGGCGTGCCCAAAGGCACCCCAGATACTAATCGCCGGAGAAGGCGCCGGTAAGATACAACAGGGCCAAGAACAGGTTGTAGATGTTCAGGTACAAGCCCGTAGTGGCCATGATGTAGTTGGTTTCACCACCGTTCACGATACGGCTTGTGTCATACAGGATGAAACCGGACATCAGGAACACGATCGCAGCACTGATGGCCAGGCTGAGTGCAGTGATCTCAACCCCGAACATTGCAGCAACCATGGAGCCAAGAGCCGCTACCAACACTACAACCAGGCCGGCAACCAGCATGCCACGCATGAAGCTGAAGTCTTTTTTGGTGGTCAGTACATAGCCGGACAGGGCGAAAAATACCACACCAGTGCCGCCTAGGGCCTGCATGACTATCTGCCCGCCGTTGTTGAGCTGCAAGTAATACAGCAGACTTGGACCAAGCGAAAGACCCAGCAGGCCAGTGAAGGCGAACACAACGGCAATGCCGGCAGAGCTATTGGCGGTGCGCGGCAGCACAAACCAGATCAAAGCAAGAGCGCCCAGGCTGCATACAAGGCTTGCGCCTTGGCTCAGACCCATGGACATGGACACGCCCGCCATGGCAGCACTGAATACCAGCGTCATTGCAAGCAGGGTGTAAGTGTTGCGCAAAACCTTGGTCGCCGAAGCACTGATGGGTGCGGTAGCGGACCCACGGGCAATCATGCCCTTGTGGTTCTGCTGTGCATTGTACTGTCTGTTTTGCATTCTGATCTCCGGTTTAATACAGCTTAATTGGTTGTCGACGCCAGGCGCGGTGCCTGATAAACGCCAATCACCTAGAATTACACTCTATAGTAATGTCGAATTCTGAACTTTCAATCATTTACGACATGAAAGTACCCTACAGATTCCATTAAAAGCAGTTAATGTTGAAGTATGCATGGAATTTTAAGCAGGGCGTTGACAGTACAGGCAATTCCGGTATCATGCACACCGCTGTCGCTAGGCAGCAATGGAAAACCGGTGGGCTGGCAGAGCGGCTTAATGCAGCGGTCTTGAAAACCGCCGTACGTTAGTAGCGTACCCGGGGTTCGAATCCCTGGCCCACCGCCATTTTTCCATAAAATCAAGATTTTATTCCTCCTTCTGAAGACCTGTCTGCGCTGGTGCTCTGGGCTAACCAGGTTTTATCGTCACTGATTTCTACACTAGACTCTGCCATGACCTGCCCGCTCAATTATGGCACTGTGTTGGCATGTGCCCATTTTGGCATAATCCACGCTGCTGAGATGGGCAGGTGAAAACATCATGTCTTGGATGACAGCTATGACAGCGTCCGTATTGATCTATTACGACCTTCGCATGCTCGGTCACAATCCACACGGCTGGGATCCTGGCCGTCCCGAATGGACTGACGCAGTCAAGGCGATGATTGAGCTGCAGTACCCCAATGCCAACCTGGACACCTATAGCCACCCCGAACGCCCGGATCGGCTGACCGCGATTGTCGATCAGCTGCTTAAGGAGCCTATCGACGGCTTGCGCTGGATGCTGCCGGCCCCGGCCAGCGCCACTCAGCTCGAGCGGGCACATGATGCAGCCTATGTGGCCCACATCGAGTCGCTGGATGGACAATTCGGCTGGCTGGCCAAGGATACGACCGCAGTATCGCCAGGCAGCGTGCTAGCGGCTCGCTTGGCTGCCGGTTCGGGAATCAGCGCGATTGAAGCTATCGCCGCCGGTGAGGCCCAGCGGGCGTTCTGCATCGTGCGCCCGCCGGGCCATCATGCTCCGGCCGATCGTGCCCGGGGCTTCTGTCTTTATAACAACCTGGCGGTCACCGCGGCGCATGCACGCAAAGCGCTCGGCAACGAACGGGTCATGATCTGGGACTGGGACATGCATCACGGCAACGGCACTCAGGCCATTTTCTATGACGATCCCAGCGTGCTGGTGGTCGATAGCCACTGCGCGGCACCGTTCTACCCGGGCAGCGGACTGCTGGCTGAAACCGGAACTGGAGCGGGCCTCGGTTACCATCTCAACGTGCCACTGCCCACGGGTTTTGGCAACGCCGCACTACTGAAGGTGTTTGAACAGGTCGTGCGCCCGGCGGCACGCGCATTCCGGCCTGATATTCTGCTGGTATCGAGTGGCTTCGATTGCCATTACCTTGACATGGTCTGCAACATGGATGAAACCGGCTATGCCGCCGTCACTCAGCGCATGAGCGACCTGGCCGACGAGCTATGTGATGGCCGCCTGGTACTGATGCTGGAAGGCGGCTACAACGCCAAGGCTTTGGCTGACAGCGCGTATGCTGTAAGCGAGGCGCTGGCGGGGAAACCGTTGAGTGCGCTTAACGTCCTAGCGGACGACCCCGGTTGTGCGGCCGTGTCCGATGCAGCGGTGTTCCATGCCGAATTCATAGGTAGTGATTAAGCTGAGTCACCCCCATCTCGTTCCGTGAAATGTGAGGTCTGACCTTCTTAACACTTGATTCCTGATCCGAGGCTCGCCTCCCTGAAGGAAACCAGCCGCCGTTTGTCCTCGTCCCAGAGCGCCAGGTGTACTGAATCGATACTTTCGCGCAGCGTGACCCGGCTGAATGTCTGAAGTTCGGGGTAGTCCTGCAACACTTCGGGCAGGCGGTAGGAAGGGATACGGCTGGCTAGATGGTGAACATGGTGCACGCCGATGTTGGCGCTGAACCAGCGCAGGATATCCGGCAGTACATAGTAGGAACTGCCCTGCAGCGCGGCGTCATGCACGTCCCAGTGTTCGTCGTGTTCCCAGTAGGTAGTCTCAAACTGGTGCTGAACGTAAAACAGCCATATCCCCATGGTGGCGGCCAGCAGCGTGATCGGGATCTGGACCATCAGGAAAGGTCCCAGTCCGACAAGCCAGATTGCGCCGGTTGCCAGAACCGCAATGGCCACATTGGTGCCCAGAGTGCTGATCCAGGGCATCCAGCCAGCACGCATGAAGCCGAACGGCAGCCGGTAGTCCACCACAAAAGTGTACATGGGTCCGAAACCGAATAGCACCAGAGGGTGGCGATAGAGGCGATAGCGCCATTGCTGCCACCGCGGCAGGGCCTGGAATTCGCGCACGGCGAGGGTGTCGAGCCCGCCAACGCTCGGCCGGTCCAAATTGCCGGAGTTGGCATGATGCAGGTTATGGGCATGACGCCAGAAATCATGAGGAGTCAGGGTAAGCACACCGATGATACGGCCCGCCCAGTTATTGGCGCGCCGCGAATGGAAAAACGACCTGTGGCTGCAGTCATGCTGGATCATGAACAGTCGTACCAAGAATCCCGCGGCAGGGACGGCCAACACCAGGGCTAGGGGCCAGTATCCGGCACTGACCGCCAGCCACATCAGAACCCAGATCAACGCAAAGGGGAGTGCGGTGATCAGGAGCTCCGCAATACTGCGTGCCAGGCGTGGCTTGCAATATGCTCTGAGCGTCTGCCTCAGGGATCTGGGGTCAGTGGTGAACTCGGAGCTCGATGCTGATGGTGTGCTCATGGTGCTTTTGCCTCGAATCCGGGGTCTTGAACACCAAGTCTACATCAGGGCTCGTATTGCAACCGTACGCTACCGAACGTTCTTTCGTTTCAAAGATCGCGACCCGGATAGATGGCGTTTTTCTGTTCGTCCGCAAACGTCTGGCGCGCGGCCAGTGTTCTGGGTTGGTTGTCTGGAGATTTCCAGCCTTGCAGGTTCTCTTCTATCAGCTGCACCAGGGCATCAATGTGCCCGGGTGTGGCGTTCAGGGCGGTTATGTAGCTGAACCCCTCGCCGCCGCCTTCCATAAAGTAACCGCGGTTTTCTTCATCAATTTCTTCAATGGTTTCCAGGCAGTCAGACGAAAATCCCGGGCAGAACACATCAATAGACTTAACGCCTTGCCCCGCAAGCGCTTTAAGCGTCTCGTCAGTATAGGGCTTGAGCCACTCTTCCTTGCCGAAACGGGACTGGAACGTGGTCATGTACTCTTCTTTTGTCAGCCCAAGCCGCTCTGCCAGAAGTCTTGACGTTTTATGGCACTCGCAGTGGTAAGGGTCGCCCTTGGTCAAATATTTCAGCGGTACCCCATGAAAGGACAGCACCAGCTTTTGCTTGCGCCCGTGGTTCGACCAATGGCTTTCAATATGCTGAGCCATGGCCTCAATATAGGGCGGGTAATCTGGATAATGTGAGATGAAACGCAAATCAGGCAGCCATCGGCGCTTTGCGAAGTCCTTGGCGATGGCATCGAAGGTAGATGCCGATGTGGACGCGGAATACTGCGGATAAAGCGGCAGTACCACTAGTTTTCGCACGCCCTGATGCTGCATTTCATCGAGCACTCTTGGGATGGACGGATTGCCGTAACGCATGGCAAAGCCAACAACCACATCAGTGCCATATTTCTTTTTCAAAACTTCCTGAATGCCCTCAGCTTGTTTTGCCGTATGGATCAGCAATGGTGAGCCCTCGGGCTGCCATACACTCGCATAAGCCGCTGCACTGCGCTTGGGGCGAATGCGGAGGATGATGCCATGCAGGATCAGCCACCACAGTGGGCGAGGTAGCTCGACGACCCTCGGATCGGCGAGGAATTCCCCCAGGTAACGGCGTAAAGCTGATGGGGTCGGGGCATCCGGTGTACCAAGGTTGGTTACCAGCACGCCAATCCTTTCCGGCTGGTTGTGCCTGAAGTTCTCTGAACCTTTATATTGCATGGGAGGGGTGATCCTGAGCGTTAATCGTTTGAAACTAAGCGATGATTACTGGTTATCAGACTGCTGTGCCATGCGCGGAGCAAGGCCGCTGATGTCGTATCCGGCACTGCTGGCTTTGCTGAACACATCCTTAGCGGGAATGGTGCGGGCAGCATTCAGCGCCCAAAGCACAGTACAGCGGGTTCCGGAGCGACAGAAAGCTAATACGGGCTTGTCAGAATCCTGGATCATTGCACCAAAACGATCAACGTCAGCGTCAGACACATTTCCAGATTCGACAGGCATATACACCCAGGTCATGCCATTTTCAAGGGCGGCGGCTTGTATATCGGCCATGGCCGGCTGACCAAACTCTTCGTGATCTGGGCGGTTGGCCACCAGCGTTCTGAAGCCAAGCCTCGCGGCCTCTGCCACATCGCCGTAGGTAATCTGGGGCGCGACGGAAAGTGTGTCATCGATCTTTCGGATATCCATGGGTTTTCGTCTCCGGAATCGGTAAAAATACGATGCCATCATGGCACAGCCAATGGCATCTGTCAGAAGGATAAAATGTCAATCAACTCAGCCCTTAGCGGTGGTGCCCCAGCCGTCCCCGGGCCCACCAGAACGAACACTAGATCGCTTACGCTCAATCAGCTCGAATATTCCCATGCCGGCCACCATAGAAGCTACAAACACGACCGATTTGATTTCGCCCGCACCCAAACCTACCAGGCCGGGACCAGGACAAATGCCCGCGATACCCCAGCCAATACCGAAAAGCAGACCACCGATGATCAGGCGCTTATCTACATGAGATTGGCTAGGCATTTTCATGTTCAGGCCGAGAAACGACAGGGTTCTCTTTCGTGCAATGGCAAAAGCAAATACACCAACGAGAACAGCCCCGCCCATTACGAAACCAAGAGAGGGATCCCACAGGCCGGCAATGTCGAGGAAGCCTAGAACTTTTTCAGGGTTTGCCATGCCGGAAACAATAAGCCCCAGACCAAACAACAAACCAGCAAATAATGACGCAATAGAAGATTTCATGAAATTACACTCCTAGAACGTGGCGGATAATGAAAACGGTTACAAAGCCGGCGAACATAAAGCTTAGGGTTGCCGCCAGTGATCTAGGAGATAACCGCGACAGGCCACAAACGCCGTGACCACTGGTGCAACCTGAGCCGTAACGAGTGCCAACTCCCACAAGAAGGCCCGCGATAATGAGTGCAGGGTATCCCGCTTCTATCTCGATAGGTGGCAACTCTGTGACCAGCATCCACAGGCCGGGAGCACCGATAAGACCGGCTAAAAAAGCAACTCGCCAGCTAATGTCACCGGCAGTGGGGGCCAGAAAACCGCCCAGAATGCCGCTGATTCCGGCAATCCTTCCGTTCAGCAGAAGAAAACTCGCGGCAGCGAGGCCGACCAACACACCGCCGGTGAGTGCGGTCCAGGGAGTAAAATTACTCCAGGCAATATCAATCATTCAGAAGCTCCTCTAAAGCTAGTTTTGGTATAAGCATATAATCGGCAGATATAATACCAAAAAAAGCCCGGCGGGAATGCCGGGCAGAGGCGTGCGAGTAGTATCCATTAAAGACTTCCAGACAAACCGGCGTCAGCAGGGACTCCAGTATAAGCAAGTATTGCCTATATTTTGAACACTTCAAGCTTCTAGCGCTTTTCGTTAATATCATTTTGTCATATGCAACGCATCCTTAATACTGAAGCTTGTGGTTATGCGGCTTTCAGGGCGACTGAATTTAGTTGCGAGCTGTAATATAATGGCACCTTAAGCGCACTTTCGCTTCCCAGAGGTTGTTATATGTCAGATGAAAACGACAAGAAGCCCGAGAATGATCCGCAGTTGGCAGGAAAAATAAAGGATTCAGCCCGTCAAATCTGGCTTGCTGGCTTAGGTGCATTTACTAAGGCAGAAGAGGATACCGGCCGTTTTTTTGATCGCCTGGTGCAGGAAGGTGAGCAACTGGAAAACAGAACTCGCGGCGTGGTGGAGAAGCAGATCCGCTCAGTGGAAGATCGCGTTGGGGGTGTACGTGAGCGGGCAACGGGCACTTGGGACAGGCTAGAGCACTTGTTTGATGAGCGAGTATCAGGAGCACTACGTCGGCTGGGCATTCACCGTAAGGAAGATATCGAAGCGCTTGAGAGCAGAATAGAAGCGTTAGAAGCTGAGCTGTCCGGGCTGAGAAACCGCAATGGTAGAGACGAAGAAGAGTAACGTTTTTTACAGATAGTCCTGGCTGATCAGTTTTGCATGCTCCTGCTGCTCGGGCGCGAAATAGGGCAGCATCAGATGCATCATCTGGTACACACCCCGGCCGGGGTCGACAGACTCACGATCATCAAGATGAGAGAGTGTGTCGAAGGCGCTCCAGTAACAGGCTGTTAGAGTTAGTTGCTCACACAACGAGTTCAACTCACTCTGTTCAATACTCATCATGTTCTGGCGTCGCAGGCTTTCACAAATACTTCGGAAAGCCGCTGTTTTCTTCAGCAGGACCCGCTTGAAGCGCACTTGTAAACGTTCATAGCGGGACAACACGTTAACCAGATCCTGGTATAGAAACCGGTAACGAGCCACAGCTTCGAATAACAGGTGCAGGAAAAAACTCTGTTGATCCAGGCTAATATCCACATCTTCCGGAACCGCAAGCAAGTCCAGCATTTCCGCTTCAAATGCCGTAAACAACTCTTCTACGATGCTGCCCTTGCTCTTGAAGTGGTAATACAGATTACCAGGGCTCATATCCAGCTCATCCGAGATGAGCAGGGTGGTTACGTTGGGTTCGCCCTGGCTGTTGAAAAGAGACAGGCTAGTGATGAGTATGCGATCCCGGGTTTTTATTTTTGTCATGTGGCGCCCAGTCAATCCTTAGAGTTCAAAACTGGCCCAAACTGGGCAGTGATCAGATGGCCGCTCCATCGCGCGAAAGCCTAAGGACACTCCGGCTTCACGTGCTTTGGGCAGTAGGCTGTCGTTGGCCATAATCAGATCAATGCGCAGGCCACGCTTAGGGTCTTTATCAAAGCCTTTGCTGCGGTAATCAAACCAGCTGAATGTTTGTGCGTCTTCCGGGTGAAGGTGCCGAAAAACATCAGTATAGCCGCGGCTTTCAATCTGGCCGAGCCATTCCCGCTCTTCTGGAAGGAACGCGCATTTCCCGGTACGCAGCCAACGTTTGGCGTTGTCTGGGCCTATACCAACGTCTTTGTCGGTAGGCGCAATGTTCATGTCGCCCATGACTAGCACGTGGCTACCTTGGCCTTTTAGGTCGTCCAAGTAGGTCATAAGGTCCGCGTAGAAATTCTTTTTGGCCGGGAATTTTACCGGATGATCCCGGCCTTCACCTTGCGGGAAATAACCGTTAATAACCGTAAGCTTTTTACCATTTACGGTGAATTGCCCGGTAATCAGGCGGCGCTGGGCATCTTCTGTATCTCCAGAGTAGCCTTTAAAGATGTGTTCTGGCTCCTCGCGGGAAAGCAGGGCGACCCCATAATGAGTTTTCTGGCCGTGAAAATGGACGTGGTAACCCAGCTCACGAATGGCCTCAACCGGAAACTCTTCGTCTCTTACCTTGGTTTCCTGAATGCCGATGACATCGGGATTGTGGCTTTCAATCAGGGCTTCTAGCTGGTGTAGGCGGACACGGATACTGTTGGCGTTAAAAGACACAAACATCATGGCTGAAAGCTCTCCTGAAAACTCTCCGGCGTTGGTTCCGGCAGGAGTTTAACACATTGAAACCACTGTATTGCCCTCCCGAAGAGGACAGGTTCAACGGGTCAGTTCACATTCCGGATAGGTACTTGCGGCATAGCGGATGGTTGCGGTGTAGTTCTGATCAGTGTTCTCGCGCACGTTGGTAAGGCCTGAATAGGCTGTGAGTGCGCCTTTATTGTTGTAGCCGAGGATAATGGGATCCACCAGGAACTTGAGCAACATACTGTCCGGGCGGATTTGCACCACGTGATCAGCCCTCACAGCCTGGCTTTGAGTGGGTTCGAGAATGAAAGCGTAATCCGTTCCCCGGGTTGGCGCCAGAAAACGAAATTTTACGGATTCGCCGCTGACGACCTTCTCCCAGTTCCTACGCACTAAGTTATCAAAACCCGCATCCACCACCAGATTTTCGGAAACAGCTACGCTGGAGCGCTTTGTATCGCCGCCAGGCTGCTGCCATACAACATTCACAGACCCCGAATCCGCGTAAGAGATCTCCAAAGATTCCTGAAAATCCGGTTGCTGGAAAATGACTGTGGGGCGAATGTTGGACGGGCTGTAATCGAGGCTCTT
Source organism: Marinobacter sp. LV10R510-11A (assembly GCF_900215155.1). Taxonomy (NCBI): domain Bacteria; kingdom Pseudomonadati; phylum Pseudomonadota; class Gammaproteobacteria; order Pseudomonadales; family Marinobacteraceae; genus Marinobacter; species Marinobacter sp. LV10R510-11A. Next base: position 869,229 of record NZ_LT907980.1, read on the forward strand.
TTCAGCGAACGTCTCATTTCCGCCTTCAGCTTGGCGACTATAGATCACACGATGCTCCAGTGGCCGGAACGCGCCGTTATCACAGGAGCCCTCTATTGTGTGTTGCTCCTCATAAAGCGCTTTCCCATCTTGGCTTTCAGCAGTTCCGGTAAACTTAAAAACGTCGGCAGACACAGGTGTAGCCAGAGCAATCGCTGCCGTTAATAAACACACTGAGCTTCGATTCACGATGCTAATTCCGGGTAAAGTGATTTACGAGCAAACAGCAGCAGCGGAAATACCAACAGCCAACCGAACGCGAGCGCGATAAGTGACAGAGTGAGATTGGGAAGTTCCACGACACCGATTTTGCTAGCAGACCAATAGGCGAACGAACCAGCAAATGGCGCGAACACAAAGGCCAGCCAGATTTTGCGACTGATCCAGTTCAGGGAGTGGCTTAGTGTAGTCATAAAGATAGCCCAGATCGCAATCAGCCAGAGCGGAGTAATAAGTACTGCTCCACTGCTGCTATCCAGTATTCCGAGCCGGAACCAGAGCCCGTCGAGCAAAGACCCAATAACCGTTCCTAGCGCAATAAACTGAAGTTCTGCAAAGCGATTCTGGCTCACAAACACAAAGTGAATAAGCAGGAAAGCCAGAACTAACACCGGCCCAAGTAGGTCAGGGTAAACCGCGCAAGCAAACCAACCGATCTGAAACAGAATGAAATTCAGCACATTACGGGCGGTTTCTGAAGTGATCATACGCTCAGTATGTTCTGCCGCTTATTGCCGGGCTTGGCGAAAACAAGCTGTGATACGCCGATAGCGCGTTCTCTGAAACCGGCTTCACAATAGGCAAAGTAAAAGTGCCAGAGTTTGCGGAACGCCTGGTCATACCCCATGGACTCGAGCTGTTCGCGGTTGGCCATAAAGCGATCGCACCAATCGCGAAGCGTGCGGGCATAATGAAAGCCCGTATCTTCTGAATGGGTGAGAACCAGATTCGACTCGTTGCGCACCGATTCCAGGATTGCACCGAACGAAGGAATGAAGCTTCCAGGGAAAATAAAGCGCTGGATAAAGTCCACGTTTTTCAGGGCCCTCTGGTAACGCTGTTCCGGCATGTTAATGGCCTGAACAAGGGCAAGTCCATCTGGTTTCAGCAGTGCGTTGATCTGGCTGAAGTAGCTATCCAGAAATTGTGGGCCCACAGCTTCAATCATTTCGATGGATACCAGCTTGTCGAACTGGCCAGCAAGGTCCCGATAATCATCAAACAGCAGGGTAATGCTGTCTTCCAGGCCTTCGGCGCGAACACGTTCCTGTGCAAGCTCCAACTGTTCTTTAGAGATTGTGGTGGTGGTTACGTGGCAGCCGTAGTGTTTGGCCGCGTGTATGGCAAAGCCGCCCCAGCCGGTTCCTATCTCGATTACCAGGTCGCCTGGTTGTAAATCCAGCTTCTGGCAAATGGTATCCAGCTTGTGAACGGCGGCTTCTTCAAGTGTTGATTCCGCGCTTGGGTAAATGGCGGACGAATACATCATAGTAGGGTCGAGAAACGTCTCGAAAAGATCGTTGCCCAGATCATAGTGCGCACTGATGTTCTTTCGTGAGCCGTCTTTTGTGTTCCGATTAAGCCAGTGAAGCCCTTTGAGTGCAGGCTTGGTTATCCAGCTGAATTTATCCTCAAACTCATTCATGCGGTCGATATTGCGGGTAAAAAACCGGAGCAGAGCAACTAGGTCGGGGGATGACCAGTCTCCAGCTACATAGGCTTCGGCAGCGCCAACGCTACCTCCCGTCAGCAAGTCCCGCCAAGTACTCTGATCATGAACAATTAGCTCAGCAGGTTGATGGCCGGTGTTGCCATCACCAAATACCAGATCGTCCATGCCGGGTTCCCGGATGGTCAACGTGCCTTCACCCAACTGCCGGAGCTGCTGGATGACAAGGCTTCTGGCAACCCGACTGGCCAGGGACGCGGTTTCCTGGGAGTTGGCAATACGGTTGGCCGATGTGTTCATGTTCTCCATGAGCTTACTTTTCCTCGAGTCTTGTTTGAGTCATCCACGCGGGTTACGTCTACGCCCTGGTCGCCGCTTCCCAGTTTGTGGGCAGGATCACTTTCAGCGAGCTTATCCGGGTGGGTGTAGAACGGAGCGCCTTTGAGTTTCAGCTTGATGGCGTGCCAGTAAATACCGGCAGCAACCTTGAGCGCTTCAACGGGGAATTGGCGCAAGCTTCTATGGAGGGTTTTACGTGTAAGCGGAGCTCTTTGGACTACAAGCGTGGCATCGAAATGTTTTTTGCCTTCTTCCAACACGTTCATGTGAATTCTTAGTTCCGGCCCGCGGAAACTGAATGTCCATTCGTAGTGCTGCGCCATGGCATTGAACGGCGAAACATGAAAACGCTTGGTGAATCGGAACGACTCGGTGCGCCAGCCTGCAGAGTTAGGCTCGCTTCCCGTGGTTTCCAGGCAGTAAACGTGGCGTTCGTGCCAAGGTGTGTTGGTGATCTGCGCAACTATGACGGCTGGAACGTCGCCATTAGCACCGCTTTCACTTGCACGGTAGCAAAAGTAAAAGCTAACCGGATTGAACACGTATCCGGCGTAGCGGGGATGGGTAATTAGCTCTACTGCGCCGTCTGGGCGCCAGCCGGTTGCCGCTTCGACCTGTTCGCGCACCGCTTCTGACAGATCACCGGCTTCGGGCCGGAAATAGTCTTTGCGCTTTAGGGACATCCAGTTAAAGCGTTCCAGAGAAAAGAACGGGCTAACGTTGGCTACCTGATGCCACTCGTCCGTATCTAACGCCAGCATGCCCGTGTGGTATGCAAACTCATGCCGAACGGGGTACAGGCGCCGGTGCCGGATTGAGCCTTGTAGCCATTGGCTGTCCATTGTTAGAGCTCCACTCCAAAATCACTGGTTACCCGCAGCGCACTGCGCACGCCATCTTCATGGAAGCCGTTGAACCAGTAGGCGCCGCAATAATGCGTACGGTTTTTATTGCCGATTTCCCTGTAGCGTTCCTGAGCCTGAACCGCGTCGAGCGTAAACACCGGGTGGGCGTAACTGAAACGTTTGATCACCTTATTTGGCGCAATGTCGTGACTGCGGTTCAGGGTGACGCAGAAAGTTTCCGGTGCATCGTGGAAATTCTGCAGCGTGTTCATATTGTAGGTAACAGAAACTGGTTCAGTGCTGTGCTTGGGGATAAAGTAGTTCCACGCGGCCCAGGCTCTGCGGTTTTCTGGCAACACACTGCTGTCTGTGTGCAGTACCACATCGTTTTTCTGATACGGGATAGCGCCTAGGATTTCACGCTCCCGATCGCTGGGGTCGGTTAGCATGGCTAGGGCTTGGTCGCTGTGGCAGCCAAAAATAACCTGATCGAACTCGTGAATCTGGCCATCGGTTTTGACCGTAACGCCACGCTCACTCCGGCTTACAGCTTGCACCGGGGTATTCAAGTGCATGCTGCCCCCCAAGCGTTCCATCATGGCCTTTACGTACTGTGCCGAACCACCGGAAATAACGCGCCAAGTTGGGCGATCGTCCACCGACAGCATGCCGTGATTATTGAAGAACTGCAGAAAAAACCGTATCGGGAACTGCTCAAGCACGATTTCCGGCGCCGACCATATGGCTGCACCCATGGGCACAATATAGTTGTTCCGGAAATACCGGGAATAGCCGTTACGGTTCAGGTACTCACCCAGTGTTTCGGTGCTTTGAACCCTGCCGGCCGCCATGTCTGCACGGGTTTCTTTATTGAACCTCAGAATCTCCCGCACCATATTCAAAAAGGGCAGGTTCAGTAGGTTCTTACGCTGTGCGAACAAGGAGTTCAGGCTGGTTCCGTTGTATTGCAGGCCGGTCGTGCTGGAATCCACACTGAAACTCATCTCACTGACTTCTGAAGGCACGCCCAGGCGCTCCATCAAGCGCATGAAATTTGGGTAAGTCCAGTCGTTGAATACGATAAAGCCGGTGTTCACCGGCCAGGTGCGCCCACCTGCCTCTACATACTCGGTGTTGGTATGGCCACCGGCGTAATCGCCGGCTTCAAAGATTTCGACATCGTGCTTTTCAGCGAGAAGCCATGCTGCTGTTAGGCCAGACACACCGGCGCCAATGACAGCAATACGCTGACGTTCGTTACTCATTCCTTTGTTTCCTGTTCGCTGGAGCCTTTGCGGGCCATGGAGGCGGCCATTCGATCAATCAATGACTGGGGCAGGGCACTCAGACATTTCAGAATCCATGTAAAGCGTTTTGGGAAAGCGATTTCGTTATGGCCCTTGGCAAGGCCGCTAATGATGCGCTCGGCAGCATTTTCAGCTGTTACCAGAAAGGGCATTGGGAAATCGTTGCGCTCGGTCAGTGGCGTTTTTACAAAGCCAGGAGAAACCAGCACCACATCAATGCCTTCGGCCGCAAGATCTGCCCGCAAACTATGTGCAAAATAAGCCAGTGCAGCTTTTGAGGCGCCGTAGCCTTCTGCACGGGCGAAGGGGAACCACCAGGCAGACGAGCCCACAATAACCAAAGTGGCGGGCAACCCTTTAGCGCGGGTTCGGCGCAACGCCGGCAGCGCGATCTCAACGCAACGGGCTGTACCAATTACGTTAGTTTGTATGTTCTTCTCAATCACATCACTGCTGTAATTCGCGATATCGAGATATTCGCAAGTACCGGCGTTGAGGATAGCCATGTTCAGATCGCCGTGGAATTCCAGAGCGGGCGCAATCGACTGCAGATCGTCCTTGCTGGTTGTATCCGCTGCGGCAGGTGTAATGCGCTCTGGTGCAAGGGCTTTTATTTGCTCAAGAGGCTCTGGCCGACGCCCGGTAACAACCAACGTGTGCCCGCCCCTAACTAGGGCGCGAGTTACGCATTCTCCAATGCCGGAACTGGCGCCGGTAACCCAGATATTAGATACAGTATCGAGGCGTTCACTCATCCCGCGTAACCCTTAACCCAACGTATAAAACTACCAATCACCGGCAGGTTTTCGTACAAGAGCTGACCGGCATCAAAGTAGTCTCGGTGGTAACAGATTTTTCCGTTTTTGATTTCAACGTGGCTGATGCCGGCTACCTGAATCTCGCGCCCACCCAGAATACGTTTATGTCGGAGGTGCATCACCCAAGGAATCGTGGAAAAACTGTTCTGAACCACTGCATCGTCGAAGACGAAATGGCAGGAAATAACGTTGGTGTATGCCCCCGCAAAATAGCGTGTTAACGCATCGAGACCGTCCACTGCGCCCAGCGGATCCTGAAATTGGATGTCCTCGCTGTACACGTCGGGCAATTTGTTCAGGTTGCCTTTATCCAGCTCGTTAAAGAGCCACCTAAATCTTTCCAGTGTGCCGGGCACCGCCGAATGCGGGTGGCCCACTTCAATTGTTGGGACGGTTGTCATTTCTGCGCCCTCCTTATTAGGTCAAGTTGACGGGTTTCTTCCTGAATACGCTGAGGTATCGGGTTGAGATCCCAGATGATGCCCAGCTTTGACAACAGCCAGAGCCCGTACCATGTCACATCAATTTCGTACCACCGAAAGCCCTGACGAACGGACTGGGGCCAGCGATGGTGGTTGTTGTGCCAGCCTTCGCCGAAGGTCAGCAAAGCGAGCCAGAAGTTATTGCGGCTGTCGTCGGGAGTCTCAAACCTGCGCTTGCCCCACACATGGGAAAGCGAGTTTATGGAAACTGTTGCATGGAATAGCGCCACGGTAGAGACGAAGAAGCCCCAAATCAGCATCTGTAAACCGTTAGTGCCAAGCCCCGGCGCCCAAGCTGCAAGCGCTTCACCCAAGCCATATATCAGAATGGCTGCAGCAGCAGGTATCAGTGAGTCAAAACGATTGATAAGCTTTAGCTCGGGAAACTTCAGCCAGTCGCGTATACGCTTTTCATCGGTCGCAAAGCCGGCATCGCAGGTAAACCAGCCCATGTGTGACCACCAGAAGCCTTCTTGATGAGGGGAATGCAGATCTTGTTCCCGATCAGAGTGCTGGTGGTGGTGCCGGTGGTGTGCAGCCCACCAAAGCGGGCCGCGTTGAGCGGCGCTGGCACCCAGCACTCCAAATATGAACTGAGCAGGGCGGCTGGTTTTAAACGTCTTGTGTGCAAAGTACCGGTGGTAGAATCCGGTAATGGCAAACATTCGCACCCAAAAAAAGAAGGCGGCGAATCCGACTGCAACCGCACTTACGCCGGTGTAGAAGGCCAGTAGGCATGCCAGGTGCAGCGCCAGAAACGGAATGACGCGCACAACATTGAAGGCTCGGGAAGTTACATCTATGTGATCCGAACCGGCGTCGGAATCGAACCATCTCAGAATATTGATAAACACGTTTTGCACTCGGGTCATACCCTGATTGCCCTTTCACTTGATGGTTTGTACGCTCTGACCACAGCACTTGGATGCACCATAGACCATGTTTAATGAGACGTTCCGTACAACTGATATACGCCGCATTGCGATTGTTGGTTCAGGCCTTTCTGGCCTGACTTCAGCTATTAAGCTGAAACAGCAGGGGCACGAAGTAACGGTGTTTGAAAAAAGCCGGGGCCCAGGTGGCAGGCTTGCAGCAAAACGAGTGGGCGAAGGCTCTGCTGATATAGGCGCTCAGTACTTCACCTCCCGTAATCCGGATTTCCTGCCGTTCCTTACGGAGTTCGCAGGCGATAGCAGCTTTGCTATCTGGGACGGCCAGTTCGGATTTCACAGCAGCGATGGCCAGTGGCAGGCATTTCCCGACGAGCTTCGCTACGTCGGCACCCCCAGAATGACCGCCATTTCTCGCGCGCTCTCCGCCCACGCAACCGTGGTTTCGGAAACCCGCATTGAAAGCTTAGCTCAATTTGACGGGGGCTGGGTGCTGTCTGATACCCATGGCAAGCAGGTGGGTGAATTCGATCAGGTTATTATTACCGCTCCGCCTGCCCAGGCGCGAGACCTGCTTGCCCAGAGTAATCTGCCTGAACTGGCTGCACAGCTTGATGATGCCGTAAGCCGGGTGCTGCCATGCTGGGCCGTAGCCGCGCATTTTGAAGAAAACCCCTGGCCCCGGCACGAAGGCATGCGCTGTGAACATCCGGTGCTTTATTGGGCAGCCAACAACTCCAGCAAACCGGGCCGCAAAAACGTAGCTCAGGAAGGCAAGGGCGCTTGGTGGGTTCTGCATGCGAATCCGCAATGGACTGAGAGGAATGTAGAAACTCCGCCAGAACAGGTCGCTAAAGAGATGGTTGCTGCGTTTCGGGAACTGACGGGAACCCAAGTGGCCGTTACGGACACAGTACCGCACCGCTGGCTGTACGCCCGCTCTGAAGGCGGTGCCAACCCCGGCCACCTGTGGTTTCCAAAGCAGGGTATTGGTATTGCGGGTGATTGGCTCAGCGGTGGCAGGGTTGAAGGCGCCTTCGACAGCGCCTGCAGCTTAGTGTCTGCGTGCACGGAAAACCCGGTTAGCAGGTAATGCTTGGCCCGGTATCTTTTGTGCTGTCTGGGCGGGTGTAGAAGTGGGTAATGGTTCCGTCGCTAAATTTGCTGAAAAAGGCACTCACATCGGTGATCTGTTTCAGCGAGCGGGTACGGTGTACCGGGTCCCGAATCAGCACCTTGATGCCGTTAAAATTGTCTTGAATGTTGGAGAAGCGGGCGCGCATGGAGCAGGTGACCACGTGGGCCGGGTTCAGATCCATGGCCTCGGCCAGCCAGGCGCTATGGCTGGCAATTTCGCTGGGTGAGAGATCTTCACGGGTATCGAGATGGTTCAGTTTTACGCGATTAACGATGCAAAAAGAAAAGCTCTCCGGCCGCCGACGTGCCACCTTTCGGAAGGCTTCCCAGAAGAAACTATCGGTAAGCTCGGCGAAGTACTGCATGTTGCTCAGGCAGGTATCGATCCACTCAAAGCTTTCTGGGTCTTCCAGAACTTCGTTGATGGCCTCACGCAAAAGCCAGTCAAATCCCAAAGCAGTCTTATGTGCATACACCTTGCGATACATTTGATAGCGGCTGTAAACAAAGTCCTCCAACGCCCCTAGACCTTTTTGGGTAATCGCCAGCCCCAACCAAGGCTCTGACTCATCCCAGCCAAAACGCAGGTTGCTTAGCAGGTGGTCTAGGTTAAATCCGCCAATGGTAACGGATGAGTGGAACCCGTCCCGCAGCATGTAATCGGCGCGGTCGGCATCGATTTCACCCGATACAATGGAGGCGAGCAGATCCAGCACCAGGCGCGGAATGTTTTTGCTGATCAGTGATTCGGCTTCTGCATCCTCGCCGGCAATGAAGCCCCAAAACGTTCGGGCATGACGGCAGAAGGTTTCGCTGGGGGCTACATCTGTGGTTTCCATGATGCCGATGACATCCCGGGCGACAATCCCCGCGCTTTCCAGATCCACCGCACAAAGTACATCATGGGCAACCCGCACTGAATAGTGTTCATGCTCCAATTCTTCCGGCTCTTCACTATGGTAAGCGGAATAATCAACGCCTTTCCACAACTCTGCAAACCGACCGGGCCGGGACATCAGTTCACGAATACGTTGTGCCTGGGTGAACTGGTGAGAGAAGCTGGAGTGACCGCCGTCATGAAGCAAACAGCCGAGGCGGATGGTTTTAGCCAAGTAATCTATGGCATCCAATTGGCTCAAGCTCAGATCGGTCTGTTCACTCAGCTGACGTTTGCGCAGATAGGCATCAATCATCGAGCGGAACATGCGGGTGCCCACATGCATCACACCAATACTGTGTAGAAAGCGGGAGTGAGTCGCACCTGGGAAAACCAAGCTTAGGATGTCATTCTGGCAGATGTTGCGCAGCCGCTGGAACAGAGGGTGGTCAATCACCTGAATCTCATGTCGATATAGCGGGATCGCACCGTGAACCGGATCCATGATCAGCTTGTCATAAGCACCTAACAGGTCATTTACCGCTCTTCTCATTCGCAGGAATCTCCGGATTTCGCCAAACTGGCCTTGTTATATCACAGGGGCATGCCAAAATAGGTTTTGACACGCCATTTTTCGTTTATCGCTGGTAGTTTAGGGCAGTAGCCATGACCTCGCGCACCGAGCGCCTACTAATTCGTATTCTGATCATTGATGCCGACGAGAAGGCTCGCGCCGATCTTGCGCGCTACCTAGAAACGAAAGGGTTTTACGTCTCAGGCTGTCGCGATCTCGCTGAGGCAAGCGCGATTATTGACGATAACATGCCCGACGTAATCTTTGCAGACCTCTCGCCCACCGAAATCGAGAGCTTGGCAGATCGTCTGGAAGAGTCAGAATCGCTCACGCCTATCGTTGCTTGCTCATCCACCGAATCCAGCAAACACGTCGTCGACGCGCTTCGTGCAGGGGCTGCCGATTTTCTGCTCAAACCTTGCGGCCAAAATAAAAGCGCTTTGGGTGATGTTATTCGCAAGCTGCTCGAAAGGGTGCGCGTGCGTCGTCTGAATCAGCTTTACAGGCAAGAGCTTGAAGAAGCCAACCGCGACCTGAGAGACGGAATTGCAGAGCTGCGTGCGGACCAGAGAGCAGGGCGCAAGGTGCAGTTGCGCATGCTGCCGGAAAAAGAACAGATCACTGGCGGCCTGTATATTGATCATTTGATCAAACCGTCTTTGTATTTGAGTGGCGATTTTCTCGACTATTTTCGACTCACGGAAGACAAAACACTGGTCTACATTGCCGATGTATCCGGCCATGGAGCCAGCTCTGCGTTTGTGACCGTACTCCTCAAAAATCTCAGCAATCGCTTACAGCGTAACTTCCGCCGTGGGTCCAGCGACGATATCCTTTATCCCGATCGGTTTCTTGAGCGAATTAACTCAGAACTGCTCGATACCGGTCTGGGTAAACACGTAACCGTTTTTGTTGGCATCATTTCCCTTAGTGAGCGTACATTAGAGTATGCGGTAGGCGCCCACTTTCCGATGCCAGTATTGTCGTTTGAAGATGGCGAAACCGCTTTTTTGGAGGGCAGCGGCCTTCCCGTAGGACTTTTTGAGTCACCACAGTGGGAAGTGTACAAGGTTCCTCTGGACAAACCCTTCCACTTGATTCTGTTTTCAGATGGCATTCTCGAAGTCATCCGTCAAAAGAGTCTTGATGAAAAGGAGCAGAGACTACTTGAACTCGTATCTGGAGGTCGTCACACTGTCGCATCTCTTAGCGAGGCTCTCAATCTCGACGAGATCACAGAGTTACCGGACGATATTGGTATTGTGACGGTTACTGATATAGTTCCAGTGTTAGACAACTCGTCGTTGAAATAGTGGCAGTGTGAGACATGGCTGGTTATAAAATCTTGCAGGCTGAAAAACAGGGCATTTACGTCCTGAAGTTTATTGGAGAAATCCGGCTCAACCTTTGTTGTACGCTGGACAATCTAGTTGACTCCATCACCCTGGATCCGCAATTTAAGACCGTGGTGATTGATCTCACCGAAACTGAAATCATCGATAGCACCACCCTCGGCCTGCTCGCCAAGATCGCCATGGCGGCCCAAAAGCAAAGCCACTTTTTACCTACGCTGATTTCTAACAACCCGGATATCACCCGTGTCATTACCTCTATGGGTTTCGACAAGATCTTCATTATTGTCCGTGAGCCTGCCTCACGAATTGAAGAATTGGAAGAAATACCCGTGTTGAGGGCTAGCGAGCAAGACGTTCGTGAAAAGGTATTAGATGCTCATAAAGTTCTTATGGGGCTAAACCAGCAAAACCGGGAAGAGTTCAAGAATCTGGTGCGTGCCCTGGAATGTGAAGAGCCCGGCTGAGCCGCAGCGCCTAGCATCACGAGTCTGCAGATTTAGACCTGATTCAAAACAGACGGAATAATTATGCCCGAAAAAAATGAGCCCCTAGCGAACGAGGCCAAAGAGCCGGTACGCGATGTAGCGGTTCTCGGAGGAGGCAGCTTCGGTTCTGCCATGGCAAAAGTACTCGGAGAGAATGGCCATCGGGTTCATTTCTGGATGCGTGACGAAGGCCAAGCCGACGAAATTCGCACAACCGGGATAAACAGCCGTTATATGCCCGGTATAGAGATCAAAGGGGACATCCAACCCACCACCGATCTTGCAGACGCCGTAAATAGAGCTGAAATTGTATTTGTAGCTATCCCGAGTAAGGCTTTTCGCTCAGTTATACGCGAAAACAGCAGCAAATTCCGCGAAGGACAGATTGTTGTCAGCCTCACCAAGGGTATTGAAGCTCATGGCTTTAAGCTGATGAGCGAAGTTCTCCAAGAAGAAATACCCCGCTGCCGTATTGGCGTGCTGAGCGGGCCAAACCTGGCTAGTGAAATTGTAAATCGGGATCTTACGGCAACCGTTATTGCCGCCCAGGATCTCGACGTGCGGCGCACGGTTCAGGACTTGCTCGGCTGCGAGTATTTTCGTGTGTACGCCAACGTGGATATTTACGGTGTTGAGCTGGCGGGCGCGCTCAAGAACATCTATGCCATTGTGGCCGGCCTTGCATCGGCATTGGATATGGGCGAAAACGCCAAGGCCATGCTGATTACGCGCGGGCTGGCGGAAATGAGCCGCTTTGCTGTCAGTCTCGGTGCCAATCCCATGACATTTATGGGGCTGGCGGGCGTCGGAGATTTGATCGTTACTTGCACCTCATCAAAAAGCCGTAATTATAGAATTGGATATGCGGTTGGGCAGGGCAAGAAACTCGACGATGCAGTCGCAGAACTGGGTCAGGTAGCGGAGGGGATCTACACCCTCGAATTGGTGAAAGAAAAGTCCGAGGCTATCGGCATTTACATGCCACTGGTGCGCGGTCTTTATGAAATTCTCTACAGAGATGCATCCATCAGTGCAGTGATAAACAGTTTGATGATGTCTGTACAGAACTCGGACGTTGAATTCATCCTGCCGCGGACCATCGCCGAATAACGAACTAACTCCAGGGAGGTGAGCTGTGCACTTGCTTATCATGCGTCACGGCGAAGCCGGCTGGCACACGCTGGATCAGGAACGAACGCTCACCGAAGCTGGCCGTCACCAAGTGGCGGAATGCGCAGCGCAAATTGCCGCGTCGCCTTGGCGGCCAGAGCAAATCTGGACCAGCCCCTATGTGCGGGCAAGGCAGACAGCGGCCATTGTGTCGGAAATCCTCAACTGCCCCGTAGAAGAAAAAGCCTTCATCACGCCTGAAGATGACCCTGGGTTATGCCTGAACGCCCTCCTTGAAAACCAGCATTCGCCGTTGATGCTGGTTTCTCATATGCCTTTGGTCGGCTGCCTGTCCACCCTGCTAGTTGATGGGCACAGGCGCGGCATTCCGTTCATGACTGCTCAGGCCGTTGTTCTCGATTTGCCAGTGGTCGGTCCCGGCTGTGCCGACTTGAAAACCCAGTTTTGCCCAGTTTAGGGAGGAGAGTTATGAGCCAGAACCCGGAAAATCTCGTCGAGCAAGTGAAGAAAACCACGAAGAACCTCAGCCGGCCTCCGCTTGAAAAATGGCACCCGGAGCTTTCGGGCGATATGGATCTTCGCATAAGCCGTGACGGGCAATGGATCCACAAAGGCGAGGCCCTGGGCAGGGAAGCGATAGTAAAGCTGTTCTCTACCATTCTTCGGCGCGAAGAAGACGGCCAGTACTACCTCTTAACACCGGTAGAGAAGTGGCGGATTCAGGTAGAAGACACGCCACTGCTTGCTCACTCTCTTAAGGTAGAGGGCACCGGCGAGCAGCAGATCATAAAGCTGACAACCAACGTGGGTGAAACGCTTGAGGTGTGCAATGAGCATCCGCTCGAGGTAGGTAGCTACGAAGACTCTGGGCAACCCCGGCCAATTATACGGGTACGTCACGGAGTTGACGCCCGGCTTACAACAGCAGCTTATTATGATCTAGCAGAGCATGTTGTTGAACAGACTATCGATGGAAACACTGTACTGGGCGTATTTAGTCACGGAAATTTCTATAAAATTGGGCAGGGCGGTTGAAAAGCCGTGGGGCGCCCCCAGAAATGACGGTGGAAAACGCACTATATTACTTTTAATCAAACATACAGTCATTGCGACACTCAAGGAGATCACATGGCCCAACCTCGCGTTGTCACCATCAATTACACGCTCACCAACAACCAGGGAGAAGAGCTGGACTCCTCTCGTGGAGAAGGTCGCGAGCCGCTGGCTTATCTCGAAGGTGCACAAGCTATCATCGGTGGACTTGAAAGTGCACTGAACGAAAAAAACGTAGGCGACCAGGTAAAGGTTTCTGTAGAGCCGGCTGAAGGCTACGGCGAAATTAACGAAGAACTGGTTCAGCCTGTTCCGCGTACCGCCTTTGAAGGTGTAGAGAGCATCGAGCCAGGCATGCAGTTCCAAGCACAAACTCCGGACGGCCCCCAGGTAGTTCGTGTGATGGAAGTCAACGAAGAAACCGTCACAATTGATGCGAACCACCCGTTGGCTGGCGAAACGTTGCACTTCGATGTGGAAGTCCTTGAAGCGCGCGACGCCACTGATGAAGAACAGGAACACGGCCACGCTCACTAAGAGTGTATAAGCCGTTTTTAGAAAGGCTCCTGCGGGGGCCTTTTTTATGCCTGAAAAATGGCACCCATAAAAAAGCGGAGGTGCAGTTTTAACCGCACCTCCGCTTTCAACGCATCAATTAACTCAATGCGCGGGACTAGCTTGCCAATCTACATATTGGGGTAGTTTGGCCCACCGCCGCCTTCCGGCGTTACCCAGGTAATGTTCTGTGCAGGATCCTTGATGTCACACGTCTTGCAGTGAACACAGTTCTGAGCGTTTATCTGGAACCGCTTACCGCTGCCATCGTCCTTCTCAACCACTTCGTAAACCCCTGCAGGGCAGTAGCGCTGAGCGGGCTCATCGTACTTTGGCAGGTTTTCGTTGATCGGGATATCCGGATCAGTCAGCTTCAAGTGAACCGGCTGATTTTCCGCGTGGTTGGTGTTGGAAACAAACACCGAGGTCAGGCGATCAAATGTCAGCTTATTATCCGGCTTAGGATAGCTAATCTTTTTACATTCAGACGCAAGCTTCATTGTGGCGTGGTCTGGCGTTAGATCGCGCAGGGTGAAAGGCAGACTTCTGCGCAGAATGTTCTGCTCAAAGAAGGCGATTGCGCCACCGATGACGTTGCCAAACTTGTGCATTGCAGGGCCGAAGTTGCGCTCGTCATATAGCTCTTTGTAGAGCCAGCTCTTTTCGAAACGATCAGCAAAGCTGGTAATTTCCTCACCAGATTGACCATTCTTCAAGGCTTCAAATACCGCTTCTGCGCCCAGTAGGCCAGACTTCATAGCCGTGTGGGAGCCTTTAATCTTGGAGCTGTTCATCGTGCCCGCATCGCATCCCAGCAGGAGACCGCCCGGGAAGCTCATTTTTGGCAGAGAGTTGTATCCGCCTTTGGCCAATGCACGAGCACCGTAGGATGCACGCTTGCCACCTTCCAGGTATTTGCTGAATTCTGGGTGAAGCTTCAAACGCTGGAATTCATCAAACGGGCTCATATGCGGGTTGCTGTAAGAAAGGTCAGCAATCAAGCCCACATACACTTGGCCATTTTCAAGGTGATAAAGGAAAGAGCCACCGGTAGTGCCGGTTTCACTCAGGGGCCAGCCGGTTGTGTGCACAACTAGGCCTGGCTCATGTTTAGCCGGGTCGATGTCCCACAGTTCTTTAATGCCGATGCCGTAATGCTGGGGATCTTTGCCTTCATCCAGCTTGAATTCGCTGATCAGGCGCTTGCCCAAATGGCCACGACAACCTTCTGAAAACAGGGTGTACTTGGCACGCAGTTCCATGCCTGGCATATAGCCGTCTTTTTCTGAACCATCGGCAGCGACGCCCATGTCACCCGTAAGAATGCCTTTAACCTGGCCGTCTTCTATAATGGTCTCGGCCGCAGCAAAGCCTGGGTAAACTTCAACGCCTAAGGCTTCTGCTTGCTCAGCAAGCCAGCGGCACAGGTTACCAAGGCTAATAATGTAGTTGCCGTGGTTGTGCATGTTCTTGGGAACAAATGCGTTCGGAATCTTGGTTCCGTTTTCCTGGTTTTTCAGCAGGAAAATATCATCACGGGTAACCGGGGTATTCAGAGGTGCGCCTTTCTCTTTCCAATCGGGGAAGAGTTCATTGAGGGCAGTGGGTTCAAATACCGTACCGGCCAGGATATGAGCGCCGATTTCAGAACCTTTTTCTACCACACAAACGGTCAGTTCTTCGCCGGCTTCTTGTGCCAGCTGCATAACACGGCAAGCTGCCGACAGGCCAGCAGGGCCGCCGCCGACGATAAGAACATCAAATTCCATCGATTCGCGTTCCACGTTGGTCTCCTCACACATTTAATGAATATTATATGCCCGCAGGCTTTAGTTTCTAGAGCGCCATCATACCGCTAAAAGTGCTCCCAGACGACTACTCACAGCTGAATACTCCAGCTATATACACTCAGAGGATAGCGTATTTAATGATTCAAACAAACGTTTGTTTGAAATTTGCACGAAGCTTTGGCATTGTAGTTTTGTGCTGTAATTCAAAGCGCTGAATCTATTGCTCAGCGTATTAATGCTATTAACAGCACGGGCAGTACCTACTGATTGGCTCAGAAAACACGGGTGGGGCGTCTCACAGGACTATTGACCCATTTTATCTTTGCCTTCAGTATTAGTGCGCCGTGACGGATGGCCCCTGTGTGAGGCCGCTGTTTGTAGTGTTTGGCCTGTATACCCATATGCGGTATCTTGCGCCGAGACGAAGCAATTGAGAATGCTCTGTAATCCGCCCACACGGGCCAGTCGTAGAGTGTTTTTAATTGAGAGTCATTAACCCATCGTAGAAGAACGAGGAATCTATGAAGGTTCTGGTCGCTGTAAAACGAGTAATCGACTACAACGTAAAGGTACGCGTCAAGCCGGATAACACTGGTGTTGATCTCGCCAACGTCAAAATGGCAATGAACCCATTCTGCGAAATCGCTGTTGAAGAAGCGGTTCGCCTTAAAGAAAAGGGTATTGCTAGCGAAATCGTAGTGGTTTCCATAGGCCCCAAGGCGTGCCAAGAGCAGATTCGTACTGCATTGGCGCTGGGTGCTGACCGTGGTATCCACATTGAGGCAGACGAAGAAGTTCAGTCTCTTGAGGCGGCTAAGTTGCTTAAAGCCGTTGTTGAGAAGGAAGAGCCAAAGCTCGTCATTCTTGGTAAGCAATCCATCGATTCTGATAATAACCAGACTGGCCAGATGTTGGCTGCACTGACTGGAATGGGTCAGGGCACCTTCGCTTCAGAAGTGGCTGTTGATGGCGAAAAAGTAAATGTCACCCGTGAGGTAGACGGTGGTCTTATGACCGTTTCCCTGAATCTGCCAGCGGTAGTAACCACAGACTTGCGTTTGAACGAGCCACGCTACGCGTCTCTGCCAAACATTATGAAGGCCAAGAAAAAGCCACTCGACGTCATGAGCCCGGCTGACCTAGGTGTTGAAATCACCCCACGCCTGACCACTCTGAAAGTGGAAGCACCGGCTGCCCGTAAGGCAGGTGTTAAAGTGGCCGACGTTGCCGAGCTGGTCGATAAACTGAAGAACGAAGCGAAGGTGATCTAAATGAGCATCCTTGTAATTGCTGAACACGACAACAGCAGCCTTAAGCAGGCTACTCTTAGCGTTGTAGCGGCTGCCAAGGCCATCGGTGGCGATATTGATGTGCTTGTTGCCGGCGAAAATTGCGGTGCCGTTGCAGAAGCCGCAGCAAAAGCTGAAGGTGTTGCAAAGATATTGGTTGCCGATAACGCAGCTTACGGCCACTTCCTAGGTGAAAACCTGGGCGAGCTGGTTGCTGAGCTGGGCAAAGGCTACAGCCACATTCTGGCCGCTGCCGGTACAACAGGTAAAGACTTCATGCCGCGCGTTGCTGCGCTATTGGACGTTGCTCAGGTATCTGACATCATCCGCGTTGAGTCTGAAGACACCTTCGCTCGTCCGATCTATGCCGGTAACGCTATCGCAACGGTTAAGGCCAACGACAGCATCAAGGTTATAACCGTTCGCCCGACAGGTTTTGATCCGGTGGCCGCTGAAGGTGGTTCGGCTTCGGTTGAGCAACTGGACGTTGTAAAAGACGCGGGCCTCTCTTCCTTTGTAAGCGAGCAGAAAGCTAAATCTGATCGTCCTGAACTTGCCAGCGCCGGTATTGTTATCTCCGGCGGTCGTGGCATGCAGAACGGCGAAAACTTCAAAATGTTGGAGAAGATTGCTGATCTGCTGGGCGCTGGTATGGGTGCATCCCGTGCAGCTGTCGATGCTGGCTTTGTGCCAAACGACATGCAGGTAGGCCAGACCGGTAAGATTGTTGCCCCTGATCTGTATGTAGCGGTTGGTATTTCTGGTGCCATTCAGCACTTGGCCGGTATGTCTGATTCCAAGGTGATCGTTGCGATCAACAAGGATGAAGAAGCGCCGATCTTCCAAGTTGCCGATTACGGCCTGGTAGCGGACCTGTTTGTAGCAGTACCGGAACTTGAAGAGGAGCTGAAGAAAGTTCTGTAACTTTCTCTCAGGCAACAAAAAAGGCACCTTCGGGTGTCTTTTTTGTTGCCGCACCATAAACTGTCAGCCAATACGTGTAACACGCCTACAACCCCGGATACATCTGAATGACCATCAGCGCGTTTGAAGCTCTTGCTTGCCCACTCGACGGTTCTGCGCTGCAGAAAAAGGGCCACAATTGGCAATGCGATGCCGGCCACAGTTTCGATATTGCCCGCCAGGGGTATGTTCACCTACTACCGGTACAGAACAAGCGCTCTAAAGATCCAGGCGACAACAAAGAGATGGTCGCAGCGCGTCAACGTTTCCTGAGTACGGGGTACTATCAACCCATCGCCGAGGCGCTCTGCCATGCCGTATTCCCTGAAGGTTTCAGTGAACCATCCATCAGTTGTTTGGATGCGGGATGCGGGGAGGGGTACTACATGCGTTATCTGGCCGATAGCGCACCGCAAAAGACGACGCTCGCCCTGATAGGGCTGGATATATCCAAGTCGGCCGTGTTATCAGCCGCAAAACAGTACAAAAAGTCAGCTTGGGTTGTGGGCAGCAATGCCAACCTGCCTGTATTGCCCGAAACACTGGATCGTATACTGTGCCTGTTCGGTTTTCCCGTGTACGCAGAGTTTGCCCGGGTGCTCAGGCCCGGTGGTGAGGTTGTTCAGATGGATGCCGGGCCAAACCACCTTAAAGAGCTGCGTGAAATCATTTATCCAGAACTAAAAGAGCCTAAAAAAGCCCAGGGAACTGCCCCAGATGGATTCACAAACCTGGGAGCATCCGTTGTTTGCTACAATCTGGCCCTTCCTGACAAAGCCGCCATCAAGGATTTATTGGCCATGACACCGCATCTTTATCGCGCTAACGCGGAGGGCCTGGCCCGCGCCGCAGAGCTCGAATCACTAAACGTTACGGTAGAAGTCACGATCAGGCGCCTCAGAAAGGATTAACGAACCCTTGGGCTACTGATCTTTTTCCGGTGGGTTTTCGGAGGGACCTTTTTTAGTACCACCCGTTTTTCTGCTTTTGTGATAAACAATGTGTCTGCCAAGATGTGAATCGCTTTATTGGTGGTTCGCACTGCATGGTAAACCTGCCTGCTGGCCTGATCGTGGGTTTTCCGGGCTTTAAGCGCGCTCTGGCGAAACTCGTCATCCTTCGTGAAATGATCAACCAAGCTGAACGTCGTATTGGAAATGGCTCTGTGCATCTTTTCGACCGCGCTGGCACTGCCAGACACCGTGTCTTCAAGTAGCTTAGCCCGGTTGCGGATCTCATAAAGATCCATGCGTCGTCTCTGAACGGCACTGTTGGCTGCGATGTGGTGCGAGTTGAGTATCCGCATAAGTGTCCTAGAACGCTGCAACTGCCAAAACGCATAGCATAGGCTACCGAATGCAATCACCAACAAGAGCAGTGTTATGGCGGGCTGAATAGTCACAGTGCAATCCTCTTAGCGATACTCAATGTGCATGTCCACTTCGATTTCTCGCTCCGCAAGCTCTTCTTCCAGCTCTTTCATCACGCCTTGGTAGACCATTTTGCGAACCATTACGGGGAGTTTGTCTGCCATTACCCGAGCAGAGCGCGATTCCCGTTTTGCGACCGCAATCGGGTTGAGTACCTTTAGGATAAGAACCATATCCGGCTCTTTGTCCAGAGCGGATATCTGGTCACCCTCCATCGACTGGGCCATCATGCGGGCGATGATCTTGTGCTGTTCCAATACCTGCCAACACAGAAAGCCGCTAAAAATGGCGAGAAACACACTGAGAATAAGGAGGAAAGTGGTCAATTCATGTCTCCGGGAATTCATCTGATCGGTATTTGTCAGTGTGCCCTATACACCGGGTTGTGCGATTGGCCCTGCCGACGTCGGCAGGGCTGTTAGTGTGCGAAGTTAGACTGCGGGTTCAAAGCTGTTAAGATCGGCCTATTACATGCCTTTATGGAAGGACAGACCATGACAAAACCAGCAAAAACGACTTACGATCTCGTTGTCTTCGGCGCCACCAGCTTCGTTGGCCAGCTACTTACACGCTACTTGTTTGAATCTTACGGTGTGGCCGGTGAAGTGAAATGGGCTATCGCCGGGCGTTCAGAAGCCAAGCTCAACTCGCTGAAGTCTGATCTGGGAACCGCTTCTGGCGACTTGCCAGTGATCCTCGCAGATGCCACCGACGACCAGGCCTTAACGGCAATGTGCGATCAAACCCGCGTGGTTATCTCTACCGTCGGCCCTTACGCTTTATTTGGCGAGCCTCTGGTAAAAGCCTGCGTAACGACTGGCACCGACTACTGCGACCTAACGGGTGAGGTTCAGTGGATACGCCGCATGGTTGAGCGCTACGAAGACCAAGCAAAATCAACAGGCGCGCGAATTGTGCACTGCTGCGGTTTTGATTCCATTCCGTCGGATATGGGCGTGTGGTTCCTGCAGCAACAGGCAGAAAAGACCTTTGGTGAGCCGTGCCAAGACGTTCGTATGCGCGTGAAGGTTGCCAAGGGCGGTATCTCAGGTGGCACCGTTGCTTCAATGATTAACGTAGCCAAAGAGGCGGCAGCCGATCCGAAACTGCGTAAAGAACTGGCCAACCCGTTTTCTATCTGCCCTTCTGAGCACCGCTCAAAGGTGCGCCAGCCAAGCCTGAAAGGGGCCGAATTCGACAAAACATTTAACGTGTGGCTGGCGCCGTTTGTTATGGGGGCGATCAATACTCGCGTGGTGCACCGGTCTAACGCGATGCAGAACGCCCGTTACGGTAAAGAATTCACCTATGATGAAGCCATGATGGCGGGTAGCGGCACCAAGGGCCGCCTTACGGCTTACGGGATTACAGCTGCATTGGCAGGCTTCTTTACGGCATCCGCCATAAAACCTACGCGCTGGTTGGTGGAAAAGTTTGTACCCAAGCCCGGTGACGGTCCGGATCCCGATGCTCAGAAGGCAGGGTTCTATGATCTGCGCTTTGTTGGGCGTACGCAGGACGGCAAAACCATCATCACGAAAGTGACCGGCGATGCCGACCCAGGCTACGGCTCAACCAGAAAAATGCTTGGCGAAGCCGGCATGTGCCTGGCGTTCGATGTACCTGCGGATCAGCCGGGTGGCTTCTGGACGCCCGCATCGCTATTGGATGGCAAGCTGCTGGAACGCCTAACCAGCAAAGCCGGGCTGACGTTCGAGGTGGTTGAAACCCGCTAAAAGCACAGCTTCAGCCCCCGAGCTGAATGACACGGTCGGTGCCAGGAAGGGCATCCGGCCCGTGTGCAAGGCTAATCACCGTTTTGCCTTCCAGCCAAGCATCCATTTGCCGTGTGATCTTCTCTCGTGTGGCCGCATCAACGCCGGTAAATGGCTCATCCAGTATCAGCAAAGGAGCTGCGCTCAGAAGCACCCGCGCAAGGGCAACACGCCGAGCCTCGCCACCGGAAAGCCGGCTACCCGAACTCCCCAGCCAGGTATCTAGTTGATTCCTCTCTGAGGCGAACCGTTCCGCTAGATCAACCCGCTCCAGAATACTCCAAAGATCTGCATCCGTTGCATTGGGAAACCCAAGCAGCAGGTTTGCCCGCAATGTATCTTCAAACAATACGGTTTCCTGAGTGAGATAAGCACATGGAAGGCGGGTGCAGGCGCCGTTTGAAGGATCCAAAAGCCCAGCAAACGAATCTGCAAGCGACGACTTTCCACTCCCGGAATGCCCCAGAATACCCACTCGTTCTCCGGTTCTCACCTGCAGATTAAAGTTCGTAAAAAGCGGCGCGTGCTCGGGATACTTTACCGCAAGGTCGTTAGCCACCAGGGCGGTACCCGGAGGTAGGCTAAACGTGGCCGAGGAATCTGTGGCGTCTGCATCTCGGCAGTCCCGGTTCAGGCGTGCAGCGGAAGCCTGTGTGGCTCCCAGCTTGCCGAAGGCATCGGGCAGCGCGCTGTAGACTTCTGCGAGCCCGAGCAGGGCAATCGGCAGCAAAACCAGCACCGGGCCGGAAATCACCCCAGAGCGAAATAGCTCAAAGCCAGCCCAGAGCGCAAACACCGCAGATATATTAATCAGTAAATGCGAACCGGCCTGATGCCAGCCAATGCGAGAATCCGCTTTTACCTGTGCCGACGATGCCTGATGCGCCTGGCGCAGAAGCCACGCGCCGTGCTTACCTGTGCGACCGGCTGCCGTGAGTTCAGCAAAGCCTTCCAAGTGTTGAATAACCGCCATCCGCAGGGTTTCCTGTTGGTCGCTCTGGCGGGAGGCAATTTTTACGGTGCGCGCATAGGTAGCCAAGGTCGCGATCAAAAAAGCTGCCCCGAGTATCAGGGCGACGCCGCCAGCAACCTGGATATCAAAAAGCACCGCAGCCAGAACACACACAAGCAAGGTCACGAAAGCAGCCAATGCCGCCGGAGCGATCAGGCGAAGATACAGGGTGTCCAGCGCATCAACATCGCTAGTCAGCCTAGAAAGCCACTGAGCGCCCGTTAGTTCGCGCCGTTGGCCACGCCCGGCAGAGGCCAGCTTGCGAAACAGTGCCACGCGTATATCCGTTAGCAACCTCAACACCGTATCGTGGTTGTACAACCGCTCTACATAGCGCGACACCGTGCGAGACACCGCAAAAAACCGGATACCGCCGCCGGGCACATATAAGTTGATGGTGGCCGGTAAACTGGCCGCTAGTAGAACCCCAACCAGTGCTGTCTCTGTGATAAACCAGCCAGATAAAGCAAGCAGCCCAAGCCCCGAGAGTAGGGCGGCCAGCATCAGCAATGCGCCAATAAGAAGCCTTCCGGGGCGCCCATAAATCAACTTCAACCAGGGTTTTAGTTCAGACATCCTTTACCTCCCCACCAGAAATCAACAGTACCCGATTGGCCAGAGCCAGAAGAGCGTAATGATGGGTGGAAAAGATCAGTGTTTTGCCGGCCAGAGCAAACTTGTGCAAAGCTTCCAGTACAAACATTTCACTGTCGGTGTCGAGGCCGGCCGTGGGCTCATCCAGAAGAATTACGTCGTAATCGGCCACGAAAATACGGGCCAGGCTGAGGCGTCGGGCCTGACCGCCGGAAAGCCCTTGGCCATCTTCTGAAACCTTGCTCAAAATGCCGTCTTCACGGCTATCCAACAAGGGCCCAAGACCCACATTCCTCAAAGCGGTTTCGATAGCCACATCCGAAGCATCTGGTGTCGTGAGTCGGAGGTTGTCCGCCCAGGTGCCGTGCACGAGAAAGCCGTTCTGGCCAAGCCAGCCAAAGGCAAAGCTACCCGCCGGCTTACCAAACACGTGAATCTCGCCGCTGTCTGGCGTAAGGAAACCCGCCAGAAGATGTAAGAGCGTGGATTTACCACCCCCCGAGGGGCCGGTCAGCGCGATTACGTCACCTTTAACGATAGTCAGCGATACGTTGTTCAGAATCTCGTGACCTGATCGAAAGGCCAGCGACACAGAGCTCAGCGCAAGTGTCTCGCTGCCCGTGATCGGCTCACTGGCTAAAGACTCAACCCCAACATCGTCGTCGGCGTTCTCGGCGGAACTGACAGGCTCTTGACCACCAAGCCTTGCCAGAATCTCCGCACCGGCGCCAAGAGCTGCGGCGCGGTCATGATAGTACTGGGAGAGCGTTCGCAGCGGCTGAAAAAATTCCGGAGCAAGTAGCAGAATCAAAAGGCCGGAAAAAAGAGTCAAATCCGAAGATGGCCCATAGGAGATATACCCCAGCAGACCAAAGCCGATATAAATGGCGATAACGGCGATGGCCACGGAAGCGAAAAACTCCAAAACCGCCGATGACAAAAATGCGATACGCAGGGTTTTCAGCGTAATCCTGCGGTAATGATCTGATCGCTGCTGAATCACCTCTGCGGCTTGCTCGGTTTGCCCGAACAGCTGCAATGTCGTCAACCCTCGAACCTTATCCAGGAACTGACCAGACAGCCGGCTGATGATCTCAAAGTGTTGCTGGTTCAGTTTTTCTGCGCCCATGCCCACAAGCGCCATGAACAGGGGAATCAGCGGCGCAGACAGAAGCAGGAAAATGCCGGCGAGCCAGTCCAGATAGAATACAAACACCAGAATCATCAGGGGAACAACAAGCGACAGCATCATCTGTGGAAGGAAGCGCGCAAAGTAGCCGTGAAGGGCGTCAACGTGGTCAATCCACTCCCGCGCCAGACTACCAGCAGACGTTTGCCCAAGTACGAGAGGGCCGCTGTTGCGCCAGTGTTGGTGAATCTGTCGGCGGGCAGTGCGACGTACCTGTTCGCTGCACATTGCGGCCAGATGGGTCTGTGCACCCTGTGCAACTGAGCGAAAAACAACGGCCAGAACAAGCCCGATAAAGAGCGGCGCCAGCACAGCGGCTGACGCCTTCTCAATTACACCGAGGTGAACAATCCGCGCCAGAAACACCATCTGGATGATGGTGGCGACGCCAGCCAAGGTGCCGGCCGCAACCGTGCCCTGAATCCAGCGCCGGTTGCCGCTGGCAAGCCCCGATAGCCAACGCCTTACAGCGCCGCTCTCGACCTGCGTTTCGGCCACTTAATGATAGCCCTCGCCAGCTCGTACCTTGCCCCGGAAAACCCAGTAGGTCCAGGCTGTGTAAGTCAGCACAAAAGGAATCACAATCAGCAAACCAATCAACAGGAACATCTGTGAGTTGTAAGCCGACGCTGCGTCCCACAGGGTGTAGTCAGGTGGCACCACATAAGGCCAACGGCTGACTATCAGCCCCAGATAGGTGGTTATAAACAGCCCCATGGTGGCCACGAATGGCATACCTTCTGAACGATTGCGCACTGACCGAAAAATCTGAAACGCACACAGCAAGGTCAGTACGGGCAGTACCCAGATTACACTCAAGTTGCTGAACCAGCGTTCCTGCACCATATCGTCAATGAACGGAGTCCACACGCTGATGATACCGAAGACCACCAGAACCGCTGCGAGCAGAGGCGGGGTAATCTTATAAGCCCATTCCTGTAACCGACCTTCGGTTTTCATGATCAGCCAAGTTGACCCCAGTAGCGCATAACCTGCAAGCAACCCAAGACCCGTGAGAACGGTGAAGGGGGTGAGCCAGTCCAGCGCGCCACCTGTGAATACGCCATTGGCAGTTTCGTACCCCTGAATGTAGGTGCCCACTACCACACCCTGTGCAAACGCTGCCACGGTTGAACCGCCGGCAAAGGCCCAGTTCCACAGATAACGTGAGGTGCGTGCCTTGAAGCGAAACTCAAACGCGATGCCGCGGAAAATCAGACCAGACAGCATCAGGAACACGCCAATGTACAACGCCGGCAGCAAAATGCTGTAGACCAGAGGGAATGCCCCCAAGAGCCCAGCACCGCCGAGCACCAGCCAGGTTTCGTTGCCGTCCCATACAGGCGCAACCGAGTTCATCATCGTATCGCGATCCTGCTCCGACGGGGCGAAGGGGAACAGGATTCCCACGCCCAGATCGAAGCCGTCCATCAATACATACATGATGACGCCAAAACCGATGATGAATGCCCAGATCAATACAAGATCAAACTGTTCCATGATCAATGGCCTCCTTGATTAGCTGGGTTGGTCTTTGAATCATCGTGCAATTCAAAGGGCACATGGCTCGCAGATAGGGGCCGTTTCGGCCGCTCAAACTGGTCGGGTTCATCGTCGTCCTCATCTTCATCTTCAAGCCCAACATAGAGCACGCGCATCAGGTAGTAGACGCCCGCCGAGAACACTAATGAATAAACAACCACGTAACCAATAAGCGTGAACAGGGCCATACCGCCGGTGAGCGAGGGAGTTACACCTTCCGCTTGGGTCATCATGCCGTACACCAACCACGGCGCACGGCCAACCTCGGTCACAAACCAGCCGGCGGTTACCGCAATGAAAGGTGTAATGCTCATAAAACGCATGCCCTGAAGAAACCAGCGAGTGCGCCAGAAACGATCACCGGCCCGCAGAACCAGTCCCGTAAACGCGAACAGAATCATCAGCAACCCAAGGCCAACCATAACCCGGAACGACCAGAACACAATGGCCACCGGTGGCTGCTTTTCCGCCGAAACCTCCGTAAGACCAGGTACTTCGCCGTTCCAGTCGTGAGTCAAAATAAGACTGGCGAGGCCTGGAATACCGATTTCAAACAGATTGCTCTGGCTTTCTTTATCCGGAATGGCAAACAGTAGCAGGGGAACGTTCCGTGAAGTCTCCCAGTTGCCTTCCATTGCTGCTACTTTTGTTGGCTGGTGCTCAAGAGTGTTAATGCCGTGCATATCACCGACCACAAGCTGCATGGGTGCAAGGATTAACAATAACCAAAGGCACATCGACAGAGCTTTGCGGTTGGCCTCTACCTCACGGCCCTTCAGCAGGTACCACGCACTGACACCAGCGACCACGAAACCACCGGTAAGGAAAGACGCAATAACTTTATGGGCAAACCGGTACTGGAATGACGGGTTGAATATAGCCTCACTCCAAGACGTTACATAAAAAACGCCATCCCGCAGCTCGGTACCGGCAGGGGTTTGCATCCAACTGTTAGCGGAGAGAATCCAGAACGAAGAAATAAAGGTACCGGTCGCCACCATAATCGCGGCGAACAGGTGCACACCTGGCGGAACGCGATCCCGACCGAACAGCAGTACGCCGAGAAAAGCTGCTTCGAGGAAGAAGGCCGTAATTACCTCATAGCTCAGCATGGGGCCGAGAAAGTTGGCCGATGCCTGGGCAAAGTTGCTCCAGTTGGTTCCAAACTGGAACGACATCACAATGCCGGAAACCACGCCCATCCCGAAGACAACGGCAAACACCGTAGTCCAGAACGAAGACAGCTTTATCCATACTGGGTTTTTTGTTTTGAAGGAAAGCCCCTCAAGTACCGCAATATAGGAAGCAAGACCGATGGTGAACACCGGAAAAATGGCGTGAAATGACACGACAAACGCGAACTGAATTCGCGATAGGATGAGAGGATCTAGTTCCATAGGAACACTCCGGTAATGATAACGTCACAATAAACGAGCCCAGCAAACCCGTTCAGCCACTGCCTTAGCTTAGATTGTTATTACCGGCAGATAAAAGACATGCTACTGGATATGGTAACAAATCCGATAGGGCAGATTGTCGCACCCATTGATTTAAAACAATTATGGTGAAAAGCATGAGCTTTTACGAAGAACGAATCCTGCCACACATCATAGACCGTGCCTGCTCACTGGGCCAGGTTATGAAACTGCGCAGCCAGCTTGTGCCCCTCGCCAAAGGTCGCGTTCTAGAAGTAGGAATGGGCTCGGGTATTAACCTGGAATTCTACAACCCGGAAATTGTCGAGATGATCTACGGCCTTGAGCCCTCTGAAGGCATGCGACGCAAAGCACAGCCCA
Organism: Marinobacter sp. LV10R510-11A; assembly: GCF_900215155.1. Lineage (NCBI taxonomy): Bacteria > Pseudomonadati > Pseudomonadota > Gammaproteobacteria > Pseudomonadales > Marinobacteraceae > Marinobacter > Marinobacter sp. LV10R510-11A. The sequence goes on from NZ_LT907980.1 coordinate 896,165, forward strand.
ATCTCAAGCGTTCGCCAATCCATGTGGAGTGGCTAGGCTTGCCGGGCGAACAAATACCTCTGGAAGACAACAGCGTGGATACCGTTCTGCTTACCTTCACCCTGTGCACCATACCCGACTGGCATAAGGCGCTGCTCCAGATGAAGCGCGTACTAAAGCCCGGAGGCGAGCTCCTGTTCCTGGAACACGGCGAATCTCCCCACGAAAACACCCGAAAATGGCAGCACCGCGTGAATCCGGGCTGGAAAAAACTTGCAGGCGGCTGCCACCTGAACCGGCATATTGCAGACCTGATCCGCCACGCCGGATTTGAGCTGGAGGAGCTAGAAAACCTCTACATTCCGAAAGCCCCGAAAATTACCGGCTATATTTATAAAGGAATCGCACGTAAATCCGAAGCCGGGAGCCACTGATGATGAAAACCATGAGAGCCGTCCTATTCCTGCTAGCAGCCCCCGTTGCACTGAATACCGGTGTAGCGGTTGCCGCTGGAGGTATAGAACGTGGAGAAACCATTGCGACACAGGGCAATGGGGCAGGTGCTTTAGCTTGCGTTACCTGTCACGGACCTGAAGGCAAAGGTAACAGTGCTGCCGGGTTCCCGGACATCGCAGGCCTAAGTGCCGAATATCTGGGTAAGCAGCTTCATGACTATGCCAAAGGAACGCGCAAAAACCCTATCATGAAGCCTTTTGCTTCAGCGTTATCTGAAAACGACATTCAGGCGGTAGCAGCTTACTATCAGAGCCTTGAGTCACCGGCCTCGGCTGTTACCCCTCAGGCGCCTGATCCAGGCAACCAAGGCCAATGGCTTGCGGTGCGCGGAGACTGGGGCAACAACATCCCCGCCTGCAACCAGTGCCACGGCCCTAACGGTATGGGTGTTGGAGAATCATTCCCGGCACTGGCGGGACAACACGCCAGCTACTTGAAAACCCAGTTGGTTGCCTGGCGCAACGGCAGTCGCAATAACGACCCTAATAACCTGATGAAAGTCGTTGCAGAACGGCTCAGCGAACAACAAATCACAGCCATTACCGAATATTACGCAACTCTGCCAGAGCAATTGGCCAGTTATACGCTGGTACAGGATCCAGAGCCTAAAATGGCGAACCAGAAACAGCTTCCGGCGGCTTCTGAAAGACATGGCACGTTTACACCGCCCCAAGACCGGGATATACCCGACAACCAGTACGGCGACATGGTGCGCCAAGGCCGCGACCTGTTCGTAAATACCCAGCAGTTACGTGGCGAAAACGTGTTTAATGGCCAGAACTGCGTTAACTGCCACCTGAATGCGGGACGCATGGCCAGTTCCGCACCCATGTGGGCAGCGTTTGGCATGTATCCCGCGTACCGAGGCAAAAATGACAAGGTGAACACCCTGAGCGAGCGCCTTCAGGGTTGCTTTACCTACTCCATGAATGGCATTGCCCCAGAAACCGGCAGTGACACCCTAGTAGCACTGGAAACTTATTTACACTGGTTATCTACCGGCGCGCCGATCAACCAGGCCCTGCCTGGCCGCGGCTACGTAACGCTTGAAAAACCAAACGGTGGTTATGACCGGGAGCGCGGTGGCAAGCTCTACACCCAGCAGTGCGCTGTGTGCCACGGTGATGATGGTCTCGGCCAGGAAGTAGCAGGGCAGGTTGTGTTCCCGCCTTTATGGGGTGATGGGTCTTACAACTGGGGCGCCGGCATGCACCGTGTCAATACCGCTGCGGGCTTCATTAAAGCCAACATGCCACTGGGCAAACCCAACTCACTGAGCGATCAGGATGCCTGGGATGTGGCTGCATTCATTAATAGCCACGAACGCCCACAAGATCCCCGCCGTCGCAATCAGGATTCTCTGAACAGCACCGCTAAAACGTTCCATAACCACGACGGTTTCTATGGCAAGGAAGTCGGCGGCAAGCGGTTAGGTAATCACGACAACTACGGCGAAAACCCGGGCGTTGCCAGCAAATAAGCCAAAACGCCGTCAGTCCACCAACTGGCGGCGTTTTGAATTGCGTTATGGCGTAAGGCCTTATACAATTCTCGCCCTCAAAACCTCCCCGAATGCTCCGGTGGTGGAATTGGTAGACACAAGAGACTTAAAAGCCTTTAACTCTATAGAGATAAGTGTAATGGAAACAAGGGCTTGAGTTGGTGGTATATGAAACAGCTAATAACGTTTCTACACCATTGCTACAAGTTTTAGAATTCGCTCGGGTGGTGGAATTGGTAGACACATCAGACTTAAAATCTGAAGACCGTCAGGTCGTGCGGGTTCGATTCCCGCCCCGAGCACCATTTCTAAGTAACTGTGGGAGTTTATCATGCAGAAGGCTCTCTCAAGAATCGAAACGTCACAACTGACCCTCCTAGAGATTGAGATTCTCAGCCCCTGCCGTACTTCGGCTCTTGCGGAATATCCGGTTCACATCGCCTCGCTAAATCACTAATTCGATTACTACTGCGGATCGCCTGTACGATTTTCGTAATAGCTTAACCGAGATACGTCAAACGCTTTAGAGACCACCTCAACCAACTTTTACTCACTTAACTGGCCCATCAGTGCATACGATTCATCTCGTCCTGCATCAAGAGAGCGGGGCCTTACCCCGTTTCCACGGACGGTTTTAAACAGCTGAGGGACTTACCTCGCCAAAGTGGATGTGCAGATCCTCGATGACTGGGGGCTCATGAAACTGAGCGCTGAGAGCCGGAGGTACTTGCTCGAAGTGCGGGAAGATCGGCACGGCCGTCGTTCCACCACCGTTTCCAGCCAGCTCCCCATTGAGGAAAAGTACAACGTGATCGGTGACGCAAACTCTGATGGATACCATTCTGGATCGCCTGCTTCACAACGCCTACAAGTTCAATCTCAGGGGTAACTCCATGAGAAAACGGCAGAAAAAAATTGACGGGGACCACGGCTTCAGAGTAAGAAGATAAACCCTGCGTCGAAGCGCTCCGGTGGCTGGGAGCCACACTCCGGTCGGGGTGGCAACCTTCAGCGGTTTACGCACAAAACGGCATTATTCCTTAAACATTGAGATGAATAGTGCAGAAACTATCAGCAAAGACAATCGGAGCTATCGGAGAAGAAGCTGCGAAAACCAAACTGATTAATGAAGGTTATGAATTGGTTGAGTATGGGCGGGAAACCCATAAAGTCCGGCTGCCCAAGGCCAAGGAAATCCCGAAAATACACAATTATTGGATAGGTTCAGCTACCGCTAATCTAGCGGCAATGCAGCAGAATTCAGACAACAGCTGAATCAGGGGTGACCTGCCACCTTGGGCTGACCTATCAGCACTGGAAGTAAGTTACCTAGCCCAAACATGCAAACGACAATCAATTTGTGGAATGTGAGACAACAGCCCAGACCAAGTTCCTTGTGCCAATCCCGACAACTTATTCTCAGAATTGAATTTGAGCAGTAGTTATCCCGAGGTTCCAAACATCAAATATGGTGGTGAAATAGGGGAGATGAACGCTTGCTCAGTGGCATTTCACTGCTCCCGCAGATTCAATGCACTGCTCAGTATCGACAATGAGGGATCAGTTATTCCACGAGGCGGCTTTATGAGAGACAACGCGCTCGTTCAGGGATATATAGACCGAGTGTCTAGCCGACACAATGAGGAAAATACTTTACCGTATTCTGGCGATGATATAAGGAAAGCTGGGCTCAACACTCCGGAGGCGGAGAAACTTAAGGAAGAAAATCGAGAAGCTATCAGGGCTAGAAATCGTGATAAATCTTTTCCTGGTGGGCATCCAGGACGTTATGACTTCATCGGATACAAAGACGATAAGCATGTCGCGATTGAGGTCAAAATGAACTCATCAGTGGTTAGCTACTGGCAAATGTTGAGGTTCAAACTCTTGAACGATTTGGGCACAGAACGATACTTGTACGAGTTTCTGCGGACAAGCCTGAGTTAGAGAACTACGCTACGACCGGTTCAATTGATGACTTTCGCTTTGAATTTGATGAAAATCCAGATTTTTCGGTTGAGGAACTTTACGATTTTGAGGAAACACTGAAACATAAAATTCACAATCCTGACTTCCCAAGGGGTAGTCGAGCCTAAAAACAAATAAGAAGCGCTGGTTTGATATGAAGGAACTCATTTTTAGTCTCAAGGATGTATTCAACGCAGAAACTAGCTCTGGCTGCCTTTCTCAATACGAGGCAAGTTGCTACCACATCCCCGCCTATCAGCGGGGCTACAAATGGTCCTCAGAGCCGGGTGGCCCTGTGCCGGTTTTACTTGCGGACCTTCTATCCGCATTCGAGAAGAAAGAGTCGGAGTACTATCTCCAATACATCACTGTTAAGCGGAAGAGGCTAGAAAAGAACGGGAATGAGATCAGTTGCCTAGAGGTGATTGATGGCCAACAGCGCCTCACAACCCTCTCAATTCTGCTATCGGTAATCAGCGCCCGGTTAAATCAAGCAACTGTCGAGCGTTCGAATCCCACAACCGGCAAGCTCCATTATGCGGTTCGCGAGAACTTTTTTGACAAGAATATCTATCCTTCTAAACGTGTACTTGAACTCGCTGATTTGAGTTGGGATAAGCTTATTTCTGACTTTCCTGAGTTGGACCGCCAAGACATTTTCTACCTACATGGGGCGCTTAGAGAGTGTGACGAGTTTCGGGAATTCCACCTTGAAGAGGCCGAGTCTCTGAAAGCGTTTGATAACTATATAAAGGAATCGGTAAAGGTCATTGTCAACTCTGTCGAACCACACATCGAGAGTGAAACGGTTTTCAGAAATCTTAATAGCAACAAAGTCCCTCTTACCGAAGTAGAGTTAATCAAGGGGTTGTTGATAACTCGCGCCGGCCGGAAACGCGTTGACAATGCCGACAGCCACTTCAGAGAAGTCATGGAAGTTCGGCTTGGATTGGGAAAAGACTGGGAGCACATACAGAGCTGGGCTCGGCGATCAGATATTTGCCGCTTTTATTTTGGTGAGGCTGATGATGGTATGCACCAGCTACTTACGCTTTGTGCAATGGTTCTGCAAGATACGTCGAGTCCGAGTTTCTTACAGAATAAACCTGGCAACCCACTCTTTGATTTTTTCAATCAGCGCAACGACGCCAGTCATGCCTTTGAAGCCCTGATCAGCGCCCAGCAGCGATTGTCGGATTTTTTCCAAAACAATGATTTCTATAGAAGAATTGGTTTCTGTCGTTTTGTCAAAAACAGCCGAGGCACTGGGCTCAGTTTTCTCAAGGCGTGCCTCGAACACCCAACCAAAACAGCTTTACGTGTATGGCTAGACGGACGCGTATTGTCCAAATTGGGCGTGAAAAAAGATGAATTAGCGGCTGTTGAGTCGCTCAGGTATGGGGAAGACGACGAGAGAATTCATGCGGTCTTGTTGGCCCTCAGTGTGTTCCCTGGAGGCGACCATTCGGGACGTTTCAATTTCGAGGTCTTTTACAAAGAAGACTGGTCTTTGGAGCATGTTTTCCCACAAACTCCCGAAGGAAAAGGGAAAGTATTGTCTGAAAATCAAAAAGATAATATTCGGCAATTGCTTCTTGAATCGAGTAGCTCAGAGTTTATCAGTGAAGACGTGGAAGAAGTGCTTCGACTGAAGGAAAGGGACACTGATCAGCGCAAGGTATACGAGAACGCGCTTGAGGCTACAGACTGTATCAACAAAATTGGCAATATTTGCCTTTTGGCTCGCAAGGACAACAGCGCGTTAGGTAATGGATTTTTCCATGAAAAGCGGCAGGCTATCCTGCGTGGCATTCAAGCTGGTAGCTTTGTTCCCAAGCACACCTTTGATGTTTTCTCCAAGATGATTGGTGGACTAACTGATGACCTAGAGAGCTGGACTGCGCGCGATATCGCTGTCCATTCAAGGCACATTGGCAACTCATTGCGGGCTATTACGGAAAGAGAAGAGCTATGAGAGCAGGTAAGTACAGCTTCAAAGAGCTTTTCGTTAACAGGTACATCGACCAGCTTATCGTTCCTGAAATACAGCGGGATTATGTTTGGCAAGAAGACCAGCTTCTTAGTTTTTTTTCTTCGATCGCCGAAGAGTTCTGTAAATTTCAGGATGCTTGCATCCCAGAGATCAATGTCGACATCCAAAGCGATTCTGGCGCACTTTTACAGAAAGATTTTGAGGACTTTTTCCGCAAGCGAAATTTCTCGGCGAACATCGGCTTCATCTACGCCTACAGTGACGAGCAGTACCAAGGGCGATATTTCCTGATCGACGGACAACAGCGGATAACAAGCTTGTACCTCCTGCTATTGATCCTGGCTAGCCGGTGTGGTCAGGAAGGTACTTTCACGAAACATTATTGCCGAGCAGGGCACCCCCTGCTTGATTACCGGGTTCGTGATGCAACCAGTTACTTTCTCGGGGCCATCGTGCAACTGGTGCTTGAAAATCCAGAAGTCGAGATAGAAGACCAAGCATGGTATCTCGATGCTTATAGCGAAGATGCCAGTATCCGGACGATGCTCAATAATCTGAAGTCAATATCCTCTTGGCTTGATTCGGCGGAACTTTCAGAAGCGGAGTTTTTTGAGTATGTCCAGAACCTAACAGAGTTCTGGTACTTCGATACCAATATCAGCGCACAAGGTGAAAACCTTTATATTTATTTGAATGCTCGTGGAGAGCAAGTCCAAAGCAATGAGAACCTGAAGGCGGAACTGCTCTCGCATATTGCGACAGACTCGCAGAAGAATGATTGGGGCAAGAAGTGGGAGCAATGGCAGGATCTTTTTTGGAAGCACCGAAAACTTGGTGCAAGGCAAAGGAGCCTCAATGCTGACAAGGGATTCAACGGGTTCATTTTTTGCGTCGCGGCGTTGAAACAATACCTTCTAAGAGACAGACAATACATCGCGTCTGAAAAGCGACGGGATCGGCAAACCTCTCTTTCTGTGCTTTCGAGTATCCTCGACCTGAATGATATTGAGAAATACGTCAAGGCCCTAGAGTTCCTCGACCATCATAGGGCAGAATTCGAAGCTTTATACGATTACTCAGATTGGATCGAAAAATGTTTGAAAGAGCTTTGGTCACTCTGGAACCTGGATTCAACCGATTGGTTCATTGACCACCATAGGCCTGAAGTATTCTCCTCCGAGACCAATCGCATGGTTTTAGCCTGGGGGGTATTACATTCGGTTGTAGCTTCATTGGATAGAGGTGTGGGTTTGGAGTGTCTATATCGGAATCTGAGACCTTTCTACCTTCGATTCCACAATAACGTGCGAGCAGCACAGCAGGTAAAGGACAGCGTTGAAAATCTTCTGGGCGAAGGTTTCGTTACTAGTGACGAGTTGCACGAAGAGTACCAGCGGGAAAACTGGTTGAGGGCAATTGATGATACTGAAAAGCGGCGTCAAGCCGAATCTATCATTTGGGAAATTGAAGATCATCCGTTGAATTTAGATGGGTCCGACGTCGGTGCAATTAACATCACTCACCTCGTAACGTTTGATGCTGATTTATCACTCGATAAGTTGAACTCTATTAAAAACGCGTTTTTTCAGTGCTTCCCCGGTTCATCCTCTAGCAATAAGGAGCTTCAAAGTCTCCTGCTGCGTATTCCAGACCAAGGTTGCCACTGATTCCAGACGAAGCCTGCCACCCATTCCACGCGAAAGCTGCCACTGATTCCACGGCAACGCTGCCACCCCGGCAGGCTGTCTGACTCACCCCATCGAAACCGTCCGGCGCGGGATAACTTAACGGTACTCTGAGTCTTTTCATCCGGAGAAGACCAGATGCCTGCGAAGAGGTTATCCATGCGTAAGATCAAAGAAGTCCTTCGCCTCAAATGGGAGCGAGGGCTAAGCAACCGACAGATTGCGGCGGCCTGCGGCGTCAGCCGCCCCACGGTAAGCGAGTATCTTCGGCGTTTAGCCGAAGCCGGTCTGAACTGGCCATTGCCGGAGGATCTGGGGGAGGCTCGCCTAGAAAAAATGCTGTTTCCGCCACCCCCAGACTTGCCGGCTCAGGTCCGAGGCATACCGGACTGGAAGCAGATTCACGATGAACTGAAGGGTAAATACGTCACTCTGTTCCTGCTCTGGCAGGAGTACCGGCAGGCAAACCCAGAGGGGTATCAGTACAGCTGGTTCTGCGAGCGCTACCGGGCCTGGCAGGGCAAGCTGGATCTGGTGATGCGCCAGGACCATCGAGCGGGTGAGAAGCTGTTTGTGGACTACGCCGGCCAGACCGTGCCCGTCATTGACCGCACTACCGGAGAGATCCACGAGGCGCAGATCTTTGTGGCGGTTATGGGCGCTTCCAATTACACCTACGCCGAAGCCACCTGGAGCCAGAAGTTGCCAGACTGGATTGGCTCCCACATCCGAACCTTCGAATTCCTCATGGGAGTGCCTGAACTGGTGGTCCCCGACAACCTAAAATCCGGTGTGACCAAAGCTCACCGCTACGAGCCAGACCTCAACCCAACCTATCAGGACATGGCCGCCCATTACGGCGTGGCCGTTGTCCCTACACGGGTCCGAAAGCCCCGAGATAAAGCCAAGGTGGAAGGCGGTGTGCTGATCGTCGAACGCTGGATCCTGGCGGCGCTGCGCCACCGTCAGCACTTCTCCCTGGGGCAGCTCAATGCAACCCTCCGTGAGCTGCTGGAAAAGCTCAATCGTCGCCCCTTCCGAAAGCTGCCCGGCTGCCGGCGTGACCACTTCGAACAACTGGACAAGCCCGTTCTACAGCCGCTACCGGCAGAGCCGTATGTCTACGCAGAGTGGAAGAAGGCACGGGTGAACATCGACTACCACGTGGCCATCGACGGGCACTACTACTCGGTACCCTACACCCTGATCAAGAAGGAGGTGGAGGTCAGGATTACCCACAACACCATTGAGTGTTTTTACCGGGGCAACCGGATCGCCAGCCACCGTCGCTCTGACCAGAAGGGGCGGCATACCACCATCTCCGCCCATATGCCCGAATCCCATCGGCAGGCGGGTGAGTGGTCGCCGGAACGGCTGATTGCCTGGGCGGCCAAGACCGGACCCGCGACGGAAAAGCTCATCCGCACCGCCTTGGGTGCCCGCAAACACCCACAGCAGGCCTACCGCTCCTGTCTGGGCATTCTCCGGCTGGGAAAGAGCTACGGCGAAGCACGACTGGAAGCCGCCTGCCAGCGCGCCCTGATGCTGGGAAGCTGCCGCTATAAAAGCATTGAATCCATCCTCAAACATCGCCTGGACCAGCAGCCCCTGGAAGAACAGCAAGAGCTGGCCTTACCCGATACCCACGACAATATCCGTGGCCCAGCCTACTACCACTGAGGGAACCTGACATGCTGAAACATCCGACTCTGGACAAACTCCATGCCCTCAAATTGACAGGCATGGCCGCCGCACTGGCTGATCAGTCAGCCACGCCTGACATCACAGAACTGAGCTTCGAGGAACGCCTTGGACTGCTGGTCGATCGGGAGATGACCGAACGAGATAACCGACGCCTGACCAGCCGGCTGCGCCGGGCTGGACTGCGACACACCGCCGTTCTCGAAGACCTGGATTACCGGAACTCGCGCGGCCTGGATAAGGGATTAATCCAATCCCTGGCAAGCTGCCAATGGGTGAAGGAACACCTGAATGTGCTCGTCACCGGCCCCACCGGCGTTGGCAAAACCTGGCTGGCCTGTGCCTTGGCGCACAAAGCTTGTCGGGAAGGCTACACCGCCCAGTACGTTCGTCTGACTCGGCTGCTACGAGAACTGACCATCGCCAAAGGAGATGGCCAGTACCCCAAGCTCCTGACTAACCTCGCCAAAGTGGATGTGCTGATCCTGGATGACTGGGGACTCATGAAGCTGAGTGCAGAGAACCGAAGAGACTTGCTGGAAGTGCTGGAAGACCGTTACGGCCGTCGCTCCACCATCGCCACCAGCCAACTCCCTATCGAGGAATGGCATGACGTCATCGGTGACGCCACTCTGGCGGATGCCATTCTGGATCGGCTGGTTCACAACGCCTACAAGATCAATCTCAGGGGTGAATCCATGCGAAAACGGCAGGTAATCTTTATTCCGTCCAATAGGACAGAAGTCTAGCCAGCCGGGGCATTGAGCCCCGGTGGTGTTCGGAATGTGCCATGAAGGGGCATCAGTCACCTCAAATCTCAGGCAATAAAAAGCCCTCACGAAGAGGGCTAATCACTGTTCTTTTTTGCTTACGCTTTCTTGCGCCTGGACCAGCCAAGGCCAGCGAGTCCGAGGCCAAACAAGGCGAGGGTAGAAGGTTCTGGAACTTCAGTAGAGCTTGTGTTCAGCGCTACATAGGTGATGTCGGGGTCAAAATCACCTGCACCGAAGGCAGAGGACACGCCAAAATCTGATGCTTGGCTAAAAAGCACGCTCTCGATGATCAACTCCCTTACTAAACTGTCTGACGTAATCCCGAAATCAAGTGCGCTAAATGTCGTGGCTGCCGCCCCTGCTACACTCGTATCAGCGTTGCCAACTGGCGCATACAATTCGAAGCTGCTAGCCGTGCGATACTGGCGGGTTGTAGACGAACCGTCATCAAGCAGTAACTGTGCGGTAAACACCTCTGCAAAAGGACCAGCTGGATCAAACCCACCATTCTCAAACACAGTAAAGTTGGAGAATGTGAAAGGGGTCTCCCCAAACTTAAGCGTTACGCGACCGACTTCTTTATCATTGCCAATAGCAGCAAAAAATGCTTGTGTCCCAGCCTTGCCTGCTAAAAATTCATCGGAAGCCGCAAGCGAGCCCACTGACTTATTGTTGTCACCAAAGGTGTCACGTGCGCCCGATCCGAAAAGACTCGTTTTGCCACTCAGAACCGCGGAAGTCGGGCCGTTGTTCGAATCAAAGGTAACGTCAGCGAAGGTAATAACGGATGCAAACGCCGAAGAGCTGACAAACGACATCGCAAGAACCGCACCAAATAAGTTAGAAGTTTTCATATTTTACCCCAAATAGTTTTAAATTAAGCCTATGTCAGAATGCATAATTTAAGCCAACATAAATTAAACGATATAATTCAATTATTTAGTGAGATTATCTTAAAGTTATAATATCTAACTGTTAAATTACCTGACACTCGCTTAATGTCCGCAGTGAAATATGGCCTTAAATGCGTGAAATGGCGACTTCGAGTGCCAAACTGAGGCATAAATACTATTTTTATCAGAGTGAAACCCATTATCCTGGTTAAAATAGTTAGGCTCTGATGGTTGTAAAAAACTGACACCAAATGCGACGGCTGAAAATGGCACTTTCGGATATTACAGCTCCAATCTGACGTCCAGAAGCTAACGAAGCGAAGTAGTCCAGTGTAAAAAAATTGACACCGGTTGAAGGTCGCAAAAGTAGTTTAACGGACATATAGCTGGAGCCAATCTCAGCTCAAGTATCTGGGTCGTGGCGCAGGTCCTAAATGTACGCCTACTTTTGGACGCTTGCCGGGAAGGCTACACCGCTCAGTACATTCGCCTACCTCAAACTCCTGACCAACCTCGCCAAAGTCGATGTGCTGATCCTGGATGACTGGGGTCTTATGAAACTGAGTGCAGAGAACCGAAGAGACTTGATGGAAGTGCTGGAAGACCGTTACGGCCGTCGCTCCACCATCGCCACCAGCCAACTCCCTATCGAGGAATGGCACGACGTCATCGGTGACGCCACTCTGGCGGATGCCATTCTGGATCGGCTGGTTCACAACGCCTACAAGATCAATCTCAGGGGTGAATCCATGCGAAAACGACAAGCAAAGTTGACGGGCACCACAGCTTCGGAGTAACAATGAAATCCCCGCGTCGCTACGCTCCGATGGGTGGCAGCCTTGCGCCGGTCCGGGTGGCAGGCTTCAGGTGGAATGGGTGGCAACCTTCAGCGGTTTACGCACTCCTGCTTCATTATGGTGATTTTTGGCAACGAAAGACGCCTTTGTACTACGAGAACTATAAGTTCGATGAATGGAAGTCCATCATTCGAGGATCGCCCATTTCAGGAAAACCTCGAAACGATATCTTTCGCCGTTTTTTGAACGATCTTATTGACTCGGGCACCGACGTTTCGACAGTCCTTGCCCTAAAGCGTGGGCATTACTCGCCAAACCAAAAAGCGCCAGACCTGCGATCTCAGCTACTCTGGTACAACCACTTTTTGCATGAATCGATGTGGGGCCAAGGTAATTCAATAGCGATTGGTGACGGTAGTGAAAATGACCCAGATGAGGTGTTTCCGGAGAAGAAAGCGTTTAGAAACACCAAGGGCGACTTTAAAGGCGGCAACCCGGCGAAACTTTCTGAGATACTTCAGTTTTCCCCACCACGCTAAAAATGGGGGGGGGTAACAGCAGCACTGGCCCATTTTCGCCCCGATGGGGCGAGCAAATACAAACCTGATTAGCCGTTCATGACCTTGGCTGGGTCGATTCCCATTTCAATCAATTCCTGCTCTTGCTCTTGTATCCTTTTGCGCAGTCGGTCAGCCCTGGCTTTATTCAGTAACTCATCCAGTCTTTTCGATTTGTCCTGCATTTCTTTTAAATCCTGATCCGCTTGCGTCCTCATTTCGTCGGAAGCGTTTTCGTGAGCATTGGACAAAATCGCCCGAGCTTTTTCTGATATCTCGTTCGGTGTCATCTTTTTTGGTTTTGATTTTTTTGGCGTCTCTTTTTTTATTGCTTCATGTCGTTCGACTTCGAGCGCTCCGATGGCAGTGTCCAGCTCCATGATGTTTTGGGTTGCCTGCTCCGCAGAAAGTGCCATCGTTAGTGCTTGCGGGTTGCCTGGATTTGTTATGCACATTAACGTCTGGCGTCGCTCGATCTTAAAGTCATGAATTTTATAATAAAGCTGTTCCGACTTTGGGAGATTCGCAATCAGCTCAACAATCTCAAGCTCCGCCGATTTTGCCTTTTGATTGTAGTGTGCAACTTTCTCGAGCTTCGTCATTGGAACCCGCCCGCGTGTGTTTTTTAGGGATTCGTTATAGTCTAAGTCTGGAACCGCCTCCGCATTTTCTGCCTTTCGTTTTTGCTGCCTGGCATACTTCAAGAGATAAACAATTCGATCATTGCCCCGCCGCCCCGCCTTGTCTCTGGCCTTGTGTTTTTCCAAATCCTTGGGGCTCTCAGGCTCCACGCTATCGACCTCGCATTGCTTAACATAGGCAGTCCATGAGCCATCCCAAACCGTCCGAGCCTTCTCCTGATGTTGTTTTAAAGACAGGGGAGGGCGTCCCATCTGCTCGTCTGATTCGTAAAACTGGACCCGCTTGCGCTCGATCTCGTCATCAAATTCTGATCCGAAGGTGTGAAGATATGCGCGATAATCACGAGCGGCCCGACTTTTTGATTTCTCAAGAACTGAAAGTTTCGGGCGTCCTTTCTGTCTTTTTCCGTCCGTCATATCTTGATCCATTTAATATTCTATAAATTCCAAATACGTCAATATTATAATTATAGATTAATTTATGGGTTTGTAAATATTAATATCGCACAAGTAAGCATCACACGACACTCTGCAAACCATGAACCAGCACCCTGCGACTTTAAAATCGCCCGCTGTATAGTGATGCTTTGCGCAATGAACAAAATACGCACCAGCCCGGCATGTATAACTTTGCAGCGGTAAAAGATTACCGAATTATAATATATATGCGAATATATATGTATGCCTTCAAAACTCTGGACCCCGAAAAGATCAGCAGAATAAGCACAGAGATGAGGGCAATTAAAGAGTAAGAAAATGGAGCCAGCTATGTGTTCGAGAGCCTGGAAACCCCTCCCGGTGTTTGCAGGCTCTCGAAAACGCTGGATGCTCAAACCCTTCGGGTTCTGCGCTATCAATACAAAACCATATAATAAAAATAATAAAGGTGCATTATGCAACCAATCAAGAAAGCAAATAAGCAAGTAAAGAACAGGGGCGGACGCCCACCAAAAGCCCCAGAGGACCGAAAAACGGTTGTCATCAGGCTCCGCTTCACCCCAGCCCAGGCAGAGGGTATCAAGCAGCAAGCCACCGACAAAGGCTTCAAATTCACTTCTAGGTATCTTTGCAGAGTGCTGAGCAACAGGAACGCCCAGACATCAATAACTCCAGGCGACTTGATGACCGTGTCAAAGCTGGCCCGCAACTCAAACGCAATAGTGGCGCACCTTGCAGCGGGGGAGAGCTATCCTCGCGAATGGGTCGATCAAGCAAAAATGACCGCGAAAATTGTCAACGAGCTAAACCAAAAAGTGAACAAATTGCTCGCAACAAAAGGACCCGCAAAATGATCCACAAAAAAAAGGAGTTCGACTCCAGCGCCTACGGGCGTCTGAATTACGCAGCAGGCGGAATAGGGCACGAGCACACGATTGAGAGTTTGGGCTTCATAAAAGGAACCATGACCTCTGACCTCAAATTCATCGACCAACCAGCGCAAGCCCAAGAGCCCGAGCCGATGTTCATCATTGAAGGCATAGATGACATTCTGAACGCCATTCCAGAAGTTACTGCCAGCAGTGGCAGTTCGAGTGCCAACAGTGGCAATTCAAGTGTCACAAAAGGCAAAACCGCTGCCAGTGCCCCCGCAGTAGACTTCAGCGACTTAGATAATGAGTTCGAAGCCGCCGCAAGCATGCACTGCGGGAAAGGTGAGAAATTGTTCGGGCATTACATCATAAGCCTAGCCCCAGGCGAAACCCTAACCCCAGAGCAATGGGGTGAGGTCTTGAAGGAATATATGGATTCCATGGGCTATGACGAGTTTTGCAAATACTGCGGCTTCATTCATCGTGAGACCTCGTCCGAGCATCTGCACATCCTAACCTGCCGAGTTCAGCTCAAACCGGGCGGCCCTTTGGTCGATGGCAGCAACGACTATGCAAAAGGCATGGAAGCCATGCGCAAGCTTGAGAAAAGGTTTGGCCTGCAAATCGTCGCGAACCCAGAGGACTCATGGGGCGTTGACATCAAAAAAGAGCAATTCAAATACCTGGGCGGTAATCGCGAAGAGGCAAACGAAGCCATGCTGAATGGCCCACGGAAGGATTGGGCGGCGGTTATCCGGGCAAGGGTGAACGAGGCATGGGGCAAGCAAAAACCGCGCAATATGGGCGAGCTGGTGAGTGCTCTGCGGGCGGTAGGGGTTGACGTTAAAGTTCGAACAAACAAGGCTGGCGAGCCAGAGGGGATCAGCTATCAAGCCCATGGATCGAAGGCCTGGATATCTGGCTCAAAAGTGAAAGCGACCCGGCTGACATGGCGGAATCTTATCGAAAAGGAGGGCATCACCTACGATCTGCACAAGCACAACGCCGCCCTGGGTCTTCCACCCGCTCCGGGTACTTTGGTTCGTGCTGATGCATTCCAGCCGATCAACCGGATCCAATTTGCAGCCCTCAAGCGCTCAAAAATCAAGGTCAGACTTTACAAGCGCGGCAAGGTTCACCATGTCCGGTTTGGGTTTGAGCAGTTGCTGAAAAGTGGAAAAGAGCGGCACGAGGAGATGATGCACGATCAAATGTTCAAGCTCGTCCGGGACCTTCTTGCGTTGCTATTTGGCACGGATAGAGGCTGGGCAGCTCCGGCAACTCAAACCCGAGACAACGAAGTCCCAGACGGCATGGATCTAATTCAAGACGACACCGATCCGGATCAAGCCTGGACAATATTAGCGAGCGACAAGCCAGACAGGAAGGAATTGGAGAAGATCAAAATCGAGACGAGTGAAATGATTCTGGCCGAACACGGCGAATGGATCAAACCAAAAATTTCGGGCGATGGCGATACTCTCGACAATGACATGGACCTCAATCTTTGATCTGCAATTGGACTGAATTTCCTGCGTTTGGACATGAACACTCCTTTGGCACAGTGTGCCTCTGTTTAGAAGTGTCCGCAGTAACGGGGTAGAACTCACGACAGCAAAAAGATAATGCCTGTTGCTGAGGAGTATCCGCGCTTACGCTTAAGAGTCGAGTGGTAGGTAAATGGCAGGTCTCTCCCTGACCGGTCACACCACTATGCAGGTGTCGCGTTTGCCTGGCATCCCTGCCGGCGGTGAGCCTTAGTCATCCTGACCAAATGGCTCACAACCAGTGTACGGATTCTGTAAGGGTGCACTAGCGGCGATCTCTGAAGGTCGCGTAAGAGAAAGCTTACGCTGGTTCGTTTTCAACCGTTATCAGCTGTTATCTCTTCCCCCAGCTCTGTGGGCTCTAGGTCAACTGGTGACCTGATGGGCTCTACTGAGATTGGTTGCCTTACCTGAGTCTTGAGCAGATGCTGTAGTGGGTCCGTGTTTGTAAGATGAGGGTCTAGCCACATATCGAAGTCTTCCGACATCAGCATCAGCGGTATGCTTTTTGGGTGTATATGGCTGAATCTGGGGTGTGATGGCAGGGTAATAATCGTGTACGAGGGCACAACTTCGCCATCAAAATCCCAAAGCTCATATAGTCCCGCAAAGGCTATCGCGTTGTTGGTCGGGTGTATGTTGTAACACTGTTTATGTCCTTTCTCTCCGGTCCATTCATGGAAACCGCTGGCCGGTATAATGGCTCGTTGTGAATGGAAGCGTTTTTTCCAAAGTGGACTGGTTCCAAGGCTTCCCGATCGGGCGTTGAAGGTGCTGTATTTTGCGGAAGGGCGGTATCCGGTGCCGTCAGGTTTGCGTTCTATCAAGAGTGACCAGATTGCATCTTCCAGGGTTCGGCCTTGATTGGTTTCGTAGACGATCTGACCTTTTGCGCCTGGAGCTATGTTGAGGCGGGTTTGTGCGCGAATGGGGATGCCCAGGATTTCCAGTAATCCTTGGACCAATGGATCGTCGATTACGTTGTACCGTCCGCACATACCTCACCTCCTTTATCTGCCCCGTTCTGGCTGATCTCCTTCTTGAAGATATTCGTCTGTACAGCGTTCTGCTGAACCGAAGAATTCATCCTCGAAACCATCGAGCGGCCTTTTGAAATTTTTTACAGATCCCCTCAGCTTTTCCAGAGGCTCCAGTTCCTTCGGGAGCGGTTCTGTCAATTCATCCTGATACGCTTTCGTGGCATTCAGGCCTTCAAGTAGATCCCGTTTCGTTTAGTATTTGCGCCCCATGTTGTTAACTCTCCTGAGCTAAATTTGTACGCATTTCTCCTGTTGAGCACTATCCAGTCCAGGTGACATCCCAATACGACTTCCATCATTCGGTCTCGGAAGACAGTGACATAAGGTCGTCTTGTCCCATAATCGCGCAAAATGAATGACGTAACCACTCTGGTCAGTAGATGGAACTTGTTATGCGGTCAGCGAGGCCGTGTATTTATGCGTTGTTTAGTCAGACCTGGGTGAACTCTCGCTTTGGGGGTACCTGCAAGATGTGTAAAGGTTTTACAATTTTTAACGGTTTTAAGGGGAATATACTAGGTTTCTAATTGATTGTTTTAAATAAAGTTATTAAGATGGTTGTAAGACTGGTAACAAAAATTGAAAATCAACGTACAAAACCGCGAAAAAATTAACGCTACATTAGCTGTTAGTCAACACAAGTGTTCAGCAAGAATTCTGGATGCAGACTTCATTGAAGAAGCAGTACGTCAAAGTGAAGCTCGGCTTCAAAAGATTTTGCCGAAATGCCACTGGAAAGGCCTGTCCCTCTCCGTGACGAAATCTCCGTTTCGAATAGCTTCGTCTTATAACGGCATCCCGATGGCGACGTTTGTCACGGTAACCCGGCATTCCTCTGGGTGGTTCATTACGGAAACAACGCGCGATAACACTCGAGAAGGTGAGCGTGACGTATTGATCAAAGGGCTTGAAATGAAGGCGGAGGAGCTTTCTGCGTTCTTGAGTCGAACAATAGGAGCCTTCGAGTTAGAAGGTTATTACGACTGAACCCTGTAGCTCTCTTTAGTGTCAAGTTTAGACAGGAACCCTATGTGTCAGCGTAGGGTAGTTGTCACCTGATTATTTCAGAGGACAACCATGACGCACTTCTCACCAGAGTGAAAAGAAGTGGAACGGAGTCAAAAGTGTAATGAAAAGGGCGTCGTTGTGCTTTCACTTGTTAAAAGTCCTAGTGCTTCATTTCATTGAGCTGACTAATTGTGAATTTCTTCACCTGCGGCTATGTATTGACTCAGAGAGACGGTTCCTTAGAGTGATCTTCGATCCAGACTCAATGAGCATGATGAGCTTGGCCTGCACCTCAAAACTAAAAGGTGTCTGAGAAAGACTGTTGAACCGGTGGAGTTCAGGTTGAAGCCGCACCGGTTCAATCCGACATCTGGTGTTTACGCTACCTCACACCTTGAACGGCTGGGTTCAGCTCCATCCCGACGTGATCTACCGCTGTCTGTTCGCCGCAGTCTGGGACACGCTTAACCAGTTTGGGCGCAACACCCGGCACCTTGGCGGCGAACTGGGCATGACGGCGGTGCTCCGCACCTGGGGACAGAACCTGAGCCGTCATGTTCACGTGCATTGCCTGATCCCCGGCGGAGTGTTGACCGGCAGTGGTGACTGGCACAAGGCAAAAGGCCATTACCTGTTTCCGGCACGGGCTTTGTCCCGACGTTTTCGAGGGCGAATGGTGTCGATGCTGAGAGCGGCGGTGAACGCCGGCGAACTGCACCGGGTTACCCACAGCGGTGAGGTTGATGGCGTACTCAACGGCCTGATGCAACAGGAATGGGTTGTCTACACCCGACACTGCCTGAACCAGGCCGAGAGCGTGGTAGATTATCTCGCTCGATACACTCACCGAATCGCCATCAGTAACGGGCGCTTGTTGTCGATGGACGGTGACCGGATCTCGTTCCGATATAAGGATTACCATGATGGCTCCCGGATTAAGACCCAATGACTGGAAGGACAGGAGTTCGTGCGGCGGTTCCTGATGCACATCCTGCCCAAAGGCTTCATGCGCATCCGTCATTTTGGCTACCTGAGCAACCGAACACGACGACGCAAACTGGCTGTTATCCGGCACTGCCTCTCGCAGCTGCCCCGATCAGAAGCTACAGCGGAGAGTCCAACATCCCAGCGATGCTGGCCCTGCCCAGAATGTGATGATGGCCTGGTGCGTATGGTTCGCCAGATTCCACGGTTCAGAATAACGGCTGTGCCGACGGGTTAGCTTCACGGCCTTCTTGATCCGCCGGGGGAAACCTACAGTTCTTAGTGAGCTGGATCTCTCTGCGGCCGAAGGCTGGAAAAACGGGTACCTGAGAGGTAATCTGAGGGGCATCACAACAAGGAACCGCCTCATGAAGGATCGAATGAGACCAAACCCCGCCGGCATTGCTTCGAGCCCGGCCCCAGATATACCGTTCAGGCTTCGCCTCCAAATTACTTTATCCTTAGGCACCGTTCGATAGCTGCGGAGTTGGCGGCTTAGTCCAACAGACATTTAATGGTCATGCTGCGCACAACCATTAAATGCTTAGGTGTTATATTCCCGAGTTACCCAAGAGATAGGAGATAGATTTGAGCGAAGGAAATGAAACCTTGACAGAAAAGTCAGCATTTTTATTCGATGTTCTAAAAAGGTACGACCATTACGTTGCAACGACAAATTTCAAAGTTGGCCTAATGATGTCGTTTCTTGGCGTAATTATTTATGGTCTGACAATTCGAGTTATGTCTATATCGCCAGAACCATCGGGGTGCAATTACATCTATTATACTGTAATCATTTTCTCTGCATTAACAATTGCTTTTTCACTTTTTTCTGCTGTAAATCTTTTACGGACAGTTTTTCCTAACACTAAAACTCATGATGGCGATAAGTCTTTAATTTTCTTTGGGGATGTTGCAACTTGTGAAAACGGTGCAGATGGATATTTTAAAAAAATAGAAGACGCCACGGCCGAAGATCTTGTCGAAGATCTTGCCAAACAGACATATATCGTAGCTGATATTATTAACGAAAAATTTAGAGTTTTGAAATTCGCGATTAAAATAACGATTTACGGTGTCGTACCACTATTCGCGGTATCATTGCTACTTCTTATATTAGAAGGATCTAAATAAAAATGGCAAATTTTGAACGAATGTTTGAGGACTTATACGATTCTGTTAAAAATCGATCCACAACAACAGTCACAAACAAGTCAGAGTCTCTTTCTATAGAATCTTCGGATTCCCATCCAATAAAAGGGTCGCTAAATACGCTACCATCTGGGCCTCAGGAGGAATTTTTTCTTCAAAAAAAGATACGTCCTCACTTTGGAAAAAAGGGCGTAAATGAATCAGCCATTGGAACACATCCAGACTTTATAGCTCTTGAAGGCACTGTTAATACGCTTAACCATTACGCTTGTACTTTATTTGTAGATATTAAAGGGTCTACTCGTCTTTCTCTTCTGTACCCACTAGATTTTGTTTTTATTTTTAAAAATTCCGTAATTCAAGCTTGTGTCGAAGTCATCCGTTCATTCGATGGTCATGTCCATAGACTAATGGGCGATGCTGTCATGGCTTTTTTTGGTGGAAATCACATTGAAAAGGAAGATGCAGTTGCTGATGCAATAAATTGCTCCATTACATTAAGAGCTATTTTAGAAGGAAGCATTAAGCCTTGGATGGAACGCGAAGGACTAGACTCTAAAGACTTTGGCTTTAGAGTTGGTTGTGATTTTGGTGATGATCATGAAATATTATGGGGAAGTTACGGCTATCAAAACGTTGGGGAAGTTTCCGCAACAGGTCTACCGGTGGACATGGCTTCGAAACTTCAAGGTTTAGCCGGAAAAAATCAAACAATGCTCGGGCAAGGTTTATTGGATTTTGTAAACTGGCCAGAGAAGTATTGTAAAATTAAAATGAGAGGAAAGGAAGGTGAAAGAGAAAACCTCCCAACTGTCACCCCTAATATCACTAATTCTGAGGGTGATCCATTAAATTATAATATGAGGATATTATCTTACGATAAGAGCTTGGAGTTTTCTGCATTGCCTAGAAATTTTCGAGAAAGCATTAGTGGTAATTCTGTAAAAGATCACACAGAATTGGACTACAGGTGTTTTACGGTAAAAAATAACGAGAAAATAGAATATATATCTGCTTCTAGATTCCTTGAGCCTCATGTTTCATTAATATTTGAAGCCGGGTCTAGAACAAATAATAGGTTGAGTTTTCCTCTTAAAGTAGTTTTCAAAAAAGTGAATCATGGAGCAGCAGTCCCTGAAGATGAAAGAGACATTGAACAAGAAGGAGTGGTTAAATACCTAAAAAAACAGAGAGTCAGTCAATACAATAAGTCTTTTGCTCCTTTATCTAAAGTTGAGCTATCCGAATCTACGCTTTATCGTGGCTTGCATACCATGAAATGTGATATTTATGACTCCAATGGAGCTTTGATATTTCGCGATTGGATAGGAGTTATGATCAAGTAAGATATAATCGGGTAGCCGGGGGTATCTAACCCCCAGCCCCCACAACACCCTGCATGCGGATCCGCACAGGGCGTTTCCCGAAAACGTTCAGAGTAAGATGGCTGATTACCTCCCCCTACCCCAATGATGGCTTCTGATTTTGCGCCAACGTTCCTCAGTCCGGTCGGATATGGAATCGTTAAACTGCACAGACTCCTCATTGATTTTCGGGTTCAGGCCTTCACCCTGTCCCAACCATCCCGATGGGCGTTTGGCTGCTATGCCGCCTGCTGACTTCTGCTAAATCACCGGCGGGGTTGCCCCCATCGGCGCTATCGGTGTCCACCTCGCTCGCTCGCAACCGCCGATGGCAACGGCTGCGCCCAGGCTTGATCGACCAGTGGCCTGACTGGTAATTGACCGATCGCTCGTTGAGCAGATCCCGATGCGTCGGACCGCCCCAGATAAGAGCATGAACTTTCATCGCACAACTGCATCATTTACGGTGGCCGTCAGATCACGCGGCTTCGTCGTCTGGTGTCAACTCGCCTCCGGCCTACGCCTCATATGATGTTCTTGTTCATCAGCTCGCAGTTTTACTAGCGGCTTCCTCCAGACCGTGCCTCGCGGATTGGCCCTTGCCATGCGCTAGTGGTTAGCGTTCAATCGGTTAAAACCGGCTGATCGGTGATCTTCCCACAGGGGACTTTCACCCCATTAGTTCATGCCCATGCTGGGCGTACACAATACGCGTCACTCGGATGTCCTTTTCTCCGCTTCGCTCCAAAAAGGCCACCGGTGCGCTCCGCGTTAGGATTCATGGGAGTTAAAATGAGATCGTTGCTTTTTGTTATGATTCTTTTGTTAGTTGGTTGTGCTGCAAACACCTCAAATATGGTGGCAAGCATGTATAGTGTTTCTGAGACAGGAGAGTCGGCCTTTGATGGAACCAAATGGATAAAGGTAAAGAGCATTTGGTGTGATCCGATTACCTTTGATCTTTATCAAGACACCAACCTTTCCAAGTCTAAAAAAGCCTCTCTCGAACTTAACATTGGTGGCACTCACTCTATCCAATCCGGTAAATCTCTACACCTCAATATCGACGAGAAATTCACTGACATTAGTACTCTTGAGAAACTAACGGATATTGAAACAAAGCCTGGTTATTATTCTTCGGGTATTCACGCAGGTATGAGCTTTTACCTTCCGCCTCACAATGTGTCATCAAAGCGGTATTTGGTAGATATCGATCTCTTGGAAAGAATGGAGAAAGCCAATAAGCTGATTATGCGTGTTGATTTAGCGAGAGATTACATAGATGCAGTATGTACCAACGAAAAGTCATCTGGAAGCGAGTTTCCAGCTGCTTCAACGTCATACGGGATCCGAAAGTTCATTGAAAATGCATCACAATTCAGCAAACCCTAACCAGTGCAGGCACGGCAACGCCCATTACATTGCGCCTTCGGCTCCATTCCAATGGCGCGCATGCTGAAAGCGTTAATAGCCAAGGCTTCAGAAGATACCCACAATGGACAGGCACACATGACCCCGCTTCCAAGGGCGATTACTCCAGTGCCGGCATTGCACCAAGAAGCATCAATGCATGCAGAACCCGGAGTCTGCGAATCACCGCAAATGCAAAGGGCGGCAGGTCTCCTACACGCTTGAGCTGAAGCGAGGCCCCACCTATCGACAGCCAGCAGGGCAAAGCCATATACAGTCACCGGATGTCGGTGGTGGAACCGGTGTTCGGTAATATCGGCACGAATAAACGGCTCAGCCGCTTCAGTCTGCGAGGCCGGGATAAGGTGCAGGGCTAATGGCAACTATACTGCCTGGTACACAACATCGAGAAACTGGCGAATTACGGATAGATGGCGGCGTGAGCCTGGGCGAGGGGTGCCGGAAATAGGGTCGCTGGAATGCACTAATCCCGCCTCTGATAACATCGAAATGCTGACATGGCTGGCAGAATACACAAATCAGGCTAATCGACCAGTTGATGGCCGGGAAACTAAAATCAGGAACCAGGCGGTGAAGAACCGCTCCAAGAAGCGTTTTTCTACAGCCTTGTTAAAGCACAAAGCTGTTGAAATATGGCTATGTTGGCATCATCTGTTGGTTTGCACTTATTGCCGCACGAAGCCACGCCTCCTCTGAAGCCTGCGCATTTTCGAACAGCCGTCGCCATGCCAGATAGCTCGGCAAATACGCTGTCCCCACGCCATGAAAGCGGGCCATCCAGCCCTTCAATCGACTGATATAACTGTTGACGTTTTGAATGTGGTATTCCTTGCCGATCACTCGTTGATCGTCGAGTGTGATCAGTCGATGGTGGGCAATGCCATGGTCGCTGGAGAAGGTTTTATACCAGCTGTGGCCGTCGGAACATAAAATAGAATCACGATTGATAATCGGTGTCAGAAAAGCATGGATCGTTGATTTGTTCAGCGTCGGATCCACCAAGTCGCTGACATGACCGTTACGGTCTCGCGCAATAACCACCGAAATTTTATCCGCTTTTTTCTTCCTGTTACTTTCTCCGCCACGTTTTCTGGGGCTGCGATGCGTGAGGTTGCGCTTGCCCTTGCAGGACTCAGCAAAGAACGTTTCATCCACTTCGATAATTCCCGAAAGGGCATTCGCGTTGGCTTTTGCGCTGGCGCTCAGAAAACGGTGACGCCATTGGAAAGCAGTCTTCAAGTCAATGCCTACTCGGGCTGCCGAAACCCGCAAGGTCAGGCTGTCTCGCATGCATCGCAAGTAATCAAACCATTTATGACGGTGATGCAGCCTGGCCAGCGATGTTCCTGTAACGGCATTGAAGGTTTTGTGACAGCTCAGGTTCTGACACTGATACCGCTGCAAGCCGCCAGAGCGCCCCCACTTGATGAGATGCTGATCACCGCAGTGAGGGCATAGGCGATGGGGCTGGCAGTTTCGAGCAACGTGTGAGCCTGAGCATTAATTTGCCCAAGGAGCTGATTGGCAAGGTGTTGTTTGAGATCCACCGGGAGGTGGGCCAGGGTCTTTTCAAGGGCGTTGATGTCGGCTCGTTTCATAATTTGCTCCCAAGAGGAACCGGATATACAGTAGTATATACAGTATCACTGGAGCAAACCAACAGATGATGCCAACATAGCCTGAAATATACAGTACTGTCCCCATGGACAGTGTGTGCATTGCACGAAAACCAACATCTCGCGAAACACGAGGACAGTAAAATGTCAAAATCAACTAAGAACACTGGCAAGTCATGGTCTGACCAAGACGTAAAGCAATTGAAGGAGCTGGCAAAGGGTAATACGCCAACAAGGGTAATTGGCTTAAAGCTTGGACGAACGGAATCAGCGATACAGTCAAAAGCGAGCCAAGAAGGAATCTCGCTAAAACCAACGAATCAGTCACCCTACAATCGGCAAGGTTCGTGATTTAACAGGGTAAGCAAGAAGGGACTGCCTTGGAGCATAGCGTAAAGGCGGTCACTCATTACTAGTTCACCTCCAGCGAAAAATCTAACTGGAAGATACTGAACTGATGCGCGTTTTAAATTTCGAAAAGACGTTTCGCTGCGACATGGTTCGCAGGACACGCTGACGTTCTGGTTCAACTAAAAAGCTCCGACTGTTACTCGCGATCAAGGCTTTGACATTTCAATTCAGGGGCTGAAGAGGCTGCGCTTGAGAGGGGATGTTTGAGTCATTTGGGGATTGATTCTTTGAGAGTATCAGCCCTCCGCAAGCGACCAGTAGATCGCTCACCTCGGGCAGAAAAAACATTTCCTTTAGACGGCTTCAAACTTCTCCAGACCATCTGGCGTGAAATCGGCTTCTTTGCAGGCCAAATACATTCGGCGAGTTGCTTCCCTGACGACTTCCCATGCGCGCTCTTCACTGTCATCAACTGAATTTCCTTTAGCAGCGAAATAATCCATTAATTTATGGATTGCCGAGCCTTCTTCACCGTCAGTAGAGAGCGACGTTCCGTCGTGTCGCACAATCATTTGGTAGTAGCGATCTCCGTCATCAAAATGCACTTGAACCGCTCCTTCCATAGATGCGCTATCGTCATATCCAGAAGGCAGAGTTCCGTAGAGAGTCATATCGATATTTGTTTTCATAAATACTTCCGTTTGTCAATGAATGAGCAATAATAATATCTTCGAATAGATGTTGTGTCTATACTAAAAGTATGATAATGCCGTTTTATTTGTGTGTTTTTGTATCTTCTTGTTTGGTGCGTGGAGAATTCTAGTCGTTGTGGAGAGCGGGCTTCACGTCGACAATCGTTTGAAATGGGCGGATTAAAAGCTTCGCGACGACACGCCTTTATTGGCAATAATCAGGCTGGCTTAATTAAGGCTGCAAGGCCGCAAAAAACCTAAACTTTCTAGTGTCTGCTCTTTTCTTTACGGTCCCGGGTCCAGCTAAGAGAGGCGTGGTGGCTTTTAATGCGCTTGGGATCAATGGTACTGCGGTAAGCCTGGTTTTTATTCAGAAGATGAGGCTTCGTTTTCTCATCGTCGTTTGCTGGTCGACGAAATGCACGTCAAGCTTGGCTACCCGGCAGCGGGGGGATTGAGGCAAGATTCTGGTGCGACCGTGGCCGGGATATGAAACTTAAATAGTCGTGCACAAACATTTTGGACCTGGCAATAAAGCGCCTTACGCGATCCGGGTCAACTGATGGGATTCCGGGGAGGTGCATTAGACCTAATTTTTTCGCTCCTACATTATGTATGATCTTGTGTATGTGTATTTTTAGGCATTACTTGAGATAAAGAGGTGATCATGTCTGCGCTAAGCCGAAAACAGTTACTTTTGTCGCAAGACAGCATATCAAGACTGCATGAGTGGTCTGACCGTTACGATCTGTCTGAGGCAGAGTTGGTGCGCCGCGCCATTCAGAATTACGACCCGGAACACGAACGGGCGCAGTCCGATTCGGCAGAGCATGAAAAAGCGGCAGAAGCTATGCTTGAGTTCATGGCGAAAGCTCTCAAATCAGCAATGAATGACGTAGACGCAGCTAACGCCCGAGTACGCGAAACACTGGCAGGGTTGGATGACCCGGCGAAGAGAAAGGCTATTGATCAGGAGGTGCGCCAGGAGGTTGCGGAATCTCCAGGCTGGATGGACGAGGTAGCTGACTTGCTTGTTACCGAGAACGAGGACGCCGCATGAGCTTTATTGAACGATTGTTCGGCTTTGGCAATGAGATTTTGCTGTTGACTGCCAAGATGGAGCAACTGAGCAAAAATGTTGAAAATCTGACTCAGGAAAGCTAAAACCTGGATCGCCGAAAAGAACTACCGCGTAGCGAAGACGCGGGGAAGGAATGATTGGATATCGGGGATATCAGTTGGTTTTTTCCTGCCCACTTTACTCCTTACTAAAGTAAGGAGTAACCAATAAGGAAAGGTAAGAATGACGGCAGCAACAGTTACCAGTAGGGGCGGATAACAATCCCGGCCAGTGTATGCAGCGACCTTAAGGTTGGTCCTGGGGATCGAGTGGAGTTTTTGAAAGTGGCAGAGGGTCACTGGGAAGTGTTTGCTGCTGTGGAAGATGTGAGTCGATTGCGAGGCATGATTACTCCCAAGCGGTCCGTCAACATCGAGGAAATGGATTTAGCGATTTGGCAAAGGGCGGGACGATGATCGGACTCAATACCAATGTGCTGGTGCTTTATTTCACGCAGGACGATCACCGGCGGTATTACTTCTATATTTAGGTAACATTGGCCACAGGGAGAACGCAGAGCTAGGATATGGATTTCATCTTAAATACAGCAGGCTTGGCTTTCATCGCTTTCTTGATCTACGCCTTTGTCAAAGACATGCGGCGCAGCCTCCTTGTGGGCGAACGAAGGCGAAATGCCGAGCAACGAATCAGACGAATAAGGCTTGGTCTAGAGCCATGTGGTCGTTGTGGTGGATCAGGCTATCTTCCTCAATTTAGCCATGTTGAAAACGGAATTTGTTTTTTGTGTCACGGCTATTCGAAACACGGGAGATATGGTTCGTTGGAAGCCGCTAAACGGCGTCATGAGGAAGCAATCAAAGCCCGCAATGAGCCGCCAGTGCCCCGCTCGAAATACCTTGAGAAACGCGCCCGCTATTACGAATTGTTTTCTACCTATCACCTCAAATGCATTTTGGGAAAATGTTCTGAGTCAGAGAAGCAGGATGACGAAATTGCTGTCATTCAAATGGTCCTGAAAAACAAACTTCAAACCGCTCAGGACCAATCAAATTCAGAAGAATAATAAAAGCCACCGGCAATACGTGGCCAAGCACCTAAATCAGAGTCCGGCCAGTTTTTGGTATCAACCTACGGCCACATTATGATTCCCGGAACAGAGGGTCTGGCCAAGAAGTGAGCGGTGTAGGCCGCCCAAATGTGAGAAGAAAGGTTAAACAGCCGACCCAGAAAAACGTTGGCCTTTCATTGTTCGGTCGATAGGCTGACCGAGGTGTCGTCGTGACCGGTTGAATACGCCCCCTCCAAAATGGGGGGTTATCCTACTTTAGGGGACTATGAGTGTTTGGAAATATAGCGAAAGCAGCAGTGTTTGTGGTAATTCTATGGCCATTAGCCGCGTTGAACGCTGCCGCAGACGAGTCTCGCCAGCTTACACCTGAAGCGTTCGTAGATAAATTCAACATGCGCACGGTGCTAAGCTCTTATGGGCAGTCACTGAAATATTATTGTGAGCAATTCCCAAAGCAGTTTTTTTCGAAAATTCACTATGCTTCTAATACCAAGCTCCATCTTTACAACGGAACCGACTATTGGTGGGTTGAGTTTCATGCCAACAACAAGATCACGTTAGGGAACCAAATTACCGATGCATCTTATCGCTCTCAATCAACTCATAAGCTCGCGTACTCAGAGTCTGAGGATGAGTGGCGCGCAGAGGAAGCTTGGATCGAGCGACCTACAAACTGTGAGCCTTTTGTTCTCGAAGAACAACTGACGTTCGGCGGCAGTCATTACAGCTTTGAAGAAATTACAACATACGTCGGCAACCATGATCCGGGGTATGTAGAGCTTGGGAACGGACAGGAAGTCACTGTTGATTTTGACCCTATTCCTTGGGAAGAAGTCGATGATTGGCAGGTAGGAAAGCTGGTATCTTTGATCTATGAGCCCGCTACACAAATCCGCTTGAAAGATCTCGACTCTCAAACATCCGTACCCGTGTATTTCTATTCAGGTGATCATCCCATTGATAGACTTGAGAGCGCTTGCATTGATGTTGCCGGGGACACAATATCATATGCTGAATGCTACTCTCAGAGCAGAAAAGCTTGGGATATGGAGTTGAATAGCAATTACCTGATGTTGTTAAAAATGCTGGATGACGAGGAGAAATCGAAAGTCCGCGCTGCGCAACGACAATGGATTAAGTTCCGTGACGCTCAGATAGAGGCTGTTAGCACAATAGCTCAAAGACCAGGAACTATATGGACTATACGTGCCGCTAATTTAAATAGTGGTTTAACCAAGGCACAAGCTATGCGACTCCGCAGTTTAATTCCCTAATTGATTGAAGAGTGGTTAAGAAAATTGACCATTTCTACACGTTGGATCCTGTTTCCAAGCAAAGGCATTTATATGAGTAGGTTTATTTTGCGAAAAATTTCAATAATTATGTGTATTTTTTTCATATCGTTGCATGTTAATGGTGACCCCATCTTCTCTAAATCGGATGCGGAAAACCGATATCAAAAAGCATTTTCTCAAGAAATGACATCTACTTTATTGCAGATGGGCGTGCCCGAAAAAATTTCAAAACAGGAAGGTATCTCCATTGACGCCGCCGAACGCTCAGTTCAAGAAATGGTTACACTCAGTTCTGTTTGTGGAGTACTAGCTGTCCGTCTGTATGATGAAAAGTATAAAAACTTTGTAGCCAACGCCATAGCCGATGGTTCTTCTGTCCGAGAGATTCAGCAGAGTAGTAAGGCTTTTGTTCAGGGTAAAGCCCGAAGTGGCGAACTAGACGTTGAGAGTTTTTCTGGAACGATGACGGAGGCTTTTAATTTCTTAGAGGACTGCCTTAAAGCTGCGAAGGCAGACCCTATTCCTACATATGCCACCCGAGGGGCCTCACCGGTTACTCAGGCAGAAGGTGATAAAACAGAGAAAGGTCTAGAAAAGGAAGTTTCTGGACAAGGTTATCACTTTATCAAGAGTTTGAATGATCTTCCCATGTTAGCAGATTTCGAATCAGTTAAGTCCTATGACCAGTATTTAGAGGGCTATGGCATGTGGTGTATTGAGAAGTCTAAAGCCGAGATCAGCACGCCTAACTGCTTTGTCCGATATGAAGCCTGGGATAGAGAGTTAAACCTACAGTATCAATTATTGATGGAAGTACTGACCAAAAAGAGCAAAGCGTTGCTTAGAACGGTCCAGAGGGATTGGATTAAAAGTCGCGATAGTATGATCGACTTCAATAGTCATTTGCTAGATGAT
This sequence comes from Marinobacter sp. LV10R510-11A, assembly GCF_900215155.1. NCBI lineage: Bacteria > Pseudomonadati > Pseudomonadota > Gammaproteobacteria > Pseudomonadales > Marinobacteraceae > Marinobacter > Marinobacter sp. LV10R510-11A. Next base: position 926,024 of record NZ_LT907980.1, read on the forward strand.
AAGTACGAAGTGTCAGATATGAATACATTTATTGGAGTGCGTGCCAACGAAGCCGACAGAGCTATCTCCCCAGTAGTAAAGGAAAGGACGCTACAATTAGAATCCTGGAGAGAAATGGTAGTGGGTGGCAGACTCTATCCCCCGCCCCACTAATTATTAAAATAAGTGCCATGAAAAACCTTTTCAAGTCGGAATTACCTTAAGTATCTAAAGAATTAGATTTTTTATAAAGTTTAAAGAGTCCTGCGCGGCAGTATTTATACTAAAATTAATGATGGCTAAAAATTTAAGTATTCTGCACATATTTATGTCATAGAATTTCAATTTCGAATTCGCGTTAGGTATATAGACTTAAGTGATCTTTCATTTATTTTGTGATCTAAGTATATGGAAAAATCTTCGATAGTTACTATTTTTTCGATACGATAACCTTCGGAGTATAATTGGACTTTAGTATAGCAAACGTCTTCGATTATTTGTTTTCCAAGTTTTGTGCTCGGGAGGTGGTTCCGGTTTTTATCATAGGCGTCCACATAAGCTCCGGATCTTATGCATGAGTCATATGCTGCCCTTTCACTGTCTGACATTCCGCAGCCGGTTAAGAAACTTGATAACGTCATTAAAGCGATAGTAGTTTTAGTAAAGTTAATAATTTTTCTCATCATGATTTGCGCGAGTTTAGTTAATTAATTTGTGGATATGATAGGGTTTATTTGTTCGTATGGCAGCAGGAACCTTTAGCGCGCTCATTGGCTTGACTGGCTATGGAGTTAAAGACATTTTCGCATTTCGATCTCCATCAGGCCTTGGATATAATCAGCGTCTGTTTCTGGCATTCCCAGCATAATCAGCTTCGTCCGAACAGTAGCTAGGTACTTAGCTTTTACGATAAATCCCAACTTCAGTTCTGTCGCCGTTTGGGCTATAGCCTCAAAGATCTGGAAGTAAAAAAATTATTCTGAAACCGGTTGACGCTGTATTCTTTCATAATATTTTCAGCAATTCCGGTCGTAATATTATCCAAAACTTTCTTTCAAGGTCCACCAAACCAACCCATTAATCACCTCATCTATTTAGAAAAATCCTGCCCTGTCGCTGATTTTAGACCTGCGATTAGAAAGCGATAGTCTAAGCTCTTTGAGCCATCTGCCAACACATGTGAGCATCTCTAAGGCACTACTAAGTATTATTTGTCGACCAGTACATCTGAAACGACTATAGATGATGCGTTAGAGCGACGTAGATGAAAAGGAAGACCTGTAACATTTTGTAGGCTTAATGTTTCATTCACGCTCCAGAGGTTTCTTGTCGCTTTACTGCAACCCCACTCAAATAGCTGATGAGTTAAACTCTATCAAGTGGCCGAGTCCTCGCCTTCGGCTGCGGGCCGCACCAACCCCCTGACCCCTACTTGCTCAGCCCCAAGCAAGTCCGACTGAGTGATACTGATCGATGAGTGTCACCCCCATGATCTAAGAGTCCCAAACCATTTGCAGTTCCCGTATGTCCTCCCCCTGCCTAGTCCACATTGGCCAACAGAATCATTGAAGAGCAGCTTACTTCTCGCAATCCCGGCTTTGTCACCTTGCTGGCTGGTTGAGGTGGTCTGAGTTCTGGAGTCGTGCTTCGACCAGACGCGGGAAGAGATTGAGTAAGTGATCAATGCTTTGCTGACCACTAAGCAATTAGTGATCGACGGCGCTGATTTAGTGTATCTCGCACTCAAGCGTTTCTCGTTCAAAGAGGAGAATGACAATGCCTAGAAAAACACATCATGTGGTTCCCAATCCTGATGGCGGTTGGGATTTAAAAAAAGGTGGCGGTGAGCGAGCCATCAAACATTTTGACACCAAACAAGATGCCGTCGATCATGGTCGTGAGGTCAGCAGGAATCAGGAATCTGAATTCGTGGTTCATAAGAAAGATGGGAGTATTCAAAATCCAGATAGCCATGGCAACGATCCGATGCCACCCAAGGACAAGAAATAGTAGTTAGAACTGAGTGTGCTTAGGCCGACAGGGGTAGAAGGTTGGGGTTCGATTCCCCTGGCGCTTGTTGGCTCTGTAGCCCTTTTATTAATTTTACTGAGATACATCAGCGTAAACGTGGTCCTGCCGGCCACCAGCAACAGTGAAAAGGGGGATGCCTATGGTGAAAGCATTAACTGTCCGAACTCGCGTTTTTTAAGCTCCATGCTTGAAACTATGTGGGCTATCGGAGTCGGTGGCGTTGTCGGACACCTGTCTGCCTAAGCACGCTCAAAACGTAACAACCATAATTACGGCGTCCGTTTTTAGTTGCGGCTTCGCGTCCGTTCCAAAACGTGCGTTCCTTGGGGCGTCATGGTTCCCGGGTGGTTTCTGCCCATATGGACTCATGTTGGGATAATCTCCTTCCAGGCAAAGCCTGCTGATGATGAACCGGTGAAATTCCTGCAAAAAGAAGATCCAAAGAGACAAAACAAGGGGATAGCACCATGGCTGTAAAACACACTCCCACGGGTGTTGTGCATCAGGGTAACAAAGGGGGTACCACCGGATGCGGTTACGACACCAAAAAGAATTCAAGCCATTGGGTTCAGTCGTCACAGCGAATCACCTGTGGCTAGAATGGCTGCAAGAATTGAAAGCAGGTCTTCAAGCTCACCAGATGGGTCAGGCGTTCATGCGTGTTCTCGGCGGCGTACAGTGGACTGAGGGCACTGGCGGTAGCATGACCTACAGCACTCACACCCTTGTCGATCATTTCAGCGATAAATTGATGCCTCTCACTGTCAGCGGGTCTGCGAAGATGCTTACCTTCGGCCTGTGCCTTCTTAATGCCCTGAGCCGGTCTCCTGCGTCTGTCGCAAGGTCCTTCGCCGCGTCTCTGAATAATTACAGATGTAATCAATCTTCTCTTTTTAACTAATCAGCGAAATCGTTCTTTAGCAATTTGGCCTATTCGCTACAAAAGTGAAAGTAGGGTTGACCGCTAGTTAGTAAGTTAGTAACTTAGTAAGTTAGTGAATCAATAACTAAATCACTAAGTAAAGGTGCGCAAACATGGCTAGGCCAGAAAAATACACAGAAGATGAGTATCTCTCCTGGGTCGAATCGCAGGTTGTAAGCGGGCGTTCCGTTAAGGACATCAAGGCAGCCGAGTTGCAGAAAGCAGTGGGTGGTAAATATTCGCGATGCCAGGAAGTACTGGCTCAGGCACAGGATAGGTTTGTTGAGCAGCAGAGTGATTCCACACCGCCTATGCCGGTGTGGTTCCGTGATTTTGTGACACGGCTTTCGGAGCAGACCCGAGAGGCTGCTGAAAGTCAGTGGTTTAAAGTCGGCAGAGGCATTAATGAATCGATCAAAGACGCCACAGTGATTTTTGAGGATCGCCAGGCGGACTATGAGTCTCGATTGTCAGAGCAACTGGATCAAATCCGAACCTTGGAGGCAAACGATGACGACCAAGCGGCTCAAATAGAACAGTTGCAAACCCAGTTGTCGAAAGCCCTCGGTGAAGTTTCAGATCAAAAATCAGACAATGCTGGTCTGAAGTCCGAAGTCTCCGGCTGGAAACAGCAAAAAGCTGACTTTGATGTTCAGCTTTCTACGGCTCGGGAAGACCTAAAAGCATCAGAGCGTGCTGTGGCAGAGGCTCGATCTGAACGCGACATCTTGAAAGGAAAGGTTCAGGCTTACGAATCGCCGAAGAAGTGAGGCATACAAGCGCACCTCTCTATGTTTTAGCAGTTTCAATAACTGCCCGGACACCGGCTATTAGCAGAGTTCAGATGACTTTGGGACCTACCATTTGGAAATCCTGCAATGAATCGTTGATGACAAATACTCTACGTGAAGAAAGGATTGAGGGCAGGGGTGTTGGCTCTTTTCCCGTATCCGGATCATGACCGGATTTTTCCAACCCTGGCTGGACCTAATACGGGGTCACGGTCAGGGACGGCACTCCTATCGTCTCTTCGACCACCTGTGCTCGCCTGATTGAGTTAGATTTACTTTGTGAGAGCAGTTTTCGGGAGAGTTAGCTCACTCCGCGAATTCGCTCAATATCCCCCTCTAGCATGACATCAAGTGCAGAGACTCCACCGAAAAATTTATTGGGTTTTTTGATCCAACTATCAACTGTTGCGATGGCCATTCGTTACTTCCTCCCCTTTGGCGTATTCCTCAACAAACTGTAGCTTACAGATCCATCCCATTATCGCGTGAATTTGTGAGTAGCGGACGCTTAGGTAGCAAAAATTGAGTTTGCTAATTTCACCGACGCTCTCGTTCACTCCATTCCTCCACGATCTCGTCAATGTCCACTGGATTGTTTTCGTCACCACCAATTTCATCAAATACAATATAAAAACCTGCCCGACTGTAGTGACAGTCGGAAATCACCAGTTTCTGCTTGTTCTGTGCGGCTGCCAGATCTAGCTTGCGAAACAATAGCTCCCGATCTTGCGTTGCTAAGTCTTCAGGATAGACAAAGATCAGGTTGGGATAGATTAACGACGGCCTTGGAAGTGCCTCCTGCCACGCGTTTGCATAAGCAACCAAAAGTCGTTTTCTCTTGTATGCGTCCAACGATTGCACTTGTTTTTTTGGTATTTTCATGAACCACCTATTTATATTTACTTTGTTATCAGACAGATAAATATAACTTTATTTATTTATCAAAAAATTAATCAATTATATTTATTTTATATTAAAATAAATACAACGAAAACAGTACTTTACAATATCATTATTGTGGATTAAGTTATAGTAAATCAGCAAATTTAAAATAGAAACCAAGGATGATCATGACGGATACAACAATCAAAAATTGGTTTTTAGTAAGCTTGGATAACGATGGTGAAATTATTGGGGAAGCTACTCTAGGGAATTGTTGTTGAGGATAAAAAATGCCGTTGGAGACCGGGTTGTCCTTACCTGGGGCGGTTCGACGTATCGGGGTCTGCTCAACGAGCGATCTGTCAATTACCAGTCAGGCCACTGGTCGATCAAGCTTGGGCGCATGCGTTGCCATCGGCGGTTACGAGCGAACGAGATGGACACTGATAGCGCTGATGCGGGTAACCTTGCCGGTGATTTAGCAGAAGTCAGCAGCAGACGGCATAGTAGCCAAACGCCCATCGTAATTGTTGGGACACGGTGAAGAAGGCCTGAACCTGAAAATCAATGAGGGGCCTGTGTAGCCGGAACCATCGGGAATGGCCATCAATCAGGCCATGCCATTTACTTTAGTGTGGCTGACCAGGTGCTAGGTGAGGCACGATATTCCCACGAAGGTTCACATGCATAGGCATGGCCTGAGCGCTATAGTATCTCTGCGATCCATATACTGGAGGTGAAAAGATGCGCACAGTTTCTATTTTCAAAAACGGCAAGAATCAGGCCGTCCGATTGCCTGCTGACATGGCCTATGCCGGTACTGGAGAACTTGAAATTTCGCGAGACGGGGATGTGATCACTCTTCGCCCTGTCAGGTCGTCTTGGGCATCTTTTGCTGATCTGCCGAGAGCGGACGCCGAGTTTCTTCAGGAGCGGCCTGTGGTCGCGGGTGATGAAGGCCGGTTTAAGCTGTGACCACCTACATGCTCGATACCTGTATCTGCTCATATATTATGCGAAAACGTCCGGCATCGGTGTTGCAGCGATTGACCAACGAAGTTGAGCAAGGCAACCGGATTGTTATCTCAGCCATTACGTATGCAGAAATGCGCTACGGCCAAATCGGCAAAAAAGCCTCGGCCAAGCACAAGGTTTTAGTTGATGAGTTCGTAGAGCGGGTTGACGCTGTTTTGTCTTGGGATCAGAGGGCGGTAGATGCGACAGTCAATGCGATGTGAGAGCTTAGAAAAGCAGGCACCCCCATTGGCCCCAACGACATGGCCATAGCGGGGCATGCAATCGCCACTGCTTGCACTCTGGTAACGAACAATGTGCTTGAATTTGCTCGTGTTCCTGGCCTTGTTTACGAACATTGGGTCAACTAACGCACGAAACTGGTACCGCAGACATGGTGGTTGAGTTTGATGGCCGTCCATGTTGGCTACTCAACGTAGTACTTTCTGCGTATACAATAGTATTCAGTGAGCAAAATGTGGATGTCAATTGATTACGTAGTGATCGAAAGAAAAGTGAACTAAGCTGCTGTTAAATTAAATATTTAAGGCCGAGTCGGATTGGACAGAGAGCGGAGTTATCTGGAATCGGCTTTATCGCAATATCGCGGAAGGCGGTCTAATCACTGTATGCACCATGGAGAGTGAAGTGCCTATAACCGGCAGTGTTTTTGCGAAGAGGTGAGGTGCCAGGTTGATAGCAGGCTTCGTGATGCGAAGTCTTGCCATTGCTCTCGCTGACGCAAAGCATTCAGCTCCCAGGCGTCAGCATATGCCTTGGTTGAACCATCTGAGTTTGGGTGGTTGTCCGGCGAGGGATTACTCACGTCCTACGTCGGTAGCCATGGCTTTGGGTTGCAGTTTTGTAGCAAATGCGGGTCTACGCTGTGTGGCATTTTGGATGGTGTTATTCATGGTGTGACTTTAGGTTGTGTGAATGGTGACCCGAAAGTTGAGATTGGCATGCACATCTATGTGGGTTCTAAAGTAGCTTGGGAAACCCTGCCCGATGCAGTAACTCAGTATCATGAGCAAGGTCCCAAGAATGCATAACAATCGCAGTCACGGCGACGGCTTTTCCATTGCGGCTTCGCATCCATTCCAAAACCGCGCATGCTGCGGGCGTTAGAGCTGAATGATATCAATAAGGAGTAGAAATGGTAGCTCTGGTCAAGGAAGTCTACTCAAAGGAGGATGCCTGTTACCTATATGGCTACGACCTACTCAATGAGACATATCTCGGCTCAAGGTACGTGGTCACATTTGGTCTAAGCTTGGAAGCGCTGTCACCCTCTGAGGCTCTAGAAAAATTATATGGGTATCGAGGTCCTATTTTTCGGTTCACGGATAAGAAAGACTTTCTGAAAATGTTCAACACAAAACTGGATGGGCCACTCAATCATTAGGCCTGCGCACGACTTAACAATTCACAGCAGTTCGCGAGCTGTGGTCGCTGCTGTGCTCCTTTAGGATTTTGATGGATTACTCGTCAACCCGTTGGGAAGAGTTCCTAAACCCTGATGTTCTCAGGCCTAAACTTATCTCAGCCTCAATATATCTGGCGGCTTTCGAGCTTCTCAAAGATGCAATTATTGAGAGAATCGAGACCTTTTTTACCGATGGCTACGGACCCGAAGGCAACGTAGTCTCTCCAGAGTATGAAAAAGAAGTTCTGTCCATTCACAAAAGCAGGGTGAGGGCTTCACTGGAATGGCTTAAAGAACAGGATGCGATTTCAGACCAAGATATTGATGCGTTCAATAGCATCAGAACGTGCAGGAACGATGTTGCTCACGAGATGCCTAAATTCCTCGTTGGAGATGTGGCAGTTAACTTCTCCCAGCAGTTCGAGTTGATGGTGACGCTGCTGCGTAAAATCGAGGTGTGGTGGATCGTAAACTTCGAGATCCCGATCAGCCCAGAATTTCGCGATATGGAGATTGATGAGAGTGGAATCGTTCCAGGGCCGCTCATGACACTTCAAGTAATGCTTGATATTGCATTGGGTGACCCTGAAAAAGCATCATACTACTATGATGAACTTCGAAAGCGGCGTAGTGAATCCTAACATAGTGCAGGCAATGGACGTTCCTAACGTCGCGCCCCTGCTGCAATCATTAGCTGATCAAAAAACATGCGATACCTTGATGAGAAAAACGCACTCTCGCTTTTACCGATTCCGGTAGAAAGCCTCAGTCAGATTGAAACTGCACTGGTTGAGATAGATGCAGGAATGCACGGAGTTTTGAAAGGGTGTATTTCCGATCTTGTGAAAATTAATAAGCAATCACGGCATGGGAAAAAAGCATGGGGAAGATTCAGATCCGGGCGCAAGCACGACCTCCTTATTGAATTCCGGTTTATCCTCTTTGACGAACAGCCTGATCCGGACCAGTGTTTTTATAGCTGGCAAGCCAGCTCGCACGGCACACCACAAGCACCAACCATAATTTTCCATTTCGAGCGGGTAGCAGGGGAGCCGCCTGCCAATGGTCTGGATACTCCAGCGGGGGCATATGTTCAATCTCGAAGAATTTTCTCGGTTCCGATTCAGTGCATTCTTAGAAATTGGGGCAACGTAGAGCGAGGTCACATGATCTATGAGCACAATATTTCGGCAATGGATTTCGCTGATCCTCAGTTTGAATCTGCTAGCTACATCGGGCTCACTTCACGAAATTGGCAGACAAGATACAAAGAGCATCAGCGAGACGCGCTAACCGGAAGCGAACTGCTTTTTCATACTTCCCTGCGCAAGGTTCTGAACGTCGATAGCTTGGTTCAAGCGGGGCTTGGGAGTTTTGAACTAGTAAGGAAAGGTGCAGCGCTATTATCGGAGTTGGAATACGTCAACCTAACCTACGAGGAAGCGATGCAGGTTGAGGAGAAATTAGTCGAACGTACCCTCTACCCGAAAGGGCTCAACATGATCCCAGGCGGATTTGCCGGTTTTCAGTTCCTCCATAAACTTGGATATTTGAACCGCACAACAAAGGTCTCAGTCGATGAGCGGGATCACGCTTCGGCTAAGTACCTACTTGATGCTGAATCTGGAGTGCGTGTAGCTCCTTGGGTTAAGAAGAATTGGTCGAGTGATGAATTTTATGAACAAGTTATTTTCAAACGCAGTAACACATTGAACCGAGATCAGGTTATTTCTATCCGAAAATATGGTAATGAATGGGGGTTTGATTCAGATCTAATCGCTAACCTAGTCGGTGCTAATTTACGTCAGGTTCGTGATGTGCTGAGCGAAAAGTACTATTCCCGCGTGAAGTAGCCCCATGTTTCAAGCAGCGAACAATCACAGTCACGGCTACTGCATTGCGGCTTAGCCTCCATTCCGCAGCCGCGCCTGATTTCGGCGTTATGGATCCGAGAAGGAGAGAAGATGGTAACCGTCCGGCCATCACAACTTGCTAATGATGGCTGGCCTCCAGTTGTGCGGTAGCAACTCGTTAATAGCGCTGTTCTTCTGCGTCGGAAGTCTTGTCAGCACATCTTTCAGATAGGCATACGGATCGTAGCAGACTGGATCAGGATCATCACCGCAGCAGCGCGCTGTCCACTTCTCGGTGAACCGGCGAACAGCCAGTTTGAGCGACCCAGTGCCCAAGGCCGGATCTGGTATGGCTACTCACCCCATAACCCGGATAGATAACCATCTCGAAGACATCTACCGAGTTTATTACAACTATTGCAAAGTGAATGACTAAGGTAAAACTCCGGACATGCGTCTGGGGCTGGCAAAAGGACCTGTAGAGTTAGAAAAGATCTTTTCTTTGGACAAATACACCAAGGCCAATTCATAAAAAGGGCCGGTGGATAAATGAACTGACTCCCATTTGTTGCCCGACTAGGCCAAACCAGATCCACTTTAGTTGAATGGCTTGCCACTATAGTGAACTTTTGACGTTACATTTGACTGACCTATAATCCATCGATCTTATATTTTGTCCTATTATCCACTAACCGGATTTTTATGTCGCAACACGATAAAGAACGCACAGAACCCTTTTTCGTCGATGAGCAGGTTAATTTCTTTAAACCGCTGGTCGGACGTTACCGAGAAGTGGTGGTGTCATGCATTCGCGAACTTTATTTGCGACTCAATGGCCCGGAGGCAGATTACGGCGTTCATCTGACAAGAGAGGACGTTCTGACCATTTTTCACGGTGCGATCAATCGGACAGCGTTGATGGATTTTGATCCGTCCGTAGATGATCCTGAAGAGAAAGAGGATCGATTGTCTGTGCACGACCGCGCTGCAAGGATTCTCCGAAAACTGCTTGATAGCGGCTGGATTACTGAGTATGCAGATCCGGTTGCGATGCGAAAGTCCTACCAGCTATCGGGCATGGGTCGGCAATTTTCTGCGCCGTTCGTTCGAGTGTTTGAAGAAATCATCACGGACACACAGAACACACGCTCTACACTGGCTAACCTTCAACATTTCTTCAGCAGTACCTTGAGCCAGAATCCGGAGGTGGATCACCTGATGATTGCCACCAAAAACTCTGGCGAAATTATTTCCGATCTAAACAACCTGATTGAAGAGTTGGACAGTAAGCGTCGCCAATTGTTGAAGGCCGTTGATGACAACATTGAACACGCCAAACAGGCGGGTGAGGATTTTATCGACTATGCCCAAAAGCGCTTGATTCCAGAATTCGAAACCCGGATGAAAACCGACTCCATTGAACGTCACAAGGCTGAGATTCTGGATATTCTTCGTCAATTACAGGGGCTGCCGAATCCTACTAAAGCCAAGATCGAGAAGCGGCTCAGGCGTCTGTACCCAAATCTCCATAAACCCGGAGACAGGGATTCCATTTTTCTCTGGGCACTTCAAACCATCGAGCGCCGACTCATGAATGCCTGCGATTTCAAGATTCCGGAGCTTCGCTCCCAGGCCGATAAGTTCATGCGTCGTGCTCAAATGCTCATTGATCATCTGACCACGATTGCCTTTGGTGAGAATGAACATAAATCGGTGTTCAAATTGGTGGGTGACCTCAAATCGATGAACGAATCCATGTTCAATGCTGTCCTGGACAACAGTTTGAATGATCATGGTCGTCTCGATATCCGCCTTATTAATCCTGCTGCTGTCACACTTCCTGATCGTCGCGAGAGAGTCAAAATTGACGATTCCATCGTTGAGTCTCTAATGGAAACACCGGATCAGATGCGCCAACGCTATATTATGAATAAGATCGAAACCATGTTTGCAGTGACCAGCAGCCAGATAAGAAAGCAGGCCATCAAACACCTTGCCGAAGGGCGTCGAATCCAGGCCAGCGAAGTCCTTATCAACGATGTGGACTCCTTGTTGTTCGTACTTAATGGACCGATTGTGGGGAGTGTTTCCAACCCGGATGAAGACTTCGTGGTGCACCCGCTCGGTCGAACCTATGAAAATCGCTATATGACGGCTGATGATTACGAAATCGAATACGTCGGTACGGGAAATACTGGCTTTGAGGATCCTCATGTTTGAAGTTATCGACAGTGAATTGAAGAAAGCAAATTCAAGCCTTGGAGAATTTCGGGAGGTTGTGAAGCGACTGCTGGCTGACCAAGCTATTTACCGCAAACAATCGAACAAGGAAGCGGAGCGCTACGATCAGTTCATTCGGCTTCAGGTCTTAATTCAAGAGTATCTTGGCGTGCTTGGTTTTCGCGTTGTTCATCACGAACAACATCAGTACGTAGTGTGCTATCCGCCAGGTTCCGATATTCCTGGGGTCTACAATGACGACATCGAGCAGAACCACTATCAGAGAAAACTTCGTCGTAATGAGAAGATCGTACTGATTGTGGCCCGGTACCTTTTTGAAGAAACATTGAGAGAAGGTCAACTATCTGATGACGGCACCGCTTTCGTTGATATTGAAAAGTTCAATCACACCTTTGCGATGGTCGCCAAGCAAACGCTGGACAAGGAAAGTGAACGGGACGAGCTGCTTCGATTCCTGAGAGGCCTTCGGGTAATCGAGTATAAAGATGCTTCGGACCCTGATGCTCTGATTGGTTTTCGCAGCAATATCCTGTGTTTTAGCATGGAATCTGTCGTTCAGCAGGTTCGAGAGGAACTCGGAATTGATGGCGAAGAGGAAGAAGAGTTTCAGCCAGGCACCAGTGGTAATTTATCCCTGGCAATGACAGATGACGAGGGTGCTCGATGAAACTGTTAAAGATTGGGCTGATTAACTGGGCCAACATCCCCATTGGCGAGTACGAGTTTGACGGAAGGTTGAACCTGATAACCGGTCACTCCGCTGCGGGTAAGACCACCATTCTTGACGCCATTCAAACGGTGATGACCGCAGCATACAGTGGACTTTACCAATACAATCCGGGCCAGGATGAAGCCAAGCAGCAAAGCAAGACTAAAGAGAGCCGATCCCTGGCTTCATATGTTTTGGGTTGTGATGATGGTCGTTATGCCCGCCCTAATGGGGCCCACTGTCATCTGATTGCGGTTTTCCGTCCTGATAAGTCCAATGAGCGGTCTGAATCCGTCACTGCCGTCATCAGCGTGTCCGCACGGCTGGATCGATCTGGCACGAAAGTCACTGCGAAAGAGGAGGGTGACTATTATGCCGTGATCAAGGGGCATGAACTGAGCTGCGATCAGTTTTTGGAGTCAACCAACGGGAGGGACGTGGTGGTTGCCCCGGATCGCATTCGTGAACACTTCAAAAAACACTATCCCAGTGTTCAATATCAACTGTGCTCAGGCAAGGGGGATTATCTCGCTCACTTCTATGGGGCACTGCAAGGCAAGGAATTGTGTAACGCGAACGAAGCTAAAAATTCAGCCCGTCAGCTGTCTAAGTTCATGGCGTACAGAAAAATGGACTCGGGCCTCGATGACTTTGTCCGTGAAGAGGTGCTTGAAGCGGATGATATGAAAGAGAACATTCAGGACGTCTCCCGCATCATGAAGACCATCCATGAAATGGAGCGCGAAGCGCAACATATTTCAGCAGCCACGGATGACCTGGAGACCATGCAAAATGCAGCCGGCTCCCTTGTGAAACTTCGTATTCGTGAAGGGCTGTCGCGGTATGAAGAGTTGAAGCGAAAGGAACTGGCGACCCAGGATGAATACCTTGTCAATAGCCGCAACCGCGATGACAACAAAAAGAAAAAAATGGTGGCTGAAACCCAGGCTGAAGATCATAAGAATCAGGCAAACCAGCTTAATGAAACGCTCATTGACCTGAAAGCCAAGGCTCAAGGCATCGATGTTTACCAGCAGAAAACAGCTCTCGAAAATCAGTTGACCGAGGCTGAAGTGGCACTGGGTGAAAATACCGTTCAACTGGTTCAAGCCAATGACCTTCGCCATCAGCAGCGTCAGATGGCTGAAAACGGTCTCCAGGTCCTATCCCAGCCGCATCACTGCGCCCCGGATGGTGACGTTGAGTCTTGGCGCACGCTCTTTGAAACGGCTATTACATCGGATTCTTGGGCAAACAGGGCACTGATTGAATGGCTCAATCAGGCGGGCGCGTCGTCAATGACAGACGAAAAGCCTATTCTGGAAAAGATTGATGCGGCGTACCAGAATGTTACCGCTCATCTTCGTGACGTTCGTCCGGGCATTGAGGAAAGGCACTATAAAATCCAGTCTGATAAACGCGACACGGATACCAACATCCTGGAACTGAAAACGGAGATCAGTAATCTCGAAAATGCCGGTCAGATTACCCTTCCGGGTTACGTAAAACAGGCACTAAAACTGATTGAGTCTGAGCTTCCGGAAGCGGAAGCCTCCATCCTGTGCGATCACATTGATGTTAAGGACGATGACTGGCAGGTCGCCATTGAAGGCTTTCTCGGGAACAACCGGTTTAACATTCTGGTTGACCAGGAGTATGAACGAGAGGCCATTGATCTTTTAAAGCGGATCAAAAACAGTACCTCAGTGGTTCAGGCTCGTAAATCGATCAAGGATATAGAGGGCAAGACGCCGCCCTCTGACTCCATTGTTAATCTTCTGACCTTTTCCCATCCAGTTGCCGAAGCTTACGTAAAAGGCGCTTTTAGCAACGTCATTATGGTTGATGACACCCAAACACTGACCCGGACAGCTCGCGGCCTGATGAAAACCCGCCAATGCTCTGGCGGTTACAAGATGTTTGTGGTCAACATGAGCGAGGAGGATCTGGTATTTGGACAGAATGCCCGCGAACGGGCCCTTAAGGCCAAGAAAGAACGCCTGGTCGATCTTATTGGTGTTCAATCCGAGCTTGATAAGAAATTTCGAGCGACTTCTTTCTGGCATAAATCGTGTGACCAGAGTCGTTCACCCGGACTTCTAAGTCGCATCGAAACACTTGAGTCAACCCACTCCAAGATTGATCGTCTGCGAAAAAATTTGGCCTCTCTCGATCTCACAGACATTGAGGAGTTGCGGAAAGAAATTGAACTGACCAAAGAACAACAAACCAAGGCCTCCGACAAGAGCCTGGCGGAATTCAAAAATGCCGCCGTTCTTGGCAATGATATTGCCCGCCTTGACCGAGACATTAACCACCTTCAAAAACAGAAAGAGATAGACAGTGAAGCGGTAGAGACGGAAGAGGAAGGTCTGCGAGGCATGTGCTCCTACTGGCCATCCATCGTGATTGGTAGTGAGTTGGAGGCCATTGATGAAGCCGCAAGCGGCAAGCAAGATGCTCTTCATCACAACGACCCGCAACACCACAGACGGATTGCAGCCGCTGCCCGCACACTGAACGAGGCTTCTCAAAACTTCAATATCAAGGGGGTCAGGCAGTGCGCACTCGATGTTTCGGTTTATAACAACCTTACAACAAATGAAAATGACATCAGCAGTATCTCAAAAGAGTTCGTGGTACTGACCGACCTTTATCGCCAAATTGATGTGTTACTGAAGCAGTTCAGGAACGACATTCTGGCGAAACATAAAGACAAATTAAAGACAATGTCGCGGAGCTTTCAAGACATTTTCGTGAATGAAATTTGTGTCAAGATGACAAACTCGATTCGTGGTGGCAAGGATCGACTGGACTTGCTCAATCGCCGCCTTGAGCACATCAGATTCGGCGATGAGCGCTATAAATTCACGTCGGTAATGGTCCCTCGGTACAACGATCTTTATCAGTTCTTTAACGAGGTCACGGAAAAGGGCTTCAATGAAGACCTGCTTGATGAGGGGGTGCTGTCAGAACGAGGCATGACTGTCTTTGAGCGCATTCAAAACCTTCTTATCAGTGATGACATCAACAAGGCTGTTGAGGAGCTGAACCGGATTACAGATTACCGAAACTATCGGTCGTATGACATCATCAAGATCGTTGATGGGCATGAAATTTCATTGAAAAACTACGGTACCGGTTCAGGTGCACAGCTTGAAACCCCAAGCTACGTCATCAAATCTGCCGCCCTGAGTTCAGCGCTCAAGTTCGATCAGCAACCGCAAAGCCTTCGCATGGTGATGATTGATGAATCCTTTGCCAAGCTGGATGAGCAGCGCTCAAAGGCCGTGATCAACTACCTGTCCCGTGATCTTCAGCTTCAGGTTATCTTTGTTGTTCCCAACACTAAGGCATCGATCTATTACGATCAGGTCCAGTTGAAGTACGACGTGTCCAAGTCACCATCACCGGAGCCTATTGGCGAACTGAACACGCGTGTTTTTGTTCACACAGCGTGGATGAAAGAGGAGGCCGTCAGTGAACTTTATGACCGTGAGAAAACCCAGATCCGTAATAAGGCTGATCAAATGGACTTTTCCTCTTTCTCAGGCGAACTCGACTTCCTTGAAGAGCTGGAATCGGATGAAGTCCATGATTGATGTACCTGGCTTTATCCATAATCCCTGCACAAGGCGCTGCCTGAACCGCTTATTGGACCTCGTGGATAAAACGAGTTTCGATGACCGAAAGAAAAGAATCTCCGAGTTGATCACGGAGGGACTGTACCCGGAGCTTTTCTCTCCAAAGGAACCAGAAGACGATGAGGTGGCCTGGCATAACCTGACGCGCCTCTCTGAGCAGGGCATTATTGACATTGAAAGGACACGCAAACGTGGCCTATCAACGATTGCGCCCTGGGAGCACGTCCGGATTGTCTTTCTTCCTGAGGGGGAGGAGTCTGTTCGTCAATGGCTTGATCGTCCGGCAGGTGATCCGGCCTTAGAAGCATGGCAACGGGAGGCTGACTATTACCGCGAGCAATTCCAAGATCTGACGATCTTGAAACCTTCCAGTTTCTCTTCACTGTCGCATTACCCCGCTCGCGAAGTTATTGCCCGTCTGGCCAAGCTGCCCGATCTGCTTTCAAGATCCCGGTTGTCGCTTTATCAGGCCAGTGCCGCGTTGTTTTGGGGTGACTCAAAGGCCCTTAGGGGTAAAGAAAGAATCCTGAATCAGCTGTTTGGTCAGGACTTGATGGCTCTTGAGGCTCGGCCCATCCTGATCGAAGGATCCTATCGACCAGAATGTCAGGGGCTTTTGGTAGTCGAAAATATGGATACCTTTGTTGCTGCCGCAGACGGTCGTATTCCCGGCGTTGAAGCATTCACGGTGCTCTATGCTCAAGGCTTCAAAGGGACGGCCTCACGCATCCGTGAGCCCGGTATGGCCAGGTTTTATTGGTCATCATCCCCGCTCCCGGATCCTGAGTGGCTTGATCGCTTTATGCGGGGCTGGTGCGGGCATTCCGATTTACCTGTACCAATCTACTATTTTGGCGACCTTGATCCTGCTGGTCTTAGAATTTATGCGCAAATGCGGCAGGCGTTTCCATCCCTAAAGCCCTGGCAGCCAGGTTACCATCTTCTCACCGAGCGCTTGCTGGCAGGTGAGGGACACCAACTTAAAGCATCTGGAAAAGAAGCTCAGGGCAGGGTAATGCTGACGGGATGCCCCTGGATTGATCAGCATGTTATCCCCGTTATGGAAAAAACTGGATTGTGTGTGGATCAGGAAGCGGCCATTAGCGTCGCCTAACCAGGTACAAAAAAGGCGCTGAATGAACACAAGCCGTTCACCTAAAGTGGATCTGGCTTGCGCCAGTCGGGTAGTTAATAAGGGCCAGTGGATTTTCCATTGGCCCTTTTTTTCATCGGAAGATCCTCTGGATATAGGAAAATCAAATGAGGAAAGGCTTTTGAAGGTGCCGATAAGATCTTCTCCCAATCGGCAGCTAGTGAAATAAAACGCATTTTTATCCTATATGTATAGATCATCAAAATATTCATTTTCCCATCATTCACATATAACACTTTAAATACGTCATAGTTTTCAATAATTTGAAATAACGTAATTTAATTATTCGTAAATTATTGGCGATGCATTTATTTAAAGTGAAATTAACTGTTTTAAAACAATGCTTTACAATTTTTCAATCATGACCTAAGTTGTTATTGACTCAAGTTGAAAGTGAGAAAATCAGTAGAATGTCAAATGAAACTGCGCTCAATATGAACGCTGAGGTCCAGAATGTTTAAAATTACAAGGACAGTTGCGCTAAAGGATCTAATGATCGAGCTTAAAGGCCACGGGTACGAAGTAACTGAAAGTGCGCTTAAAAGTTGCTTTGATAGGGTTCAACGAAAATACCGACTCCCGAGCTGGTATAACATGTCTGTGGAACAAAGAGAGGAAACACTCCTGAAGGTAAGGAGTAAACTGATACACAGCATTGAGAGCGGCATGCACCGTCGAAAAAGCTGGGTTTTGGACGGGGCGGGATACACCACACGTGAACTTTACCGCCTAATTGGGCAGGATCTGGCTATACGCCATAGCGAAATGCAGCTTCCTACCGAACAGAATTTCGGTCGATACCTCGCAAGGTTGAAAAAGTCAGCCTCCGACGTCATCGAGCGAGATGGAACAATAATTAGTCATGAAGCGCTGATTCATGCCACGACAAATTTCGCAAAGACAGCGCCCTGTACTATTTATCAGATTAACTTCATTCAAGGTCCACACGCTGGGAAAAAGTATGTGGGGATGACTCAATGCACAGTTTCCGAACGAATACGTTGGCACTTCATGAACGCTACGCGCCCGGGAAGTCCAGAGAAGAACCCCAGCAATCGGCTTTACAAGGCTTTAAGAGACTCCTTTAACTTCTCGAGTGAGAGCGAGAGGTGGCTTAGTATTAGGATGCTAAATACCGATGTTAAACTTGCTGAAGCGAAAGCAGCAGAAAGTGATCATTGTGAAATCGTGGCGGCGGAGATTGGCGAGGAAAACCTACTAAATGTTGCCACGCCAGGTTCCATCGGCGGGCGCAGTGGAACGAGAAGGGTGATGTATAAAAAAACAAAATATTACCTATACGATGGTGTGCGGGCGGTAGCGAGGGATCTAAAGGTTGATGACAAAGACACTGCGAAATTCTTATCCAGATTTCTTTATCATTTCAGAGAACAACCATTGTGTGATCAGCACGCTTTAGATGCGGTGGCGGAAAGATTCGCTCGAATCGGGAGCAGTGGAGGGCAACTCTACCGCGAAGATGCTATTCATTATCTCCTGAATGGAAAACGGGTCTGCATTCGCGAAGTGGCAAAAATTACAGGGCGCAAACCAGATCAAATAAGAAGTTTATTGAGAAGTCGAGGCCTGCTCGGCGTCGAAAATGCCGATCTAACTCAGGTATTGTCCGGGTCTATCCCAGCCATTCCAATAAAGACTCCCGCCACGGCACATTTCTTTCAGAAGTCTGACGATATTGCTGAGGACCTTTTGAGAAAAATAGAGCGTGTTCAAAGTAACTTTAACGCGAAGTCTTGGCGACAGCTTGCTATGTATTTGGAAGTTAAAGAAAGCAGTTTACGAGCTACAGCCCGCCGGTTCGAACATGATATCGCTGGGTTTTGGTCAAAGGTCTTATCAGGCCAAGCATTTAGGTTGTAACAGAATCGGCGGGCCACATCTTTTCCATTGCTCAGGGTAGATAAAGGTGGATACCACCCTTTAAAGGAAAAGGCTTCTGTAGTGAGACTACGGCAGTTGTTCCCGCCGCCACAGGACCTACGTTGTCTCATTTTTATCGTTTGCCGACCTGCTGCATGAAGGTTTTACATTTGTTGACAGTTTTTGCCATGAATATACTAGGTTTATAATTGATTGTTTTAAAAGAAGTTATTAAGCTTACTCTAAAGCTGGTAACTAAAATTGAAAATCAAAATACAAAATCAGGAAGAAACTAACGAAGTACTGGTTGTTAGTCGGTACAGGTCTCCCGCAAGAATCTTGAATGGGTCCGACAGAGTTCTAGTTCTTGTCAACCTAAGTAAATCTATTGCCGACGTACCGGTTCAGGGTGACAACCAATGATCCCGCGCGCCCTCCTTCACCTCAACCGCATCTCCAAGCAACAACCTCATGTCTGGCACAATGTAGACTCTTTCCGCCAAGCCAAAGGGGTAGATCTCCCCAACTGGCCGGATTGGTGTTTTATGCCCCTGGCCGCCTGGGTTGCGATAGCTTCCGAGGGTGCCCCAATGGGCAGCCCTGCAATGCTTCGAGCCGCTGGTGATGCGTCAAGGCTGGCCGCTGTCGGCACATGGCGTTACACCCAAGGAATATATCGCTTCGATGAAGACGTGGCGGGAGCGTTGGCGGATACAGGTATAGTTGGTGATATGCCAACAGACGTTCTGTTACGTCTGCCGGAATGGTGTGTCTATATAGAAACTCCGGGACGGAAGTGGCATGGCGAAACTCTACACGGGTTTTGGGCTCATGTTGAGCATGACATTAATGACAGTCGCCCAGAGCTAAGGTTGTTGCTTGATACAGACCAAGGGTTATGTCCTCAAATATTACACATTGGCTCCTGGACGGTCACGGAAGCAATTTCTCGGTGGTACGGCGAGGCCCAAAATCAGTCGGCTAAAAACGGCCTTGCATTGCCTGAAATGGACTCTGATTTTATTCAGGCGTCTAGTGTGGCAATCCAGCCTTTGCTGGCCCTGGTACTTTATTTGTGCAGCGAGGAGCCGGAGATAGAAGACCGTGAGCACCCCGGCGAGCTTGCACGTACGCCTAAGCCCAAACGCACAAAAAAAGGATGGCGGCTTTTCCCGCCATCAAAACCGCGCATTTGGTACGTCGCCGAAAGTATTGGCGAAAGGCTACGCCGTGAATACGACAGTGAGCCTACCGGGCGTACCGTGCGCCCACACCTGCGCCGAGCGCATTGGCACGGTTTCTGGTCAGGCCCACGCGAAGGTGAGCGGAAGTTTCGGTGTAAGTGGCTGCCGCCCACTTTGGTGGCCGCAGTGGAAAATGATGACTTATCTAAGCTCGACTGAGACTCTGGATCCGGTTGGGAAATCCACCCCATTGCCAAATTAACGTTCTGTTGTATAGGCGCATTGTGAGCTTTCGATATCGAAGAGGACAGGCGTGCTCTGGGCGTTCAGACTAAACCGAGAGCCGAACATCAATAGCATGTGATTGCATCGGATAGAAGCAGGGGATGAGACGCCCCCGCCGCCCCTCGAATAGTGGGCATTTCTGTTACTGGTTGTCGTTGACAACCAAAAATGGTTGACAAAGAATATTAAAATCAACGAGTTATTGACTTTTGTTCTATATTCGCTATACTGGTATTGAAGGTTGAGAGAAGTGAGATAGTTCAGCTTTCATTCACCGCCCTAGGGCGGCTTAAAAAAACGTCATTGATTTTGAGGGTAGTGTTACATCAACTTCGACTGGTGTTATTGACCGCCTTATAGGCGGCTTCGCTCAAGGATGAGCACTTCTCGCATAACCGGCTGAGTCCGGTGTTCATTAGAATGAAAGCACCTGCAAAGGTGAAGTTTTGGGGCCGTTTAGGCCCCATTTCTTTGCGCCCGGCAAGGGCCCTGTGCGCTCCTGGTGATGCAAATATCCAAGTAGACCTCAGGCAAGAAGGCCATGACGAAGGTAAGCGAGGGGTCTCCATGAAAAAGAAACGACCAACAGAACAGGAGCTACTCAAAGACCTGGATGCCTGCGGAGCCCACGCGGACGAGCTGACAGAGCCGCTTCCCCACGAGTCTGAGCCCCTGGAAAAACTGAGAGGGTCAGTCAAGAAATTAGAGCGACCCATAGACCCCGCTGCTGACCCAGAACACTGGGAAGCATGGTTCGACGGAGAAGGCGTTTCAGAGGATTTCATGAAAGACCGTGGAGAGAAGCGGTAAATGGCCCATTAGAGCTTTAGAGTGTAAATCCGCCCCTTCTCTGGTAAGCGCCCAGTCATCGGTCAGGGTCATTAACTGACATTACTGAGCCGTGAGTGATTTAGTGATTGGGGGAAGGTAACCCATAACAAGCTAAGTAGTCAGAGGGCATATTGCGCATTAGAGTAGGTTTGAGCTGGCAAGTCGGATTGAGCAATAACATGAGCAAAGATCTGTTTGGCTTAGGAGACAACGACATTGCTGATATCGATCGCAGGCAGCGGGAGGAGCTGCGCCGGCGTAACTCCAAAAATGAGCCTGAGGTTGTTCTCTCGATGTGGACGCTTGCCCAGTTGACTCGTGATGACCAGATAGTGAAGACGGTTGTATACGGAGTTGTAACTAAGTGCTTGACCGATGACTATCAGGTCGGCGATATCGTGTGCAGCCCCTCTTTGCTGAGCACCCCTCCACACCCTGGTCGGCGCATCTACGTGACCCCGCGACTGCGGTTTGAATGCAAAGGCGCAGGTAATGAAATCACGATCCGCGAAGATGAGCTGAGTAGACGACTGCTAGCGCCAGATGCCGATATGGATGACATCAAGCGCCAAATTGAGCGCGGTGAGCTGTGAAGCCGCTTCTGTGTCTTGATCTTGAAGGGACTTTGCTCAGCAACGCAGTCTCTCAAATTCCTCGCCCTGGTCTTTACCTATTTCTTGAACATTCAGCGGAACTCTGCGATTTGATGATTTACACCAGTGTGAGCGAAGAGCGGGCGTCGGCGGTCCAAAAGCTGCTCGTCGCTGAGCATACAGCACCTATGTGGTTTTCAGATCTCGAA
The DNA here is from genome assembly GCF_900215155.1 of Marinobacter sp. LV10R510-11A. Lineage (NCBI taxonomy): Bacteria > Pseudomonadati > Pseudomonadota > Gammaproteobacteria > Pseudomonadales > Marinobacteraceae > Marinobacter > Marinobacter sp. LV10R510-11A. The sequence goes on from NZ_LT907980.1 coordinate 947,652, forward strand.
GTTATTCGACCAGCCGGGACGCTGAAACCAAAATCAGCCTGCGGCCGTGAGGATGCTTTTCTCCTCGATGACCAGGAGGGGGTTATTGTCCCTGGGGAAGAAGAATGGTGGATCCAAATTCCGGAATACCGTCCACCGTACGCTGATGATGATCGAGCGCTCAAAGACGCGCTCGAGGATATCAAAATCCGAACTCGCTTATTGGAGCCCAGCTTCCGGGTAGACCTGAGAGACTTGTGATGCGACTTGTCTGCATCTCTGACACACATAGCCTGCACGAAAAGATTCTCCCGATCCCTGATGGGGATGTCTTAGTGCACGCAGGAGACTGCACTGGTTCAGGCTCCCTGCCGCAGCTCGACGACTTCACGCGCTGGCTCGGGTCTCAGCCTCACAGTCACAAAATCCTGATCGCAGGTAATCACGACTGGTGCTTTGAAAAGTATCCCGAGTGGTCCGGGGAGATGTGTGAAAAGCAGGGGATTACCTATCTTCGGGGAGAAGCAACGTCTATTGAGGGGCTGAACTTTTACGGGTTCCCATGGCAGCCAGTCTTCCGATGGATGGCTTTCAACGCAAAAGAGGGAGAGCGCTGGGGCCGTCTCAAGCTTGTCCCGGACAACACAGATGTTCTTGTGACGCACGGACCTGCCCTGGGGATATTTGATTACATCCCGGATCTTGGTCAGCACGTAGGGTGCTTTCCTCTTGGAAAGAAGATTGACCAGCTACCTCAGCTCAAAGCCCACATCTGCGGTCACATCCACGAATCGTACGGCTTCGCCGTTCGCGAAAGTGACGGAATCAAATTCGCTAATGCAAGCATCTGCACTGAGAGATACAAGCCTATCAACCCTCCGATCATCATAGATCTTTGAGGAACGGAGATTTAATGCTTTTTCGCGGTAAATCCAACAAAGCCGCTGATAGCGGGGGTTTCGAGGATCTCTTTGGTCATGGCTGGTGACCCCTATCTCGGGTGTGCTTGAAAAGTTTGCTCAGGAAATGTCGCTAAAAAGTTTTTGTAGCTCTGCGGCAGATCCTCTCGAATTCCTTCTCTAGATCCGATTTAAAGTCTTCAGTGTAGGTGCCAGTTAAGTCCCAACTTATTTCAAGGCCGTCTCGCCCGAATTTCATATCAGGTAGGCGACACCGCATCTGCTTGCATCGGATTGAAGCAGGGAATGAGACGCCCCGTCGCCCCTCGAATAGTGGGTATTTCTGTTACTGGTCGTCGTTGACAACCAAAAATGGTTGACAAAAAACAATAAAATCAATGAGTTGTTGACTTTTGTTCTATATTCGCTATGCTGGTATTGAAGGTTGAGAGAAGTGAGATAGTTCAGCTTTCATTCACCGCCCTAGGGCGGCTTAAAAAAACGTCATTGATTTTGAGGGTAGTGTTACTTCAATTTCGACTGGTGTTGTTGACCGCCTTATAGGCGGCTTCGCTCAAGGATGAGCACTTCTCGCATAACCCGCTGAGTCCGGTGTGCATTAGAATGAAAGCACCTGCAAAGGTGAAGTTTTGGGGCCGTTTAGGCTCCATTTCTGTTTGTGGTGCTGCGCATTAAATGTTCGCAAAGGCTTCCTGGTTGTAGGAGCGCTCTTCGGCGCAAAACCACTGCTGGTTAATTCGGACCGCATTTCTGCCCTTCTTTCTTGTCTCAGATTGATACTCTAGGTTGTTCAAAGCAACGACGCTGTCTGTCGCACTGGTCCATTACACTGCGTTGGTTGGCAGATTTCGGAGTGCGCGAAACCACTTCAGGTTGCCCCCAAACGGCTAAACTCGTGTGGCATGCATACCATCGCAATCCGCTACGGAAAAAAGATCCTTTGCTGATCTTTCTAAAACAAGCCTGAAACTCAGAGATGCACAGCATTTCAGGTACAGTCACGAAACCTTTAAAACTGCAAATGTCTGACCGAAGCGGTTGAGGGTTCTTGTTGAACAGAATCTCCTCCTACATTGAGGATGGAACACTAACAATAGATATAGACTCCCCAGATTTTATACTCGATCTCGACACAAGGATCGTACAAACTGACCCGAAAGTTGTACGATTTAAAAACCGAGGTAAGTGGTTTAACCCTCCATGGGGGCATCTGAGAATTAGAATTGAGGATACTCATCCAGTCTCCCTTGCGCGTTTAGGGCTTGAGTTCTACCAATCCTACATTGCGGAGGCCGAAAACTGGCTCAACGGCAAGGGAGCACAATGCAGTATTAAGTAATTTTGTATTCGAGAATACAGTCGAAACCACTTCATCGTGTGTTGAATGGCGTCCGCGAATACTATATATTGTAATAGTGCTCATCGCAGCTGTTTATTCTTTGCTGCTTGAGTTGGAAAGAACGCTTTGGCGGACTGGCGCAAGTGATGATGATCACCGATGCGCAGGCGCTTGGTCGCTCAATCACGATTTATGTGAGGCAGTGACTCAGGGCAGTGCGTCAATACATTGGCTTCTAATCCCCAGAACGACCCGGGAAGCCGATGAGGTTCTTTTTCAGCGAGGGCTGGAGCGTGGAGGCAGTTCGGTGAAAGTTCGTGAATCCAAGTCTAGAGCGTTAGAGGGTTGGGCAACGGTGTTATCAGCTGTATCAGCACTGTTATTGCTCATCGCGATGGTTGTTGGGCCGGAATCGATAACCAGGCCAAACACCAGAGACTCCGGGATCGCAATGATAAGCATTCGCACCCCCGGGCAATTGCTGCTTGAGTTGGAAAGAACGCTTTGGCACACTGGCGCAAGTGATGATGATCACCGATGCGCAGGCGCTTGGTCGCTCAATCACGATTTATGTGAGGCTGTGACTCAGGGCAGTGGACTTCTCGATCGGTTTGTGGGGATTTTAAGGGTCAAACCGGCAAGAGTTATCTCCTCCTAGCGTGTCCTACCTATATAAAGGCCTTAACGATGGGGCAAACTGCACTTTATAACGTTTCGAATAACTCTCGGCTTTTAAAATCTTGGAAAAAAATAAATTCGCGCGCAACTGGCTCAAAACGCTTAGTAAGTGGAGTTGATAGAGTTTCTGTTGAAGATTTCAACTCTATTAGCAATAAGCAGCTTGAGCTAATTCAACAGGAACTTCGGAAGCGTCGTTACCGTTTTTCTAATCTCTCAGCGTTTACGATCCCAAAAGAAAATGGCGATTACCGGATTATTAATATTCCAATTATCCAAGACCGCATCGTTCAGTCGGCCTTATTAGATTTCCTTTCAGATAAATCAATCTTCAAATCTCAATCAAACTATGGGTTCCTGAAAGGCAAGACTGTTAAAAAAGCCCTTGAGAAATTTTTGGCATTGAGAACAAATTTCCCTTACGTTGTTAAAGTGGATGTTGAGGCATTCTTCGACACTATTCCAAGAATTGAATTGATAAAGCGTGTTAAAAGTAAAATTCGTTATCCATCAATACGCCAGCTTATTTTCGATATAATAGAGTGTGATTCCGAGTTCCGCTCTCAAGCTGACCTGAAGAAAGCAGAAGCAAAAGGATTGAAAAAAGGCACGGGAATACGCCAAGGAATGCCACTTAGTCCTTTCCTCGCTAATTTGTATTTAGACCAGCTTGATCTCTTCGTAGAGAAAAAAGGATATTCTTTAGTGCGATACGCCGACGATTTTGTTGTTTTGTGCTCAAGTCATTCTGAAGCAGAAAAAGCGAAGTTGGAGGTGATTTCTTGCCTAAGTGGATTAGGATTATTAGTCAGTGATAAGAAAACTGCTATATTTTGCCCGGAAGATAAAGTTGAATTTTTGGGAATCGATTGTTCATTAACTGAATCCAATAATTATTGCTTAGAGCTATCAAATAATAAAATTCGAAGATTGATATCAAATCTATCCAGTTTTCAGAACATTAATTATTGCCTTAAAAACAACGTCCGTCTTTTTGGATTAGAGAAAAGATTGGATTCTATGATTTTGGGGTATCTACAAGCTTATGACGTTTGTCAAAATTATCAAAGTATCAAGGATAAATTGTACGCTGAAAAGAATAAAACAATACGATTTGTTGTAGAAAACGGAATTGGAGTAAAGATGAATAGTCTTGATGAGAACCAGAAAAAATTTCTCGGCGTAGCTTGAGTAGTCAACTAATACCGGGCAATATTATAAGTTTTTCTTCTGCGATCACGGGTGGCTTGTTGTAGTAATCCATCAGCTAGTTGCCAGTATCCTTCCTTGCGTCAGGAATCGATCGATCCGAGTGAAGGGATCCATTTTCTTCAAGCTTCGGAAGACCCGTTCCATAAGAACTCAAGAGTAGCAAGTCGAGCCAAGCTTTATGTTGAAAAGTTGCAATTCCCTACACTCAAATTTCTAAAGAAGGGGCATTTTCCTTCAACCACTCCCTGCATTCCTGATAATCCGGCATGATCCGTTCAACTTCCCGCCAATAGGCAGGGGAGTGGTCATGCTGTTTTAGATGGCAAAGTTCGTGGACAACAATGTAATCAACAATCCTAATTGGGGCCATGATGATTTTCCAGTTGAACTCCACGCGACCGTTGATAGTGCAGCTTCCCCAGCGCGACTTAAAGGATCTGATGCCGACACCGTTGGGATGCGCCCCAACGACAGCCGCGTAACGGTCCACTTTAACTCGCAACTTGTTGTTGGCTTGATGCTTGAACCATCGGGTGAGGGCGTTTCGGATCATATGTGGCTGTTTGGAGCCATGCGGAGTCGTCACAACTAAACGACCATTTATTAGCTTTACTGGCGCAAAGGGACCCTCTTCGACCTTGAGTCGATAATTGCGCCCCAGGTAGCTGAAGGCCTCGCCGGAAACATATTCTTTAGCGCTGATTGGCGCAGCCTCAAGATGCAATGCAATTTTTTCCCGAACCCACTGGCGCTTTTCAGCCAATATCTGATCGATTTTCTCAGGCTTAGTGTGTTGAGGAACAACCACTGTTACAGAGCCTTCCTCAACGCGCACGTCAGCTGTTTTACGCCGACTGGTGCGGATGATCTCGGCAATAAACCCATCACCATCACGATATTCTGGTTTGGTCGGTTTATGAGTAGTTCTCATCATGAAAATTTCGTCTTTGCCAGTTCGAGGAAGCGATCCTGCACCTCGGTGACAACGGCTTTTTCACCAAAGGAACAGTCCAGAATCGCCCGCTTGATTTCCTTCTTCATCCGCTTCACTTCATCCGGTTTGCTGAAGAAGTCCACAATTTGGGTGGCTTCATCAAACATGCCCACCAGGTCTTGGCTGGTTGTTTTGATTTCATCGTGGACGGCTTCGCTGAAGGTGTCTTCCCCGATGTGCGCCGCCACCTCTGCCATCAGGATGTTGTAAAAGGCGAACTCCGTTTCACTCAGGCCCAGGTCGTCCGCTTCCTTCTTGTGTTCGGTTTCGATGCTGCTGACCATCTGCAACAGCAGTTCTAGTTGCTGATCCCACTTGCCCGCTGTCTTTTCAATGATGTCGCGCAGGCGCAGACTCAGTGATTTGTAATACTCCGGGTCTTCATCCAGGTTCACGATGAGGTGGTGTTTGATGGCGCTTTCGATTTCCGAGGCACGGGATTCGGGGGATTTGATCTGGTCCACCATCTCCTTGAAATTTTCCGCCATGAGGTCGACCGGTGGAATCTTGGGGTCTACACCCGTGCTGATAATGTGTTCATCCACCAGCTTGCGCACCTTTTCCCCGGCGTCTGAAATGTTCAGTCCTGGGTCGCGGTAACGAGTGCGGGCAGCATTCTGGACCTTGCCCCATAACTTAAGGTCTGGGATGAATGGCTTGGCGGCGGTATCCGGCAGGATGACATCCATTTGCTTGGCGAAGCGTTTAAATGAGAGTTCAAATTGTTGCCGAACATCTTCATCCTTCAAGCACAGAACATAGTCATCCACATCTATTTTTACCTCGCCTGGCTCAAGGCTGTTTTTAACGCCGGAAAATATCGAAGCCACGCGGGTGTGAGAGGCTTTTAGCTTGGGGATTTCATCCTTCAGCGTGTGGTAGGTGCCTTCCACATCGTCACTGCTGAATTGGTTCAGGGCTTCGGTCAGGTAGTCGGACAAGCCGTAGTAATCCACCACATAGCCGCAAGCTTTACCTTTATAGGTACGGTTCACCCGCGCAATTGCCTGCATCAGGGTGTGGTCCTTCAGGCTGCGATCAATGTACATCACTTGGGCAATAGGGGCGTCAAAGCCAGTCAGCAGCATATCTTTGACGATCAGGAAGGCGGTGGGGTCTTCCTTCTCTTTATCCGTACCCAGTGGCTTGGTGTAGCTCTTGATCACCTTCTTCTGTCGGGCTTTGTCCGTGTATTGAGTCAGGTACGCCGGGTCATTGTGAGTGCCGGAGATGATGACTTCAGAAGGGGGCGCGCCCAGTTCGTCCAGCGACTTTTTGAAAACGGTGGCCGCATGACGACTCCCCACGACAATCATGGCTTTGAACCCATTGGGCTGAATCTTTTCCCGGTAATGTTTCAGCAGGTCGATACATACCCAGCGAATCCGCGCCGGGGCTTCCCGTATGGCGCGTTCCACTCCGTACTTCTTTTTGATCTCCCGCTTTTCGTCGTCGCTTTTGTCTTTGAAGTACTCTTCAAACAACGCATCCAGTGAGTCACCCACAACATCGCTCTGTACCTGACGACCTTCGTAGATAATGCGCACGGTGGCACCGTCTTCCACGGCTTCGTTGATCTTGTATTGGTCGATGTAGCCACCGAAGGCTTGGTCCATCTTTTGGGTTTTCAGTAACGGGGTGCCGGTAAAGCCGATCTTGGGCGCATTGGGCAGGGCGGCGTTGATGGTCATGGCCAAGCCGCCAAACTGGGTGCGGTGGGCTTCATCCGCCAACACAATGATCTTGTCGCTGGGGTTCAGGTCGGTGAAGTCGCCTTCCTTTTCGGCATCCTGAAACTTCTGCACCATGGCCGTTACGATGTCGGACGAATCCTTCTTCAGCAGGTCTTTCAGTGCAGCGACCGAGTCGGCGTTGTAGACGGTTTCATTCTGGGCATCACGGAAGGTCGTCGATAACTGGCTGTCCAACTGGGTGCGGTCGGTGACGAACACCAGCTTGTATTGCTGAAGCTCCGGATCACGGCGCATCTTCACCGCCAACATGACCATGGTCAGGGACTTTCCCGACCCTTGGGTATGCCAGACTATCCCGGACTTCTCTTTGCGCGTGGTGCCGGTTTTTAGGCGCTCTATCACCTTGTTTACGGCTCGATACTGCTGATACCTCGCCACCTTCTTGATCAGGCGACCGTCCACCGGCTCGTAAAGGGTGAAGTTCTGGATCAGATCCAGGAAGCTAGCGGGGTTGAATATGCCTGCCAACAGGCGTTCTTGTGCTGTCAGGGGTGCGTTGACTTCGGGCTCTCCAAAGGCAACCTGTTTGGCTTTCACCAGATATTCCGGGGAGGGCACATCACTGATCTTGTGGTCATCTGCACCAGTCACCGGCAGCGACTTTGCCAACTGTTCCCGAATGTCCGCATCGGTGAACGGGTACGCGTCTTTCCAGTCCCCATAATGCTGCGCGGTGGAACTGATGGTGCCCACCTTGGCTTGATCCCGACAGGTCGATACCATCAGCTGGTTGTACCAGAACAGCCGCTGAGCGCCTTCATCGTCTTCCGGGCGGCGCAGGTTGGCGTAACGGCGCAACTGATCGATGCCCTCTGCCATAGGGCTGGAAAGGTAAGGGGACTTGCATTCAATCACCGCCAGCGGCAAGCCGTTCACAAAGCAGACGACATCGGGAATGATGTTCTGGTTAGCGCCCTCCACCTTAAACTGGTTTGTACAGAGGAATTCGTTGTTGTCCGGGGTATCGAAATCAATGATCTTGACGGTCTGGCCTTTACGTCCCTTGCCCAGGTCCTGCTCCACCGACAGGTAATTAACCAGCAACTGATAGATGGCGTGGTTGTATTCCATCAATCCGGCATGGAAGGGGTGGGTAAACTCCCGAAGTACCTTGCGCAAGTTTTCGTCACTGATCCAGGGGTTCAGGCGCTGAATGGCGGCTTCAAGACGATTAGTTAAAACGACATCCCGGTAATAGCCGCGTTCGCCCAAGGGTGAGCCGTCCACGGGTAAGACGGGAGCCAGTGCAGCGCCGGATATGTAGGTCCAGCCCAGCTTTTGCAGCTGTTCAATGGCAGGTTGTTCGACCTTTTCAATTTCGTCCTGAAATAACATAAGGGGATGGATGCCTTAATCAGGCCACCACTGACTCCTTTTCATTTTGTTTGGTGTTGACGCGGACCTTGCCGGTCAGGAGGTCTTGCATCAGGGCCTTTTTAGCGTCTACTAACACGGCAAGTTTTTTGTTGATCAAATTAATTTTCAGTGCGATTCCATTCATAAGTTTGAACATTTCCGTTTGCTCATCCAGCGGTGGCAATATAACTGGAAAGTTTTTCAATACAGCCACATTTAGGTTCTGCTGTGCGCCCCCTGCTTGACCTCCAATTACGAAGCTTTTCCCGTAATCTGAATTGATTAACATTGAAAGGAAATACGGATTAAGTTTTGTTTTCTTCGGTCGGGAGATGAGTGTTGTAAAACTATGGCAGCCATCATATTCATCTGGAACTACCGCAGATATACCAGGGTAGCCGGTCCGTACCGTAACGACATCACCTGACCTGATCTTTTTAGAAGCATTCTTTTCTGAAAATTTTTCAGAAATTAGTAGCATATCCGTGCGCCTGATAGCGTCAGGCAAAATATTCTGATTCCTTAATAGAGGAATACCTTCGCTGGAATAGGCGTGCGTCGTTGAACTTGCAATTCCAACGCTGATCTTACTGCACAATTCTTCAAGTGGAAGAATCTTCCACCGAGCCGGAATCCGCCCCACCGGCGAATCCTTGAATTCCGTATGCGGAACGCCGTCCACCCCAATCCCTTTCGTCAACAACTCCTGCATCATGCCGGTTTTCAGGTCTTTCAGCTTGTCGGTCTGTGCGCGTGTTGTTTCGATGACGTTATCGACGGATGACAGGATGGTGGCGATTTTTTGTTGTTCGGGGAGTGGTGGGCGATATATTCGCAATCCACCGAGCTGTGCCAAGTTTAAATTTATCTGAGCATTACCAGCCTGCGAATCACTTATTTGTTTAGCTGTATATGGGCTTTCAATTGAATACCTTATAAAATCGGGAATGACTTCATTATTACGAAACCTGACTATCCCAACAGCTTGATTGGTGTTAGCCGGTAGGTTGTATTTCCTTACTATTGCCGATCGTCCAATCGCTCCCGCTATTGATACCAAGAGGTCTCCAGCATGGAGCTGGGAACGCTTCAACGAATCATGAGTTTGCGTATCAATGAATTTCAAATCTCGTTCATCGATAGCGCCAGCTTTAGAAATATTTTCGACGCGGATAAATTTTATGCCACTCCGAGCGTAGCTCGCTCCACTAGTGGTGGGAGTCGTTCCTTTTGTAACTACGGTGGACACATCATTTAGCGAGCATTCTGTCCACCCTTCCGGAGCCCTATCACTCATAACCAAGCTCCTGCAAATAACCCTTCATCACACTTTCTGCTTCCGCCACCTTCGCATCCAGCTCGTTCAGTGACACCCGGTATTTGTCCCACCAGCGTTCCAGCTGACTGATCACAGGCGCGGCGACATCACCGGCCACTTCCCGAATGGCTTCCTTGCTGTCGATTTCGGGCTTGAAGTCGTAATAGTCATCAACCCGCCTTACGAACACTGTGGACATGTCAAAGCCGTCCAGTATTTCTTCGCGGATGTATTCGCTTTCTACTTCCCGCACCGGAATGCCACCGTGCAGGATGGCACGCACGTCGAAGATTTCCGGAGGTAGTGAGGTGTCAGCGTAGCGGCGGATGTTGAGGTTGTAATCGTTGTCCGCAATCTCTGCCAGGGTGACGACTTTGGCATAGCGTTTGATGTCCGCATAGTCGTCAAAGGCGGTGACGATCTTGTCGATGTCCTGGGGGCGTAATTTGTTCTGGTTTTTGCCTTCTTCGTATTCCAGCTCGCCGTTGATGAACAGTACCTTGCCCCTGCGTTCAGCGGGCTTGTTCTTATTGATGATCAAAAGGCAGGCAGGGATGCCCGTGCCGTAGAACAGCGCGGCAGGCAAGCCCACCACGGCTTCCAGCAGGTCATCATTCAGAATGCCCTGGCGTATTGCCTTTTCGCTGGAACCCCGGAATAGAACGCCGTGGGGCATTACGACGCCCATCATTCCTTCTGCATTCAAGCTGGCAATCATGTGTTGGACGAACGCCAGATCACCGGAGTCTTTGGGCGGGGTGCCATAGGGGAATCGCCCGTAGGCATCGTTGTCCGCTTCTTCCTTGCCCCACTTCTTCAGGCTGAAGGGTGGGTTGGCGATTACCCGATCAAAGGTCATCAGCTCGCCACCTTGGGTGTGCTGCGGGTTGCCCAGCGTATCGCCCTTGCGAATGTCCGCGCTGTAGACCCCGTGCAAGAACATGTTCATCTTGCAGATGGCCCACGTATTCAGGTTCATCTCCTGACCGGCCAGGGACAGGTTAAAAGGGTTTTCACCCTGTTCTGCAAGGTAGTTACGGGTTTGCACCAGCATGCCGCCAGAGCCGGCAGTAGGGTCATAGATACGCATGCCCGCATGGGGTTTCAGCAAGGCAACTAGCAGTTGCACCACCTCGGACGGGGTGTAGAACTCGCCGCCTTTCTTACCGGCGCTGTCGGCAAACATCTTGATCAGATATTCATAGGCGGTGCCCAGCAAGTCCGGGCGTTCAAAATCGGCATTGCGCAGGCGGTAGCGGCTGAAATGGCTGAGTAGATCCCGCAGCTTTTTGTCAGACAGCTTGTTCTTGATATTGAAATCGATAGACACCAACACGCCTTCCAGTGAAGCGTTGAACTCTTCGATGGCTTCGGTGGCTTTGTTCAGCTCCGCGCCGATGTCGTGCTTCAGGTCCTTGATGGCATCCCAGCGGGCAATGGGCGGGATGTAGAAGGTTTTGTCGTATTCGTCTTCATCATTCGCAAGCTCACGAGCCTCGGCTTCGGTTTTGCCTTTGTCCCGGTAATACTGAATAACCGCTTCCTGAGCTTCCTCGAAGGCGTCTGACAGGCGCTTGAGGAACATCATGCCGAAGATGTAGTCCTTAAATTCGGAAGCGTCCATGTTGCCGCGTAGGATGTCAGCGGTTTCCCAGAGGAAGGATTCGAGTTGCTGTAGCGTGATGTTGTGGCTCATTCGATGGGGGTCCGTTCCTAGGAATTTTTTTAACTGAGTTGATCGAGGAGGGTGCCTAACTCCGTTTAAAACTGACCGCCAGTGTAGCCGGACTAGGGAGTTACCACCAAAACTTCGCTGTAAACTACATAAATGAGCGCACAGTTCATCAGTAACTATTTCGGGATAGATAGAAATCTCTTAGCTTTCCGCTGCTCAAGTCCAGTCACCTGGAGGAATTTTAGGTGGAGGGAGTGTGTTCTTTCGATCATGAGTCAGGCGGTGAGTGCCAACATCGACCGTTTAATTAGTCAGGTTGAGGAGGGTGGTAAGAGTGTAGTGCTGACACAGGTACAAGGCAACGTTCTCAAATTCTATGTTACGCATTCTCGACAAGGTCTGGTTTTTTGCTAGTTCGTGTCTCCCGCAATCCTCAAAAGGTTTGTGCTAGTGTGCGCTACAGAAATGCGCACACATAATTCACTGCATCAGTAAAGAATACGACACCTAAAATCGCCATGACAAAGAGCGGTAAAGAAAGAGATAAGGGTATTTTATCTCGAAAGAGCCCGAAATCTAATTCTTTATCGATCCATCCAATCTGCTGTTCCCAAAAGAACTTGTAATGCGCGTACCAGTTACTAAAAAGAATCTGATGACTTTCACTTATTTGTATGTACTCTGCCTCAATCCTTTCCAGTTCAACCAAGTCCTCTCTAGAGGGCGTTTCGCTAGCATTTACGTTCCAGTAAAGTCGCTTTAGGGCATTAAAAAGTACAGTAAGATCTTTGCCTTTATTCGCGTATAACTCCTTCTTTGTGTCATGAAATGAAATATAAAGCCCGATGATACCAAGAATAATAAAAGTTGCCGACAACGTTTCGACTTTCAAACTTTGGGTGGTCAATGAATAAATCCCAAAAGCTAAGGACGCAAAGCTAATCAGGCCGGGAGCCTTTAAAATGATGTCGTAAGTTGCAAAATGCTTTTTTGCCCCAAAACCAACATTGTAGGCTGTTTCAGCGATATGCCTGAGCAGGTCATCTTTTTTCATAGTCTTACTACCGAATTGGGACATAGATTCGTGCCTTCGCTACGACTATGTTGTCTTTAATAGCGTAGACCTCAACTAGGTGCTCTCCGGCAAACTTAGTTGTTTCTTTGCGGCGATTTCGACCTTCATCATCGAAAATTTGGCCCCGGACTTCATCTCTTTGTTCTGCCTCCGCACCTCGATTCAACACCTTCCACTTCACGGAATATGGCTGAGGCACATTGCATGATTTAACGGTAAACCAAAGCGTTTTTTGTGGTTGGAGGCGTAGACCACGTTTCAGCATTACCCAAAGATTACTCTCTCGATATCCGTTTTGAGAAACATCACAATCAAGCTCAATATTGTATTGAACATTTACCGGATGAAAGTTTTCAATGAATTGTTCAGAATCTCGCCATGTTTTGACCGCTTTAGACATGCGATCGTCCCGGATTCCCTCGTAAGCAGGGAACCGTCGACCGAACACCTTCCTCCATTTTTCGTTCTCAGATTTCGTTTCGGCCGCCGCTATTGCCGCTATACACAGGTCGTAAGCTTCGCTCGCTTTCTTCTGAAATTTGGTTTTAACCTCTACGTTTTGTCCGCTACCCAACGCCTTATAATGATTTTTGTCCGGCTGGCCAGCGAGAAACTCAAAGAAATCTCGGTTGAGCAAGTGGTAAGACCCATAACTTTGATTGTCGTAGGCTGTATTTTGCTTAAGGAAATTGTGGGCGAGGGTGTCTACAAGAAGACCTCCCATTCCAACTCCATGTTTATCTTTCCAGGCGCGCGTCATCTTGCAAAGACGCCGCAAGTTACGATTCTTTTGTTGGTCAAACTCCTTCATGGCAATCATCTCATGCCTGGGCTTGGTTTCCCTCCATCGCCCATCACCTTTAGTATCAGGAAATAAATAGTAAGGAATGTCATCGTTGTCTTTGCGCTCGAAAACTGGCTGAACCTCAAGAAGAAAATTTGTGTAGCTCACTGTGACGACAAGCCGATCGACCCGGACGTCCGTTTCGGGATACCTAGCTTTAATCGCGTCCTTGGTGTCAGACAATATTCTATATTGGTTATCTTTATAGTCCTCCCACTTTCCTTGAGGCATTACGTAGAGCATATCCAGATCAGAGATATCTTTGATACCTGTATAGCGCCCGTAAGAGCCAACTTGGAGGGAGTTTTGGGTTTCGGACTCCGTGTCTCGAAATTTTTTGTTCAGACTTTTTGTGATCTGGTTGTACTTCAGGCTGATATTTTCCGAATTATCGACCCTTAGATTATCGAGCAAACCAGTAAATAGCTGAGAAATCGACATGAAGGCTTCCGTTCCTTGAAATTGCGTGATGAGCGCAGCGCAGCGCGAGATGCATCGCCACGACCACCAAAACTTAAATCGTTATTTCAGAGTGTTAGTTCAAAAGACACCATGTCTCCGACGGTAGCACTTTCTTTCGAAAGGGCCAACAAAGGAGCCTACCGGGAATACAACACTAGATTCCTTTTTCACGTGTAGGGACTGCGCGACTGGGATTTCACGAAAATTAAATTTTGGCCGCGCCAGATCGTGATCGTCATAAAGGCAATATTTACTGGATACCGGAAAAGCGCTAAAAATCATCGTGATAAGCGAGTGAACGACGGATTTAGTTCTTTCTGTGAAAATTTAGTACTTCCTGTGGCTATCCTTTTAGCACTTTTTGTGGTCGTCCACCTCTTGGCGGTTGCAGCAGGTCTTACTCTTTTCCTGCTGCGCATAATAAACATTATGCGAAAAAGTTAGCGTACTAATATTTCTGGTATATACGACTACCATTGTTCTAGTTAACACGCTCCCTACCCATGGGCAAAGTTCCCCCTGTATATCAAGTTACCTTAGGTAACTGACTCCAGTTAGTCGTGTAGCTAGGCGACAAATGTTCTCTCCGCATCGAATAAGCCGCAGGGCCAGCTTGCCTGGCACTACAAATTTTTGTTCGTGATTTTCGGTTGATCTCGTCCATCACGGACATCAGCCTGGCAGACCGGTCAATTCGGCGAGGCTCGGGGCTGGCAAACAGATCCTCCTGGATGGCTGTCTCATTAACCAGGTCGCTAAGCATCACACCGGCTTTTGCATAGTCGTAACCGGTTCGGTACATCTGTCTAAGCAAACTTAAAACCTGCTGGACGATGACTCTTGAATCCTGTGTTGGTGTAATCAGCTTCACGGACGCACTGTTGGAGTACTGTTGCAGCTCAGTACGAAACGAGTTGGTTCGGACAAATACCATCAGTGCGCCGGCGTATTGCTCCCCTTTCCGAAGTTTTTCTGTCGCTTGCACCGCAAACTGAGCAACGGCTTCTGCAAGATCGAATAAAGCCCTTACAGGAGCCCCGAAAGAGCGGGAGCACATGATCTGCTTTTTCGGCTGTGGAACATCCTCCCACGGCAGGCAGGCAACCCCGTTCAATTCACGAATGGTGCGCTTCAACACCACAGAAAACTGATTGCGCAAAGTCGAAGGGTCAGAGTCAGCAAGTTCGAGTGCGGTTGTAATATCCATAGCTTGCAGCTTGGCTGATAGTTTTCGACCGACGCCCCAAACTTCAGCCACGGCCACCAAAGCCATCAACCGGCGCTGTCGGCCTGTATCTGTCAGGTCAACAACCCCCTTGGTTGCCTGATATTTTTTTGCCGCGTAGTTAGCAAGTTTGGCCAACGTCCGAGTCGGCGCGATACCCACGCAAACTGGCAAGCCAGTATCCTGAACAACGGTGTCTTTCACCTGGTGTCCAAAGCTTTCCAGGGAGACCACTCGCTCTATGCCAGTCAGATCCAAAAAAGCCTCATCGATGGAGTAAACATCCACCCGGGGTGCCAGAGCTTCTAGGGTCACCATTACGCGCCGGCTTAGGTCACCATAAAGGGTGTAGTTGGAGGAAAACAGGTGGATGCCGTATTGACGGATTTCTGTTCTGATGTGATGGACCGGAACGCCCATTTTGATGCCAAGGGCTTTGGCCTCTCGGGAGCGGGCCACCACACAACCGTCATTGTTTGACAACACAATCACAGGGGTATCACGCAGATCCGGTCGAAACAGCTTTTCACAACTGGCGTAGAAGTTGTTGCAATCGACGAGTGCGAATACCGTTTTCATCTAGCTGTCACGGTGGAGGTCATTATGACTTTCCACCCCGCTTGAGCGACCGGACGACATTGGTGACAACACCAAACACTTCTAGCACCATCCCTTCCTCGATGAGAATGGGCTGATAAGCAAGATTTCGTGGAAGCAGGTAAACCGGAGGAGGTATGAGGTGTAACTCCTTCACTGTCATCTCTGACTCCAGACTGGCGATAATGATGTCACCGTGCTGCGCGCGCAGAGACCGGTCGACCACCAATACATCACCGGGGAAGATGCCGGCATCAATCATAGACTCACCTTCCACTCGCACAAAAAAAGTAGCTGCCGGATGCTGGATGCACAGTTCATTCAGATCAAGAGTTTTCTCTATGTAGTCCTCTGCGGGCGAGGGAAAACCAGCGGAAACTCGCTCCAGGAAGAGCGGGATGTTCAGGCGCAGGCATGAATGGGAGTCACCTAGCAAGATGCAGGACATGGCTTACACCGAAAACTGTTTATTTATACAGTATTCTGCCGCTAAACGCTCGAAGGGTCAACCTGATGAAGAGGAAGTAAAGCTGTATCCAGCCGCGAAGCGAGAGCCGGCACTGATGAAAACACACGCCATTCAGCTTTTGGCGTGGCGATTTAAGTTGAGATAGCTACCGCTGCAAAGCTTGCTAAAAATCGTTGCTGGCAAGGCATTTTTCCATGTACCCCAAAGCAAAGGTCATAATGAGGGAGTAGAGTAGTGTTCTGAACATTGTGTATTTCCTCACGATATAGTTTAGGTTGCTATCCAGCTTTAACCAGCGATTCTCGGCCCAGTCAGCAACGTGCTGTAACGCATCAAAGGCGTTTTTTGCTTCCGCAGCAGCTCAGTCGACTAGCGTTCCATCATTTTTCTTATCCAAAGCCTGTTTATCTCCATCGTCACACTGTTAGATCATAGCCCATCAAGCAGAAAGCTTGTTGTAGATACTTAGAGATCGGACGCCACTATGCTCTGAAAAACGAACTCACCATAATGTTTTCACGGATATAATAATGGCGTGAATATTCTAAATTCCAAATATTAATCTAAGTATTTATATAAACATTGGAAAATAATTTCCATAATACTTTTGATTAAGCAAAATATATACTTTTACATTAAGTAAAATAAAAACTAATCAGTTATAAATATTTTTATGTAGCGTTAAACTAAATATAATTAATTTTATTATTAAAACAATAAAAAAGGATCAATGATGTTATTAAGATTAGGTAAGGAAGGCACAGTTGTTCGAGTTTATAAAACTCGCGCAATTTATTTTGACACGATTACCATGTCCAATGGACGCTCCCGTAAATTATTTCAAACTGAAATGAGAAAAGTCGTAGAATTTCCGATATATGAGTCAGCCGATGCTCACATGTCGGATCTGCTAAACGAGGATGACGAGGCCATATTCAGCATACATGGCATCCAGAATGCTGAGAAATGGATTGAACGGCAGATGCAGGCTATTGATGCGGCTTTCCGTAAAAATCAGGCTATGGGGCTCATGGGCGGCACTGCGGTAATCAAGCGAAGCCGAAAGGATGACGAAACATACAGGTCTTATCCGGGCTTTATGCCAGATGCCAAGATTGGAGAATTTATTGGTGCGATCCGAGGATCGCATAAATACGAGCCCAAAATGCGAATAAAGGTAAGGCTTCCGAAAGTCGAGGTGGTTGAGGACAAATCGCTTGCGAAAGCATGGCGTGAGGGTCGACTCGAGGACTTGAACGATGAGGTGGTTGAGTTACTCGTTAGAACAGCAGATGAGCGCGGAAAGCCATTGGACCAAGCGTTTTCCGACGAGGAGGCGAGGGCAGTCTACATCACCGAAAGGAAACTCTTTTATTTGATAACTCAGCAGCTCGGGTATTCGCAATCTTTCCTAGAGCAGCCGATCAAGGATGAACTCAGCAAAATAAAGGAGGAATTGGGGAAATATAAAAAGAAACAACCAAGAAAGCGCAAGGGAAAAGAGTTGTTGCCCTGAACTTCACGAATTGCCAGAACCAAACAAGCTGACCTAACTCCAGAAGCTTTGTTATTCTTGCTCAAAACATTCGGAGACCAACGAGGGTAACAAGCAGAAATACCAAGTAATCAAAAGGCAGGTCAATGACCTATACGACATTCCCGACATAATTCTATCGTCGATGGTTATCCGATGTATTGACGGTGAAGGAAGAATGCCAGACGAGATCCATACCATATACCGCGCAAACGAGTCCCCGAAGAGCTGTTTGACGTCACCGAAATAGCCTACAAAGGCCTTATCAGCGACAAGTGATAACGATACCCATGCGCCACAGAAGATGCCTTCGACCCTAGTCAGCTTAAAATTCGTCGCTCCGATAGGATAGCAGGAACTCCGAGACAACCACCCACCAATCCAGCTCTGTTTCACCAACGCAAGCAATTCGATCGTCGATCAGATAATACTCTGAAGCGTCAGGTTAGTAGCGCTCAGCCATCGCTTGGTACTTTTAGGTTCCCTCTGGATGCAACGAGTCCAGATTGGCAAACAATTTCGGGGCTACCTCTTCGCTGATCAAAATATTTTGAATATCACGAGTGCTCTTGGGACTGGCACTCGTAAAAAGGACCAAGTCCCCATGTTGTTTCAGAAACGCAAGAAATGAAAAAAGCTGGGCCTTGGGATTTGACTGACCGCATTGCTAATGATCGTGCCATCAAAATCGACACAAAACAGGGGCATCATGGCTCACCAATGTTTGATGGAAGGGCATCGCTGGCGCGCTTAAATGTCACCAGAAACTTCCGCGTCATTCACTCTTTGGCAAGTCACAACAATTACGGCGGGTGTTTGGCTACCATTCCGCCTGCTGACTTCTGCTCAATCACCGGCAGCGTTACACCCTCCATCGGCGCTATCGGTATCCACCTAGTTCGCTCGCAACCGTCGGTGAGTTTGTTATGCTCGTCAGAAAAACAGCGAGAGAGCGCGGCAAGCCACTGGACAAGGCGTTCACAGATGAAGAGATAGTTTCGATGTATATTGCCGAGCACTAATCGTTTTAAATGATAACGCGGGGAATAGGGCGGCAACAAAAAACCCTCAACTCTAAACTTCAAGAAGTTGCGCTAAAAGTACAGAGAAATCACGAAACGCCCATGGGCGTAATTCCCGCGAAGCTGCTTTAGTTGGCTTATGGGTATGTATTGACGTCGTTACTTGTCCACTGGTGCGCCATATGGGTCATCACATCAATAGCGAACTGGTAGTCTGAAGAGCGATTCATGGCCATCTGGTCGAAAGGGAAACTCCAACCCATCCGGTCCCGGTTGGTTTGATAGCAAAAATAGTGCTGGATTGCTTTTGCTCGTTCGAAGCCCGCCAGTCCCCTAGTCGCCTTTCGCGCGTTGCGGATATAGCGGTTATAAACAGTTTCGTACGTTTCGGTTTTCATATCGCTTGACCTTTAGGCTCTTGTTTGTGGCTTGATTGCGGGGGCTGTTTATCAAACCCTATGTTTCTATATTAGCGCTTGTGTTCTCTGCTTACAATACATTTTTATATAATAAATTTGTATCGATTTTTTGAAGTTGAAAAAACTGCCCAACGAGGTTGTCAATTTATTAGCCGCAAACTGCGGATCATACTGCGGTATACGGTAGCTTCAGTTTTCCTGGGTGCAAATATGCGTCGAAACGCTTGTTGCCCCTATCGTTGCAGTATATATGGCGGCTGCGGTGCTAGCGAAGGTCCGTGCCTGATTCTAATAGCGTCATGCGTCTTGTTGTTAAAGTCGAAGGGGAGTTGTATCGGTTCGTCATTGCGTTGGCAATCGATATGATCTTCTATTCGCCAAATACATCAACATATAAATACGCACGTGCGCTGACAGTTCTTGCAAAAATCAGAGAAGGGGATTTGCTTCGGTTGGCTTGTGTTGTTCATACCTCGTTGGCGACTTGTTAGCCTTTTGATAGTTCGCTGCGTATTCCAGACCAAGGTTGCCACTGATTCCAGACGAAGCCTGCCACCCATTCCACGCGATAGCTGCCACTGATTCCATGGCAAAGCTGCCACCCCGGCAGGTTGCCTGACTCACCCCATCAAAATCGTCCGGCGCGGGATAACTTAACGGTACTCTGACTCTTTTCATCCGGAGAGGGCCAGATGCCAGCGAAGAGGTTATCCATGCGTAAGATCAAAGAAGTTCTTCGCCTCAAGTGGGAGCGAAAGCTGAGCAATCGCCAGATTGCGGCGGCCTGCGGCGTTAGCCGCCCCACCGTGAGCGAATACCTGCGCCGTACCGTTGAGGCCGGTCTGAGCTGGCCGTTGCCAGCGGATCTGGACGAGGCCCATTTGGAGCAGTTGCTGTTCCCGCCGCCACCGGACCTGCCGGCTCAGATCCGGGGCATACCGGACTGGCAAAAGATCCACGAGGAACTCAGGGGCAAGCACGTCACCCTGTTCCTGCTCTGGCAGGAGTACCGGGAAGCCAACCCGGAGGGGTATCAGTACAGCTGGTACTGTGAACACTACCGGGCCTGGCAGGGCAAGCTGGACATGGTGATGCGCCAGGACCACCGGGCCGGAGAAAAGCTGTTCGTGGACTATGCCGGCCAGACCGTCCCCGTCATTGACCGCACCACCGGAGAGATCCACGAGGCGCAGGTCTTTGTGGCCGTTATGGGTGCTTCCAATTATACCTACGCCGAAGCCACCTGGAGCCAGAAGCTGCCGGACTGGATCGGCTCTCACATCCGAGCCTTTCAGTATCTGAATGGCGTTCCAGGATTAGTAATCCCCGATTATGTGCCCGGGCACATAATCGGGGATTACCATCTCCGGAATGCCACAGAAGAATTCAAAGGTGCGCACGTGACTCAGCAGCCAGTCCTGCAATCCCTGGCTCCAGGTGGCTTCCGCGTAGGTATAATTAGAGACCCCCAGCACGGCGACAAAGACCTGAGCCGTGCGGATTTCGCCGGTTTGCGGGTTGATGATGGGTACGGTGGTGCCGCAATAATCCACGAAGCACTTTTCACCGGCCTTGTGGATCTGGCGCATGGAGCGCTTTTGCTGCTTTTGCCAGTGCCGGAAGCGGTCACAGTATTGAGAGTAGCTGTAACACCGGTTGGGGTAACGAGCGGTGTACTCCTCCCACAGCAACTGCTTGGTGACGTCTTTGCGCTTGAGTTCCTGGTAAACCGTCGTCCAGTCAGGCACCTGATAGCGTGAAGATGAGGTGGGATAGAACATGGCCGCCAGGCGGCCATCGTCCACATCCTCTGGCAATGACCAGGTAATCTCTAAGGCATTGGCCCGAGACAAGAGCTTCTGGATGGCTCCGACACTGGTCTTGGTGCTGGCGCTGATCTGCCGGATCGAGAGCCCGGCTTCCAGCCGCAGACGAAGTACTTCTCTGATTTTACGCATTGGCATTCTCTTAGCTGGCATAGCCCTGATCCCCAAAAAAGGAATCAGAGTAGCAAACGGTTGAATAAACAATGCGTTAAGAAAGATTCTGGTTTAACGTGAACAGTCATTCCGGCATGGTGAACACCGATTCCGGTAAATCACCAAAAGTGTTCATCTTCAGCCGGAATGACTGTTCACGTTGAACCAGAATAGGTGTTCACGTTCGTCCGGAATGGGTGTTCACGATGGGCCGGAATATGCATCAAAGGGCCCACCGCGTTGCGGTAAAGGGTTCCATGATATTCATCCGCAACCCTGCTGATGGTATTAGTTGCCATTGTCTTTTCCATATCGCCTTAGTTAATTGCTCAGGCAGGGGAATGTTATTCATTGGCCATCATCATCTAGCGACGGAAACCGCTCCATAGTCTCTGTCAGCTTGTCCAGCGTTAGCGACATCTCCCTAGCCATGCCTGCAATTTGCTCACGAAGCAACCTCAGCCCTTGCTGCTAAAATCAAGCTGACTTAGCTCACCGTGTCCGAGTCAGCTAGGGCAGGGTCATCCCTGCCGCCCGCTATAAACCAGGCTGACGTTCCTGAGCATCTGCGCCGGGTCGTCGTCGATATCCAGATAATAGATGAATCGATGATATTCTCGGTTTAGTGCGGTACTTAATGCCATTGATTTTCTCATGTTTCGACTCTCATAAATTTATTATATGGGTATATAATAGTCCTGCAAAGAGGGGGTAAATTTAAAGGTTTTTAAAGTCTGTCTCGACTTCTCTGCCGTCCTTGCTGACAAACTTCCCGCCGACATACTGGACAACGTCGTGACTGTCGTTTCTTGCGCTTCCAGCTTCCAGAATTTCAATCCAGTCGCCATCAGCCAGCCCAATGGAGTAGGTGTTTGTTTCGGTCCAGGTCCGCGCGGTGTGCTTTTGTTTGTTGCTAAAATCCGGGGCGATTTGGATTTTATCGATAACTTGGCCGTCGTCATTCTTTTCAAGCCTGGCAAGATGGCAGGCCTCGGTTCCCTTAAAGCTTGAAGCTAACAGCGTAATCTTGAATTGATCCGAGTCAGCACGACTCTCCTCAAGCTCCTCCCACTTGTTAATTCGTTTCATGCGCTCAAGTTCAGCAGCCTGGGCCTTTTTCTTTTGACGCTCTGCTATTTTGGCTCTTTCTGCTTCAAGCTCCAGGCGGAAACGCTCCTCCTCCTGCGCCTTTTCTTTTGCAATTCTTTCCTGCTCATGCAGTCCAGCGGTCAACATCGGAACCTGGAAACCATGAACGCTGATCCTGAGCGGATTGTCTGATTTAGGCTTTGCGCCCCGGATTGTGATTCGCTTTGTTGATTTCACCTCGCCGGCAAAAATGCAGAAATCACGGCGCTGCATCGCCTCATATTCCTCGCGATTTGCAATCAACTCAGCCTCAGCCTTGAATGTCTTACGCGCATGACAAAGGGCAGCGGCTCGATTGTGGAGGCTCTCGAGTTGGTCGTTGCTCAGTCCGTTGATCATGCTGTTGGTTATTTCGTTGCTAATTGTGCTCACCATTTCCTATTATTGGCTGGATTGCCGGGGTTGTTTCTCAAGCCCATACACCACATATTAGCTCAATTAAGTGAAGGCTTCTATAATTAAATGGTAATGTAATGTAAATAAAAGAAGATATGCTTAAGGAGGTGCCCTCCAAGAAGCGAAAGGTCGGTGAGGCAGGGGTTAAAACATTAAAAGCTGTAATGTTCCACCATGTTCATTCGAACTACTTGCTCAAACTCTGCAACGCTATCCTCGCTCACGCACCCGCTTTCTGTGATGCTATTGAGGATTTGATTACAAACACAAGGCTGCGACATCATCGCAATAATGCAGTCGCCGATCCGTTCGTGCAGCTTTGTCCACTTGTTGTTGTCTTGATGGGGTTTGAGATCAATTATTTTTGCTATCAATTTACACCAGCATACAGCCAGCCCAGTAAATCGACTGTGCTTTGCAGGTACAAATGTTGAAGTGAAAAAGCACACTGGTGGGGGTGTTTGGTTGTAATCAAAAAACAATCAGAGACACCTGGGGGGTGTCTCACGTGCTTTATGATTTGAGCGGTTTTGTGCTCCAGCCCTCTAATTGAGAACTTGCTCTTACCCGAGTATGGGCGCGTTTTTGATATGCTCTATAAACCAGTAGCCGTTGCGGTGACCTCGAAGAGCATGTCTAACTACTTGCCAGGGGTAGTGTGCGGGGGATCTTTAATCTGCATCCAAAGACCCTCCCAGTAGTTCTCAGGGAAGATGTGGAGCAGGTGCTGGCGCGAAAGCCTTCTTGTTCTTGTCTGGGTGAAGCGGAACCGCGTCATTAGCTGTTTAAAAAATCATTTCTTAACATGTCATTAATGGCACACAAGCTAGCCATGTCATGCATTAGCCAAACCGCAAATTGTTTGTCATTCATCCCGTTAGAAAAGCGGTTCGCCGCGTTCTGCTCAAACGTGTATCTGGCATGCGGGTGTTCTGTGAATTGTTCAAAATAGTGATAAATTGCTTTTGCTCGCTCGTAGCCGGTCTCGCCATGAGCTGCCTTCCTTGCGTTGCGGATATAGCGGTTGTGCATGGTTTCAACTGATTCGGTTTTCATTGTGTTGGCCCTTTCTTATTTTTATGGTTTGGCTTGATTGCCTTGGTGCTGTTTCTCAACTCTATGTCTTAATATTACGCTCTGGGTATATCATTGTAAATAAATTTTCATTTAATATATTATTTATCCTTTTCCGACCAAAATGAAAAAAACAACTCGTTCAGGTTGTATATTTCTTGACCCCAAAATTCTGCTTAACTTGCGGTGTGCGGTGGCTTCGATTTTCTTTCACACAGCTTCTGATCAGGTGCTGTTGTAATGAATAATAAGGGCACTTCCCGAGAGGTAGGCGGAGCGCTGGAACTGCGTGTCTACGCGCTAATAACCATTTAAAGTGGTATAAATACTATGGATTGAGGCGAGCCAGTGGATGTTTGCCCAGGCTTTAATTAGCGGCATGTTGCGGTCTGTCATCCGCTCACAGCTGCTTGGATCATCGTTTATATTTTTGTCGAGTAGACGTTCTTTTTTTGATAAACATCTCAGTAGACTTTTCAGCTATAACTTAGTTACAAAAACATTTAAATAATTTTATAGATCAGCTATGTTTATAAAAAATTCAGCCCCTGGGAAAGGAAGGGGAGTGGGGCTTTATGTTGTTCATACTTCGAGGGAGATTGTTGCGGGTTTGCTTTTATAGCTCGCCAGACGGTTGCTTTAGATATCCCCAACGGGCGATGAGGAGGGCGTCAGAGCGACCATCACGCAGGCCGCCCTTGGGGCCGTATAGATTCGCGGTCGGGCAAGTGTCAGGGCCTTGGCGGCGATCTGCGCTTTCTTCTTTTTAATGTCTTTCTCGCCGGCCTTGATCCTGAAGAATCCTTGCCAGTCCTGGGGCGCACCATTTGAATGGGGATGTCCAGAATGCGGGCGCAGGCGACGACGATGCCCTGGGACATTCCAAACGTGAACACGCCGGACTGGCGGGGGGGGGCGGCTTCCGACCTCTTCAAGCGTGATCGATTTGACGCCTTTGAGAATTTCGAGAATTCCGACGGGGTCCGAGATTGTTTTGCCGTCGTGCTTCATTTTTGGCATGTCGTGCACTGCTATCAGTTTGCTGGTTTTTGACAAGATAGCTATGCCTCCGTTGGGCCTTGGGTCGATTCCTGCGTGCATGGATGTATTACATTTACACCTATTAAATAGCAACAAGAGAGAGCATGCGACAAGATTGGAAGCTTTGAGCGTAGCGATGCACATCAAACGTTGTTATCACTGATTTTTTAAAGCGCTGCGCTGTCGCGCAAAATAGACCAATTATCTTGCAATGATAGGGTCTTGTTTTTCTATAACGGAACCATGGGGCTATCTTTTTAATGTCCTGCCTAGCCCTAAGCCTTGCGCCGCAATACTCTCAGAGGATCGAGCAGTAAAAAATTAGGTGCAAAAAATGTTGCAAAACTTGCACCCTGATCAGACCCTTTTTATTCCAGCAAATTCAAAAAAGTCAATATTAATCATCTATTTAATTTCTTATATATGCGTTAAATATATTGATCTTGTCGTTAATATTTGATTTAATAAAGACATGGCCGCTGACCCGGTCGAAACTTAAACTAAGGTATAATGATGAACATAACTATAAAGCGCCCAGCTTTCGCGCACACAGATAAAAAAGAAAGCGACACCAAAATCATCGAAACCCTAGATATTCGCACTCAGGTCGCATTGGAAAGCGAAGATCAAAAATCTATCATCACCATCCAATCCGATCCGGCCAACGCATTTGACGACATCGAAATTGCGCTCGAATTTTGCACGAGTATTTCTGTTGGAACTGACTGCCTGCATCCGGGTCATAAAGCTCAGGAATTTGCCCTCTTTAAGCTAAACAGCGCCCGCAACGTGATTGAATTCGACGCAGCCTCGAAGATCGTGGCGCGCTGCTATATGCTCAAGGTTCCCTCAGAAATGACGGATAAAGATGCTGAGGCTGACATGGCCAACAGAGTCCGAGATAGAGTGCTGGACAATGGATCAAGCCCTCTGGCTGGTGTTGTTGCTGTTTTCAGAGATATGCTCCAAATAGAGCGACAGAGAGCAGAGGACATGGCGATGGTGAACCAGCAAAACCCTCACGCCAATTTTTTCACAGGTTCGAACGAAGAAATCAACGAGATCATCAAGCTGGGCGGTTTGGTGCTAATCAATTCCGGCCTCGGCGCAGGCAAGACCAAAGAGAATTTACTGCCCGCATTCGAGGAGGCTTGCACAAGAAAGGTATCTCCTTTGTTTGTTTCGCCACGTCGCTCTCAAATCGCACCCATGAAAGGCGATCCGCGACATTACACTAACGCAGGCCCTGAAGGGTTCAGCGCTCCCGGCGTCGTTGGAGTTTCAAACTCAGTGATCGGTCTGCCCGCTTTTGAGTGGCACAGAGAAAACACAAAAATGGTTATCGTCGACGAATTCGAGCAGATGCTAACTCACAACGCATCCAACGCAATCGGGCGAGGCAAGCTGACCGAGCGCGCCGCTATTACTGCCGGAACCATTGAAGCTATTAAAAAGGCGGCACAAGATGGAACCGCAGTCCTAGCCGACGCACTGCTCAGCGATTACACGGTCACCAAGCTATCCAAAGCACTCGGGATGACGGTCACGGTCGCAACCAAAACCCACTGCAATTTTGCTCACAATATCAATTTGCACCCAACCAAGGCGGCACTGATCGCAACCGCTCAGGCCATGCTGGAGATCGGAAAAAATATCCTGGTCATCTCTGACGAGTCGCACAACCCGAGAAAAGATGATCTGGAAGGCACATTCAACACTCTGAACAAAAGCGCAACGGGCGAGTCAATTACCCTCGACGGTGATTTTTTCGGGAATGCTGAAAAATCTTATTTTGTGAGCAATTTAGATCTAAATCTGAAAAGTTATCAGCTTGTTGTTGCTTCGACAGTGCTGTCATCTGGAGTAAGTATTGAGAGCGACCATTTTGATGCTGTTTTCGTCATTGCTGCCGGGACAGTGCTGCCAACTGAGGTTATTCAATCCACGCGCCGAGTCCGAAAGCTTAAAGAGACCCACCTGGTTTTTACTACTCATAAACGCAAGCGAACCAACAGCGTCGGCCTTGTGTTTGCGCTTATGGCATCCAAGGATCTTAGCGATAACGACGATTACAATCAGGAAAACCTGGACAAGCTATGGGCCACCTCTGGCGTCCAAGACGTTGTCGAGCGTGTTGCTTACGAGAACGGCATGCGCACAAATTACAACAATCGGACGCTGATGATGGCCGAGGCTCTAGGCTTCACAATTAAAAGAATGAGCGCCAACGAGGCTGACGAGATCAGGGCCAAGGCAGCAATGAAGGAAGGCAACGAGGAAGCAGAGAACGCCCGGATCGATCGCATACTGACCGCTGAGGACATAAGCAGGGAGCAAGCCGATGAGCGCCGCAAATCCGATCAGATGAGTCGTGGCCAGGAGTATCAGATCGAGAATTACGAACTCCGCGAATTTTACAAAACAAACACGCTGGACGTTGATCTGATAAAAGCAGACAAGAGCGGAAGGCAGCGCAAGCAAATCGCAGGCCTCCGTATGGGCGTTGAGTCGGCAGTAAGAAATCTGTCCGCATTCGATGCAAATAAAAGAAAAGTGATACGAAAGCTTATGGCCGTGCTCGACGCTGATCTGCCTGCAATCATGCGCGGCGGATCGGCAATAATCACCAAGGAGCACGCCAAGAGCTTCGCGGAATGGACCGTAATAAAGCGCAACAAGGTGACTGTTGGTGGTAAGTCAACAACGGCCAGCCAAGCATATAACCAAGCGTTCGATGGTCGCCGCATAAGTGTCAGGCAGGCCACCCGGTCGGTCATTTCAGTGTTGCGTGAAGAGCTAGGCATGAGCGTTAAAGAGCACAAAAAGGACTCCTGGATAGTGTCTGTAAGCAATACACGCCGCGCCTATTTCGACATGCACATGAACGGAGTATCAAGACTGATGGAAAAGTTCACCAAGGAAGATGAGGCTGCCCGCGATAAGGCTTCCGGATATTATGATCCAACAACAGGACATGACATCATGAAGTGGTTCGAGCAGACAAGGGCATCCAGATCAAGCGCGACTGACAGCTCCTGGGCTCCTGGCATGGCATTCTCGGATCTGATGGAGGCATTAAATAAAAAAGCAGATCGCGACGAGATTTTCATGATCGGAGAGATTGAGTGCCGAGTGCTTACATGCGAAGAGACCAAGCCTTCAGTGATGAAATACAGAAAATCGAGATGCTGCGCCTAAATCAAACCATCCAACGGATGGGCAAGCAATGAACGAACCCCGGCACCGTCCGGGTTTTCCTGCATCAGCCCAAACCGCCCGCAATTGTTTGATCCCAAATATTTGACCACAAAAGTTTGACCACAAAAAAGCCCCACCCGAAGGTGAGGCTCCAAACTAAGGCATTCACAGAGAGAATTTCCTGACCAGGTGACTAGTCCGACCGATAAGATTGTGTTGCTTGATCTTATGAATACATTGTAGCCAAAAAATGCCATGACGTCAATTATTATATGATTATATTAACAATTTACCGCTGCAAAGTAATTCATTAAATCATCAACCGAGTATGAACAACATCGGCGGCATGATCACTTCATCGCATTCACTTTATCAAACATGGACGCAACCTGGGCCCATCGTTCCAGAACCTCGTCAACGGTTTTGCCTGATTTTTCAGCTTCCTGCTGAACTCGCTCGAACATTGCGAAAGACACCGGCACCGACTCCGACTGCTCTTTCTTTTCCTGTTCTCCACAGCCTCCGAGGATATGGCCTGCTATCTGGTTGACGGTTCTGCGCTTCAGCGGTGTGCCCCGGTCCTTGTAGCCTTCCAGTACGATACTTTTGTTGTCTTTGTGGTCAATAAGAGACTTCGTTAGCTGCGTCCCGATGCCTAACTCATCAGCTATCGTGATGAAGGTGGCTCGGAAATCATAAACCCGCATTTTTGCAATGGCTGGTCCCACATGATTCCTGATTAGGTTCCACTGGTGGGGCATGCCCGTTGCAACATGAGGGAAGCCGCCATTGCCTAACGATTTGAACAAGTAGCCTTGCGGCTCTTCCCCGGTCTGCTTAATCTCAATCTCTCGCATTTCCCTCAGCATTTCCCAGAGATGGTTGCAAACGGGTAGGTCGAAAACCTGTTGGTCGATTTTCTTTTTTGCTACATCACTCTCGCTGACCCACGAGATTGTTCCGTCTTCGATGTTGATCTGGTGCCATTCAAGGGTTTTGACGGTTCCATCCCGCATTCCTGAGAGCAGGCAAAACTTGAAATAATAGTGAGCTGTTCTCGCCAGGGTCGGTGCGCTTTTGTTTGCTCGATTCGGGACTCGGTCCTTGAGTTCGCTGATTGCTTCCCAAATGGCAGGCCATGTATGCACAGGGAACATTTTAGATATCCGCCTGCTCTTTCCGCCGTTCACTTTGAATGGCTTGTCATGCTTCAAAGTCTGAGACACGATGTTTTTGGTCGGCTGCTCATAGCTCGGCTGTGGGTGATTCACGGCAAGATTTACTAGCATGCTGATAAACTTGATCACGCGGTCAGCGACCTCGGGAGTGTATTGATCTGCCAGATTGTCGATTTTGTTGAGCACTTGCTGACGAGTGATCTCGCTAATCCTTTTATCCTTCCAGCTCCCGAGCTTTTTGAAATGCTTCTCCCAGTCCCCTATGGTTCCCGGCTTTGCGTTCCCTGGGTATTTTAGTCGTTCGTTATATATTTGCCGCAGGGTGGGGGATTGGCTTTTGAATTTATCTCGGTAGTTGATAATTTCGGAATGCTCTGGATCCAGCCCTTTGACAATATTGGACTGCATCTGATGGCCCCGTTCCGTTACGGAGTCCAGGTCCGCATCAATGCCAGCGATCCTGACAGTTTTGGGTGAGCGGCTCCCGAGATATCGCTCTTTTATGAAAAAGCTCGCAGTGCCCGTTTTGCTCAGCCTTAGCATTAACCTTGCGCCGCTTTCTTTCGTGCGGGTGTCCTTCATCACAACAAAATCACAGTCGGGCAGGATATGCTTGCCATGCTCGCCGGTTTCGATATCTGCGCGCAGCTCCTTGATGAATGCCTTGGAGAATCGTCTGGGCTGCATTGGGTTCTTGGGGGCTTTCTTTTGCTGTGTCATTCTGTCTCTGATTCTGATCGCGTGGGATCAAGAGAATAACACTCGACGGAAACGTCAGGAAGCTCGGCAGCCTTTTTGGGTTGTTTCATTGCTACCACATTGCTACCAATCTTACAGATATAGTTGGCATGTTTTTTGGGGGTATGCACTTTTTGACCAACTTCTTGGAATCGTTTAATCTCGAAAGGTTTACAAATTCACTATATAAAAATTTATATTTCAATGAGTTAGGTGGTTATTGTGCAAATATTGACCAAAATCGTTCTATATGGTCAAAGAACTTAAAATCTCTCGACCCCTGGGTCGTGCCGGTTCAATTCCGGCCCGGAGCACCATATATTTTCAATAAGTTAGTAAACCCTCCGCACTAAAATTCATGTCAACTCGTTTTCAACACGCAATTGTGAGCAAGCGCTTAACATGTTCCAGCTGCATGACTTGGCAACGGCCCTCATTGCTGTTCAATAGACTCTGCTAGACCTACCCTATATGTCGTCATAAAGCACAGAGAGGTTGGTATCGACTCTAGCCGGATGCAGGCAGTGGGTTTTGCGGATACACGACCGCTGGTTAAGTAAATCGATGCCGTCAGTCGTCAGAAAAACAGACGTATTGAGGTGCTTTTGTACCCGTCTCAATTCAAGATAAAAGTCTACTGATGGGGTGGCGATATTTTGCAAGATTGATGAATTTGCTACCACTATCAGTAACGATACCTGCGCACCTCTAGCCACCCGTGACATGCGAGTGCCGACAATACGATAGCACCTCCGATCAAACTGAGTTTTGGCGGAACTTCGTCCAGAAACAGCCACACGAGAAATGAACCAATTACAGTTTCCAGAAGCAGCATTAAACTGACTTCAGCAGCCGGGATATAGCGTGGTCCGATTTGGATCAGTGTGCTCGCAACCGGCAGGAAGAACAGGCAAAGCAAGGCGATGAATAAACTATCGTGGAGCGAAGGAATCACGGCACCACCAGCGGCGGCCGCGGCAATTGCCACGAGTAGCGCACCGAACATCAGCATTACACTCATGTCTGCGTCCGGTTTTGAGCGCGCAACGGTGAGATTTGAGGCGAGGGCTATGGCCGCTACGGCCGCCATAATTAACCCCAAGGGATTTCCCTGGCCCCATTCACCGGCGGCTATGATGGTTGCTCCGGTTATGCAGGTCAGGATGACTGCCCAGGTTCTGCGCGGCAGGGTTTCTCTCCAGAACAACCAGGCAATCAGTGCAGCAATCACCGGGGCTGTGTTGAGGATTACAAGAACATTTCCAGCCGAAGTGTTCTTCATACCCATTACGAACCCAAGCGAACTCATTGCAAATGCACCCGCGCAAAACCAGCCCTTCCAACCGCAGCGCCTTACTTCCTGACCAAGACTTCCACCGTATCTGATCAAACCTATGGCAAGAAAACTCATAGCGAGCAAGAGCCCGCGCCAGAACAGGAACACAACGGGCTCAACAGAGGTAATTTTGACTAGCAGGGCGTCTGGTGTAATAAATAATACGCCCAGTGCCGCAATCATCAGGCCTTTCATTCGAGTAGTGTGCAAGTGTAGGCCTTAATTGTATTTTGGTGTGTTTTGTTGCTGTCGCTTCAAAATCATTCCCGGATTACCCGTCTAATCCTGGTTTTGCGGCAGTTGAATGCTATTGATGTCGCCGGTAGGCACAGCAGGATCATTGATTATGATCACGTAAATTCCGCCTGCGATAATTGCGATCAAAATAATCGCTTTGACTATATTAGAGTTAAACATGGGCTTCTCCTGCTTCCGAATTTGTCGGTTCTGGTACAAAGCTTATGGGCACAGCCCGGTTATAACAACTCAGCACTTTGCGCTCTACAAAAGTCGCTTCGACATCAGGCGGTTACTGGCCGATACTGATTGCCATCAAGTAGCCCCGGCTTCGAGAAATATGAGGTAGTTAGTTATGACCGATCTACTGGCACGAAACACCGACGATAACGGCATTACCACACTCACCCTGAATCAGCCAGAACGGCGTAACAGCCTTTCCATGGGGATGCTTGATGCTTTGGCAGAAGCACTTGCGGATATTGCAACGGATGATGCTACACGGGTAGTGGTTATCGCCGCTGCAGGCAAGGTTTTTTGCGCCGGGCACGATCTCAAGGAGATTCGCGGTCAGCTTGATAGCCAGGAGTTCCAACTGGCGCTGTTTAACCGATGCAGCGAAGTGATGCAGCAGATCGTGAATCTGCCAAAGCCGGTAATTGCTAGGGTGGCCGGTGTCGCGACTGCGGCAGGGTGTCAGTTGGTGGCCAGTTGTGATTTGGCCGTAGCGGCAGACTCAGCACGTTTCGCCACACCGGGTGTGAACATTGGGCTTTTCTGCTCAACGCCTATGGTGGCGCTGTCACGCAACGTTTCACGCAAGCATGCCATGGAAATGCTGCTTACCGGTGAGTTGATTAGCGCATCGCGTGCGGAGCAGCTTGGGCTGGTCAATCGGATTGTTGATGAGTCGTTGCTGGACGAAACGGTGTACGCTATGGCCCGCATGATTGCTGAAAAATCCGGGCATACCCTTAAGATCGGCAAGGGCGCCTTCTACAAGCAACTCGAGATGCCTCTGGCTGAGGCCTATGAGTATACGGCCAAGGTAATGGCGGAAAATCTATGTGCGGACGATGCGCGGGAAGGAATCTGTGCGTTTTTGGATAAGCGCAAGCCGGAATGGAAGGACAGTTAACGGGTTTTGCAGTTCTGCTTTCCCAGTTTGAGGCTGTGCCCGGTTCTAATTTCATTCGCTTCAAAAAACCCAACGTTCATTTCCACGGCGGATACAAACTCAACCCCCGCAGGGTAGCTTGGGCACCTTGCGCCGCTGGTTGATACGCATGGCTCCATCTGTTGAATGCTGCCGATTACGCCGTTCTCATCCAGGTAAGCAATATCTAGCGGGATGAGGGTTTGGTACATCCAGAAGCCGTGATCCGAGCCTTGCTGCTCCTGGTACTGGAACAGCATGCCCGAGCTAGCGGCTAAAGATTCTCTGCCCATCAGGCCTTTGCGACGCTCCTGCGGCGCCTGTGCCAGCTCTAGGCTAACATTGACTGTGCTGGCGCCCGTTACGAAGCAACCGGCCACAACCGGCAAGCCGGCGGAAGGCTCTAC
Organism: Marinobacter sp. LV10R510-11A; assembly: GCF_900215155.1. Taxonomy (NCBI): domain Bacteria; kingdom Pseudomonadati; phylum Pseudomonadota; class Gammaproteobacteria; order Pseudomonadales; family Marinobacteraceae; genus Marinobacter; species Marinobacter sp. LV10R510-11A. The sequence goes on from NZ_LT907980.1 coordinate 980,413, forward strand.
CGCGCCGGAGCCGGAAGAACAGCCCACCAGCATGGCCGAAAAACAGAGCGGGGCGCAGCGAACAGACATCATGTGCGCAGCCGGTAACCGGTTTTGAAAATCCACCAAATGCCCGTCATACAAGCCACCAGGAAGAGCAGGGTCATGCCTACGCTCACTCCCACGTTCACATCCGAAACGCCATAGAATGCCCACCGGAAGGCGCTGATCAGGTACACCACCGGGTTAAACAAGCTGATTGTCTGCCAGACTTCCGGAAGCATATCGATGGAATAGAAGGTGCCGCCGAGAAAGGTCAACGGGGTCACAATCATCATGGGGACAATCTGAAGTTTTTCGAAACCGTCGGCCCATATACCGATGATGAAACCGAACAGGCTGAAGGTTACCGCGGTCAGTATGAGGAACGAGAGCATCCAGAACGGGTGCAGTACGCTGTAGTCCACAAACAGCCGCGCGGTGGCCAGTATGATCAGGCCCAGTATCACCGATTTGGTCGCCGCAGCGCCCACATAGCCCAGAACCACTTCAACGTAAGACACGGGCGCTGACAGCACCTCGTAAATCGTGCCCGAGAACTTTGGCATGTAGATGCCAAACGAAGCGTTGGATATGCTTTGCATCAGCAATGAAAGCATCACCAGCCCGGGAATGATGTAAGCGGCGTATTCAATGTTGTCGATATTGCCCATGCGCGAACCAATGGCCGAGCCGAAAACAACGAAATACAAACAGGTAGAAATGACCGGCGAGAGCACGCTTTGCATCAACGTGCGTCTCATGCGGGACATTTCAAAATTGTAGATGGCTTTAACACCGTAAAAATTCATGCCTTTCTCCAGTTAGCCCGTGGGCTTATTCGTGCACCAGGCCGACAAAAATCTCTTCCAGGGAGCTCTCCCGGGTGCGCAGGTCGCGGTAATCAATCCCTATGTCTCCGAGGGTTTGCAGTAACCGCGCCACGCCGGCCTGTTCCTGCTGGGAATCGAAGGTGTATATCAACTCGTAGCCATCTTCTGAAAGCTCCACCGGTTCCAGCGTTAGCTCGCCAGGTATCTTGTCGAGCTTGTTCTGCAGTTGCAGGCGGAGCTCCTTTTTGCCGAGCTTACTCATTAACTGGCTCTTGTTTTCCACCAAAATGATCTCGCCCTGGCGGATAATCCCAATGCGATCCGCCATTTCTTCGGCTTCTTCGATGTAATGGGTCGTTAGGATGATGGTTACTTCGTCTTCCCGGAGTTTACGAACCATCTCCCACATGTCTCTGCGCAACTCTACGTCTACGCCTGCCGTGGGCTCATCCAAAAACAGTATCCGTGGCTCGTGAGAGAGTGCCTTGGCAATCATCAGCCGGCGCTTCATGCCGCCAGAGAGGGTCATGATGCGACTATTGCGCTTGTCCCATAGCGACAGATCCCTCAAAACCTTTTCAATGTGGGCAGGGTTGGGCGCTTTTCCGAACAAACCGCGGCTGAAGGATACAGCTTTCCATACGGTTTCAAACGAATCGGTGCTGAGTTCCTGCGGCACCAAGCCAATGGATTCGCGGGCTTTGCGATAATCCTTGACGATGTCGTGGCCTCCGGCAGTCACTTCGCCGGATGACATGTTGGCAATGCCGCAAATGATGCTGATCATCGTGGTTTTGCCCGCCCCGTTTGGGCCGAGCAGGGCAAAAATCTCGCCGCGGTTGATTTCCAAATTGATGTTTTTTAGGGCATGAAAACCGCCCTCATAAACCTTGTTGAGGTTTTTAACGGAAATTTCCGGCTGCACGGGCGTGTCCTGTTCCTGAAAGTGGGTCAGAGATGAAAGCGCAGCATTTTCTCATGTCTGGCGCCGGTTTAGAAATCTTTGCGTCAAGGTGGATAGTGTCCATAATGCCTCTTGGGTCTCAACACGGTTTTCAAAACAGGTTTTATCTAGGTTTGAGTATGTTACGAGCGATTGTTGTTGTGGGTTTCCTTTTGGGCTTAATTTCAGCGGCAGTGTTCGGTTCCCGCTGGCTGCAAACCTCTGGCAACGATGCGCCAGAGACGAATCAGCCGGCCTGTGATCTGCTGGCAGGGCCTTGTGAGTGGGAAACAGAGGCCGGGCTCTGGCAAGTCGACCTACACGTTATGGGCGGCGAGGAGCAGGGCATAGAATACCAGTTAACGGTTCAAGCACCGACGGCACCGGAGCGATTTTTGGCAGTATTGCGCGGCGAATCCATGTATATGGGTGAGTACCCGGTACCACTGCGCAAGGAAGAGGATGGCCAATATTCAGCACACTTTACAGCGCCTCTGTGTATTACGGGCTCGGAGATGGCTTGGCGCGTTGATCTGCAAAAAGGACAACAGCCACTTTCAGAAACGGTTCCCCTGAAGCTGGTATTTCAGGCCCGGGATCACTCGAGTCGTTAAAGAGACTCTATTTCAATCGATATGCCGGCTGACAAAATCTCAGAAAAGTGTAACTTCGTGCAAAAACTGGGCTAACTTCAGAGAAAACGTGATGGAATACGGAGAAGGTGTACAGAAAGTACTGCTACGGAAGATCCGCAAAGCAGAACAGAGTCTGATGCAGTTGAAGCTGGATTACTGCCGTTTTGTTTTCGGTCTCACTCATCGAGCCAAGGTCGTTTCAGGCGGAGCAACCTATCTGGTTCTCTCTGTTGATGTGGAGTCTATGGCTTCTACGGAGGAGGGCGCGTATACCCGCCCGGCCGTTGCGGGAGTGCCAGCAGGCAAACCGGATCAGGCGGAGACTGTTCAGCTGGGAACAGACTGGGCACTGGAGCAACGCAGCAAGAATTGAGGAAAAGTCAGATCAGTGCGTTTGCGGTAATCGCTGCGTAAAGGCTGTTTTCAGGCTGAACGTACTGATGGCCCTGCCAGTATTCCGCGCCTTCCAGCCCGGCGCGAAAGCATGCAAGCAATACCCCACACGATGTCAGTGTTGCTATGGCCTGTACCGCTTCAGCCTGCCGGATTCCGGTTTTCCGGTTAGCGATCTGCGCTACTAGGCCCGCGAGTGCATCACTGTGCCGCTCTGATTGCCCGCACAATGCGCAGCCTGCGCCATACAACCAAACAGCAGCGTATGCACGAACCGCCTCGGGCGCTTGGCTGAGTTCCAGCCCGCTTATCCGGCAATCCCGCTCCTGAAGCCCTGCAAGGATGTGCAGGTGGGTAAGCAACTCTGTACGATCCGTGGAGGTTTGACGCTTCTGTTGCCGTAACACTGGTTTTTCCGTGCGTGCTACCTGTACTGATTGATGTCCAGCGCCGGCTACCAGAGGTTCGGGGCGCGTGAGCAAAGGTTCTGAGCGCGCCAGCACCAGCATTCGCCACACCAAGGCCACAAGCAACACAAGCAGGCCGGCTTGGGTGAGTGCAACAAGTCCATAGATCATGAGTCGTGCTACCTTAAGTATTGCAGAGCGTGTCAGGAGTGTAACGGATTGTATCCTGCAGTTGCCGCTAACTCTCTGGCATTAACGTCTTTAAAACCGGCCGGGTTATAGGAATTGTGACAAAGGTCGCAGAGGTTAATGAAAGAACAATGAGTTTAGTATCCTTAAAGTGAGCCTGATGACTGTTATTTTGGTACTCCACACCCTTCTGGTTCTTACCTTCACCATCCGGATCCTGCTCCGTGATGACCTGTCGCCTCCCGGCCGATTGGCTTGGTTTGTTGTGCTCAATCTTCTGCCTTACTTTGGCAGTGGCATTTATTTCCTATTCGGCGAAACAGATATTGGTAATCGAGCAAGCAAGCGACACAGAGAGGTATTCGAGGAAATACGAGCCAAAGCCTCCTGGTTTATGGGCGAGGCCGCGAGTACCGATAAGCTGATTGAACCTGCATATCGGCCAGCATTTCGCTACGCGGGCTCGATTAACGGTTTCCATCCATCAGCAGGAAACACCGCCGAGTTGATGAGTGATGGCGACGAAACGCTTACCCGAATGGTCGCAGACATTGATGCTGCCATGGATCACGTTCATGTGTTGTATTACATCTGGCTTGATGACAACACCGGCCATGCCATCGCCGAGGCGCTCATACGCGCAGCACACAGAGGGATTACCTGCCGCGCCATGGCAGATGGGCTGGGGTCTCGCGCGATGATTAATTCTGCACTTTGGCAGAGCATGGAAGAGGCGGGGGTTCGCCTTGCTGTGGCGCTGTCGCTGAAACATCCCATCCACACCATTCTGACCAGCCGGCTTGATCTTCGGAACCACCGTAAGATCACTGTGATTGATTCACGCATTACCTATTGCGGTAGCCGTAATTCCGCCGATCCTGAGTTTCTGGTTAAAGCCAAGTACGCCCCCTGGGTGGATATTATGCTTCGGTTTACCGGGCCGGTTGTGGTTCAGAACCAGTTGCTGTTTGCCAGCGATTGGATGCAGGCCACTAACCAATCTCTGGATCGCATCGCGTTATCTTCACAGCCCGTCGAAGACGGCTTCCCTGCGCAGGTGATGGGTGTTGGGCCAACCGAGCGCCACGGCGCCACGCCGCAGCTGTTTGCCAACCTGATTGCCTGCGCTCAGAGCGAGCTGACACTGTCCACACCTTACTTTGTTCCAGATGCAACGGTTCTGGAAGCCCTGTGCGCAGCAGCCCACAGAGGCGTTTTCGTTTCGCTGATTTTTCCCAAAGTAAATGATAGCTGGATTGTGGCGGCGGCCAGCCGCAGCTATTACCATAGGCTGCTAGATGCGGGTTGTATCATTCACGAGTTCAAGGGAGGGCTTCTTCATGCTAAAACCCTCACCATAGACGGCAAGATCAGCCTGATTGGCTCATCAAATCTCGATTTACGCAGTTTTGACCTGAACTACGAAAACAACATTTTACTGCAAGACGAAACCACGACTCAGGCAGTTGAGAAACGCCAGCAGAGTTACATCAGCCGCTCTGAAGTGGTCGATTTGCCCACTGTTCTTGCTTGGCACTATCACAGCCGGATATGGCACAACGTTATCGCAACTATTGGTCCCGTTTTATAGGCAGATGGTGGCAGGTATTAAAGGTCGACCCCTGAAAGCAGGTTCTAGCAAGTCGGCATGGTTTGCAGGGCGAGCTTGCGGCGAATATACCGCCCAAGAGTGTCAACCCCAATGTTGAGCAGGGCGGTTATCAGTATCAGCACCATGGCACGGTCGAACCGTATGTTTTGAATGGCGCTGTCTACATAGAACCCAAGCGTGTAGATGCCCAGAATTCCCAGAATAGCCGTTTCCCGCATGATGATTTCCCAGCGATAGAACAGAAACGCCAGAAATGAGCGATACACTCGGGGTACCAGCTCCCAGCTATATCGGTCAAACCCGGTTGGTGCGTCCGCACGGAGCTTGAGGGAATTGGTTTGACGGCCAATCAGGTGTCCGATAATGCCGCCGTTGTGCAGCGCTAAGGCAACAACCGCAGGCAGCATTGAAGGTCCCCAGAGTTGCAGCAGAATATACGCCAGAATGTACTCTGGCGTGGACCGTGCGATCACCAGAACCACGTGGCCGGCGCTGCGCCGTATGGGCCCACCAAAATGGTTGGAGATCAGCGGAAATGCCAGCAACGAGAGAATCCCCGTAGCCACCAATGCAATCTGGGTAAGCACAATGGTATTCCAGATGCCCGGCATGGCCTCGTTGATCATTAGATCACTCAGCCAAGGCGTAAGCCCCGCTAAACCTTCCCCGTTACGCAACGGTGCCGGCACTATGTCTTCGGTGAAAAAGCGCTGCACGTTACCCCATACAATCGGCAGGCCCTCGCCAAGAAAGAAGGGTGCGCCGAGCACATATACCGGCAAAAGCTTTGGCCGTACCCAAAGCGGCATGGTGGCAATCAGAACGTAAAACAGAATCAGCATTGCGCCGGCGTCGGAATACAGCCCTTGTGAAAACGAGGCTTCAAGATAAAAACCAAGTGTAGGCAGGCCAACAAAGCCAAGAATTGCGCTAGAGCGTAAGCCGCATTCCAGCCGATAAGCGGTATAGGTGCGCATTTTCACCCAGCAGTCTGGGATGCGGGCGTAAAGAAACGCGGTGATGTTTCCGGTGCCAGGGGGCAGAACTCGACCGGGCTCAGGATCGGCCTCTTCGAGAATTTCTGAATACACTTTGGCGAAGATCCCTGCATAGGGAATGGCGATGGCCAGTACACCGGTGAGTGGATGAAACCCGAAGAACTGCAGAAAAATCAGCGCCCAAAAAAGCTCATGAATAGCGCGGATAAAGGCACAGAACATCCGCACAGGTAAAGACTGATAAACCAGTGCAAGCAAGAATCCAGAGATGCTGCCAAGCGCAACCCCGACAAACGCAAAGGCGACCGTTCTCAACAACGCGGTCATCAGCCCTTCGCTACTGAAAAAATTGGGGGTCACGATCCCTAGGAAGAAGTTACCCAGATCCTGCCAAGGATTGGATGCGGTAATGGCGAGATCAGCAAATAGTAACCCGACCAAAGCAATGGCAAGGAAAATAAGGCTGGTACGAACCGTTGGGGAAGAGAACATGGAACGGGCCGCGTTACCTAGTAAAGAGACATAATGTCTGAAGCTGCGAGATTTTCGCTGGGCTGATCCAAGGCAATCTGGCCCTGCTGTATGCCAACGATTCTGGTGCAGTACTTCAGGGCTAGATCCACATCGTGCAACGCAATAATGCTGGTTGTGAAGCGGTCTCGCAGATGTGTCATTACCGAGTTCGCCATGGGGCCATCGAGAGCGGAAACCGGCTCATCGGCCAGCAGAACCGGTGCGTTGCGGTACAGTGCACGCGCAATAGCAACACGCTGACGCTGCCCACCAGAAAGCGAGGCTGCGGGTGTCCAGAGTTTTTCAGTCATACCCAGCGATTGCAGCAGAGTGAGCACCTCATCCCGATCTTTTGCGAACGGGCGAGCGAGCGTTACCGTATTGTACCAAGTGGAGTGCTTGTCCAGCTGCCCCATAAATACGTTATGGAACACCGAAAGAGCATTCACCAATCCCAGATCCTGAGGAATCAGGGAAGAATCCCGATTAATCCGTTCGTGAATCAGGCGGATCAGGGTGGATTTCCCCGCGCCGCTTTTACCCACAAGCGCGATTTTGTCGCCCGGATTAACCTGCAGCGACAGCGGGCCAATGACCCGCTTACCGCTGAATGAAGCCGTTAGGCCGGTTAGGTCGAAGCCTGACATCAATCTAGGATTCCGATCTCTTTGGCTGTTTTACGAATTGGCTCGTAGTCGTCGTTGGAGGCAGGAATAAAGCCTGAACGAGGAAAGCTTTCAAGAAGTTCCGGGTTGTCGAGATTCAGCAGAGCTTCGGTAACGCGCTGCTTGAAACCCTCACCAAAACGCTCGTCCACATCACCACGAATCGTCCACTGATAATCAGGGTAGGCAGGTGTTTTCCAGATTACCTGAACCGCATCTGTATCAATGTTTCCATCAGCCAGCTCTTTCTCCCAAACCTGGAAGTTAAGCGCGCCTACATCGTAGGTACCAGACTCTACCAAACGCAGAGTGCGCGTGTGGTTGCCACTGAAGCCAACGCGGGAGAAAAAATCTTCCGGCTTTGAATCAAATGTGTCGCGCACATAAAATTCAGGCATGAGGCGGCCAGACGTTGAACCTTTGGAGCCGAAGGTAAAGGTTTTACCTTGTAGCTGATCTTTCAGTTCTGACAATTCATCGGCAGGCTCAATGTTTGCGTTGGTGTTGGCGATAAAATAGGTGTGGAACGCTTGGTCCTCTACACCCTGTGCAACAGCTTCTGAGCCAGATACCAGCCTGCGCGCCTGTACGCCGGAAAGACCACCGAACCATGCCAGCTGAACCTGGTTGTTACGGAACGCTGAAATGGCAGCCGCGTAGGACTTCACCGGGATATAGCGAACATCAACATCCAGTTGCTCAGAGAGGTAATCCGCTACACCGCGAAAACGTTCAACCAGTTTGGTTTCGTCTTCATCTGGGATTGCCGTGAACACAAAAGTCTCAGCCGTTGCCGCGGTGGCGGTGGCGGTGGCGGTGGCGGTGAAACATAGAAAACTAGAAAGCATCAATTTCCGTATAATATTCAAAGCCATTTGAACTCCTTAATCGGTTGTCTGATTGATAACGCAAAAATGCCACAGCAGTTTCACCAGTGGCGTCTGCGGGGTGAAGGATACTCTGATTCCCTTTAACCCTGAACAGCTATACGGATTACGGGTTTAAATAGGTCAAGTATAAGGGCACTATTCTCATAAAATTCCACGCAAGCTTATCAAAATTCAATCCGGGCCCTGAAACCGGCTTCTTATACCGAAGAGCTCTATGAATATCATCATGATCACGCCGGCAAGTCCGGGCTCAAAAGCTGGCAACAGAGCAACCGCAGAGCGCTGGCAAACGCTTCTAGGACAAGCGGGGCATGCGGTAACTGTTGTTACAGCGTATCACGGTGAGCCTTGTGATCTCTTCGTTGCTCTTCATGCCTGGCGCAGCCATGAGGCTGTAAGCTTCTTCAAGAAAACCTGGCCTGGCAAGCCTTTGATCGTGGCGTTAACGGGCACGGATATCTACCGGCACCAGTACGAATACCCGGAGCAAACACTGTGTTCCCTGCAGGCGGCCGATGTACTGATAGGCTTGCACGCAAACGTTAGCGACGACATTCCGGAGAGTTTTGGGGACAAGGTGGTTACGCTTTTTCAGTCTGCTGGGGTTGCCCGTAAATCGGCCTCTAAGTCGCCTTATTTTGATGTCTGCGTGATTGGCCACCTGCGGGAGGAAAAAGACTCACTTCGAGCAGCCTTCGCGGCCAGACTGTTACCCGCCGACTCCCGCATTCGCATCTCCTGCGCAGGCATGGCACACAATGATCATTGGGAAAGCCTCGCGAAGCACGAGTTAAAGGAGAATCCTCGATTCAGATGGCTCGGGGAGTTAGAGAAAACCGATATCGCTAAGTTGATGGCAAACAGCCAATTAATGGTAATGAGTTCTGTGATGGAAGGTGGGGCAAACGCAGTCTCAGAAGCTTGCCGTGCCGGCCTGCCTGTTATTGCTTCGGACATTTCGGGGAATACTGGACTGCTTGGTGAGGATTACGCCGGTTACTATCCGGTAGGTGACACCCAAGCACTCGCGAATGTGCTTGAGCGTGCAGAAAGTGATGCGGGATTTCTGGAGCAATTGCGAGAGCAGGTCGGCCAACTGGCCAGCCGGTTTACACCGGAAAAAGAGCAGGAATCCCTAGAGCAGGCGCTTGCACTCGCGGTGCAGCGCCGCTCCAGGACTAACTCTTAACACTCACTCTCTTAACGTAATAGGCTCAATAGGCCCGCTTTCATCTTGGGGTGTTACCCGCCCGATGATAGCGGTGTGCGGGTAACCAAGAACTTTGAGCTCCCGTACACACTCTTCCGCTTTGTCTGCAGACACGCTAGCCAGTAAGCCACCTGCAGTTTGTGGATCAAAGATCAGAGCGTAGCGCGGGTGCTTCACCCACTTTTCCTGATCTCGAATACCACGGCGAAGACGTATATTGGCCGGCTGCAATGAGCTTAGAATGCCCGCCGCTGCAGTTTCTTCCGCACCCGGTAGAATGGGAATCGCAGAGAGATCCAACTCGGCATCCACACCGGAGGGCCGCGTCATCTCAACCAAGTGGCCCAGCAACCCAAACCCGGTTACATCTGTACAGGCTTTGGATTCAAAGCGCCGCAGGCAGTCCGCCGCCGCCTTGTTCGACTGAACCATGGAGGCCAGAGCGGAATCAATCCAGCGGCCTTTGGCAGCCAAGCGCGCGTGCGCGGCAAACAGCGTTCCGGTACCGATCGGCTTAGTGAGGATAAGTACATCGCCGGCCCGCAGGCCACCTTTGCTCATCACTTGATCAGGATCGATCAGGCCATTAACCGCAAAACCTAACGCAAGCTCTTTGCCTTCGCCCGTATGGCCACCCACCAGCGCGCAACCAGCTTCATTTAGCACGTCTACTGCACCAGACATCATCTGGTAAAGCACGTCTTCCACTTTGGATTCGATACCGTAAGGAATCGTAGCCACAGCGGTCGCACTTTGTGCTTCAGCGCCCATGGCGAAAACATCGCCTAGGCTGTGGTTAGCCGCAACTCGGCCAAACGTATAGGGGTCATCAATAAACGCCCGAAAGAAGTCGACGGTATGCACCACAGCCTTTCCGGGTGGCACCCGCAAAACAGCAGCGTCATCGGGCGCGTGCAGGCCGATAAGAATGTCGTCCCGTTCAATGGGCCTTAGTTCTCCCAAGGCTCGTGAAAGCACGGTACTGCCCACCTTGGCGCCACAGCCACCGCAGCGCATGGCAACGGCAGAAATGGCCTGAGACGCTTCCTCTGGATTCTGTGCTGCCGCTGTATCGGGTAGGGCAGCCCCATCGTCCATGGGCGGTAGGTCGGTGAATCTATCCATAAACCGGCGGTCGATCCAGTCCTTCCAGCGCCAAACTATGGCGCCATCAAACTGCACATCGCCGCGAGAGGCGACAGCGTATTTATCACCAGTACTGATCAACGCCAGCCATTTTTTCTGGGGGTGGAAATCTTTCGGCGCTTTGCCTAAAGCCATGCGCTTGAGGTTATCCGCCAAAGGTGGCCCTTGGCGCACCGCAAACACACCGGCTTTTTCCCGGGGGTGATTGGTTACGTTGGCAATATCGCCCGCAGCAAAAATACTGTCGTCGTTTTCAACCTGCAGCGTGTCCCGCACCCGCAGGAACAGCCCGTCATCCAACGCCAGGCCGGTTTCCTCCAGCCAGGCTGGGCCACCCGCTCTGGTTACCCAAAGAACTTCGTCCGCTTGCAGCGTGTCTCCAGAAGCCGTGCGCAACAGCCCTTCACCGACTTTTTCTACCGGCGAGCCAAGATGAAGTTTTACCCCGCGCTCAGAAAGCGTTTTCTGGAAAACTTCCCGCACCTTGGCGTTGTGAGTGGGAAGAATTTCATCGGCAGCATCAAACAAGTGGAAGTGCAGCTGGTCGGAATCCCGGCCACGCTGCTCCAGCTCGTTTTTAAGGCGATACTGCATAGCCAGCGTAAGCTCTACACCGCCCGCACCAGCGCCTACAACGCCCACGGTGAGTGGCCCTTCGTGATTCTCAATACGTGAGAGCAGGGCAAGCCACCGGTTATTGAAACCCGTAATTGGCTTTACCGGCACCGCAAATTGTGCGGCACCTTCAACGTCATTTACTCTGGGAGATGAACCGATATTGATCGACAGTATGTCGTAGGGCACATCCGGCCGGCCTTTGCAGGTCACGCGCTTGTTGTCGCGATCAATGCCTGTGGCTTCAGCACGGTAAAAGCGCGCGCCGGCAAACTCCGCCAGGCGGCTCAGGTCGATGTGCACATCATCGTAGCTGTAATGTCCTGCCACATAGCCTGGCAGCATTCCGGAGTAGGGTGTGTGTGTATCGCGGCAGATGAGGGTCAGACGCACGCCGGGCACCGGTTTCATTGCAAACCGTTTGAGTACCCCAACGTGGCTGTGCCCGCCGCCGATCAGAACAATGTCCCGTAAAACAGGCTGGTCAGGCGTTCGCATCAGTTAATTTTCTTAGCTTCGGCTGTGAGTTGGTCAAATCCCTTGATGTTAGAGAAAGCATTCAGTTTTTCCTGATCTTCTGCCGACGGGTTGGCAATCTGATCGATGGAAGCAATCCCTGCATCCTTCATCTTTTTAGCCGTAGCCGGCCCTATGCCTTTCACTGAAGTAAGATCACTTCTGTCGACGGCATTTTTTGCCTTAGCAGCAGGTACTTTCTTTGTTGCAGGCTTTTTGGCAGCTGCTTTCTTGGGTGCTGCTTTTTTTGCGGCAGGCTTCTTGGCAGATTTACTTGCAGCAGGTGCAGGCGATTTTTTGAGTTCTTTTTTGCTTTCCTTTTCCGCTTTACGAATGTCTTCCCTAGAGGCTACACCCAAGCGTTCAAGTATGCTGGATTGCAGTTCGTGGAACTCATCCAAGCGGCGCTCAAACTCGTCGGTAAAGCGTTTCATTTCACGCTCGCGGAGCTCATCGATTTCTTTCAGAAGCTTGCGAACCGGGTCTTGAACCTGGTGTTGCAAGGTATCAAATTGTTTCATCGCATCATTGATCAGGCTTTCGATCTGAGATGACGTTTTCTCAAATTCCTTGTTGACCTTTTTTACGATCTTATCAACGTTCGAGTTAGGTTTTTTCGCCATGGAATTGTCTCCTTGCAGGCAAATAGAACGGAAAATAGTGATCAGGCAATCTGCCGGAAACCCGGCATGGAACCTGAGGAACGACGGGATTTTAGCGACTGCTTTTTGGAAAGTACTTCTCTGATACGGCGTAGTTTTTCTTCTAAATCTGTATCGCCATCAGATTTAAGATCTGCAAAATCAATGGAGTAGAAGAAGTTGCTACAGTGCTTTCTACGTTCGGTGACCAGCCCAGTCAGGTTCTCGGCACGAATTTTATCGAACGGCATATCCATGATCAGATCCAGAACGATGGTATCGCCAGGATTGAACATTTTGTCCGTTTTCATAACGCAACCGTAGGAGTCCAGCTCAAAAATTTCGGCATGAACCCGCTCCTTACGGAACAGGCCCTGCCGAACTTTGAAACGGGCTACAAGATCGGGTAACGCTTCCTTCATGAATACAAAGTCTCTGCTTGGGCTGGCTTGATATTGATTAAGCTACTCATTGAGCTATTGGTTAAACAATAGACGCTGATTAAAAGTTCCGCAACGCCATCAGTGCCATACGGTAACTTTTTGAGGCAGCTCTTCAATGTCTATGTAGTGATAATTTGGTACATATCAATTCGACGGTCTTTTAGGTTGGTTACGGAGCCTTCGTTGCGAACCAACGTGAGTTTTTCCAGATCCATATCCGAGAACATGATCATCTCTGTGTTAGGCGTTGTTTCTGCCAGCACGGCATCGTGGGGGAACGAAAAGTCAGACGGTGAGAACGCTGATGATTGAGCGTATTGTATGTCGAGGTTTTCTACTTTCGGTAAGTTCCCTACGCTGCCGGTGATCACCACGTAGCATTCGTTTTCAATGGCACGTGCTTGGGCACAGTGACGAACCCGCAAATAACTGTTTTTGGTGTCGGTCCAGAAGGGCACACAAATGATATCCACACCTTTACTGGCCGCAATCCGCCCCAGTTCGGGAAATTCGATGTCGTAGCAGATAAGAATTGCGACGCGTCCCGCATCTGTTTCAAAGACTTCAAATTTGTTGCCGCCTTCTACCACCCAGTCACGGCGCTCGTGGGGCGTAATGTGGATCTTACGCTGTTCGTCCACACGGCCATCGCGATGGCACAGGTAAGACACATTGTAGACTCGGTCGTTCTCAAGTAGAGGCATGGAGCCGGTTATGATGTTGATATTGTAGCTAACGGCCATGTCAGACATGCGATCCCGGAATTGCTGGGTAAACCCGGCAAGGAAGCGAATGGCGCGAGTTTGATCCACCTGATCGGTGAGGCCCATCAACGGCGCGTTGAAAAACTCGGGAAAGAGGGCGAAATCGCTCTTGTAATCAGACAGTGCGTCAACGAAATACTCGACTTGTTCAAGCACCTCTTCGACGGAGGAAAACTCACGCATTTGCCACTGAACAGCGCCCATACGAACTTGGGTTTTCTTTTCATTCAGGACTGAGGAGGGCGGGGTGTAAAGAATATTCCGCCATTCCAGCAAAGTTGCGTACCCCTGGGATTTTTCATCCTCCGGGAGGTATTTGTGCATCAGCCGGGTGACCTGAAAGTCGTTCGAGAGTTGAAAGCTCAGAATCGGATCGTAAATATCTCTGCGGTCAACCCGGTCAATGTACTCGGCAGGTGAATACTGGTCTGAATACTTGAAGTAGCCGGGTATACGACCACCCGCGAGGATGGCTCGCAGGTTTAACGAGCGACAGAGTTCCTTGCGGGCCTCATACAAACGTCGTCCAAGCCGGTAGCCTCGATAATCGGGATGAATAAATACATCCAACCCATAGAGGGAGTCACCTTTTAGATTGTGCCGAATTTGTTCGTTCCGTTTAATTAGATCGTCATAGGTGTGGGGGTTACTAAACCGCTCATATTTGACCGATACGGTGAGGGCTACCGCAACCAGTTGGCCTTTATCCTCAATGCAGATCTGTCCATCGGGGAACTGTTCAACCAATGCCTTGATGGTATCCCTCGGCCAGGCGCCGCCAATGTCGTCATAAACGCGATCCATGAGTACTTGAAGCTGCTCGTAATCATCAAGCGTTAGGTTGCGTAGATTGAGATGCAGTTCTTCATGTGCCATTCAACGGACTCCTGTTTGGCGGTGAGATGAATTTATACGTTCAAGTTTATCAGAAGGCATTAAAGAGTTCGCACAAGCAGCCGAAAACCAATTAAATCACAATCGGGGGTTCGTCGTGCATCTTACATTCGGTAAAAAACTGTTGGTCGCTTTCAGCGTTCTGCTCATTCTGGTGATGGCTGCCTTTACCATTTCCGGCAACCTGCGCTTGCAGAACACAACAGAAACGTATGTGGATGCGTTGATTGAAAATACTGCGGAACAGAATACGGCCAGTATTGCCGATTGGCTCAATACGCGCTTGATGATGACCGAGGCCACCGCCAAAGCACTGACAACAACCACCGACGAAGAGCAGGCGCGCACACTATTGCAGGCAATTTCGACCGGCGGTAGCTTTAAAGATGTGTATGTCGGCCGCGACAATGGCGACATGCTCATGAAAACAGAAGCCGACGAAGCCTCCCTGCCATCGGATTACGACCCTCGCAGCCGCCCCTGGTACAAGAAGGCCATGGATCTCGGCCGCTCATCTTTTACCGAGCCTTACCTTGATGCCAGCACCGGCAAGATCGTCATTTCTACTCTCGCACCTATTAAGCGTGGCTCATACCTAGGTGTCGCAGGGGCTGATATCACCCTGAAAACCATCGATGACATGCTGTCTGTGATTAATCTAGCTGGCACCGGCTATGCAGCGCTTATTAGTGACAAAGGCACTGTGCTTTATCACCCGCAAAAGAGCTTGATTGGGCAGAACATCCATTCATTGCTCGGCGAAGCCCCGAAGCTGAACGGGGGCGAACATAGCTACCAGCAGGACGATGTCCCTTGGAGTGCCAGCTTTCACAACATCAGCCAAGCCCGGGGTGTGGACTGGTACCTAGGTACTTTCGTGAACGAAGATAAAATACACGGCCCAGTACGCAGCGCCATCTTGACTGGCGTGATCATGGCTGTGATCGGCCTTCTGGTTTCCTTGGTTGTTCTTCACTTCGGCATCCGCGCCCTGATGAGCCCGGTTCGTAGGCTGAACGCAGCAATGGCTGATATTGGCTCAAACGATGCGGATCTCACCCAGCGCCTCGACGACAGCGCCCGTGATGAGTTTGGCCAGCTGGCCGCCAGCTTTAACTTGTTTGTGGAGAAAATCCACGAGGTGGTTAAGGAAGTACAGCAGGGGAGTACCGAACTGGCCACTAACGTAACCTCCCTAAGAGAGACCGCAAAGACCAGCCGGAGCAGCGTTGATAACCAGCAGGCTGAAGTGGATATGGTTGCGGCAGCAATTAATGAAATGTCCGCAGCTGCCGGAGAGATTGCTCAAAACGCACAGCAGACAGCCGATGCCGCCAACACTGCCGATGACGACAGCCGGGCTTCGCTGGAAACCGTATCTGCTTCTCGGGATGCTGTACAAAAACTGTCTCGTGAAGTCAGTGCCGCAGCAGACGTTATTGATGCGCTGGGCAGGGACGTTACATCTATAACGTCTGTACTGGAGGTTATCCAGGGCATTGCTGAACAGACGAACTTATTGGCATTGAATGCGGCGATTGAGGCAGCACGTGCGGGAGACGCCGGGCGCGGTTTTGCGGTGGTTGCAGATGAGGTAAGAAACCTTGCTCAACGCACCCAAGCCAGCACCGAAGAGATCAATAACATGATCGTGCGGTTGCAAAAGGGCGCTAACGATGCGGTAGAGGTTATGAAGGCTTCAACGGCTGTCTCTAACGTGAGTATGGAGAAGGCTCAGGATGCCATGGATTCTCTGAACAGAATCGCCGATGCCATCACTTCAATAAGCCAAATGACATCACAAATTGCGACGGCTTCGGAAGAGCAAACGTCCGTAACCGAAGAGCTGAACGCTTCGATTACTCGCATTGCGGATCAGGGCCAAGAAGCGGCAGCGGCCGCAAGTGAAAACGATGTCTATAGTGGCCATATCGAGCGGATTGGCCAGACGCTCGACGGCAACGTTTCCCGCTTTCGGGTTTGATTCAGCGGTTAAGCAATTCGAGGCGCCGGCGCAGGTTATCCAGCGTGTGACGCCCGATGTTTTCCGACTCCTCACTTAGGAACGGGTTGGTCAGAATGATCATCGTGCGCTTATCTAGATCAAGCGCCTCAATAGCAGCACCGTAATATTGCTTCAGGAATTCTCCAAAGCTGCCATCCCGGATGGCTCTCTCCATGCCCAGTTCTAACCGGTGAGCCGTTGGCTGGTCATCACGCGCCACAAAAAGATATGACGGCATGGGGTAGGCCAACAGCAGCCCTGGTTCTATAACCAAATTTGGGTCGTTCTCAATCTCCAGATCATTCAAAACCTCACTGACTCCCCGGGCAAAACAGTCAAAACGATCTTTCCTTAACATTCCAAACAGGATTTCATAGCGCGTGTGGGTTATAACCGGAATGCCGTTTTCCCGAAGAATCGAGGTATCTGGCCAGTGGGTTCCCTGGCCAATGCTTATACCCTTGTCCCGAAGGTCTGCCAGAGAATGTATGCCTTTGAACTCAGGGAGGCTCTTTGGCGTTACAACGCACACGCGAAAGCCAAGCAACCCACCATCCACGGGAATCGGGATGGGCATCAGAAAAAGCTCTCGGTTTGATGTCGTTGCAACATTCGCGATATCCAACAAGCGATGGTCACCTTGCGCCAACTCAAGTAGCGCTCGCCCCTGGCTCAACTCACTGCTGCGGAGGATTCGGAACTCCCCGTATTCGGGTGTTTTATTCAGCGCGAGATTGACCAAGGCGTAGATTGCAGGGCTGTCGTAGTTGCGGTACCAGAGTACATAGTCCTTAACGCTGCCGTTCGTGTTTGCTTGAGCCGCGCCACCCCAAAGCGAGGCAAAAAGGAGCCCTAGACAGAGCGCAGTATTTGCAAGCATACCGCCGCGTTCACGGCCATAAGGTAAAGAACAGTGGGCATATCGCAATGTCTGAATCCTTTTGGGAGTCTTTTCCGAATCCGTTCCTGCAACCCGGTCCTGCAACCCGATTCTGCAACCAAAGAACCGGCCACATAGCGCTAACAATCTATTTAAGGCACCCACACTTTAGATCAGAAACAGGCGAGGGAACGGCGAACCCTTCAAAAATATTGTAAAAGAGTGTTGCGATGTGTCCGGGGCATTGTAATGATCCGGCTCAAGCAACACTTAGGTAGGAGCTGAATAATGGCGTTAATCGACAGTATTATCGGCGCAACTGGGCAATGGGTTTCCACAACTAACCCCAAAGCGACCCTGGCCCAACCCCTAGAATGGTTGAAGAAAACGGGAGGCTATGCAGCCGTAAACCGCATTATCGGCCTTTCTATTCCGTTTGCGCCCCGTAACCGGTTCAGTGTTGAAGAAGTTCGCCCGGGATACGTGCGTGCACGCATCAAACTCAAAGGGAACAAGAACCACTTTGGCAGCCTGTATGCGGGAGCTTATTTTCTTGTGGCGGAAATTCCTGGTGGGGTGCTAGCGCTGTTTGATCTTGGCCCAGCCTACACACCGATCCTGAAGGAAATGACCCTTCAGTTCCTACTGCCGGCCAATTCGGATGTCACCGTAGAGTTTTCGTTGTCACCAGAAGACGTCGCGGGGATTCTCAAGGATGCCGATGCCACGGGCCGTGCGAAGTTCGCGTTAGAAGGGCAGCTGCGAGACATGGAGGGCAACCACGTTGCCACCTCCATCGCGCAGTATCGGGTTCGTAAGAAAGGCTTCAAGCCAGCCGCATAACCGTTAGCTGGAAGCCGCTCTTCAGGCTGGGGCCAGTTCGGCAACAGCGGCCAGAAAGATCGCGCCATACTTTTCCAGCTTGGCGGCTCCCACGCCGCTAACGCCGGCAAGTTCATCAAGGGTTTGCGGCTTGCGCTCAAGCATGTCAAACAGGGTAGTGTCGTGGAAAATAACGTAGGGCGGCACTCCCTGCTTTTCAGCCAGTTCTTTACGGCAGGCTCTAAGGGCCTCCCAACCAACGTGGTCCGTAACCTGGTCTTTAACAGCGCTGCCTGATCTTCCGCTGGAAGAGCGGCTTGTTGATTTTTTAACCACGGGGTCTTTGCGCAATTCCACCTTATTTTCGCCTTTCAACAACGGCCGGCATTCGTCTGTCAGTTGCAGGGCGCCGTAGCCTTCCGGATCTGCCCGCAAGTAGCCGTTAGCCACCAATTGCCGGAAAACGGATTTCCATTCGCTGGCAGACAGTTCGGTTCCAATGCCGTAGGTAGAAACTTGATGGTGCCCGGATTGTTGGATTCGCGCATTTTCTGAGCCGCGCAACACATCAATAAGGTAGGCAACTCCGAATCTTTGCCCGGTGCGATACACACAAGACAGCGCCTTTTGCACGGCAACCGTGCCATCCCAGGTTTCTGGTGGGTTAATGCAGGTGTCGCAGTTACCGCAGGGCGTTTCAAGTTCGTCACCAAAATAGTTCAGCAGAACTTGCCGGCGACATTTTGTAACTTCACAAAGGCCCAGCATGGCATCTAGCTTCTGCCTTTCTACCCGCTTGAAGTGGTCGTTACCCTGGGAAGTTTCCAGCATCTGCCGCAGTTTAATCACATCCTGCAGGCCATAAACCATCCAAGCAGTGGAGGGTTTGCTATCACGCCCGGCACGGCCTGTTTCCTGGTAATACGCTTCCAAACTTTTGGGGAGATCAAGATGCGCGACAAATCGCACATCGGGCTTATCAATGCCCATGCCAAAGGCGATGGTTGCTACGATAATCACCCCGTCTTCCCTAAGAAAGCGTTCTTGATTATGGGCTCGGTCGTTGGCGGGCAGCCCGGCGTGGTATGGCAGTGCTGTATAACCTTTCTGCGCCAGCATCTTTGCTGTGGCATCAACTTTGTTGCGTGACATGCAATAAACGATGCCGCAATCTTCTTCATGTTCCGCTTTAATAAATTCCAGCAACTGCTTGTTTGCATTCGTTTTAGGCGCTATGCGGTATTGAATATTCGGGCGATCAAAGCCGCTTATAAAATGCCGTGCTTCGGTGAGAGAGAGCCGTTCGGCAATCTCCTTGCGGGTGCGCTCGTCGGCGGTCGCCGTTAGCGCAATCCGGGGAATTGCCGGGAATTCGTTAGCCAGCACTGCGAGCTGCAGGTAATCGGAACGAAAGTCATGCCCCCACTGGGACACGCAGTGAGCTTCGTCGATGGCAAACAACGAGATAGACGCATCGTGTAGCAACTCCAGAGTACGGGGTTGTATCAGCCGCTCTGGTGCGCAATAGAGAAGATCCAATTCGCCTGTACTCAGCGCATATTCCGTGGCGCGGGCCTGTTCAAAATCCATAGTGGAGTTTAGGAATGCCGCCCGCACACCCACCTCACGAAGTGCCGCAACCTGATCTTGCATCAACGCGATCAATGGCGAGATAACAATGGCTGTACCGGAACGAACAAGGGCGGGGACCTGATAACAGAGGGATTTACCTCCACCAGTAGGCATCAGTACCAGGGCATTACCGCCGGAGACTAATTCACGGATAATCTCTCCCTGCAGCGGGCGGAAGGTTTCATATCCGAAAACCTCGTGCAAAACCTGCTCGGGGCTTCTGCCTGAAGTAGTGGGTCGCTCTGCAGAAAGCTGTTCAAAGTCCTGGTCGGGATACATAGGATAACCGGTTAATCGCGAAGCGGAGGTGAAATCTGGTAGCGGATCATATCAGATTCAGCACAAGGAATGGCCGAACAGACAGTCTATTGGGAGGCAAAGCCAAGGAAGAAACGGTACAATACGGCGGCTTTAAACTACCGCTTCACGGCTGATCATCATCGATACAGACAAGAACAGGGCATCCATGCAGGAATTTGACGCCATCCGTCCCTATTCGGACGAAGAAACCGGCCCGGCAATTCAACGGTTGGTCAACGACCAAGAATTTCTGGACATGGTCGGGCGCTTCAAGTCGCCGGCACTGGCTCGCTGGGCCCCAGCACCTCTGCGGTTTTTCACGCGTCGCTGGCTGGCAAGCCGCTTTGGCCATTTCACACAGGTGGACGACCTACAGACAGCGCTTTCCGGCTATATCGGTGATCTGATTGAAGGCACCACCACCTGTGTGACCACCAGCGGCTTAGAAAATCTCAGTAAGCAGGGCGCTTACCTGTTTATATCCAACCATCGGGACATAGTGTTTGATCCCATGGTGATCAACTATCTGTTGTTCCGAAACGATTTGCGCACCACACGGATCGCTATTGGCGACAACCTGCTGGCCAACCGCGTATTCGCTGAAATGATGCGGTTGAACAAAAGTTTTATTGTTCGCCGTGATATGACCAGCCCCCGTGAAATGCGCGACGCCTACATCACGCTTTCTGGTTTTATTAACCACAGCATCGCTAGCAATGAGAATATCTGGATCGCCCAACGGGAAGGGCGTGCTAAAGATGGTCTGGATTTTACCGATCCGGCGATCATCAAGATGTTTTACATGAGCAGCAAGAAGGACGGCCTGAGCTTTGCTGAGGCAATGAACAAGCTCCGAATCGTTCCTGTGTCCATATCCTACGAATACGACCCCTGCGACGGCGACAAAGCCCGCGAGCTGGAAACCAAGGCCCGCGCCGGCAGCTATAAAAAAGCAGAAGGTGAAGACACAGAACAGATTATGAAAGGCCTGACTGAGTTCAAGGGCCATGTGCACGTTCACTTTGGCACTCCCATCATAGATGCGCCGGAAAACGCCAAAGAGCTTGCTGCGTTAATTGATCGGGAAATACACGCCAATTACCACTTGCACGCATCTAACCTTGTGGCCTACGAGAGTCGCGGGCTTCATTCCCAGGATGTTAAGGATTTGGACGCTGTTCGTGATTCCGTTGTAACCGCCGGGAACTGGTCTGAAGAAGACATGCGGGCCGCCCGTTCAGAAATGGACAAAAGGTTGGAGGCTTGTGATACCGCTAGTCGCCCCTACCTATTGAACATGTATGCCAACCCGGTTCAAACCGCGTTGGATGCAAATGCCCGTCTAAACATTTCGGAGAAATCCGGACAATAATTCTTTTCAACAACGAGGTACTGCGTGCAGGATCTTCAGTATATTGAGCTAGAAACCCGAGCCAACCCAACAGCCGCCGTCATCTGGCTGCATGGGCTCGGTGCCAGTGGCCACGATTTTGAACCCGTAGTGCCGGAGCTCGGTTTACCGGACGACGCTGCCGTACGTTTTATATTCCCGCACGCCCCTAATCTGCCGGTAACTATCAACGGGGGCATGAGCATGCCTGCCTGGTATGACATAAAAGCGATGGATATCGATCGGGTTGTGGACACTGACCAGTTGATGGATTCGTCTCGGGCCGTGGGCAAACTGGTTGACCGGGAAATCGAGCGTGGCATTCCTGCCGCGAACATCGTTATTGCCGGGTTTTCACAGGGTGGGGCGGTTGCTTACGAACTTGGTTTAACATACCCGAAGCGACTGGCGGGCATTCTGGCACTATCCACCTACTTCGCCACGGCGAAAACGGTGCAGCCTTCAGAAGCAAACGCAGGTATCCCCATCAACGTGTACCACGGAACAGCTGACCCCATGGTTCCGGAAGCACTTGGTGTTCGAAGCGTGGAAGCACTCAAGGGAATGGGCTACGAGCCAGCCTATATGACATTCCCCATGGAGCACAGCGTGTGCCTTGAGGAAATTCAGGAGATCGGGCGCTTTATCCGCAAGCACGCTCTATAAGCATCAATGAAAACACACCGGCATTCAGCTACGCCAGAATGCCGGTGAAAACACGATCACCACGCTCAAAATCTCCAAACGCCCCATCAGCATGCCCACGGCCAAAATCCACTTAGCGGGATCTGGCAGGGGGCCGAAGTTCCCCGCGGGACCGATGATGTCACCCAGGCCTGGGCCTACGTTGGTAAGCGCGGTAAGTGCGCCAGATAAAGACGTGACAAAGTCGAGCTGCATAGCGGCAAGCGACACGGTAATCAGAAACAAACACAGCAGAAAGATAAAGGTGTAGGCGATCATCGACGCAATAATGTCGTCACTAACCGCCCGACCGTTGTAGTTACGGGTTAGCACGGCGCGTGGGTGCAATAAACGGATCAATTGCTCACGTAGTATGATCAGTGAAAGCTGAAAACGGAAAATCTTCATGCCCCCGGACGTTGAGCCAGAACACCCGCCAATAAACATCAGAAAGAAAAACAGCACAAACGCCAATGGGCCCCAGGCCGAATAATCCTCTGACGCGTAACCAGTCGTTGTCACCACAGACGTAACGTTAAATAACGTGGCTATGTAGTTGTGAATCGGGTCGAAAGGCACCGGAGACACTGCCCACCTGTAAAGCGCGAGAAGCGCTGGCACAACAAGCAGTATGGTAAGAAACAGCCTGACCTGCTGATCCTTGAAAAGCACACCACGCTGGCCATGAAGCTCCCTTACAAAGAGAAAGAACGGCAAACTGCCAAGCATCATGAAAAACGAAGCTTCTACCAGAATCAGATCATTGAACTGGCCCATGCTTTGGTCCGAGGTGGAAAACCCACCCGTTGCGATACTCGTTAACCCATGGTTGAAGGCATCAAACAGCGTCATACCCGACAGCCAATAAGTGACGACCGCTGTGGTGGAAAAAATAAGGTAAACAAGGAGCAGCCCACGGCTCAGTGATTTCATCCGGGGAAGCGCTTTGTCCGTCCATTCTGAGGACTCTGTGGCAAACAACCGCATACCACCAACACGGAGAAACGGAAGTACGGCTACGAACATGCCAATTATGCCGATGCCGCCTATCCACTGCAGGATTGAGCGCCAGAGCAGAAGGTCTCTATCCATGGTGTCCAGGCCACTGAACACCGTTGCGCCTGTGGTGGTTATGCCTGAAGCACCTTCAAAAAAAGCGTCCGTGGCAGAAATACCATCATCACTGAGGTAAAAAGGAAGCGCAGAGAGCAGCGCGATGATGAACCAGGACGAGACGGTAAGTACGAACATATACCGTGGTTTCAAATCACGGGGCTTTCGGTACGTGGAAGCAATGCCCAGCATACCAATGCCGAAGACGATGGCAGCAGATTCCACAAACGACACCGCATTGGGCGCGCCCGAGCCGATCAGGAGAAATATCGGTAGTGTCATGAATATGCTTAACAGCACAAACATGATGCTTACAATAAAAATTACAGGATAGAGGTTTCTCAATGGATGCCCGAGCTAGCTGAACCGAGAGAGGGCGTCAGAATACCTGTGGGGAAACTCATCCGCAAGGTAACTCGCGGCTTGCGGGTTGATTACCTAGGTATTAAAACGCCGTCAGTAATCAGTTCTGGATATAGAAAAGCAGAGCAGATTAATGCAACCTCAATAACTGACAGTCACACGACCGCCCCAGGAAGCCAACTTTGAACCACCTCGCCCATCTTTTTCTTGCCCCAGACTCGCCAGAGGCGCGGGTGGGCAGCGTTCTTGGGGATTTCACCCGGGGCGTGGACGTAGCGGCACTCCCATATGCTGTAAGGCTGGGCGTTCGCCATCACCTCGCCGTGGACAGCTTTACCGATAAACACCCCGATGTGCTGGCCAGTAAGCGGCTTTTTTCCACACAGCGACGCAGGTTTGCAGGAGTAGCTCTGGATGTTCTTTACGACTACTTTCTCTTACGCCATTGGGCCAAATTTACCGATGCCGACCAAAACACCTTTATACGCACCGTGTATGCACAGCTTCAGGATAACGAAAACCTGATGTCGCCCGGCATGAGCAGGACCACCCGCCATATGGTGTCCCACGACTGGTTTGGATCCTATCGCGATCTCGACAACATAGGTTATGCCCTGGACAGGGTGACAGAGCGCATCCGCTTCCAAAATGCGTTTGCCGGAATCATTCACGAGATCCGGCCGCTGCATTCAGAGCTTGAAGAACGATTTTTATCATTTTTCCCAGATTTACAGTCATTTGCAGGAGGAATTGAATGAGATTTCTGATCCCCTTTTCACTCGCTACGGCGCTTATTATCCCGACCGCAGCCTTGGCAGACACAACGTCAAAAAGCGAAGCGACGGTTCCCGAGACTCTCGGGTTTGTAGAGTGGGTGGTAATGCACGACACCGGTCTTAGGCTTAAAGCTCGGCTGGATACCGGTGCAAAAACCTCATCGCTACACGCAGTGAATGTGGAAGAGTTCAAGCAAGACGATCAGAAATGGGTGAAATTCCAGATTCCATTAGCAGATCACAAGGATCACCCTGCCGAAGGTGATATTAACCATGAAGAGATCATTCTAGAACTGGAGCTGCCAGTTGAGCGCACCGTACTTATAAAACGCAAAGGCGCGCCATCCCAAAGACGCTACGTTGTGATGATGGATTTTTGTATTTCTGGCATTCGCCATGAAACCCAGTTTTCACTGACGGATCGCGGCAATTTCTCATACCCAGTTCTACTCGGGCGTCGGTTTATGAGGGACGACAACATATTGATCGACTCTGCCGACAGCTTTATTGCCAGCAAAGAGTGTGAGTACATGAGCTTGGAAGAGCTTGTAGACAAGCAGCAGGCAAAAATTGTTACGGGCGATGAAACAACCTGAAAACGTTATCGAGACTAAAGCTTTAATATTCCTGAAATAATAAAAACTTAGACTCTTTTCCACGATCACACTCAATGGGAAAGGTTTATATGAAGCGCTTGTTTTTTGTGTCCATGGTTGCTGCCAGCGTTTTGCCGCTGGCAGCATGCTTTAATGACTCCGGCTCGTCAGGCAATGGCACGACGGCGGGTAACCCGGAAGTAGTCCCACCACTGGTTGAAGCGCAAGCCACCCGTTTTCGGGTTTTGCCTTATCTGCAAAACCCATCCGCAACCGGCACAACCGTTGTTTGGTTTACTGACACCGATGTGTCTGGCAGCATCGAGGTAGAGGGGATTGGCTCATTCGATTCTCGCCCGGTACTGGCTGAGCACCTGAGTTATGGTGCCTCTGAAGTAGACTACATCCACGG
Organism: Marinobacter sp. LV10R510-11A; assembly: GCF_900215155.1. NCBI lineage: Bacteria > Pseudomonadati > Pseudomonadota > Gammaproteobacteria > Pseudomonadales > Marinobacteraceae > Marinobacter > Marinobacter sp. LV10R510-11A. The sequence continues at coordinate 1,005,711 of NZ_LT907980.1, forward strand.
CGATAAAAACTACGGTAACACCCTACCCATACACGGTCATTCAGCCTGGGGCTGACGCCGACTTCACCTCAGAATTTAAAACGGCCGCAGTAACGGGCAGCCGCACACCGGTTCGCTTCATCACTATGTCTGATATGGAAACAGAACCCGAGTCCACCCAAAAAACGGTTCGCTGGACGGCTAATGGGCTTACGGCTGATGGCTGATGGCGGCAAGCTGGGCACAGATCCTTCAACTTACACCCGGCAGTATCCGGTCGACCAGACCACAGGCTTTAAAGCCAATATTCAATACGCAACGGAACGTAACCCTGACTTTTTGGTAATCGCGGGCGATCTGGTTGAAAAGGGCGGGCGCCAGCTCGACTGGGACGAATTCTGGCGCCATACCGCAGGTGAGTGGAGCACCTTAGCCTCCACAACGCCTATCTTCCCGGCGCTGGGCAACCATGAGAACTATTGGCACCCGGAAAGCCCCGGCTACAACGCCGCCGCATCCATGCTTTCCTATGACAAATGGAATACCTATTGGGAGCTGCCCCGAAATTTTGGAACCGATGAGCGCTATGAAAAGCGTTATTACCGTGCTGATTACGGCCCGGTGACCCTGATTATACTGGACTCATCAAACGGTGATGACAGCGATCCGTCAAAAGACACCAATCTGATGATTAACGGGACAGAATCCAGAATTCCGGATTTTAACAAAGGTAGTGAACAGTGGAATTGGGCAGTGCGGGAACTGGCCAACGCTCAGGCCACGGGACAAATCATCTTTGTGCAATTTCACCATACTGCCTTTGGCACCGGTGTTCACAGCATGACCCCAGGCTCTGCTGGCATTGCCAATGGCGAAGACAATCAGTCTGGCATGCCCATGCGAATCTATCGAGACCTGTTCGAACGGTATGCCGTAACGGCGGTACTTTCAGGGCATGATGAACTGCTCGAATACGTAGAAATGAATGGCGTGCACTACTGGGATGTTGGATTTTCCGGCGACGGCCTGCGTGGCTCGGGCTACCCGCCAACGACAACCTACGTTCCCTTTGACCTGCTGCCAGCCGAGGCCCAGGCAACACACTGGAGTGCTCACAGTGATGCACCTGAAATATGGAGTGGGAACCAGCTTATCGACGGTGGCAAGCACTACGGTTTTGTTGAGGTGGACGTGCGCCCCATGGGTGATTACGACTACGAGGTAGTGATGACCCCGCGCTATGTCTTTCCGCTGATGAACGAAGCAGGGGACGTTACCGGCGAATTCGATTATCGGCAGTACAGCAAGGTGGTGAGTGTGACGGTTAAGCGCTGATAGTCCTTGTTGGACTATTTGCGCCCATCTTAACGGGCCGCTGCGCGAGGCGCAGCGGCAACTCTACAGTTCGGTATGAGAATCAGAGATCCAAGTCAATAAACACGGCCTCATCTTCTGAGGTAGCTACACAATATTATTGATTCACTAGCGTCGCCAGCATCCATCTGCAATGATTCACTGCCACTCGCCTAATTTTTAATGGGTATCCTTCACGTGTCTTTTTTGAATATTTCTTTGTTATCCGCCTTTATTCCGACCTTTTTTGTCGTGTCTATTACCCCCGGCATGTGCATGACGCTGGCACTGTCTTTGGGCATTACTATCGGTGTGCGTCGCGCGATGTGGATGATGGCAGGGGAGCTATTAGGGGTGGGGATTGTGGCAGCCACCTCCGCCGTGGGCGTAGCTACGTTTATGCTGCAGTATCCGACCGCATTTGAGCTCTTCAAGTACGCCGGTGGCGCTTACCTGGCTTGGTTAGGAATTCAGATGTGGCGCTCTCGAGGCAAGATGGCTATGCCCGAAGCGGATGCAGAGCCGGTTACGGCGTCACGCTGGGAATTGGCAGCCCAGGGGTTTGTCACAGCCATAGCCAATCCGAAAGGTTGGGCATTTTTTGTTGTGCTACTACCACCGTTTATTGATAGCACCCTGCCGATGACACCGCAACTGGCGGCATTGGTATTGATTATTCTCACCTTGGAGTTTTTGTGTCTGCAGTTATACGCCCATGGCGGACGCACACTACGCCGGGCGCTAAGCAAAGGTGGCAGTGTTCGGTTGGCCAATCGGGTTTCTGGCAGTTTGATGGTACTGGTGGGTGCTTGGTTAGCGTTTGGCTAGGCAGACGGTGAGGCGTTTAAAGAGTAGTTGTAATAAAGCCCAGCACGGGGGTGCTGGGCCAGTATAAAGTGATAATCAGGCGCAGTGGACCAAATCGTTAAACATAGAAATCCAGCTCTTCCTGGGCTTTCAACAGATCCCGCATCTTGATGGGGTCGTCACCAAAGAAGAAGATCAGGCCCCAATGAGTGCCGAAAGCTGCCCGGTCAGGAACCGTCTCTTCTGTCGGCGCGACCAATTCGTGAGACTCAAAGTAAGGGTGATCAACGGTTTCACTGGGCATTTCCAGCTTGCTGACCACACGACGTCTTGGGTACACGCCAAAGCAACCTGCGTAGCATTTCGCATCAACCACTTCCCGTGGGAAGAAGGCAGCCACTTCCTCTTTCGTGCTCTTCGGATCAAACACCAACATTGAGGCCTGGTATGCGCTGAACCCGTAAGCTCTCTCTATAAGCTCGAACGCTTTGAATCCGGGCGGGCGATACGCAACCTCGCCAAAGTACATCTCACCATCTGCAGTGACGAAGTACTCGGGATGAATCAAACCGAATTTTATCTCGAACGTTTTGATCAACAACTCGATCTGCTTGGTGATCGCGTTGCGCCAGCTCTCGAGTTGCGCGGTAGCGGGTACAAATACCGAATAGCCCAAGGTTACATATTCGGAAATATTGAGAAACTGGATTTTACCATCGTGGATCCACGCCTCAACGGCAAACTCCCAGCCATCTAGGTGACTTTCCATCAGTAGCGGATATTCTTCCGCCGGAATGTTGTCGATTTCTTCTACTTTTCGGATCATTCGGTGGCCAAGGCAACCGGCCTTGTCGAATGCTTTAACGTGTATCGGGTCGTCCGGGTCACCATCCAGCTTGAGCAGCGTCTGGTTGACTCGCTTCATAAAGCGCACGATGTCTTCTTTCTCGTGCGCTTCCTCGAAGATACCCACACGAATTCCGCCAAGCTGTGCACGGCGCTTCATCAGAGCCTTGTCGCGGAACAGAATAGACTGCCCGAACATACGAGGGCTATCGAGGAGGACAGAGTTGATCGCCCCCGACCACTCGACGGTTTCCTCGAACAGCGGTATCGCCACATCAACACCTTCCGCCTTAAGCCTTTTTGCAATCTCCAGGGACCGATCGTTCAGACGGAGAAAATCCCATGGGATGAAAGGTATCTTGTTTGCAGTACAGAAATCAGCAGCCCACTCGGGGGCAACCACTATATAGCGGCGGTCAAACTTTTGTGCCGCCTTGATCGCATTGACGCTCCAGCCAAGCAGGGCGATGTAGCCTTTGTTCGGATCCTTGGGAGTCTCGGTTCCTTTGACTGAGTCCATGTTGGGATCGAGCCAAGCTGCTACTTCTTTGCGTAATTGAGTTTCTGGTGTTATCGACATTCGTGGTTCTCCTTACTGATTAGCACAGACAAACGGCGTGGATATTTAAACACACCCGATAAATTGGGTGATTTGGCTCCGACGTTTACCTCAATATAGTCGTCGTGGTTACAATTGGAAACAAAAGTCTCAGAATAGTTTGCTTCCGAAACGCCTTAAGAGCATCTTTGGGCGATTCGAAGCAGCCAATTGCTTAGGCAAGGACATTATTGTGACTATTTCCAGTTCTGAATCAGATACTAATGTTTTGCTTGCAACCTTTGACGGGGCGCTGGAACAGCTTGCGCTTGCCCGAAAGACCGCTCCCATGGCGTCTAACAGGGAAGTACTGGACGCAGCACTCCTCGTTATGGAAGCTCCGGGCGGGCTGGACGCGCTGTACGCCCGAGTACCGGCAATGGAGGCCAAGGGCATATTTACCAACGGTGATTGGGGCCAACCCGCTATCCTGAGGCCCGCGCTCGCCGTGCGCACGTTACGCCAGGGTGCGCCAGACTTCACGGCCATCGAAGCCCTGAGTGAGCTTAGGCTGCTTGCTGTAGCTATGGGTGATTTTCGCCATCCCGGAATTTCAGCAGAGCAGGCCAAGCGGTTTTTGACTCAGGTGACGGCATTGAATCTGGATCTGCTGTCAGGCCAGATGAGCGAAGCGGATCGGGAGCGGCCACAGGGGCTAGGACAAATCGTCAACTCGCTCTATCAGTATCTGCTCAGCAGGCTGGGCTACGAGAGTATTCTCGACAGCTTGGTGGATGAAGTGCGCCGTTTGCTGGCCCAGCGACCAATACAAACAGACAGCATTAAGCAGATGGTCAGCCAAATTGCCAAATGTCTGTTTGATCCGGCAATAGAGACGTCGGGTATGGATAAAGCAGCGCGCCTTGTGAGCGCTTTATTCGGCCCAGCTGCAGGCTGCCGCGATGACCCGGGCTTTGCAGTCTATAGCGAGCGCCTGGCGGCCATGGACGAACTCGCGCTATCTAAAGAGGCCCAGGGCTTTGCCAGTGCAATGCACGAAACGGGCATGGTTTCTCCCTACCATCCCATGTTGTTACGACACCTGCTCGCTCACTGGGATCATCTGATACCTTTGGCACTGGGCCTGAGCATCACCGGCAACGACGCCCTTCAATGCTACCGCCAGATTGTCCTCAAACTGATAGACGAAGTTGTACACCCGGAAACCAGTCAGGCTGTATACGGGCTGGCCATGCTTCTTGAACGCGGCTCTCTATTCACCCCACCAGTGGCTTCGGGCTTATGGCGGCACGTCGAAATGAAGCTGTGCTCGGCGGCATCTGAACAACTGAGCGAAGTTTTCGGCAATGCACACCCTCCGCGGGTGTATTTACTCGCCGGTGTATTGAGCCTGCTAGGGCAACCTTTGGGTGTTGGCCAGGGTAACAACCCGACGTGTCAGTCGGTTATCGGCCTTTCAATGTGGGCCTTCAACAACGCTGATTATCTGTTGCAGTTGGTGGCCTGGGCCGCCCGTGATGATGATGTCGTTATGCGTTTCGAGGGTCACCAAATAACCTCTCAACACCTGGAAGCCGGCCTTGCGAAAGAACCTCCAACAGATGTGGACCCGGTTTCACTGGTTCTGGTGCCCCACCTTGATCGGATTTATGGCGAGATGGGGCGCTTGTGCGGCGTGCGGGACGACGACCTGCACCGCTGGATAAACCCTGAAATGTATGGCTGGTGGGTAGGGCATGGGTTTCTTAGTGTCATAAGCCGGGAGACAGGGAAAATCCACGACTATCAGTACTTTATACGCCACTTTTATGCCTGCTATCACCCATATTACAATGGCAACATACCGGTTATCCATCCACAACCAGCCGGCATCGCAGTTACCGACAGTGGAGGGCGCCTAGTTGGACGCCATGCCATAACCATCATCCGGGTGAACCTTGATCGACATGGCGAAATACGCATCTATTTTTTCAATCCCAACAACGACAGCGGCCAGGATTGGGGCCAGGGTATTAATTGCTCGACCCAGAGTAATGGAGAACGCTACGGCGAAGCGTCGCTACCGTTCGCTGAATTTGCTTCACGCTTGTGCGTATTTCATTACGACGCGAGAGAACTGGGAGACATGTCGATGGTTCCCGAAGCAGACGTTGCATGCGCCACAGAACTCGGCCGCGACAGTTGGGCCGCGAGCTATGAGAAAGGCGCAGAAAACATAATCAAACCCACGCATTAGGAGTCCCACCCGCTATGGTCGCGACCCTCGATGATCTCGCAAAGTTGGCAAACTATTCGCTCATGGATTCTCTCAACTGCGACCCTGACGCGAAAGCAAACGGGCGCGACCATGAACCGCGACAAGTGTTCACGGGTCACTATGTTCCCGTTAATCCCACGCCAATCGAAAACCCGGAGTACGTCGCCCATAGCAAAGACTTATTTCGCGAACTGGGCTTTGCCGACAGCATGGCGCAGTCGGCTGACTTCGTACGTGTGTTCTCCGGCGACCTTACGGGCGTTCCAGAGCCGATGCGTAAGGTCGGTTGGGCGTGTGGCTACGCACTGTCTATCTACGGAACCGAATACAACCAGCAATGTCCGTTCCAAACCGGCAACGGATACGGCGACGGGCGCGCAATTTCAGTGCTAGAGGCCGTCATCAGTGGTCGACGCTGGGAAATGCAATTAAAAGGCGGTGGCCGGACGCCATACTGCCGTGGGGCCGACGGTCGGGCCGTTCTACGCTCGAGTGTCCGGGAGTTTCTGGCACAGGAGCACATGCACGCACTCGGGGTGCCAACGTCACGTTCCCTAAGCTTGTACGTCTCGAAAACGGAGAAGGTCAGGCGGCCGTGGTACTCACAGGGCTCACATTCGAAGGATCCAGACATACTTATATCTGAGCCAGTCGCCATCTCAACGCGCGTCGCACCGTCGTTCCTTCGGGTTGGCCAACTTGAGCTCTTCAGTCGTCGCGCCCGCAAGAAGGAACACCCGCACGCGATGGAGGAGCTCGAGAAGATTGTGTTACACTTGATCGATCGTGAGTACGCAGACGCAATCGACCAGACACTAGCCACCGCCGAAAAAGTGGTGTTGCTTGCCCGCGAGTTCCTCGGCCGACTCACGTCGCTTGTGGCGAACTGGATCCGCGTTGGCTACTGCCAAGGCAACTTCAACAGCGACAACTGTGCCGCCGGCGGCTTCACACTCGACTACGGGCCATTCGGATTTTGCGATGTGTTTGATCCGCATTACCAGCCATGGACCGGTGGCGGACATCATTTCGCGTTCCTGAATCAACCAGAGGCAGCAAAGCGCAACTTCCACATGTTTTGTTCAGCGCTGCGGCCGTTGCTGACGTCGCATCAGGATTGCTTGCAACAGCTCGACGAGATTCAAAGTGATTTTCCAAAGGTGATGCAAACGCAAATGGAGAAGATGTGGGCTGCCAAACTTGGGCTTGATGCTTTTCACCCGGCGCTGTTCAGCGAGCTCGCAACGCTGATGGAGCAAACGTCTGTTGATTACACCATTTTCTTCCGCGAGCTCTCGAGGGTGCCTGACGATATTGGCTTACTCAAAACGAGCTTCTACGAGGGCTCGACGTACGATACAGACCCAGAAGGCATGGACAAGCGCTGGTCTGAGTGGCTCACAAAATGGAAATCGCTCACTCGACCGCGCTCTCGTGAGGAGCTTTCTCGACAGATGAAGCTCGTCAATCCAAAATACAGTTTGCGGGAGTGGTTTGTTGTGCCTGCGTATCAACAGGCGGCTGGGGGGAACTATTCTTTAATTCGAGAGCTGCAGGAAGTCATGACGCAGCCATACGCCGAGCAATCGAAGACCGTGGAGGAGCAGTACTATAGGCTGAAGCCGTCGGAGTTCTTTGAGGTCGGTGGATCGTCGCATTATAGCTGCTCGTCGTGATACGCGCGCTAATAGCGCCCGCACCAGAACAATCCCATTTACGTCGCCAGGGGAGTCCTGCCCACAGCAGGACTGAGAATGCTAAACCCTGGAACCTGATCCGGTTAATACCGGCGGAGGAAGTGCGACATGTTAGTACCTGCTTCTCTGGCGCTTTCAGGCGCCCTCATTCTGTTTGCCTGGCTGGGTCTGCGAGCCCGTTTAGCTGACGGCGGTCTTGATGACTATATCACCGCCCGTAACAGCCAGGGTGCCCAGGCCATTGGCCTGTCTTTTTGTGCCTCGGGCATGGGCGCCTGGATTCTGTTTGCGCCACCGGAAGTTGGCGCTCTGGTCGGGCCAGTCGCACTTGCAGGTTATGCTGTCGGTGCTGCGCTGCCGTTTATTGTATTCGCCTTCTGTGGCCCCGCGATTCGTCGATACTTGCCAGAAGGGCGCAGCATTGGCGAGTTTGCCCAGGCCTGTTACGGCAACGGCGTACGCCGCTGGGTAACGACTATCTCCGTACTCTACATGCTGTGTTTCCTGACTGCGGAACTGACCGCAATCGGTGCCATCACCAATCTGTTGTCCGAGCTTGACGGTAGTATCGCTATTGTCGCTGTCGCCGTGACCACGCTGATCTACACCGCATGGGGCGGTCTGCGGGCCAGTCTTGAAACCGACCGCTGGCAGGCATTGCTGTTGCTGGCGCTGCTAATCGTCGTAGCCGTCGTGGCCTTGCCGCAACTGCCGAATGCACTCGATACGGCCAAACTGCCCGATATTCCGTTGTCCGCCTCACTGAGCGTTGCGCTGACGCTGGTGATTGCCGTAACCGCCGCTAATTTATTCCATCAGGGCTACTGGCAAAGACTCTGGGCAGCCGAGGATGATGGCGCGCTGGGCCGGGGGGCCATTCTGGGTGGCGGTATTACCGTACTGGTAGTTGGGCTGGTTGGCGCACTGGGTATTGCGGCATCACTGAGCCTGGACGATATCGGCACTCCGCCGATCCCGTTCTTTGCCTTGCTGACACAGGCACCGGCCTGGCTCGGGATTGTCGCGCTGGTACTGGCGCTCTGTCTGGTAGCGTCGTCGGTGGATACCCTCCAGAACGCTCTGGCTTCAATGGCCGTTACAGAAAAGAAGGGCCTTTCACTGACATCCGCCCGCTGGATTACCTGCTTGTTGATGGTTCCGGTCGTGCTGGTTGCCTTGCAGGGTTACTCGGTGCTCCGGCTATTCCTGATCGCGGACCTGTTGTGCGCAACCTCGGTTATTCCGGTATTTCTGGGGCTCTGGTCGCGGATGACAACATCGGCCGCCGTTGCCGGTGCGATGGCAGGAATTGTGGGCGCGGTGCTGCCCGGTGCCGTGAGCACTGGCAGCGTAATGGCCGGTTTTGAAGCCGCCAGCTTCCCCGGCGGCATTCCCACACTGGTGCCTTTCCTGGGGGCGTTATGCGCCTCCGCTGTTGTCAGCGTCGCAGTGGCTTTGATGACACCAAGGAGCTGCTGACCTGATTGACCGTTCCTTCCCGCCCTATGTGGGCGTAGTCTATGAGTGCAAATATGGTGACACTGCCATTTTGACGAATGTCTAAAAACTTGACGCGAGCGAGTAGACTTTATGAACGTAGTCATTATAGGCGCGGGGATTATGGGAACCACTTTTGCCACCTTGGCAAAAGAGATAGCACCGGATCTGGATATCACCATTTTAGAGAGACTGGACAGTGCCGGCGGAGGAAACTCCTCTCCATTCTGGAACGCCGGTACGGGACATGAAGCTAACTGTGAGCTTAATTATACTCCAGTGGATGGAGAGGCCATTTCGATTGAAAAAGCTTATAAGATTCATGCCCAGTTCAATGTTGCCAAGCAGTTTTGGGCATATTTGATCGAAAAAGGGGCCATCAAAGACCCTAAAACGTTTATTAATCAAACCAAGCATTGCACCATTGTTTCCGAATCCGCTATTGAAGAACTGCGATTACGGTTCAAGGAAATGTCGGCTCATCATTTTTTTGAGCACATGCGGTACTCCGAAGACTTTGATGAAATCAAGAGCTGGATTCCTTACACCATGGACGAGCGCCCACGCCATGAAAAAATGGCGGCTACCGTCATTGAGACAGGTACGGATGTTAATTTTGGTGCGTTAACGGAGCAAATGGCGGCCCACGCAATGCAGGACTTGGGTGTAAAGTTTGAGTATGGCACCCACGTTAAGCGCGTGCACAGGAGCCCGACCGAGCGGTGGGTTATCGAGGCTGAATGCAAAGGGAAACCGGTTCAGTACAAAGCGGATGTGCTTTTTGTCGGTGCCGGTGGGGGCGCATTTCCCCTTCTGAAAAAAAGCCACTTGCCGTTTCGAAACCGCTTCACCGGCTTTCCTGTGGGTGGGCGCTTTCTTCGGGCGCCGATCAGTGAAGAGCAGGCCGGGTATTACCAGGCTAAAACCTATGGCAAAGCGAAAGTGGGCGCGCCTCCCATGTCCGTGCCGCATCTGGATTTGCGGGTGGTTGACGGTAAGCATTACTTATTGTTTGGTCCTTTCGCCTCATTCAAACCTCTGCTTGAGAGAGGCCGTGGGTTTTTTGATTACCTCAGATCCATTCGGCCGCACGACATCCCGGGTTTGCTGAATGTAGCCTTAGAGAATTTCCCCTTGGTTAAATATCTGGTTTCAGAGACGTTCAAAGGCGAAAAGAGCATGTTCGAGGAGCTTGATAGCTTTGCTCCGGGCTTGAGTAAACGATTTGACTGGAAACCGATTCAAGCCGGCCAGCGAGTGCAAATCATCAAAGACCGTGGTTTGCAGATGGGCACAGAAATCATTGTGTCCAAGGACAAAACTTACGGGACCTTACTGGGGGCATCGCCCGGGGCGTCGGTTTCGCCTGAGGTTATGTTGCGCTGTCTGGAACAATTGATACCGTCTATCTTTTATAAAGAGGAAGCTAAGAAAAAGAAGAATGAGATTTTTCCTGAGGATGATCTGGATACATTGATCAGTAATCCTGATCGTTACCGGGAGATTCGCGATGCAGCTAACAAGCAGTTGGGGATAACTCAGACCAAGGCGCAATGAGTTCGACCTTCACTGCCAATAGTCCTGACCCGCAGGCGCAATTTATGATTCATATCAAATAGCCATTTAAAAACCGGCGTTGCTCACCGATTTTCAGTATCAGTTCAGGTTGAGATGTTGTGATAGGGGCATTGCAAATTGGCTAAGAGGTGCAAAGCCATGATCCATGCTCATAAAGCAACAAACCAGGCGCAATTTCTGCTTCGACGTAAACTGACTGTTGACGGAATGATCGACAGCCAGTGGGAGGACTTGATTCAGGAGCTGAACCATCATCCGTGCGTTGATTTTGCCGAGCGCAAATCGAAAAATCGGTTGATTGCCACTTTTGACGCCACCCATTGGTCTACCGACGCTCTGATTGAGCTTGTTGGGGCGAATGGCGGTCATTTGGAAGGCGGCTGGTGGGAGCGTCAAAAACTGGCGCGGTACCGATTCGGTGATGAAAACATTCGGGCCAACGCCAACCTTGATCCCTTCTGCTGTTCAAAAATTCCACCGATGAAAAAGTAACGGGAGGCTACATGGGAGTTAGCAAGGAGCAGGATAGGAAGTCCCGCTACAAAGAGGGCAGTTTGACGTTATCCGGCACAGTTATGCTGGGCACCGGCGTCATGATCGGCGCCGGCATCTTTGCGCTTACCGGGCAGATGGCCGAAATGACAGGAGCGCTGTTCCCGCTGGCGTTTCTGGCTGCGGCGGTGATCGTTTCCTTTAGTTCGTATTCCTACATCAAAATCTCCAATGCTTATCCGTCAGCCGGCGGTATTGGCATGTACCTGCATAAAGCTTACGGCGATCGCTTACCCACAGCCTTCCACGCCCTGCTCATGTATTTCTCGATGGTGATCGCCCAGAGCTTTCTGGCTCGTACCTTCGGCTCCTACACCATGCAGCTGTTCGGCGGCGATGATAGTGGGCTTATGGTGCCCATTCTCGGGGTGTCACTCATTTTGGTAGCGTTTGTGATCAACCTGTTGGGCAACCGGATGGTTCAGGGGGTGGCGTCCTTCATTGGTGTGTTAAAGATCGGCGGCATTCTGATTATTGGACTGGTCGGTGTCTGGTTGGCCGACAGCCTTGCCGTCGACTTTTCCAATACGGGAGAGGCCGGTGCCGTTGGCAATTTCCTGGGCGCAACGGCGTTGGGCATACTGGCGTTTAAGGGTTTTACCACGATTACAAACAGCGGCTCCGAAGTTAAAGACCCGCATCGCAATGTTGGCCGCGCCATCGTGATTTCAATTGCCGCCTGCGTGGTAATTTACACCTTGGTTGGTTTCGCCGTTTCAAGCAATCTTTCCCTCGCCGAAATTATTGAGAGCCGGGATTACTCCTTGGCGGCCGCCGCACGCCCGGCGCTGGGCGAGTATGGTGTGTGGTTCACGGTAGCCATTGCCATGATGGCAACGGCGGGTGGCATTCTTGCCAGCATATTTGCGGTGTCTCGCATGTTGGCCATGCTGACCGAAATGAAACTGGTCCCCCACAGCCACTTCGGCATGTCCGGAAGCATTCAGAAACACACACTTGTCTACACGGTGGTGCTGGGCCTGATTCTAACCGCCTTTTTCGATCTTTCACGGATTGCAGCGCTCGGGATTATCTTCTATCTGATTATGGATATCGCCATTCATTGGGGGGTGTTGCGTTACCTGCGTGAGGATGTGAAGGCGACGATATGGGTGCCATCTGTGGCGATCGTTCTGGATCTGATGGTGCTGGGTGGTTTTGTCTGGGTAAAGCTGAGTTCAGATCCCTTCGTGCTTGGTGTAGCAATTGCCACCATGATCGTGATCGCGATTGGCGAACAGATTTTTTTGAAATCTTCAGCAAGAAAAAAAGCGATGGACGATGAAGATTCTCACGCGCATCACCATTAATATCTTCAAAAAAAGGGAAAGGGCAATCTCATGATGGACGAGAACATGTTTGGGAACACCATGTGGGCCGGGCATTGGCTGTGGATGCTGGTGATTGCGATTGTAGTCGTTATACCGGTATGGCGAATCTGTCAGCGTGCGGGATATCCAGGCTGGCTGGGATTCCTGATGCTGGTTCCGATGGTCAATCTGGCGTTGTTGTATTTCATCGCTTTTGCCAACTGGCCCGCTGATAAGACAGGAGCACGAAATGGGTGAGCATTCTGTAAAAGACCCCGTGTGCGGGATGTCCGTCGATCCCCATACCGCAGAGCATCGCAGCAAGCATGCGGGCAAGACCTGGTATTTCTGTTCGTCCGGATGCCAGTCGAAGTTCGAAGGCGATCCACAGAAGTACCTCGGTGACAAGAGTGAACCGGCAGAGCCGGTAGCGCCCGGCACCATGTACACCTGCCCGATGCATCCGGAGATTCGTCAGCAGGGGCCAGGCGATTGCCCTATTTGTGGGATGGCGCTTGAGCCGGAGGAGGTGAGTCTTGATGACGGACCCTCCGAAGAACTCACTGACATGACTCGTCGTTTCTGGATCGGTCTGGCCCTGGCGCTTCCTGTTTTTTTGCTTGAAATGGGTGGTCACTTTTTTGGGATTGACCAGATTGTGTCGCCACAAATCTCCAATTGGATTCAGTTGATTCTGGCCACGCCAGTGGTCGTCTGGTGTGGCGCGCCATTCTTCGTTCGTGGCTGGAAATCAGTCCTCAGCCGCAACTTGAATATGTTCACATTGATTGCCATTGGCACTGGCGTCGCGTTGATTTATAGCCTTGTCGCTACCTTGGTGCCGCAAATCTTTCCGGATGCCTTCCGGCAGGCGGATGGTTCGGTTGCGGTGTATTTCGAGGCCGCTGCCGTCATTGTGGTGCTGGTTTTGCTCGGGCAGGTACTGGAACTGCGGGCCCGGGAGAAGACCTCCGGCGCCATCAAGGCCCTGCTCGATCTCGCACCAGCAACCGCGAGAAAGCTGGGCGATGAAGGCGACGAGTCCGATGTTTCCCTCGACCAGGTAAAAGTCGGCGACCGCCTCCGGGTTCGCCCCGGCGACAAGGTGCCATTGGATGGCGAAGTCCTTGAAGGTAGCTCGAATGTGGATGAATCCATGGTGACCGGAGAGCCTTTGGCGGTCAGCAAAAAGACGGGCGACCAGGTGGTTGGTGGCAGCATCAATCAGCAGGGCAGCTTCATCATGCGCGCCGACAAAGTGGGGCGCGACACCATGCTGTCGCAGATCGTGCAGATGGTGGCCAGCGCACAACGTAGTCGTGCGCCGATTCAGGGCCTGGCGGACAAAGTTGCCGGCTGGTTTGTTCCTGTGGTCATCGTCATCGCTGCTATTGCGTTTATTGTCTGGTCCATTTTCGGGCCGCCACCATCAATGGCGTTCGGGCTTATTGCAGCGGTCAGTGTGTTGATCATTGCCTGCCCCTGCGCACTCGGTCTGGCAACCCCCATGTCCATCATGGTCGGCGTTGGACGCGGCGCCCAGAGCGGTGTTCTGATCAGAGATGCGGAAGCTTTGGAGCGCATGGAGAAAGTCGATACTGTGGTGGTGGATAAAACCGGCACCCTGACCGAGGGCAAACCTCAGGTGACGAGGTTGGTTCCGGCAAACGGTTTCAGCGATGATGACCTGATGCGATACGCCGGTGGTCTCGAAAAGGGCAGTGAGCATCCTTTGGCTCATGCCATTCTCGAAAAAGCCAAAACCATGGAGTTGAAATTGCCGGACGCTGAGGATTTCGACTCCCCGAACGGTAAAGGCGTCACCGGCAAGATCGATGGAAAAAAGGTTCTGCTTGGCAATCGGTTGCTGATGGAGGCAGAAAGCGTCGATACCTCCGACTTCGATGAAGAAGCGGACCAGCTGAGAAAAGACGGCGCTACCGTGATCTTTGCGTCCGTGGATGGAAAAATATGTGGTTTGCTAGCGATTGCGGACCCGGTCAAGGAGACCACGGCAGCGGCAATAACGGCTCTGCAAAAGGAAGGGATTCGGGTGGTGATGCTGACCGGAGACAACCGAACCTCCGCCGAAGCCGTGGCCCGCAAGCTCCATATTGATGAGGTGGAAGCGGAAGTACTGCCGGAAGACAAGGGCAAAATCATTCAGCGTCTGAAGGATGAGGGTCGCATTGTGGTTATGGCCGGCGATGGTGTGAACGATGCACCAGCCCTGGCCACTGCAGACGTCGGTATTGCCATGGGAACCGGGACGGACGTGGCCATTGAAAGCGCGGGTATTACGCTGTTGCGCGGCGATCTGATGGGTATTGTTGAAGCACGGAAGTTGTCAAAGGCAACTATGCGCAATATCCGGCAGAACCTGTTTTTCGCGTTTGTTTACAACACCGCTGGCGTGCCGATTGCGGCGGGGGTCTTGTATCCAGTTGCCGGCATCCTGCTGTCGCCCATCATTGCGGCTGCGGCAATGTCGTTGTCTTCGGTAAGCGTCATTACGAATGCCCTACGATTGAGGGTAGTGAAACTATCAGACGACTAGGCTGATGGAGCCTCCCCCGGAAAAAGGAGATGTGTATGTCTTATACAATGGATCGCGTTATTCAGGATGCCGATTTTGCTGAAGTGGACGAACGAACCCGTAAGGCCCTTGCCGATCGGGGCTTTGGGATTTTGACGGAAATAGACGTCAAGGCGACCATGAAAAAGAAACTGGACAAGGATATGCTCGCCTACACAATTCTCGGGGCATGTAATCCAGACATGGCTTGGGAAGCGATCGGCGTAGAACCTCGGGTAGGAGCAATGTTGCCATGCAACGTTATTCTTCGCGAGACAACCGAGGGTGTTGAAGTCAGTGCGGTTGATCCCGTTTCATCCATGAGCGCAATCGACAATGAGCAGCTCAAGCAGGTTGCGGGTGAGGTGAGAGATACGCTGTCTGAAGTTATCAACGCAATCTGACGGCTGAATCGACCAGCCAAAGAAATTGATGTACAGCAATCGAGAGGTTGATTTGAGCATAAATTCAGGTCCGATTCAGGTGGATGCAGTTAACTGGATATGTCGCAAATCGACCTCGTTAAGGAGCTTCGCTATGAAGAGTTTCACCAAAGTAATCGCAATCTCGTTGATTATGGCCACACCGGTTGTCTGGGCGCAGGGTTCAGGTAACCAGCAGAGGTCCGGTGGCATGATGATGTCCTCAGAACAAACGCAGGAAATGCAGCAGAATATGTCCCGCATGCAGAATATGACCGGCCAGATGCGGCAAAATCCCGGACAAGACCATCAAGGGCTCATGCAGGAGCATATGGAGCGCATGCAAGAGCAGATGCGCATGATGCGGGACGGTATGATGGGCAACCGGGGCATGATGGATGGCCAAGGAATGATGAAAGGCGAGGGAATGATGAATGATCAAGGTATGCAGGGGAATCCCAGCCAGGCCCAACCTGCAATTAAACCGGAGGATCGCTTCCAGTTTATGGAAAAACGCATGGATCAGATGCAGTTGATGATGGAGCAAATGCTGGAGCATCAGCAGGAGTTGCAAGGCCGCTCGAAATAATTCTCTGACATTGACGATCATCTGGAATGCCCGAGCTTTCTGGACACTTCGAAGCCTCACGCTGAAGCTGTCTCGAAAGCCTCTGGGCTTAATCGGCCCAGATGGCTGTGGCGCCGGTTTCGATTATAGAATGTTCTAGGCTTTATGGATCGCTTGCGATGCTTAAAGCAGATTACACATGGTGCGCACCGGAAATTCGCCGCTATTGTCAGCCGTCAGAGATAAACCGATCGGCTTGTTCACCATCAGGTTCAATCCCGACGCGTGCGCAGATGTCCTCAATCTGTGCGGTTAACTCTCCGAAACTGAAACGTAATAAAATTCGAGTAACTATTCAGCTCACATCTGCAACGATCATTAAAATTGAGTCTCATCGGTATCCATAAACGCAGGGTTTTTCCCTGAAAGAGTAAAGCCAGAGCCTCTGTGGCTGACATCCCCTGCTTACGGCACGTTGACAGGTAACTGCGAACGCGACAAAAGATCTTCGCCCCCGTCGTGGATCGAAAACAACCGGATATTTTCTGCTGCACTTTCGTCATGCACAGGTCGTTCTCCCCCTGATTGTTAGTGAAGGGGACGTACTCGACATCCATAAAACGCAGAACGTCGTGCTCAAAGTTGCGCAACCTTTCCAGCAAGTTTCGGGCTTTTGATCGTTTTAGCCTGCCTCGTTTCCCTGCCTCTCGCAGGCTCTCATCGGGTGGTGGACATTCACTATCTGCCTCTTCGAGAAGTTGTCGATAGCGCTGTCGCCACCGTTCAGCGTCAGTGGCTGGCAAGCGGCCACCGGCATCCGCTACCGTTGTGTTCATATCGATCAGCAGTGCTTTCATCGCCTTGGCCCAGTGTTGATCGTCCTGCTCCCATGCCCTCTCCAGCTCCCGAAGATGGTGCGCATTGCACAGGGAATGGGTGCACGCGTAACGGTAGTACGGCTTCCAATGATCGTGACACAGCACCCCGCTGAAGAAGGGTAAAGCGCCCATCTCGTCCATGGCCTCGGTGCCACGCTTGGTGTGGGGATAGAGCAGCGTCAATGCGCTATTGGACGCGCAGTGCAACCAGTGGCGCTTCCCGTCCAGGTTGATGCCGGTCTCATCAACATGCATGAGCTCAGATTTGGCGAGCTGAGCTTTCGCCCACTGCTCAAAATGATCCAGCTTCTCGTAAGCCTCTTTGTCGAAATTGAAGACAGAGCCGGCACTGACCGGAATACCCATCTGCTCCTGAAAGTGGTCACGGATTCGGTCATAGGGCAGTAGCTGAAACTGCGACATATAGACTGCATTGGCCTTGATGCCGATGCCATACTGAACCGACCGACTGACCCTGTCCGGAAAGGCAGCAACAAATCGATTCCCCTGGTCGTCTTTAATAACCTGTGCTCGGTATTCAGTCACGAATCGCGCGATATCAATATCGATGACCTGCCGTGTTTCATAACCGTCCTCTTGATACCGCCGTCCTTTTGGCAGAGAGCGTCGATCGACTTTCAGCTCTTTCACGGCATCAGGATCATCGACTGGCCGCAAGGTGGTTCCGATACGCCCCTTCTGTCCGCCAGGCTTGCTATTGCTGGAACCCTTTCTGGAAGATTTGTCACGGTTCGGATCCGTTGAGGGCGGCTTACTACTATTTTTGCTATTGAGCGTCGTGCGGTTGAGCAGTAGCGCCACCAAAACGAGCAGCACTTCCAGAGCGGCCTTGAGTGAAGGCGACAGGTCACGCTCTTTCTCAAGAAGGTTCTTGACGGAGGCGATTGCCGAATCAATGTCGATATTGTCTATTTTCAATGTCTGCTCGCACCGGGATGGCTTTGTAAGACAGCCATTATCGCACGGGTTTTCAGGGCGACATTTTTGGCTCTGAGCGCCCTTATACGGCGATTAAAAAACCGGGGCTGCCCCGTGATCGCCATCGGTCATTGAAGCCCTCCAATCGCTCTCATGTCGTCGTTTATGGCCTGTCTAGTAGCATCGGTGCGTATGCCGATAAGGTGAAGAGATTCAAGCAAAAACCCTGTCAAGAACTTTCACAGATTTTTTGAGCTGAATAGTTACCCTTAAGGGTACTATGTACGCCATCGCACCGATCGAGCCGCCCGTTCGGCGTACTAATAAATCCCGCGGTGAAACCCATTTGGATTACCGCCGGAGAGGAGATGAGCACATGTTACGCAGCGTGCATGATATTCAGGACTACGCCATCCATGCGACTGACGGCGTCATTGGTCACGTGAAGGATTTCTATTTCGATGACGAAGCGTGGGTCATCCGGTACATAATTGTGAATACCAGCAACTGATGACTTGGTCATCAAGTGCTGATTGCGCCGCAATGGATCAAGAGCGTCAGCTGGTCCGAGGCCACCGTCTCGATCGATCTGATCCGGCAGGCAGTGAAAGACGCCCCGCCGTACTACTCGACGGCGCAATTAGATCGAACGCAGGCAATGGGCATCCACGAACACTATGGTCATCCTGGCTATTGGACGACCCAGGTGATGCACTGTACCTTTCTGGAAACGATAGCCAAAAAAGGGATAAGCATGATGAACATCAAAGCAAGTGTCGTTTTTTCTTCAATTCTACTGATGTTTTCTACGTCGGTTCTAGCGGATCTCCCGGCGTCAAACCAGGCGCAGTTACGCGCCGCCATTGAGGGTAACCAGCGAAGCAAAGTTCATCAGGCTCGTGATCAGTACCGGCATCCTTTGCAAACGTTAAGTTTCTTCGGCGTAACACCATCGATGCGAGTCATTGAGGTACTACCAGGAGGTGGCTGGTATACCGAGATACTGGCGCCCTATCTCCACGATCAAGGTCAGCTCATTGAAGCCAGTTTCCCAGAGATAAGCGACAATCCGTTCTTCCGGAAAATGGCCAACCGTTTTCAGCACAAGTTGGACGGGGCGCCAGAGATTTACGGCAGAGTCCATCTCGAACCGTTTTCTCCACCTGAGTATCTGGCGTTGGGCGCCCCCAATTCCGCTGACAGAGTCCTCACGTTCAGAAGCGTCCACGACCTCGTGTTCGTCAACCCCCATGGGGAGCCTACCAGCGCCGTGATACAACAATTCTTCGGTAGCGCCTACCAAGTATTAAAGCCGGGAGGCGTGCTCGGCGTTGTCGCCCATCGTGCCGCCCCCGATATGCCTGTGGGGGAAAGTGATAAAATGGGCCGTCTGCCCCAATCGTATGTAATTGAACAGGCTCGTCGGGCCGGTTTCACCCTTGCTGCGAGTTCCGAAATCAATGCCAACCCGAAAGACGATCACAAACTGCCGGTCTGGTACCTGCCACCCTCGCTGAAGCAGGGAGACAGGAATCGTGCGCGGTACCAAATGATCGGTGAGGCGGACAACATGACATTGAAATTCGTCAAGCCCGCCGAGCCCGACTCCCCTTGATGGGACTGAATGCTGGATTAATTAAGGTAGTAAACTGTCCGCTCTCGTTTTGATTTAATTCCATGTTTCCTGAAAGGAGGACCAACAGACATGATGGGCATAGGAGGGGGTATTGTGATGTGGCTACTGGGGATACTGCTTGTTATCGCGGTTTTCTACTTCATTTTTCGGCCGTCGGCTTCGAGCAGTGGGGAAAAGCGGATAGAGGCTCCGCACCAAGAAGCGCTGGATATCCTAGCCGCACGTTATGCCCGTGGTGAAATCGACCGAGATGAATTCGAGAAGAAGAAACGGGATCTAACGGGGTCTTGACCCCGTTGACCCCGGGTGCCGATATTGCACGTACTCCTGCCTGTTGGCCGCTTTGGCCAATAAAACTGACCCACCATCCAGACCGTGCGTCAGGTTGATACGCTTGATGATCGTGACGACGAAGGCCAATCGTGTTGTGGACAGCACCAGGCCGCCCAGGTTAATAACCGGTGGCATGACTTTCTCGGTGGCTTTTACTAGAAAAAACGCCAGTGATTTTCTGCTCTTTGCCTCTGTGGGCCTCGCTCCCTCCACATTGTCGAAGGCCATAACATTGCCCCAAAAGTTTCAGGGATTTTGATCTGCGGCGCAGAGGTGACTTATGACGTCTCTTTATGCAGCGGGGGTGAGAGGCGCCCTTTTTTTATCTTTGTCTGGAAACCGTTTCGGATATGGCTTATCTTTTAATGACAATCAGTGCGGTTGTTAAGTAACCATGCCTAATGGCTTTAAATTAAATCGGTTCACCGACGAGCCTGCGGAAAAGATCCAAAAGCCACCCGCATATTGCCAGAGACTCTGCGCCGGTTGCATTCGCTCACGTACAGGGAGCCCTCCCCATGACTGATTCCACACCGCCCCTGGTGCACGTCTCCCGCCGCAACCTTATCCAGTCGGCCATAATCGGTACCGCCGCTCTTTCGACGATGTCGCCGAGCATGGCTTTGGCAAAGGCAAAAATGCCAGACCACGAAGGCCTTGTCTTTCGCGGCGAGGGCTTCCAGCCTATGGTCCTGAAACTGGTCGCGGGTGAGAGCCTGCCGATCGTCAACCGAGGTAACCAAGGTCTGAGCTTGGTCAGCGCGCCCGGAGCTCCCGAGCCAATCAAGGCGCAAATCAAGCCCGGAGAAAAAAAGAACCTCAAGTGGCCTAAGCCGGGCATATACCTGCTTTACGACGACCAAACGACCCGGTTCGACAGCAAGGTAGGGCAGGTCGTCGCTCGCAATGAGTCACCCTACTTCCCGCTACCGGCTTATGCGGCAGTGGTGGTCACTGATGAGCATGGCGGCGGCATTCCCTTCTCGGCAAAGGCGCAGGTCGATATTCCCGACTCCTATTTGACCTTTGAGCCCTGGGCGCTGGTGGTCAAAGCCGGCGCGCCCATTCAGTTTGTCAACGAAGACATGGACATGCACATCGCCATGCCGTCGGTCGAACCTATGCTTATGCCGGATCGAAAAGCGGGTCCTGGTGAGGGAAATCAACCTTGGATGGAGCAGATGGAGGCATTTGCGCCGGTCAACCTGCCCGGTAATGGAGGAAAGGGAATAGTGACCTTGGGCACTCCTGGCGTCTACCACTATTACTGCCCGATTCATGCCGCTTATAATGCAACTGCGGGTACTTATGCGCCACTGAAGAGCTACGGAGGCTATCCTTTCATCATGGATGGGCTATTGGTAGTCGAACCGGTGTGAAAGTTAAAGAGATAAAGCCGGCTGCATCCCGCACCTGCCGCTGCATTCGATTTGTTAGGTGGCAGGTAGCGGGCGAGGGGAGCGGGGGCACGGGCACTCCCTTCTCCAACCGTTCCTGTGTAAACTGATTCAGAGTCTTTGATACTGATTGATTATTATGCCGAGTGGCTCCGACGCCCGCACCATTAGGGAAGCAATATAGCGAAGAATCAGAATGGAGTTTTAAGGCCATGACGAAGATCAATGAACCCAATTTACAGCGGCGGCGTTTTTTGACTGCTGCAACATCGTTTGTGGCCGGCGCGGGCTTGGTTGGGGCCGCTATACCCTTCGTGCAATCGTGGAATCCCAGTGCCAAAGCAAAGGCTGCTGGAGCTCCAGTCAAATTTAATCCAGGAAAAATTGAACCTGGCGCCATGATTACCGTGGCGTGGCAGAGCAAACCCGTATGGGTACTTCGGCCCACGCCCGAAAATTTGAAGAATTTGACTGCGAAAGCGCATCGAGCTGAATTGCGAGACCCCGATTCCCAGGTCAATCACCAGCCTGACTACGCGAAAAATGACTATCGAAGCATCAAATAAGAGCTGTTTGTTGCGGTCGGTATTTGCACCCATTTAGGTTGCGTGCCGAACTATGAGCCACAAGGGTGGGCAGAGGTGCAACACGCACTGTTTTTTTGTCCATGTCACGGTTCAAAGTTCGATCTTGCTGGACGGGTATTTAAGGGTGTGCCGGCACCGACCAATTTGATTATTCCTCCCCACCAATATCTTGATAACGGCATGCTTGAAATCGGTGCTGATGAGAAAACGAGTTCGAGTTAGCCTATAAACAGCTGAGCCAAACCACCCGAAAGGCCGGGCTGCGGGCTGCACCGTTAGCAGGGATAGATGGTGGAGCTCCTGAACGCTTTCCCCTTGGCTCCAGCGGCGGCTTTGCCGTGTTGGTGGGCCCACGCTACTAGGGCGATCGCCGCGAGCACTAGGGCGAAGCCGACCAGGTGAATCCAGTGGAAGGCTTCGCCGAGCCAGACATACGATACTAGCAGGCCGCTGGCCGGCATCGCTCCCATGAAGCCCGCGGCTGTGCTCGCCTGCACCGACTTTAGGCCATAGAACCACAGCATCGTGCCGATCCCGTATGGCCCGACCCCCCACCAGGCGAGGGCGCTCCACTGCTCGATGCTTGGGGCGCCGAAGTCGAAATTAGCCGCTTGGTATAAGCCCGGTGCGGCGAAGATGCCGACGGCAATCCACGCCGCCAGCGGGATTAAGAGAACCGGCCTCACCTCGCTGGTGACGCGTTTGGCAAAGAGGGAGTAGGCTGTCGCGCTAGCCACCGCTCCTAGCATAAGAAGACTCCCGAGAATCGAGATCCAGACGCCTTGGCCGCCCGCCTCGGCTCCAGAGGTGTTGATGACCAAGACACCCGCGATCGACAGTCCAACCGCCATCAGCTTCGCTGGACCGAGTGTGTCTCCCAGAAACCAGGCCGCCCCAACGGCGACGGCAGCGGGGCTAGTGCTCATCACCACCGCACCGATGACACCGCTGACCAAGGCCATGCCGCTGAGTAGGAACAAGCTGAAAGCGACGAGGCCAATCGCTCCGATCCCACCGATCAGCAGCCAGTTGCGCTGGCTGATTCCGCGTAGCTCCCGGCGGTAGATAATCAGCAGCGGCGTAGTGAGCAGGGCGGCCAGTAACAGCCGCAAGAACGGTGCCAGGAAAATGGGGAACCCTTCTGTCACGATCTTGGCGGTCGGCGTGCCGCTCCCAAAAAATAACATACCGAAGAGCAGCGCCGTAAATACACCAATTCCCTGCATTCAAAAAATCCCTGTTGCCCGAAATTCATAAAGTAGAGCGCCTTTCGTGTTAAAAAGTCAACGAAAGGCGGTTCGACCAAGCCATTTTTCAGCGCTGCGTAGTGGAGACGTCAGCGTAGCCGAGTCGGTGAATGTTCGTTACTCGGCGGTTCCTGCCTCATTACCACAGTACAACTCGTAGAGAAGCTCGATAACTCGACGTGCCTCATCTCCTGCGAGGGAGTAGTGCATGTTTCGCGCCTCACGTCGGACAAACACCAAGCCGTCTTTTCGCAATAGAGAGAGTTGCTGGGAGATCGCCGCGTGGCGCATCTCCAGCGCTTCCGCTAGCTCGCCCACCGTTCTCTCGCCGTTGACCAGTTGGCACAGAATCATCAGCCTGCTGTGCCCGGAAAGTGCCTTTAACAAATTGGTGGCTCGATCCGCCGCTTCCAACATACGATCTTGGTTCATATCTTCATATCTTCATATCTTCATATCTATACAAGTGTGAATATGTTAGGTTCGCTGAGCGAGCATTGGATCGTAAGGCCTTGCTTGCCTCTCGTCGTTTGGCCGCTTCGGTAAGTGGTGGGTACACGACCGGAACCTTGCAAACTCTATGCGTGCGGTACTCTTACGTGACTACGTGACTACGTGACGGAGACCGCCGAAACGCCAAAGATTCGTCAATATAGCAGGAGATACCCATGTCGATCGACCGTCTCGTACTCGCATTCGCCGGTACTTTCGTTCTCGTGAGCCTCGCCCTTTCCCAGTTTCACTCGACATACTGGCTATGGTTTACCGCGTTTGTAGGCGCCAATATGCTGCAGTCTGCCTTCACCGGGTTCTGTCCACTGGCAAAGATCCTTAAGGCACTGGGTAAGAAGCCCGGCAATGCCTTTGACTGACGCTGGGGGCTCCGCAAATGTCTGAAAAGATTGATAGATCGTGGAGATCTGTCGCGACCGACCGTCCTCGCCTGATCGTATGGGCCATGGTGCTCGTCACACTGACGTTAGTGGCTCTGGCGGCGCTACCGAGCCTCTGGCTCGAGCGGTTCAGCCTGCTCAATCCACTGGCTGTTGATACCGACCCGGAGAACATGCTTGCCGCCGATGAGCCGGTACGAGTCTTCCATGACGAAATGAAGGCACGGTTCTCGCTTTATGACATGGTGGTTGTGGGTGTCGTCAACGAGACCAATCCCGACGGGGTTTTAAACGTCGACTCGCTGCGGCGAATCTACGAATTGACCTAGAGTTCGTCCCCTTCGCTGAAAAGTTCGAATTCAGGCGCTAACGGTTCACCGGTATCGATCACCGAGAGCTGACTCTGCAGGATGGACTCTGAGTGCCCCTTCATATCAATGGCCTTGAGGCTAGGTTGAACAGAGCCATTCCGTTGCATTCAATACGGTTAAGTATGGCGTGACATGGCTTCTCTGTCTTGACGTGTTTGATGGCGGCGGTGAGCTCAACTCTACACGTTAGACCATCCTATAAATTGAAACTGAACCTTAGGCGATCTCGACTTCGTTGTCTGCATGTGGTTTTACAAACTCCTGCCAACCCTTAAACCAGAGTACGCCAATATTTTGTGGCACGCGGAGCTGGTTGGTGAATCCCACGAAAGCATCGCGGTAGTGTTTGATATCTCCGAGGGTAATTTGAGGGAGCGGTTGCATCGGTCGCGAGAGGCTCTGCGAAAACGGCTGGAAGAGACGTGTCAGAGCTGCCGAATTCATGGCTATCTGGATTGTGGTTGCGTCGCGCAAGCAGTCAGATAATATCGAGTGAGAGGCACCGCGTCCTGTTTTTTAGCAAGCTGGATTTGAAAGACGACATGGCCGTTGTGCCGGAATGCTACTTCGCTGGCAACAAGGTAGAACCGCCACATGCGACAGAACCGCTCGTCATAGATTGACCGTACTTGATCCAGTTTGGCCTCGAACCGATTGCGCCACTCCTTCAGCGTCTCCGCATAATGAAGTCGCCACACTTCGACATCGGTAACATAGAGACCGGACTGTTCCACGATGGCAAGTACCTCCGATAGGGCAGGGCTGTAGCCACCGGGGAAAATATAATTGGCGATCCAGGGATTGGTTGATCCCGGTCCGTCGGCCCGGCCGATCGTGTGCAGCAGGGCGACACCATCGTCTTTGAGGCGGTCTCGCAGGGTGGCGAAGAACTCCTTGTAGTGTGGAACCCCGACATGCTCGAACATGCCGACTGATACGATCCGATCAAAAGTGCCGTCGATGTCGCGGTAGTCTTGCAGACAAAATTGCACGCGGTCGCCAAAACCTTCGGCCCGAGCACGCTCTTCCGCGATCTTGTGTTGCTCATGCGAGAGGGTCACCCCGGTGACGCGGGCACCATAGTCACGAGCGAGATGAAGCCCGAGCCCGCCCCAGCCACAGCCGATATCAAGAACCCGTTGTTCTGGCGACAGGAGGAGTTTGGCGGCGATCAGCGTTTTCTTATTGCTTTGCGCTGTCTCAAGAGTGTCACCTGCATCTCGAAAATAGGCACAGGAGTATTGACGGTCGGCGTCTAGGAACAGGTCGTATAGCGCACCGGACAGATCATAATGATGCGCCACGTTGCGCTGAGCTCGCCCGGCAGGGTTGAACTGCGAGAGCCTGCGGTAAAGCCGCCGGAGGTGTGCTAACCAGTGGTAATGCCATACGTCGGGCTGGAGTCTCAGATTGACGACCAACAATTCGACCAGATCATAGATATCATCCTGGTCGACAGTGAGTGTGCCGTCCATATAGGCCTCGCCCAATGCGAGGTCGGGATTGATCAGGAGTTTGCGTGGCAGCGCGCGCACGTGCAAACGCATGGTGACGGCAGGTGTCAACCCATCACCGTATCGTATTGACCTCCCGTCAGGGTAGACGACGACCAAGGCCCCCTGATTGATCAGGCGCTTCAAAAAAATAGAGAGCAATCTTGTCCACATCGTTTTTCCTCGTCGTTATGGTTTCTCAGCTGTTGAAAGAATGACTTCTTCTTCCAAATCGTTGTCACGGATGGGCCTGAGATATATTCGGTAGCCTCGACCGTTTCCCGATAACACCATAACCATTGATTGATACTCGCAGTGTCGGCTGCTGTGTCATGTAACTTCTCCGCTTGGTCGCGTGAATCGATGGCAGCGAGGTAACCTTGCTCCTATCCTAGTCTATACTGTGAAACTGAACCCTGTCTGAATGCCTTCAACCGTAACCCTTCAATTTCCTACGTCCTGACGAAACGCTGAACAATCGCCAGCAGTCTGGCTCTTGTTCGGAAAACAATTCCGGAACAGCAATGCGCTGTTTTTGAGAGTCGTTTGGCAAATTGGCGAGCCACTTCGTCCACCTAAGACAGGCATTCGCTCTAGAGGAAGGGTGTTGCCCCGTCATCTGATATTTCTGGCTGGTGTTGAATCGCTCAATGGATTTCTACTCATTTCCTGTTCTACCTCATTTATCTTTTTGCTGATGTCAGGCAATCACTTGAATGCCTCCGCTGACTGATAGGTCAGTAAAATAACGGCTTCATTTGTGAAAACCGCCGTGCTCGGGCGGCCTCAAAACAAGTGGTGTTGCACCTATTACTTGAACTTAGGAATACGAGCAGTGCTGCACTTATTACTTGAACTCAGGCGTGACTGGAAAACATCTTATGGTATTAGCGCTTATTGTGTTTGAGAGCATGAACTTTTTGATGGATTTAGTTTGACGAATCCTGAGGAATCCATCGTTCAGATTTGCTCATTTTCATGTGTATCTGTTTATGATGAATATTCAGCGCCCTCGTATCTACTTTCTCGACCGTTTTGTTCGGATAGCTTCGCGCCTCGTTCATTCGATCCGCCAAGACAGAATTGGCATTTTCCATAGTAGAGAACATCTCTGTGGTTGCTGCTGCGATAATTGTTTTCCATATTTAATACTAGTTTCCAAATTACCGAAATTAGTTTAGTAATTCAGTTTGGTTTCAGGTTTGTATGTTGTAATGCTTAAGCTCAAGGCGTCACCAGCACGGGATAATGATGTCGGTGCTTTCGGGCGCGGATTTCTCATTCGAACAACGATTTCAGGAGAACAAAGCTATGTCAACGACGAACGGAGTCGACGTCGAGCAACTCGGCCAAGCGACCCAAGCGATCACGCAAGCACCGAACGCCGGGCAGTTCACGTTTCGTGCCCGCACGAACTGGACTGGCGCCCTGCAGAGTGTGACGACCATCGACGGCTTCGATCAAGCCGGTGAACACGTCACTACACGGCAATTCGAAATCGAAGGCGACGAACCGGAACAGATTCTTGGCCAGCGCGCTGCGCCGAACGCGGTCGAACTTCTTCTCGCGGCGCTGGGTTCATGTCTAAGCGTTGGGTACGCGGCGAACGCCGCCGCCATGGGCATCAAACTGGACCACCTGCGGTTCGACCTCGAAGGCGACCTGGACCTACGGGGATTTCTCGGGATATCCCAAGACGTCCGTCCCGGCTACGGGTCCATCCGATGTGTCGCACACGTCGATACGGACGCCTCGGAGAAAGAGCTCGCCGAACTCCGAAGACGAGTCGAAGCGACGTCTCCGTTGGTGGACAACATCACCAACGCCGTGAACCTCGAAATCGAACTGGTCGTCGACTGACGGAAGAAATGCGAACCAATAAGTTGCTCGCCGAACACGAGTTGGTGCGCCATCTGTCGGCGCCATGCCCTGATCCGGCGCTGTAACGTGCGCAGCTGGTCATCTGGAAAGATCCCGGGGTAGTCACTCTGCAGTCGCGTGAACAGGTCTCTGCCCGTTCGATCGGGCTCTTTATCCAGCCATTGTCAGATTGTCGGCCAGACGGTTTCGAAGGGATCTTTGCGCGTGCGCCCGTATTGGCAAGCGCTGAGTTTGGCTTGGTGTGTCGGTCGCACCTCACCCTCGTGCCACGCGCTCGACAGGCCAGCGAGGAATCGGGTGAGGTCGTCCTTGGGCGGCGCGGGTACTGACGGTTGGCCGCCATCCGCCAGTAACGCGAGCTAGCGCTGTCGATCGCGGATTGGGTCGAGCAGCAGCAACGGATCGAGGGTTTCAGTCATGTCGTGTAGACGGGCCTTCAC
This sequence comes from Marinobacter sp. LV10R510-11A, assembly GCF_900215155.1. Lineage (NCBI taxonomy): Bacteria > Pseudomonadati > Pseudomonadota > Gammaproteobacteria > Pseudomonadales > Marinobacteraceae > Marinobacter > Marinobacter sp. LV10R510-11A. The sequence continues at coordinate 1,033,806 of NZ_LT907980.1, forward strand.
CTGCTCGGAAATATCGTTCGATGACAACAGTCTTGCGCAAGGGGTCTGCGGTGCATCGTAGTGCTTGACGATGCGCCTGCTGCGGCGGACTTTTTCTTTGAGCTTGAACGACGGTTGGAAAAAGTTGACAAATAATCGGGCAAACGCATAAAGCTGCGCGAAGGTATCGACGGCGATTTGGCCCTTGAGTCGGCGGTAACCGACCAGGCGCCTGACCACGGATCCGTTTTTCTGCTCAATCCACGCCTGATCGTTCTTGTGATAGGGTCGCGAGCGTGTGAACTTGATGTCGTGACTCGCGCAATACTGCACGAGTGCGTCGTTGATGAACGCCGAGCCATTGTCGACATCAAGGCCGGGAAGGGCAGACCCCGAATGGTGGTTGTCGCGATTCTTTGGGCCATCAGCTTTCCGTTCATAACCGTTGGGTTACCGGATCGCCTCCCTTACTGTTCGCGTCTCTGAGGGCACTGTTGGCGGGAGGATGTTTAATTGTTGTAGGAATGAAAATGGGGCGAGGCCCCATTACTCGTTTCGGGGTTTGATGATGCTTGCGCTGATTGGTTTCAGTTACACCGGAAGGGGCCTCGGCGGCATGTTTCTCGGGGCGAGTAACGTAGGGCCAGGCGTCGCAACTGTGCTGGCGAATGCGCAACCTCTGTTCGCCGCGATACTGTCGCTTTTTATACTTAAGGAAGTAATTACCGTTTGTTTGTATTTGGGCTTGTTCATCGGCTTTGTCGGGGTTGTTATTCTCGCTCTACCCGGTTTTGACTTTGGTGCAGATCGTTCTATCGGCGCGCTGTATGTACTTGGTGGGGCCGTTGGGACGGCAATTGGTAATGTTCTGTTGAAACTTCAGGCCGGCGAGGGAGATGTGTACTGGCCGATGGGGATTCAGCTCATTCTTGGGGCAGCATTTCTTTTTGTCACTTCATTGTTAGCGGGTGAAGGCTTTGAAGTTGACTGGACATGGTCATTTGCCGGAGCGGTCTTCGTGCTTGCAGCTCCGGCGACCGCGTTAATGGTTGTGCTCTGGTATGAGCTTCTGGCCAGAGCACCGTTAAATAAACTCAACTCTTTTACTTTTCTAACACCGGTGTTCGGTTTACTTATCGGGACTCTATTTTTCAATGAAACGTTTCGGTGGTGGAGCTCGCCGGGATCGCGGTCACTGTTTTAGGGTTAATGGTAATCATCATAATTCCAAATCAGGAAAACATACGCAATGCTAATAATAGCGACAGCAAATTTGGAAGGCTGGAGCGCTTGGCCTCGTTGGAGATGAAATGGGTTCTCTGAATGTTTCGCGTAGACCAAGGGCCGCAGCCGTGCTCGCTCTAATGGTCTGGGGTGTAAGCTTCTTTCTGCATTTTTTCTGGGAAATGGCACAAGTACCGTTTTTCCTTGGTATGGCCGAAGCGCGTCACTGGGATGTAGTCTGGCTCTGTACACGTGCGACCCTCGGAGACGCGAATATAGCCTTTGGCGCTTACACGATGGCGGCATGTTTATCCCGGGATTGGTTCTGGGTGGCGAAATCCTGGAGCCGGTCGACTCTGTTGGTCTATCTCTGTGTCGGACTGATCGTGACGATTATTTTTGAGTATTGGGCAACGGGAGACGGACAAAGATGGAGTTACAGTGAACGGATGCCCGAACTTGCTGTGACCGGCACAGGAATATTGCCTCTAGCCCAGTGGGTGGTCTTGCCAATGTTGCTAGCTTATTCCACAAGATGGATGTTTCTTGGGTGGTTGGTTTCGAAGCGTGAGGAAGAGCACATTTAGAGTATATTCAGAGTAAAATAATCAGCCACGCTCTTCTTAGCGTGGCTGGAAAATATCTTATGGTATTAGCGCTCATTGTATGTGAGCGCGTGGGTTTAAAAATATTTTTAGTTTGACGAATCCTGATGATCCCTTAGTTCAGATTTACTCATTTTCATATGCATCTGTTTATGGTGAATAGTCAACGCCCTCGTATCTACTTTCTCGACCGTTTTGTTCGGGTAGGTTCGCGCCTCGTTTATTCGATCCGCCAAACCAGAATTGGCATTTGCCATAGTAGAGAGCATGGCTGTGATTGCTGCTGCGATAATTGTTTTTCCTGATTAGCAACGATCGTCAGCCCAGCTTTCCTTCATGACGACAAGCGCTATACTGTATATACGTATAGCTGACCGATGGAGGATGACACCATGGCGATGAACCCCATCCAGTTCCAGCCCGGCCTGTCGATGCCCGAGTTTTTCGAGCGCTATGGGAGCGAAACGCAGTGTGCGGCGGCGTTAGAGCAGACGCGCTGGCCGAACGGCTTTCGCTGCCCACGCTGCGAGGGCACGGCCTATTCTCGGGTGCGTCGGCGGCACCACACGCTATTCCAGTGCCGCGCCTGTCGCCACCATCGAACCATTGCGCCCCAGCGGTAAAATAAGTTTCGTAGACCACCTGCACCTCTCGATTACAGCTCCTAATATCCTAAATGATACGTTTTTCCTGATTTGGAACTACGATTATCACCAGTAGCCCCACAACCGTGATCGCAATTCCCGTAATTTTCACGGTACTGAATGTCTCATCAAAAAATAGAGTCCCGATAAGTAAACCGAAGATCGCTGGCAGACTTTCACCGCCACCCCGGCATGCAAGGAAAAGCCGGCCACGTTACCGGGATCGCCAGTCGCCCAATCCTCCTCATCACAGGTCGGCATAGTCTGGAGCGTAAACACCTTGCGACCCCGGTGCGGGCCCACAGCAATGCAGTAGGTGATGGAGTGGCCCACCAGATCGGGCATCGGGTCGTCTTCGTCCAGCACCTTGCCCAGGTCAAGCTGTTCGGTGTCGCGTTCGAGCAGCTGGCCCACCCGGCGGGCGATGGTGTGGGCCAGTTGCGTCAGTTGCGGAAACGTCGGCCTGCGCACCCACTGGAAACGCAGGCGGGTGCCGTCAGGCGCCACCTGGTAGACGCCGTCGAGAAAGAGCATGTGGAAGTGGACGTTGAGGTTCAGGGCCGAACCGAAGCGCTGAATCAACGTGACCGCGCCAGTGCGGGCTGACTGTTGCGTGTAGCCGGCCTGTTTGATCAGGTGCGCGGCGATGACGCGATACACGATACCAAGCACCCGGCCAATCAATGTCGGATGGGTGGCCAACAGAAACCGCATTGGAAAAGGGAGGCTCAACACCCATTGTCGGATCGGCCGCTCGGGCAGCACCTGATCGACCAGCCACGCCGCGCCATCGACCATGCCGCGGTGGCCAGCAATCGCGAAGAAAGTGCGGTGGCCACCATGGCCTGGTACGGCCCACAACGGCGAAGCCAGCGAGAATCGGATCAAGGAACTCAAGATCGGCTTTGGCATGGAACGCATGCCCTGCGGCCAGTTCGCTGCCAACGCGGTGTTCTTTCGTCTGGGTGGGCTCGCCTACAACCTGTTCAAAGGCTTCACGCAATGGACTTTGGACAGCACCTGGCATCGGCATCAGATCCAGACACTACGCTGGCGGGTCTACCAGACCGCCGGCAAGGTGGTGCGTCACGCGGGGCAACTGTGTCTGAAGGTCAACCGCGAAGCCGTGGCGCTGTTCAATACCATCCGACATCGCTGCTGGGAATTGGCCGTGCGTGGCGCGACGTAACCCCAGGCGCGTGATCGACACGCCAAACCCGCACCTGAAAACGGTGCAGGGGTTGCTCTGCGCCAATATCGAGCCCGTGCGCGATCAAAGCACAAATGCCTGCGATTTTCATTGCCTTCGGCCTGGGTTGCGCCCGTAAGGCGAGCCCACAACCGATAAATTACGCAAAACGCCGGCTTCGGCATCGATCATCGGCACTGCCGCCAGGGCAATCGCGGATTTTGGGCAAAGGGACAACGTGCCGGCAGCCATCGTCATCGTGGCGTATCTCGGCGATGCGTCTTCGTGTTTGATCTAAGCGGGAACACGGGTGCACCGGGCGGTCATGAGCCCCCATCGCCAGTTGATTTTGTAGGCGTCGATTTCCACTGCTGCGAAACCGGCCTGTTCGAGCAGTCGCTTGCAGTCACGCGCTCGATAGATCCGGGCGTGCGCGCGACCGCGCAGGCGCTGATATCGCTCAAACAGCCGGCACGTCAGGTAGTCCCCGCACCAATCCGTGACGACGAGTTGCCCGCCGGGCCGCAAAACGCGCTGTATCTCGCCTAATGCATCGCTAGGCCGGTCGATATAATGGAACATGCTGCAGGAAACAACGATGTCGAACTGCGAATCGGCAAACGGCAACTGTTCGGCCCAGCCTTGACGAAGCTCGATCGCCGGCGAGAGCTTGTCACGCGCAACTTCCAGCATCTCGGGCACGGGATCCACCCCGGCCAGTCGGGAGACCGGATGCACCGCGGCGAGGCGATGCAGCAAGGCGCCGGTACCACAGCCGATATCGAGCAATCGACCCTCGGCATGTAATGACAGGCGCGCGATCGTTTCGCGCGTGGTCGCTTCGATATAGAACGACCACTTCCTGTCATAAGCGTTCGCGAGCCTCCTGTATTCCGTGACGACCTGATTTTGTGTCTTCACTGCGGATCAGCTTCGTATCGTGGTTCGCGCAGGCGGCCCCGGGCCATCATGCGCGCACTCTGTAATAGCGCATCATACCGTTGTCCTCGTGCTCCATGTTGTGGCAGTGGTAGATATAGAGGCCTTTGAAATCGTTGAAGGTCAGCGCCACACGTACACGTTCGCCCGGAAGCACCAGCACCGTGTCGTGCAGGCCGGCATCCACCAGCCCTGCGTCCAGGCCCGACCAGCCGCGCCGACCGCTAAAAGTCTGGCGTCCGATCACCGCGAACTGCAGGCCGTGCACATGCATCGGATGCGGCATCCTGGTGTCATTGGCGAATTCCCAGATTTCGGTGTCGCCCAACGCTACGATTTCGTCATCGGCAACCTTCGCGCCTTCGAATTGGCGCCCGTTGATGGAAAAGCCGCGCATCATCCGCATCCCGAGTTCGAAACGGCGTATTGGCGTAGCCGCTGTTACAGGTGGTGTCGCAAGCTCAGGATCCAGGCTCTGGGGTAGCGAACGCCCATCGCGCGCACGATCTGTTACGCGCAGGCCCAGCAGATCGAATCGCGCGCCTGCAGGCAACGCCGACCTGCCCATCATGCCGCCCATCATCCCACCGCGGTATTGCTCGCTGACAAGGCTTAGTTGCTGACCGACATCCGCCTGAGACAGGTCGATCCACACATCCACGCGCTGCGCCGGCGCCAAGGTCACGTATGGCAATTGCCGCGGTTTTGCGAGCAGTCCGCCGTCCGTGCCGATAACCGTCACCGGCTGACCGTCGCTCCAGGCCAGCTTGTAAATACGCGCATTGGAACCGTTGAGAATCCGCAGGCGATAGGCCCGGGTGCCGACATCACGGGTTTCCGGCGGGCGGCCGTTGACCAGAACACGGTCGCCGAGAAACCCCTGCATGCGGGTCATCATCGATCCCATGCCGCCGAGATAGGTCAATTCGTTGTCACCGGCGAAACTGCGATCCTGCAGTATCAGGATCAGTTCCTGCTCGCCGTCGGGCAGGCCAAGCGCGCTTTCGATGTCGTCCTCGATCACCAGTGGGCCGGCCAGCCCCGCATAGCTTTGAAAGCCCACGCGACCGCCATCCGCGCCGTGGGGGTGCGGGTGATACCAGTACAAGCCCGCGCGGTCGCGCACGTCGAACGTGACCGTCATGTCATCGCCAGGTTTGATCGGCAGGCGCGGCTGACCATCCACGTCAGGCGGCACGTGTAAGCCGTGCCAGTGTATCGTGGTGTCCTCGGGCAACCGGTTTTCCAGCCTTGCACGTACGCGCTGTCCGCGGCGTAGTCGAATCAGTGGCCCGGGGTAGCTCTCGCTCACCGGCGTTAGCGTATTCGCGGGGCCGTGGAACATAGCGGCTTCATAACGCCAGACCTCGCTTGGCGCGCCGGGCAGTATCGGCACGGTATCGCGGCGGGCACGCAGTCGAAAATCGACATCAACCTCGTCTTTGTCAGCCTCGGACGCCGATACCACACCCGTACTACTATCTGCTGACAAGTCGTTTCCGCAGGCACTAAGTAGCAGCGACGGCGACAAGGCAGCAACACCTGCAACACCGCCGATACCACCCAACAGACTTCGGCGCCTTTGATCAATACGCTTCATACGGAAACCCTTGGCCAGAGATACTCCAGACATGAATATGACTCACCGATCCCCACCACGCAGGTACTTGATCAACGACAAGACGGCTAGCACTAGCAAGACAATGATCAGCAAGAGGAACAGCATGCAGACAAACATCATCGGGCCGCCCATCATGCTGCCTTGCGTCATCCAGTCTCCCATCATGCTGGTGTCATCCATTCTGCCGGGCCCCTGCGCAAGGGCCGCGGCCGGCGCGACCGTGAGCAACATCAGCAAAATAGTGTCGATAAATTTCATGATTTGGTTTTCCTTGAGTTGATCAGGCATAAATAAACGAGAGCATGGCGACAGGATTGCAATACGAGCACGTCAGTACGTGGCATAGATTTCGCCGCCCAGCGCCCGGATGACAAAGGATAGACATAGCCATAACGCACCCAGCGCTTCGCCAGTAAATCGTAGTTCAGGAACATGGTCGAGAAGCTCTCGATGTCCTTCAACTTCTGCAGACCCAGCAGGACCATGGATATTGAGATGAACCAACCCAGCGTCTGCCATGCGAACACCGATGGTAGCGCGACCCAGGCGAAAGCCAGTGCAAGCAATACCGTGATCGAGAACAGCGCGATAATCGGCTGATAGGTTGTGTCGTCGGCGTCCGGGTTCTTCTTGCCGAAATGGACCTGAAGGTCGTCATAGCCGCCGATCCGCTCATCATCGATGAAAGTCTGTGGCGTAGTCTTAACGTCATGCTCGCGCATGAAGGCGTCCGTATCTTCGCGGGTCTCCAGGTAGTGATCCTCAACCTCGAAGCCCTCACGCTCCAGCAAGTCCTTGGACTTCAGGCCAAAAGGGCAGGTATGCTCAGGCATAACCATCCGGTACAGGACGGCCTTCTTCATCTGAGTATCGCTTGGCATAAAGCCTCCTTCAGCTGCAGGTCCAGTAGCCGTCCAAATCTGCGCGCAGCGGCTCGATCATCAGATCAAAAATTAGACCGGCGCCTTCGCCCGCATCGGTCTCGGGGGGGGGCGGCAGGTTCAAGATAAAAAGTGTAGGTAACCTTTTTGATAGTTCAACCAGCTGACGTGATGTGTGAGAGGTAGACAATCACACCTGAAACACAGGCGCGAAACCACCACCAGGCGTACGAAAGTTGGTGGTCTGGCCCTGGTACACGCGAGCAGCGGTAAGAAGAAGTTTCCCCGCGTAGGTGTAAAGGCGAATGTCGACCTTTCTCTTTGTCACGATGCCATCAATTCTCAGACTTCGTTCCCCCGCAGGAACGAATTCCTGCGCGATATAGTCGCCGTTCACAATGTTTTCGAAAACGCGCCGGGTCCTTGGCACGGCTTGCTCCAGATAGCCTGCATCAGCATCACTCAGCCCCCAGTCGCGCAGGGTCTGGGGATCGGACAGCAGAGCGAGGTTCCGTTTGTCGGCCATGAGCGCATGCACACGGGGGTTGGGTGTTACCACCACCGCGCGGTCGAGATACGCGCGCCTTAGCGCGTCATGAGCCGGGGCGTCCAGTGCGAAGTCCACCAGCCGGTTGTACACCATGTCGATGGGCTTGCCCTCTGCTATCAATGCACCATCGACGTATTCAAGCTCTGATGGGTCGAGTATCAAAGTATCAATTCCTCTGGCCTGGAGTAGCTGTTGGGCCAGCTGGAATTCGGGAAACATAAATTGGGTCTCCGGGGCATCGTCCACAATGGCCAAGCGGCTGGGCATCGAGTCAGTGCGCTGTTTCTGCCACTCCTGTTGAAACATGTCGAACACCGCGTCCTTAAATCCATCCAGAGCCTGCTTGGCGGCTGATTCGATCGCCTGAACGATCCGTTCCATCGTCTCAATGTCAGCTTGGGGGACGAAAACCGGTGTGTTTGAAAAAAGATGATCGAGCTCAGGGGTCGCTGATACTTCGTTTCCTGCGTCCACAAATTGTTTCCTGAGACTCTCGTTGAGGGCTTTGCGGTCAAGAGTGACGCAGTAGCACTGCCGGTTGAGCTGGTCTGCGCGAGTATTGGTGATTCGTTGGTTTTTCTGAGTCACGTCTTCCATTTGGAGCCCGTAGTGTAAGTAAGTTGTTCGGACTGTAGTTTCGGCCTTGATCCTCGTCAAACAAGTACATATTTGGCAACTTTTTTCAGGTCTAATTCAGCTTCGTGTGTTGGACTACTAGAACCCAACTTGCTCTAAACTGATACATTTAAGATATATCGTACCTGTATTAGTTTGGAGAAAGCATTTTAGATTTTGGAGGATTTTTATGGGTTGGTTAACAAAAAACAAGTTCCTATCCCACAAGGAGATTTGTCATGATCATCAATTATAGAAGCATATTTCGCCGAATTCCCCGCATCTTCTTTGCGGCCGTCTATATGGTCCTGATGTCTGTACCTGCAGGAGCAGCCGGGTACGATAATGCTCTGAAGAGCGTTAAAAACTATGACGCTGTCTACGAGGTGAGCCAAGGTGATCCCAAGGTCGTCAACCCCGTTTTCATGGTAATAAAGAACTCCTACGAAGCACCTGAAGTGCAGGCACTTGCGAAAGATCCCAACATCGCCATCGTTTTTCACGGGCCGGTGGTGAAACTGCTCTCGACTGACAGCGCACCCTTTAATGAGGCAGAACTGGTCGAGGTACAGAAATTCCAGGCGACTCTTAAACAAATGAAGAAGGACGGGGTGACGCTGGAAGTTTGCCGTTACGCTTTGAAAGGGATGGGTGTAGATGAGGCGACGATCATTCCGGAGATCGACCCGGTAGATAATGGTTTCGTCTCGGTCATCGGCTATCAGATGCAGGGGTACGCGGTTGTCCGAATCCCCTAAACAAAAAAGGTTGTTTCAGGCCTGTTTCAGTTTTGTGTGTTGGACTGCCAGGTAATGACCACGCACGGTTGGAGCCCTTGCCAGCCGGCCGGGGAAACGAGATGGTCTGGAGCGACCGTGATGAGGCGGATGACTACTGGCAGGCTGTAACCAACCTCAACTGGTCTCTGCGCAACGGTGTCAACCTGGCCCTGGAATACTATTACAATGGTCAGACGGTGCAGCCAAGAGCGCTTGACTTGAGTCGCTTGACGACCAGCGAACCCCTTGATGCAGGCCGTCACTATACCGGCATGCTTGTATCGCAGGACATCAATCCACTTTGGGATTATCGGATAGTGATGATACGCAATGCTGATGACGCCAGCTGGGTGTTCTATCCCCGTTCAACGTGGGCTCTGCCGGTGGCCCGGGAAACTTATCTTACAGCCGGGGCACAATGGTTCGGTGGTGACGACGACAGCGAGTTCGGGAGGCTGAAGCCTCTGGCCCTGTTGGAGGTGCAATGGTTTTTCTGAATCCTGCTGGTGTTGCTTACCTATTCCACAAAATGGATGTTTTTTGGGCAGTTGGTTTAGAAACATGAGGAAGAGCACATTTGGAGTATCCCGGTGGTGGTGTACCTGAGAGGCCGAACGGAATCAGAGGACTATCGCGGTCTGGCTCATCAGCCGGATCTCTATGAGTCAGGCCAATAGGCTATTTATTTGAGGTTAGTACTATGAGTCACAGTTACAGCAAAAATCGGCGGCAACTGCTGAAGGCAATGGCTGCCACAGGAATGCTTGCGGGTTTTGAGGCGTTGCTTCCTGGCTATGCCCGGGCAGGGGTTAACCGTCGATTGCTTGAAAATGGAGCCAGGGTTCCCGGGGGCCAGCCGCGGTCAGTAGAAATGGACCTTCATATTCGCCGTGAGACGATTGATATTGCCGGAGGCCAGACCTCAGCTATTACCATTAACCATTCGGTTCCGGGCCCACTGGTAGAGCTTTGGGAGGGATACAGCGCCCTTTTACGTGTTCATAATCATTTGACGGCTGAGGATACGTCCATCCACTGGCACGGAATTCTCCTGCCGTTTCAGATGGACGGCGTCCCTGGGGTCGCGTTTCCCGGGATCAAACCCGGCGAAACCTTCGAAGCGAACTTCCCGGTCCGTCAGGCTGGCACCTATTGGTATCATAGCCACTCAGGGCTTCAGGAACAGGTTGGTCAGACCGGCCCTATTGTGATTCATCCGGCGAAGCCGGAACCAGTCAAATCGGACCGCGAATATGTGGTCGTGCTGAATGACTGGACCTTTGAAGATCCCCATCGCTTGCTCGCCAAGCTGAAAGAAATGAGTGACTACTATAATTTCAGTCGGCGGACAGCGGTCGACTTCGTTGAAGACGTTGAGAAAGCAGGTTGGTCCAAAACCATCCAGGATCGTCTTGCCTGGGGCAGAATGCGGATGAGTCCGCGTGACATCGCGGATGTTACCGGTCATACCTACACTTATCTGATCAATGGTGTGCACCCGGACGCCAACTGGACCGGTACTTTTGAACCCGGAGAGAGAGTGAGGCTGCGGGTAATCAATGCATCCGCGATGAGCTATTTCAACTTCCGTATTCCAGGCCTTCCCATGACGGTTGTCAGCTCGGATGGGCAGAACGTCCAGCCAGTGGAGACCGACGAGTTCCAGATTGGCGTTGCCGAAACCTACGATGTCATCGTCGAACCAAAAGACAGCAAAGCCTACACTCTGATGGTCGAGTCTATGGATCGCTCTGGCTATGCTCGCGGGACTCTGGCCCCCCGGCAAGGTCTGAGCGCCGCAGTTCCGCCACTGAGGTCCCAGCCCCAGCGTACTATGGTGGACATGGGCATGGACATGAGCGGAATGGACATGTCTGGCGATCAAGCTGCGGTGAAGGACATGACTGGCATGAAGCACGGCTCAAGTAGCATGGGCGGGATGGCAAAGGGCGGTGGCACTGGTGCCATGATGGAAAAATCGGGACCTGTCATAGCCCGACACGGCCCCGGTGAGCATGGACCGGGTAATCTGACGGTGGCGGACGTTCAGCGCTATCGACTGGACGAGCGAGGTACCGGGTTGGAAGAGGTGGATCACCGGGTACTGACCTACAGCCAGTTGCGTAACGTCAAACCGATGGCGGACAAACGCCCGCCGTCGCGAACTATCGAGGTTCATCTAACGGGAAATATGGACCGTTATATGTGGTCGTTCGACGGCGTGAAATATTCTGATTCGACCCCCATCGAGTTTCCATACGGTGAGCGTATTCGCCTGGTTATGGTGAACGACACCATGATGGAGCACCCTATACATCTACACGGTATGTTTATGGAGTTGGAGAATAATCAGGGTGATCACCTGCCTTTCAAACATACCATCAGCGTTCTGGGCGGGTCGCGGGTATCACTATTGGTTACGGCTGACGAACCAGGACGCTGGGCCTTCCATTGTCATTTGCTCTATCACATGGAAATGGGCATGTTCCGTGTCGTCCGTGTCAGCAACAAATTAGGGGTCGATAATGCGTAAAGAATTACTGACTATTGCACTCTCAGGACTTATCGGGGGAGGCCTCGTTAATGTTGCCAAAGCGGCGGATGATGGTAAGAGTGATCTTAACGCGGTAATTCCGCAAGGGGATGTCGACCGGTCAAGCGGGGCGCCGGTGGGCTGGAAAAAACCCGTCACGGATGAAAAGATTTATCAGTTCTCGCTGCTTGATCGGTTTGAGTACCATGATGGAAACGACGGTTCGAAAAGCTATGTCTGGAGCGGTCAGGGGTGGGTCGGTGGTGACATCAACAAGTTTTGGTGGAAGACAGAAGGCGAGGGCGGAGTGAACAATGGGAAATCGCCGGAGAGCACCGAATTTCAGGCTCTGTACAATAGAACTATTGCTCCTTTCTGGAGCGTGCAGGCGGGTATTCGCTACGACGTTAACCCGAATCCTGATCGCGCCTTTGGTGTCTTGGGCATCCAAGGCCTGGCACCTTATCGGCTTGGGAGCGACACGTCTCTGTATGTCAGCGAGGATGGGGATGTCAGCTTTCGCGGAGAATTCGAGTATGACCAGCGCCTCACTCAACGTTTGATACTACAACCGCGACTGGAAATTAATGCCTCAGCACAGGATGTGCCTGAGTACGGACTTGGGGAGGGTTTTAACAACACTGAAATGGGCCTCCGATTGCGCTATGAAATCTGGCGCGAGTTCGCTCCCTATCTCGGTGTAAGCTACACACAGAAATATGGAGATACCAAAGACTATGCATTAAGAGCTGGAGAAAGTTCGTCCTCAACGGCGTTTGTTGTTGGTATACGTGCCTGGTACTAAACTGGCTCAGTAATAGGAGTTCTCACTTGCTCGTAAGTCCAAATTTAATTTGGATGGGCTGGATAATATCTTTCCGTCTCACTGAGCTCAGTCTCAGCTATTCCGATCGAGCGTGACTCAACTATTTGATGGTCTTTGGTTGAATCCTTTTTTATTTCTTTAATCGTTTCCTCCGTACACATTTCAGTGCCTTCGTGTCGAATACTGTCCGGAGTCAGTTAACCACGATACTGCTCAGCGTCATAGTATGCAGACGCGCACTTTGATTTTCGACATGGTCTAAAGGTCTCTCATACTGTGGTAACGTAGAGCTAATCAATGGCAATCTTCATATCGTATAGCCACCGACCATCTTTGAATAGGGATCACCAATGGCAGCAAATAATACGCCCCGTCATATCGGTTTCATTCCCGATGGAAATCGCCGCTGGGCTGTAGGCCACGGCCTGCCGAAAGAGGCTGGATATGCTTTTGGTATCGATCCAGGATTGTTGTTGTACGAGAAATGCAAGGAACACCGAATCGCGGAAGCTTCCATCTATTGCTTTACCCAAGATAATACCAAGCGGTCTGTCATTCAGAAACAGGCATTCAGCGATGCCAGCGTTGCATTCGCTCGTGAAATTGCGCGTCGTGGCGCAGCCTTGCTTGTCGTTGGTGATGAGACCTCGGCGCAATTCCCTGAGGAGTTAAAAGAATTCCGGCAGCGCAAGGGCAGTGGAATGAAAGTAAATCTACTCGTCAATTATGGCTGGGAATGGGATCTGGCCGGCCTTAAAAATGGTGACTTGCGCTCAAATGACGTGTCACGTCTGGATTTGATTGTGCGCTGGGGCGGGGGTCGGCGCTTGAGCGGTTTTCTCCCGGTGCAATCCGTTTACGCGGATTTTTATGTCCGGGACGAATATTGGCCAGATTACCAGCCACAGCATTTTGAACAGGCCCTCTCTTGGTTTAAAAACCAGGACCAAACACTCGGCGGTTAATCCGGCTGGTGTTGCTGACCTATTCCACAAAATGGATGTTTTTGGGTAATTGGGTTAGAAACATGAGGAAGAGCACATTCAGAGTATATTCAGGGTAAAATAATTAGCCACGTTACCATGAACGTGGCTGAAATATATCTTATGGTATCAGTGCTCATTGTGTTTTAGGGCGTGGTTTTAAATATTTTATTTTGACGAATCCTGAGGATCCCTTAGTTCAGTTTTACTCATTTTTATGAAGGCGTTGCATATTCTCATTCTTGATAACCTCTGTTTGCGCCGCTTCTTTGCCCATGCCGCTATACATCGAATTCATGTTTTTGCATAAGCTGGCGAATCAGACACCCGTGCTGGTCGTTCTCGGCACGATCGACGACAGCGATCAGCAGACGCTTTGATGCCGGCGATCAAAGCGGCAAGGGCGCGTTACCCATTGAGTAACGCGCCCTAACTATGCTTCTTGACTTTTACAATTCGCCGGTGTGGTTCGCTCCAACGGGGTTACCGAACTCATCCACAAACACGAACAGCTTGGCCTTATTCTCATCAGCGGCCTGTGGGTTTGCGTACTCAATAACCCACAGATTACCGGCCGAGGTAGAACGCTGCTGCGGGCTGCCAGCCTCAACACCCTTCCACTCGGAGGACACCTGCTCCGAGCTGACCAGTTGCTGCTTTATGGCCTCAGCTTTCTGGGTTGCCTGTGCTTCGGAGATAGGCTCTGAAACACCGTGGCTATGGCCTGCGCCAGCAAATGCCTGGCCCGAGAATGACAAAACGATAGCGGTCGTGAACGAAAGAATGAACTTTTTCATGGAATAACTCCTTAACGATTATTGATTGATTACTTCTTGCTGATGCCGTCATAAAAACCGCTGGTCTGGAGGACGATGGTGACCGTCTCGTCGCCGCGATTACGCCAATACCAGCCATGGGTACCGTCAAATGGCGCCTCGAAGGCACCGTTTGCGGCGGGTTCATTTCTTCCCTGCCAGTAGCTGGTAAAATTGTCGCCGTCATTAAAACGCTCACCGTGCATGTCAAAATTAACCGGGCCGCCTTCTGAGGCCCAGTTGAAGACCATACGGTCACCGGCGTTCATGGTGGCCTTCACTTCAAGGCCTTCATCCGGTTTCAGCGTGACGGTCGTGGTGTCGGAGCTGAGCGTGCTCTGAGTCTTCCACACAGGACCTGCTGAAAGCGCGAGCAGGTTGTCTGAGGAGGAACCGGCTTCGGGAGATGCAGGCTCCGCAGCCTCTGCCTGGCTGAGCATAGTCAGCCCCATCTTCTGGCCCAACCCGGTCGGATCAATGCCATATTCCGCAGGCAGAATAGCCGTAATCAGAGCCAGCAGGCCGATGAGCGCCGCAACGCCGGTTGCCTTGATCAGGCTCTTTGTCGAAGGCAGCCCTTCACGATTCATATTTGAAATGTCTTGCATGATCTATCTCCTCAGGAAACCGAGTACAGGCCAGTCAGCTGATAACCCATCAGCATAAAACCGGTGCTCATTAACAGGACGTTGGCGGCGAACGCCTGGCGGGGAAAGAGGTCTGTTCTGCGCCAGAAATTCATGGCGATCAGAATGACGCCCAAGGCCATCAGCTGACCGATCTCGACGCCTACATTGAACGCGAGGATATTTGCCACCAGGCCATCTTCAGACAACGTGAAGTCCTGGAGCTTTGTGGCCAGACCAAATCCGTGAAAGAACCCGAAGATGAGAACAGCTGCTTTGGTATTGGGTTGAAACCCAAACCAGCGTCGAAAAGCCCCCAGGTTATCCATCGCCTTGTAGACAACGGAAAAACCGATAATGGCATCGACCATGTAAGCGTTAACGTTGGTTTCACTGAGCACGCCATACAGCAGCGTGACACTGTGGCCCACGGCAAACAGAGTCACATAGATGCCCACATCCTTCATGCGGTACAGGAAGAAAATGACCCCCGCCAGGAACAGCAGGTGGTCATAACCGGTCACCATGTGTTTGGCGCCCAGATAGATAAAGGGCAACAACTGTGCCCCGCTTGCTTGTTCAATGAACAGGGCATCACCTTCTTCAACGCCATGAGCAAAGAGCAGAGGGGAAAAGAACAGGCAGGCGAAGGCTCCAGCAAAAAGCAAAAGCCCACGCACACACCTTTCTACGCCTGAAACGCGCAGTAACGGCAAAAACGTCATTCGGTGATCTCCGAATTATGGAATCAAAACGTGTGAACGGCGGTATTACGCCAACATCAGGTGTGAATTCAGGCTTTTGGAGGGCGATATAACACGGACGCCTGCTCAGGCAGTGGTGATGGCGGCCGTTGCAATTCGGGCATAGCCTGCCCAGGGGGAAGTGGCACCGCTGCAAGATCCAATGGCATGTGGTTTTCAAACGCGCCCAGCGCATGGAGCAGCAGGTGATCGCCGTCACTCATCTCGACTGTGTCGACATGGAGGTGATCGAGAGACGAGGGGTGAAAATGCCCATGATCTTCAGCAAATTCGATCAGAGACAGCCTCTGTGAGGCTTGATGTGCGTTCTGGTCCGAGGCCCACGCTCCTTGAAAAAGGATCAGCAACGACAGTGCTGTGACGATCAAAATCGCTCTGCCGGTGGTGGATTGAGTTTGGCTCAGAAACACGGAGTCTCTCATCAGTTGCGGGATTAACGCTCGGAGATTATCTAAATCTCGCAAGCATTGCAAAGGTATGTTTTTGCTACAGGAGGATCGTGACAAAGGCTGAGTCCACTTTCCGGTGGTGCAAGAGGTTCGCGGTTAAGTTAACCGCCTTCCAGTTTGATTCGTAAGGCGACTGTGCTAAATTTAGCGCTCTTTGGGGAGTAGCCTGCTTCCGGCACACGGAAGAGTTCGTATCAACATACCTGGCCAAACGCCATGGTGCGAACACCTCTCGGTTGGCGAGACCATCGATATATCCATGCCTGATGGTCGGGCGTGTGCATATATCGTGGACTCAACGCCCGGCCGGAGAACATCGAATGAACCCCATAGCCCTTCTGTTGTTGGCTCTTTCAATGTCTACTGATGCGTTTGCAGTAGCCATATGCAAGGGAGCAAGCCTTAAAAATCCCCGGTTCTTCGAAGCGTTAAGAATGGGCCTCATTTTTGGATTAATTGAGGCCATCACGCCCCTTATCGGTTGGTTAATCGGCAATGTCGCCGCGTCTTATGTGGATGTTTGGGGTCACTGGATAGCGTTCGCGTTATTGGTGGCTCTTGGCTTTCACATGCTCTATGAAGGTCTGAAACCATGTAGGGAAGCGATAGAAAAGCCCTCTAGACATTCTTTTCTCAAGATCGTTTTGACCGCATTTGGCACCAGTATTGATGCAATGGCAGTGGGTGTAAGCTTGGCATTTGTAGAGGTGAACATATTTCTGGCTGCTGGGCTCATTGGCCTGGCCACAACGGTAATGGTTACGCTAGGCGTCATGTTGGGACGAGTCGTGGGTTCACTGATCGGCCAGAAGGCTGAAATTATGGGCGGCCTGACACTGATTGCCGTTGGTGCATGGATCTTGTCAGGCAATCTTTAACTCTCAGCAATTGATCTATCCCACGCCCTTGAGTGGCAGCTCCGTTAGGAATGCGATGGGCAGCTTTCGACTTCCACTGTCACGTGTACGAGGGACGAGTGGCCGGTTTGGATTCGGTCACGGTAATGGCCGGGAGACTGCGGATAATGGGCAACGATCGCGACAATAGCGGCGTACAGATTGGGTCCAATCGACCAGACATGGAGGTCACTCACATGCGTATCCTCACATTCCACCGTACGTTTGATGTCTTGGACGATACTTGCCTGCTGTTCGTCGAGTAATACACTCGCCGTGGTCCGCAGTAGGGTCCAAGACCAGCGGGTGATAAGTATGGCTCCAACAATGCCCATAACCGGGTCCATCCAATTCCATCCCGCATATTTGCCGGCAAGCAGGGCTATGATGGCTAGGAGAGACGTGAGCGCGTCGGCCAGCACGTGGAAATAAGCCGCTTGGCGATTATGATCGTGATGGCTGTGGTGATGGTGGTTGCGTGATCCATCTTCATGATAGGCGTGGCTGTGATCATGATCGTCGCCAAGAATCCAGGCCGATACGCCATTTACGATCAAACCTATAACCGCAACAAAAATAGCTCCGTTGAACGAAATGACAACCGGATTCATAAAACGGTCGACGCTTTCAATCACCATAAAAAGTGCGAATCCAGCTAAAAGTATGGCACCGGTGAATCCTCCCAGTGCATTCACCTTGCCGGTACCAAAACTGAAACGGGCGTTAGTGGCGTTCTTCCTGGCGTACGCGTATGCGAACGCAGCGATGCCCAGCGCCGTCGCATGCGAGCCCATGTGCAGGCCATCGGCAAGCAGTGCCATGGAGCCATAGACCAAGCCGGCTGCAATTTCCCAGACCATCATCACCAGAGTCAGTCCGACGACGATTAATGTGCGTTTTTCACCAGACCGTTTCTGATCTTGCCCAAAGGCGTGATCGTGATGCCATTGTGCAATATGTTCGTCGTGCATACGTCAGTGTCCTGAAAAAAATTGGCTTTGGTTGAGTGCGTCTACTTGAGGTAAGTCCGAATGACGTCCATCAGCTCATTGGCACCCTGGTTGCGTTCGGCGTCGCTTGTAATACTGGGATTGGCGACATGCATTTGCATATGGTCTTCCATGACTTCTGCCATAAGACCATTCGTGGCACCGCGGACGGCGGCGATCTGATGTAACACTTCAGCGCAGCCTTTATCTGTATCGAGGGCTCGCTCCAATGCTTCAACTTGGCCGCGTATACGGCGCACGCGGCCCAGCAATTTCGATTTGTTATGTGTGATGTGGCTCATTAATGACCAGTCAAGAATATAGGATAGGGGGGTAGGGTATCTGGAGCGATGGAAAATTGCCATGGACTGTAAGTCAGGGACTAAAATGTCGAGCTAGACGACTGCAGCTTTTTCCGGACTGTCGCCGAATTGATTCGGATCAAATGCGATGCTTTGACAATCTGCGCATTCGGTTTGAATTCAGGTCGTTGTGGTTCACTGATCCATTCTCTCGTTCAGGGATCTGAAAACCAATGCTTAACTATCCAAAAATCGATCCGATAGCGATTTCATTGGGCCCGTTGCAAATCCATTGGTACGGCCTGATGTACCTGGTGGGCTTTCTGGCTGCCTGGTGGCTGGCACGTCGCCGGGCTCTTCGATTGGGGTTGAGCACCGATGCAGTCGAAACGCTGATTTTCTACTGCGTGATGGGTGTCATATTGGGCGGTCGCCTCGGGTATGCGCTGTTCTACGGTTTAGACAAGTTGGCCGACAATCCGCTTTGGTTACTCAAAATCTGGGAAGGCGGCATGAGTTTTCATGGGGGCTTTGTCGGGGTATTGGTCGCGGCTCTGGTCTTTGCCCGCAAACAAAACTTACGTTTTTTTCGGCTTACGGACTTTATCGCGCCACTGGTGCCGATTGGCCTAGGGGCAGGGCGCATCGGTAACTTTATCAATCACGAACTTCCGGGGCGTGCCAGCGATGTACCCTGGGCCATGGTGTTCCCCAATCTGGGGCCGGCGCCACGCCACCCGTCGTCACTGTATGAGTTTGCACTGGAAGGTGTTGTGTTGTTCGCTGTGCTGTGGTGGTTCTCGGTCAATCCTCGCCGAAATGGAACAACCTCCGGCTTGTTCTTGTTGCTCTACGGGCTTTTTCGTTTTTCTGTCGAGTTTGTTCGCCTTCCCGACTCGCAGCTGGGGTTCATCGCCTTTGGCTGGATGACCATGGGGCAGTTGTTAACTCTGCCTATGATCATTGGTGGACTTGTCTTGATTGTTTGGTCGAGATACCAGCCCATTAATATGACAAAGGCGGCGAAAACCTGATAGAGAATTGCCGATTCAGCGCACATGGAGTCACTATTGACGATGGAAAAAAGCGAGTTCAAACGGATAGCCATAGGATTATGATAAAACGTTTGTCAGTGCTGTTCTTCTGTTTGTTCCTGGTCATGATCGGCTTCGGCATGACGCTGCCGGTGTTTGCATTTTATACCGAGCGTCTTGCTATTGAGGGCGGGGCATCCGTGCGGGAAGCAGCGATGCACGTGGGGCTGCTGACCGGAATCTTCGCACTGATGCAATTTCTCTTCGCTCCGCTCTGGGGGCGCTGGTCGGACCGCGTTGGACGGAAACCGCTGGTGTTGATTGGGATCGGGGGTTTTGCGATCGCGCAGGTGATGTTTGGATTGGCGGACTCACTGTGGTTGTTTTACGGTGCCCGGATCATCGGGGGCATCCTCTCCGCGGCAATGTTCCCCGCAGTAACAGCTTACGTGGCCGATTTGACATCCGAGGATGAACGAAGCCGTGGCATGGCATGGGAAGGCACCGCGATGAGCTTGGGCGTCATGTTTGGTCCGGCCTTTGGCGGTTTGCTGGCTGGTAGCGATCTGCAACTCGGCATGGGACCCGATCCGTTCATTATCCCTGCCTTCTCGCTCCCGTTCTTTGCGGCCGCCCTCCTGGCTTTACTCACGCTTCCGGTGGTTGTTCTGTGGCTGCCCGAAACGCTGCCTTGCGCCAACGCGTTCACCCCCGGGAAGCAGTCGGCTACCAATTGGCGTGATCTGGGTATTCAGCTCTGGCCGCTTCTGGCCCTTGCGCTGGCGGCGCAATTCGGATTGACGATGTTCGAGGCAACCTTTGCGCTCCACGCACGGGAAATGTTGCAGTACGGACCTGAAATGGTCGGTGTTATTTTCACGATCTGCGCTCTGGTGATGGCTGTATTTCAAGGTGGGGCTGTTGGCTATCTTGCG
Organism: Marinobacter sp. LV10R510-11A; assembly: GCF_900215155.1. NCBI lineage: Bacteria > Pseudomonadati > Pseudomonadota > Gammaproteobacteria > Pseudomonadales > Marinobacteraceae > Marinobacter > Marinobacter sp. LV10R510-11A. The sequence goes on from NZ_LT907980.1 coordinate 1,053,984, forward strand.
CCGAGGGTGAGGGCGGGGTATCAGATTGCAGGGGGGTTTGTCCTGATGGGACTCGCTCTGGCGATCCTCCTGTTCGCTCGTGGAACTACCATGATCCTGACCATTGTAGCACTACTGGCGTTCGGCATGGCGGTGATCACGCCAAACCTTACTGCGCTTACATCCAAGGGGCAAAGGCAACAAACCGGAGCGGCGCTCGGTTTGATAAATGCCGCCAACAGTTTGGGTCAAGCCACAGGAGCGGGACTTGGCGGCCTGCTCTTTGCGTTGAACATGAACGCCGCCTACTGGATCACAGGGGCGATGCTGGTGGCTACCGGAATTGTCTCTGGAAGAGTTGTTCAACGAGGCAACGTTGCCAGTTCAGATGAACAAATCTCAGGGAGAAGGTCATGAGCGATCAAACACCGGCCATGGAGATGGCTTTCCCACGGATCCGTTGCCCTGCGTAACAGTGTGCCTCTGGCACGAAGAAGTAAGCCTCGGCGTTTTAGAGCTGTCAGAGTGCGAACGATTGATGTCGTGTTGGCATAGAAAACATTACTATGAACCCTGACATGGATGAACGGCAGGATTCTTCGCCGTTTTCGACATCTCCCATGACAGCCAGAACCCGGCACTGAGCAGCATCGCACCGCCATAAAGCATCCCTTCTCCGGGCACTTCGGCAAAGATCAGATAGCCCAATGTCGAGGCCACAACGGGCGAGACAATGATATCGGTGAGTGCATAGACATTGGCGTTGATTGTCTTCAACACAATGGAGATACCGAAGTAGGCAAACCCGGTAGAGATGATGCCCAAGCCAGCCGCCCAGATCATGACTGGCACCTCTATCCCAAGCATCGTATACGGGATGGTTGCCGCCACCTTGCCAGGGCCGGCAAGTATCAGGGCGGGCGAGAGCACCAGCGCGGCGACCAGCAGCGACCAGGCAATATCGTTACCCGTCTCGGTCTTACCCTCATAGCGCATATAGGTCACCATCGCGGCATAGATAGCACCGGTCGCCAGTGCCACGAAATTACCCAGCATATTGCCACTGCCAAGTGGATTGGCAATGACAATGCCGATCAGGGCGATTGCGAAGATAAGGAGATAACTCCTGCGCGCCTTCTCGCCCAAAAACAGCGCCGAAAAAATGAATACGAAAAATGGTGCGATGCTCCAGAAGATCACCGCGTTGGCAATTGGCACCAATGTCATGGCGAAGTTGAAGGCGCCGCCCTGAGCGGCGATCAATACTCCAATGAGGGCCGTGTCACGCACATTGCCTTTGGGGAATCGCGGCCATTCGCCGCTCGCCAGAGCACGCGCGATGAACAGAAAGCCGGCCGCGAAAGCCATCGCATAGAACGTTAGCGTGTGAACGGCAATCAGCCCGTCCGTGAGCTTGACGAATACCCCGATGGTCGCCTCGGAGATCGTAATCAGCGCCAGTAGGAGCAAGGTCTTCATATTCAGCCCTCGCTGGCCGTGACTGCTGCTTTTAGGATTCATACGACTTATCCTTGTCTTGAAACAGAATTGATAGTGCCGCACACGCCTTCGAGAGCTGCTTGGCGCCGTGGGAGACATGCAGGCGAGGTGGCCTCAAGCTCATCTTCGCTGATTGATACGAGCGGCAAAGAAGTTGTAGAGGGGGCCGAAGATTAGCGCCACGTACCAGCCGTAGCCGAAGCTTTCCGCCAGGCCCAGGAAAAAACTTGGCCAGCTCAACCAAGTGAAGCCAGGCAGCAGGCGCAACCAACTCTCATACATCGCCCGGTCGGGAAATAGCAGGTCGAAACCGACGCAAAGAATGAAGGTCACGGCCAGGAACAGACCGAGGCTCATCCCCAGGGCGATCACCGGGATCCGTGGCACGGCTTGAACCGGCAAGGGTGTGCCATAACGCAATTTAAGCTTGGTGCTCGAAGCGGTCTCGACGTCAGACATGTTCGTTCTCCGGTTGGGCGTGTGGGTGCTTGGCATCATCACCGGCGAGATATTGCTCGGGTGCAGCCTCGAAGCGTTCCCGGCAGTCACGCGAGCAGAAGTAATAGACATGGCCGTCATGGACGCTTGGTTTGGCTGTTTCGGTGCTAACGGTCTTACTACGTCCATGGCCCATCACATGAGCACCGCAGCCAAAACGCATCATCAGGAAGAGGATTACTGCCCAAAACATGAAGTACGCCAGTTCGTTCATCGCATCTCTCCTTTAGCCATCGATCCATCAACTAACCACAGCCTATACTACGAAGCTTAATTGAAGCTGAATGGCGGTATGAAACACGGCGTAAACAAGCGAGTGTCAAGGAGAGTATATTCGAATGGTACGAAATCGAGGAAAAACAGCATGGGTAGGAAAAAAGCCTCTTTAGGCGTTCTTTTGGTGGCATTAATCAGCGGCTGCGGCGAACAGACGGTAGACGGTCGCTGGTACACTCAAGCCCAGATCGAGCGCGGCGCAACTGTATTCGACGACAACTGCGCAAGCTGCCATGGCGGCAACGCTCAAGGCTCCTTCAATTGGAGAAAATCCCTGAAGGATGGCTCCTATCCGCCGCCCCCGCTCAACGGAACGGGCCACGCCTGGCACCATCCACTCGATATGTTGATGCGCACAATCAATCAAGGTGGCGCCCCCATGGGTGGGCAAATGCCGGCCTTCGGAGACGAACTCTCCAAGGACGACCAAAAAGCCGCTATCGCCTACGTTCAGAGCAAATGGGACAAGCGGATATATGAAGCATGGTTTGAAAGGAGTGGGCTCTAGCCTTCCGATCTTCAAAACCGTTGCGCTCAAGATGTTCTGCCCAGCCTTTGCAGCACGAACAGCTGGGGCTGCTTTTTCAGGATCATCACCGAATTGATTCGGATCAAGTAAGATATTTAAAGACCAGCGCATTCAGTTTGAATTCAGGTCGTTGTGGTTCACTCAGTATGAAAGTTGATTTTAGCTGCTGGGGCTTTTCTGGCATCTGGCCTCGCGATTCGAGCTTCACACACCAGGCATTCAGGGCCCGTACAGGTGCCAATAATCGTGCGCGATACAGGTATAACAAATCATGAATGAATCGTTCAACCACGCTGGCGCCTGGGGCATAACACTGATCGTTATCGTTTTGGTGTCGTGGTTTTTCTACCGTTATTTCGCACCGAAGAACTGGCGGGAATGGGCTGGTGCCGGGGTGGTGCAGGCCTTTATTATCGCGCTTTATGCCGAAATGTACGGCTTTCCGCTCACCATCTATTTGTTGGTACGCTTTTTCGGTCTGGACAGCGAGTATGTCAGCGCCAGTCTATGGTCGACCCTGGTTGGGCTCGGCGAAACCGGCATGTTGATCTCAATGCTTCTCGGCTATGCGCTCGCCTTTATTGGGATCGGGCTCTTTATGCAAGGATGGCGTCAGGTCCACAAGGCACGAGGTGACAACCGTCTGGTAACCGACGGGCTGTATGCGTATGTGCGGCACCCGCAGTACACAGGGTTATTCATCGCCCTGTTCGGAGAAGGCGTGGTGCATTGGCCAACGCTGTTCTCGGTGGGCCTTTTTCCAGTGATTGTGCTGGTATACGCCTGGCTGGCACGGCGTGAGGAACAGCAGGTATTCAAGCAGTTCGGTGAGGCTTACCGCGCCTATCAGCGGCAGGTGCCCATGTTCATCCCGCGTTGGGGCCGCTGGCGTCAGCTCGCCGCCGCTTCACGAGACAGCAGTGATGGGTGATAGGCAGGCAATCACACCTGAAACACGGGCGCGAATCCACCACCGGGCGTGCGAAAGTTGGTGGCCTGGCCTTGGTATACACGGGCTGCGGCAAGCAAACGTTTCCCCGCGTAGGTGTAAAGGCGAATGTCGACCTTTCTCGTGGTGAAGGTGCCGTCAATTCTCATGGTTCGTTCCCCCGCAGGAACGAAGTTCTGTGCGATATAGTCGCCTTTAATAATGTTTTCGAAAACGCGCCGGGTCCTTGGCACGGCTTGCTCCAGATAGCCTGCATCAGCATCACTCAGCCCCCAGTCGCGCAGGCTCTGGGGATCGGACAGCAGGATCAGGTTTCGTTTGTCGGCCATGAGCGCATGCACACGGGGGCTGGGTGTCACCACCACCGCGCCGTCGAGATACGCGCCTCTTAGAGCCTCATGAGTCGGGGCGTCCAGTGCGAAGTCCACCAGTCGGTTGTACACCATATCGATGCGTTTGCCCTTTGCGGTCAAGGCACCACCGACGTATTCAAGCTCTGACGGGTCGAGTATCAAGGTATCAATGCCTCTGGCCTGAAGTAGCTGTTGGGCCAGCTGGAATTCAGGGAACATGAACTGGGTCTCCGGGGCATCGTCCACAATGGCCAAGCGGCTGGGCATCGAGTCAGTACGCTGCTTTTGCCACTCCTGTTGAAACATGTCTAACACCGCGTCCTCAAATCCATCCAGAGCCTGCTTGGCGGCTGATTCGATCGCCTGAACGATCCGTTCCATCGTCTCAATGTCAGCTTGGGGGACGAAAACCGGTGTATTTGAAAAAAGATGATCAAGCTCCGGGGCCGCTGATGCTTCGTTTCCTGCGTCCTCGAATTGATTCCGAAGACTCTCGTTGAGGGCTTTGCGGTCAAGAGTGACGCAGTAGCACTGTCGGTTGAGCCGATCTGCGCGGGTATTGGGTGTTTGTTGGTTATCCTGGGTCACGTCTTGCATTTGGAGCCCGTAACGTAAGTAAGTTGTTCAGACTTGATCCTCGTCAAACAAATACATGTTTGGCAACTGTGTTCAGGTTTGTTTCAGCTTTGCGTGTTGGACTGCTAGACAGTGAACACTGTTCTTTGGGAAGCTCGCCAATCGGGTGAGCAAATAATACCGCAGTCCTAACATCCAAAAGGTAACGTTATGAAATATCAGCTGAGCAAACGATGGCTTGTCGGACTTGTCTCCAGTGTCATGATGAGCGTATAGATGACGGCTATCGGGGACAGTAGCCGGGCGTTCGTACCCATGGGAACGACGGACTCAGTGGGCGTTACTGGCCGAAGTTAAATGCCAAATGCCAGAGAAGAAAGGGAGCTTAATGCGGCTTATCAAGCTGCGGCAACCCGCCCATTGTTATTTGGATAAGGCGAAAAAATAGGAGTGATGTATGAGTCAGAAAAATAGTGATGGAGGAGTGTCCAGGCGGCGGCTGATCCAGGGAGCTACTGCAATGGGGCTTCTTGCCGGTTTTGACAGCATGATGCCGGCTTTTGCCAAGGGCAGACTGGATAACTCCAATGTCTATCATACCGTGCGTGACGGTGCTGATATCTACGATATGACGATTGCACGAACGCCTCTCACAATTGGGTCTAAAGTCTCAGCGCAGCCCATCACCATCAATGGCACCTTGCCTGCCCCGCTGGTTCGGCTTAAGCAAGGTCGCGACGCGATCATGCGCGTCACCAATACATTGGCTGAGCCAACGTCGATTCACTGGCACGGTGTGTTGCTGCCGTTTCAGATGGACGGTGTCCCAGGGGTCAGTTTTCCGGGCATCATGCCGGGCGAAACATTCGAGTACCGTTTTCCGGTCGAGCAAAGCGGCACCTACTGGTATCACAGCCACTCCGGGTTTCAGGAGCAGCTTGGCCATTACGGGCCGATTATTATTGATCCCGCTGAGCCGGAACCGGTCGCCTATGACCGTGAATACGTTGTTGTGCTCTCTGACTGGACCTTTGATTCTCCCAGCGATGTATTTCGCCACCTCAAGGTGGCTGAAGGCTACTATAACTACAACCAGCGCACTGTTGGCGATTTCTTTAAAGATGTAGAAACCACGGGTTGGGATGCCGCGTGGAGCAAAGCCGGCATGTGGGGCCAGATGCGAATGAGCCCCCGGGATATTCTGGATGTAACCGGCTCTGAATACACCTACCTGATGAATGGCTCGCCCTCAGTATCGAATTGGACAGGACTGTTCCGTCCGGGTGAAAAAATTCGTCTCAGGTTCATCAATGCCTCGGCAATGACCTTCTTTGATGTGCGTATTCCAGGGCTGCCGATGACGGTGATTTCCGCTGACGGCCAGCCGGTGCGACCGGTTGAGACGGATGAGTTCCGCATTGGCGTGGCCGAAACCTACGACGTCATCGTTGAGCCAACAAACAGGGCGCATACGGTGTTTGCGCAGTCGCAGGACCGGTCTGGGTTCGTGCGTGGCACGTTGGCCAGCCGTAAGGGCCTGGAGGCGCCGGTGCCGCCCATGTACCCGCGCACTGAGCGGGGTATGGCGGCCATGGGCATGGGCGCGATGGACATGAGTGACGGTATGGACAAAGGCCACGGTCAAATGGAGATGAATGGTTCCGGCGCCAAAATGGCCAAAATGAATGGGCCGTCTGACGCAGTAAGTCTGGACGCTGTCCCGACCGCCGGGCGTCCGATATCCCACGGCCCGGACAATCATGGCCCGGGAGCGGCCATGGTCGCCTCCAGTCCGCAATCGCGCCTGGATGATCCCGGTGTTGGCTTTGAAACAGCGGACCATCGGGTGCTGACTTACTCCCAGCTTCAGAGTATCGATGGCTGGCCTGATAAGCGCCCCGCCGAGCGTGAGGTGGAGCTCCACCTTACCGGCAACATGGAGCGCTACATGTGGTCATTCGATGGCAAGAAGTTCTCTGAAGTGGATGGCCCGGTCAAGTTCTATCATGGCGAGCGCTTGCGGTTGATCCTGGTCAACGATTCGATGATGGATCACCCCATTCATTTGCATGGTATGTGGATGGAGTTGGAGACCGGTGCAGATGAGTACCGCCCGCGTAAACACACGATTGCTGTTAAACCCGGTGAGCGAGTGTCTGCCTTGATAACGGCAGATGCACCGGGTGATTGGGCATTCCACTGCCACCTGCTCTACCACATGGATGCAGGGATGTTTCGTGTCGTGTCGGTTGTCTAACGAGTTTAGGGTGTGATTGCTATGATGAATCGAATAAAACTGGTTATGGGCATTTCTCTTTTTACGTTTGCAGCGGGTGCCTCAGCCGTCGGCACCGGTGTGCAGGCAGAACCGGACTGGACGTTGCCTGTTCACGACGACAAGGTATTTGGTCAGATACTGTTTGATCGACTGGAATATCAGCGCGACGGTAATGACGAGATCGCCCTGTGGGATGCCCAGGCCTGGGTCGGCAAGGATCGCAAGCGGCTCTGGATAGAGACGGAGGGTGAGACGGATCTGTCCAGCGAAAGGGGCGACATTGAAAACTTTGATGTTCAGTACAGCTATCGTCTCGATCCCTTTTGGGACATTCAAACGGGGGTGGGTATTCAGTCGACCTTTGGTCCAGGTCCCGACAATGAGCGCTACTCGGCGATCATTGGGTTGCAGGGCCTCGCCCCCTATTGGTTTGAGGTAGATACCAACCTCAGGGTGACAGACGACGGCGATGCATCGTACGACCTTGAGGCTGAATATGACTGGTTGCTGACCCAAAGGCTCATTCTTCAAGGCCGCGGGGAAACCCTGATTGCATTCAGTGACGTAGAAGAATGGGGAGTGGGCACCGGGATCAACAATATTGGCCTTGGACTTCGGCTGAGATACGAGTTTTCGCGGGAGTTTGCACCCTACATCGGTGTTGCCTATACGCGCTACTTGGGTAATACCAAGGATCTTCGCGAAAGTGAAGGTGAGGATGTCGAGTCCTCAAGTTTTGTGGCCGGTGTTCGCTGGTGGTTTTAGAGCGCTTTCAAATCCGTTATGAGAGCTCGGCCAGGTACAACCAACTGGCCTTCGAGCCATGAATTGATCAGGCATGAACACGTGACTGGGACGAAAATATTCACGTCTGAAACACCGGCGCAAAGCCACCGCCAGGCGTGCGACAGTTGGTGGTTTGGCCTTGGCATACACGCGCAGTGGCAAGCAAACGTTTTCCTGCGTAGGTGTAAAGACGAATGTCGACCTTTCTCGTGGTTACGGTGTTATCAATTCTTATGATTTGCTCCCCCGCAGGAACGAAGTTCTGTGCGATGTAGTCGCTTGGAAGTATCGGATGGTCGTGATACGCAATGCTGATGATGTCAGCTGGGTGCTCTATCCCCGTCCAACTTGGTGGGCTCTAGCCGTTGCCCAGGAAACTTATCTTGCCGTTGGGGCACAGTGGTTGGGCGACGATGACAGCGAGTTGGGGAGACTGAAGCCCCTGGTCCTGTTGGAGGTGCAATGGTTTGTCTAAACATTTCGCGCAGGCCAGGGGCCGCAGCCGTGCTCGCTCTAATGGTCTGGAGCGTAAGCTTCTTTCTGCATTTTTTCTGGGAAATGGCACAAGTACCGTTTTTCGTTGGTATGGCCGAAGCGCGTCACTGGGATGTAGTCTGGCTCTGTACACGTGCGACCCTTGGAGACGCGAATATAGCTTTTGGTGCTTACACGATGGCGGCAGGTTTATCCAGGGATTGGTTTTGGGTGGCGAAATCCTGGAGCCGGTCGACTCTGTTGATCTATCTCTGTGTCGGGCTGATCGTGACGATCGTTTTTGAGTATTGGGCGACCGGAGACGGGCAGCGATGGAGCTACAGCGAACGGATGCCCGAACTTGCTGTGACCGGCACAGGAATATTGCCGCTCGTCCAGTGGGTAGTCTTGCCAATGTTGCTGGCCTATTCCACCAAATGGATGTTTCTTGGGTGGCTGGTTTTGAGGCGCACTGAACGCGAGTAGACCGTACAAAGCAACAACCACGTTCGTCTGGAACGTTTTCGAAAAGGTCAACGTCGGTGTCGTGACACGGGTCTATGAAGCGCTGCGCGCAGACACATAATCGAGACAGCGCTTGGCTAACTTGGAAAGGGTTTTTTACCGCTCATGATCTGCAGAACAAAGGTGCCGGATGCTGTAATTAACAGGAAGCCGTGAAAGGCCGCCATTGCGGTCATGAATCGAAGGTGTCCGTCAGGCATGAGGTCGCCCCGCCCGAGCGTCGTGAAGTTGACCAGCGAGAAGTAATAATAGTCCATGAAGATGAGGGCTCTGCCGTTACCAGATACAGACGACACAAGGTCGCCAATCTGCAGTTCATGTACGGCGACCCAGAAGCCTGCCGCATAGAGCAGCGCCTCGGACGTGTGGGCAAGCACGATCGCGGCGACCGCGATGGCAAGGCAGTGCCCCGGGTGGCGAGACGGCGTCACGAACTGTGACGCGAACCGCAGCGCGCCGTAATGCATCGCAGTACAGACGCCGATCAGGGCCGCCGCCAGTGCAATCGCCAAAATCATCGGTTGTCCGTAAGCGCCAATATGACATGCGGTATCTCCTTTGATAACGTCGGCAAACAACGTGCCTGCGCCGGAATGTTCCGGTAGGGTTCCAACGATTTTATGATCGAGGAGTCCTGCCGGTTTCAGTATAACAAGTATAGACACCCTTTTTCATAGATCAATCACCTGATGTGATGGGTTAGAGGTAGACAATCACACCTGAAACACAGGCGCGAAACCACCACCAGGCGTGCGAAAGTTGGTGGTCTGGCCCTGGTATACACGGGCTGCGGCGAGCAAACGTTTCCCCGCGTAGGTGTAAAGGCGAATGTCGACCTTTCTCGCGGTTAAGGTGCCGTCAATTCTCATGGTTCGTTCCCCCGCAGGAACGAAGTTCTGTGCAATATAGTCGCCTTTAAGAATGTTTTCGAAAACGCGCCGGGTCAACTTGCTGCCCCGGTAGACGCCTTTGCTGCCGTGACCAGCAACGGGCTTGAAGAACAGTTCACGCCGAGCACTCCACAGTTCTGCCGCGTCGCTTGCTTCAACCAGGCGGGTCTTGGGCACGGCACTCGCCAGATATCCGGCTTCAACTTCATTCAGCCCCCAGTCGCGCAGGGTCTGGGGGTCGGACAGTAGAATCAGGTTTCGTTTGTCGGCCATGAGCGCATGCACACGGGGGTTGGGGGTTACCACCACCGCGCCGTCGAGATACGCGCGCCTTAGCGCCTCATGAGTCGGGGCGTCCAGTGCGAAGTCCACCAGTCGGTTGTACACCATATCGATGCGTTTGCCCTTTGCGGTCAAGGCACCACCGACGTATTCAAGCTCTGACGGGTCGAGTATCAAGGTATCAATGCCTCTGGCCTGAAGTAGCTGTTGGGCCAGCTGGAATTCAGGGAACATGAACTGGGTCTCCGGGGCATCGTCCACAATGGCCAAGCGGCTGGGCATCGAGTCAGTGCGTTGCCTCTGCCACTCCTGTTGAAACATATCTAACACCGCGTCCTCAAACCCATCCAGCGCCTGCTTGGTCGCTGCGGTCTGTTGCGATGGGTCACAGCATCGATGTTGAGCCCGAGCCAGCACAACGTTGAGAAACGCACCGCCGGCATTGGTATTGATCTCAATCAGCTGAGGGCCGTCTGGGCCCAGGTGAAAGTCATAGCCCATGAAGGCCCCTATGGGGCCTGGATCGAAGCTGGCGATTTCCGGCGCCCAGGACAGTGCGCGCTCCCGATACAACGGAAGTTCGGTGGCTGATTCGATCGCCTGAACGATCCGTTCCATCGTCTCTACGTCGGTCTGGGGGATGAAAACGGGCGTGTTTGAAAAAAGATGCTGGAGTTCGGGAACCGCTGATAGATCGTTTCCAGCGCCCACAAATTGATTTTGGAGATTCTCGTTGAGAGCTTTGCGGTCAAGAGTGACGCAGTAGCACTGTCGGTTGAGCTGGTCTGCGCGAGTATTGGTGATTCGTTGGTTTTCCTGAGTCACGTCTTCCATTTGGAGCCCGTAGTGTAAGTAAGTTGTTCGGACTGTAGTTTCGGCCTTGATCCTCGTCAAACAAGTAGATATTTGGCAACTTTTTTCAGGTCTATTTCAGCTTCGTGTGTTGGACTGCTAGAACCCAACTTGCTCTAAACTGAACCATTTAAGATATATCGTACCTGTATTAGTTTGGAGAAAGTATTTTAGATTTTGGAGGATTTTTATGAGTTGGTTAACAAAAAACAAGTTCCTATCCCTCAAGGAGATTTGTCATGATCATCAATTATAGAAGCATATTTCGCCGAATTCCCCGCATCTTCTTTGCGGCCGTCTATATGGCCCTGATGTCTCTACCTGCAGGAGCAGCCGGGTACGACAATGCTCTGAAGGGCGTTAAAAACTATGACGCTGTTTACGAGGTGAGCCAAGGTGATCCCAAGGTCGTTAACCCCGTTTTCATGGTAATAAAGAACTCCTACGAAGCACCTGAAGTGCAGGCGCTTGCGAAAGATCCCAACATCGCCATCGTTTTTCACGGGCCGGTGGTGAAACTGCTCTCGACTGACAGCGCACCGTTTAATAAGGCAGAACTGGTCGAGGTACAGAAATTCCAGGCGACTCTTAAACAAATGAAGAAGGACGGGGTGACGCTGGAAGTTTGCCGTTTCGCTTTGAAAGGGATGGGTGTAGATGAGGCGACGATCATTCCGGAGATCGACCCGGTAGATAATGGTTTCGTCTCGGTCATCGGCTATCAGATGCAGGGGTACGCGGTTGTCCGAATCCCCTAAACAAAAAAAGTTGTTTCAGGCCTGTATCAGTTTTGTGTGTTGGACTGCCAGGTAATGGCCACGCACGGTCGGAACCCTTGCCAGCCGGGCGGGGAAATTGTACTGAAATCTTCCAATCTGAAAGGTGACGCGATGAAACATCATTTTTACAAACGTTGGCTTGTAGGGCTTGCCGCCAGTATTACGATGAGTTTGTCGCTGATGGCGGCTGCGGGTACTAGCCGGGCATTTGTTCCCATGGGGGTGGCCGATTCGGTGGGCGTTATTGATCTGGAAAGTCGTCAGATGACGTCGTCAATTGCCGGAACGGTGAATACCCATGGCTCCGCACTGACCCCAGACGGGCGGTACCTGATTGTAGGCAGTCTGACCGCCCATGAAAGCGAGGAGCCTGTCAGCCGGCCGGAAGGTGTAACCGAAGACGAACACGCCGCCCATCATGGCGGTGGCGCTGCTGCGACATCGGAAGAATCGAATGCCGGACTGCTCTATGTGGTGGACACTGAAACGAATGCGATTGTTCGCAAACTGGAGGTTCCAGGGCCGGTGCATCATGTTCTGGTGACCTCGGATGGTCGCTATGCCGTTTCCACCCACCCCATGGGTGGCGGTATCAGTGTTGTTGATCTGGATTCCGGAAAGGTGGTTAAAACGGTAGCAACGGGACCTGCCCCCAATTACATGGTGGAAACGGACGACGGTCAGTCGCTTCTGGTCAGCAATAGCGGTAATGACACAATCAGCGAAGTGGACACCGGGCACTGGTTCGTCAAGCGTAACCTTCGGGTTGGTGGTGGTCCGGAACATATGGTGCTCGCCCCCGACAACGAGCGGCTTTATGTCAACAATGTTACATCCGGCCAAGTTGTTGTCGTCGAGCTTTCGAGCGGCACGGTGGCGGCAACGTACGAAGTGGGGGAGGAACCTCATGGCGTTGGTTTGAGCGAAGACGGCCAGGTACTTTACGCAACCAGTAAGGGAAGTAATCGGGTCGTTCGGATTGATCTGGCCAGCGGAACGCGCCAAAGCGCGGCATTGGCGCCGGCACCTTATCACCTCGCTGTATCCCCCCGGAATGGCCAGCTGCTGATTACCAGTCGCACCAAGAGCAAGCTTTGGGTGCTCGACTCAGAGTCCCTCAAAGTGATTGATGAGATTCCGTTAGAAGGTATAGGCCATCAGATATCGATTAAGGGTAAAAAATAGCGCAATGGCAAACCAATCACTTTCATTACAGACCATCATCGGAATGGTGGTCGTTGCGATTCTTTGGGCCATCTGCTTTCCGTTCATAACGGTTGGTTTACCGGATGCGCCCCCCTTGCTGTTCGCGTCTATAAGAGCCCTTTTGGCGGGAGGGTGTTTAATTGTTGTAGGAATGAAAATGGGGCGAATGCCCCATTATTCGTTTCGGGGTTTGATGATGCTTGCGCTGATCGGTTTCAGTTACACCGGAATGGGGCTTGGCGGTATGTTCCTCGGAGCAAGTGATGTAGGGCCAGGGGTCGCAACTGTACTGGCGAATGCGCAACCTCTTTTCGCCGCGATACTGTCGCTTTTTGTGCTCAAGGAAGTCATTACTGTTCGTTTGTATTTGGGTTTGTTCATTGGCTTTGTCGGGGTCGTTATTCTCGCTCTACCCGGTTTTGACGTTGGTGCAGATCGTTCGATCGGCGCGCTCTATGTACTTGGCGGGGCCGTTGGGACGGCCATTGGGAATGTTCTGTTGAAACTTCAGGCCGGCGACGGGGATGTGTATTGGCCTATGGGGATCCAGCTCGTAATGGGGGCGGTATTTCTGTTTCTGGCTTCTTTGTTGGCGGGTGAAGGCTTTGAGGTTGACTGGACATGGTCATTTGCCGGCGCTGTCTTCGTGCTTGCAGTCCCCGCAACGGCGTTAATGGTAGTGCTCTGGTATGCACTTCTTGCCAGAGCACCGTTGAATAAGCTCAATCCTTTTACTTTTCTGACACCGATCTTTGGTTTACTTATCGGAACTCTATTTTTTGATGAGACATTCAGTACCGTGGAAATGACCGGAATTGCGATCACGGTTGTGGGGCTGCTGGTGATTATCATAGTTCCAAAGCAGGAAAGCGTATTGCTTGAGTCGTGAGGCAGCACGATACCCGCTGCGTGCTAACCGTGTTCCCCGCTCATTTCCGCTGATTGATACGAGCGGCAAAGAAGTTGTAGAGCGGGGCGAAAATTAACGCCACGTACCAGCCGTAGCCAAAGCTTTCTGCCAGACCCAGGAAAAAACTTGACCAGCTCAACCAAGTGACGCCAGGCAGCAGACGCAACCAGCTCTCATACATCGCGTGGTCTGGAAACAACAGGTCGAAACCGACGCAAAGAATGAAGGTCACGGCAAGGAACAGACCGAGGCTCATCCCGAAGGCGATCACGGGTATTCGAGGCACGGCCTGAACCGGTAGGGGTGTGCCACAGCGCAGCTTAGATTTGGTGTTCGAAACGGTCTCGGCGTCAGTCATGTTCGTTCTCCGATTGAGTGGACGGGTGTTTGGCATCATCACCGGAAAGGTATTGCTCGGGTGAGGCCTCGAAGCCTTCCCGGCAGTCACGCGAGCAAAAGTAGTAGACATGGCCGTCATGGACACTCGACTTTGCCTTTTCAGTGTCGACGGTCTTGCCACATACAGGATCCACGTCGTCGGCAGGCGGAATCCAGCGCAGACCATCGGTGGCCTGTCCCTTTGGCGCTCCCTCGCCATGCTTGGCCTTACCGTGCCCATGGCCCATTACGTGAGCACCACAGCCAAAACGCATCATCAGGAAGATGATTCCTGCCCAAAGCATGAAATACGCCAATTCGTTCATCATCTCTCTCCGTTAGTCAGAAACTCCCGGTACCGTTGATGACATTGCCCCCAAGCCTCCGCAGACAAAATTCGTGAAGCGCGAATAGAAGTGCGCTGATCTGCGACGAGTAGCTGTAGCGGCCCGCAAACATAATCCCTCGGACCCGCAAACATCTGGCTTCACCAGACCACATTCCGTGACAATGAGCGTTGAACCGGGACCATATTGCGTGCGAATGAGACCACAGGAACTGCCAATGAGACTGCAAACACCCGCTTCGGCCCACATTATTTGAGAATAAAGCCCTCGGCTAGATCGGCAGCCCGACATCCCGCATTTGCTCCATTAACTCATGTGCCCGTGTCGCCTCCATGTTCCCTGTTAAAAATCGCCTAACCTCCGCCGACCGCTGCAGCGAAGCGCTTGCCTGCGGCGCTTTCACAAAATAAACAATCGAAACAAATTGTTACACAGTTTCATTCAAGACTTACTATAATTTAGGCGGTCGCGCTAACGAGAATGCGGTAATTGATAAAGGAGAACACCGTGCAGAAAAACAGAACAATTTCCTTTGCCTGGGTTGTGGCTTGCGCCATTGCCTCGCCGTCGCTCATGGCAGCGACACCTGTTCCACTTTCACCGGCCCCAGAGGCGCTGTCCAAGGTCGAAGCGCCAGCGAACACAATCGACAAGGCTACCCAATTAGAAAAAAGCTACTACAATTTCGAAGGGGTGCCAGTCCGATCAGTTAATTCCCCCGAGCACCAACCTCGCGTTGGTAACTCACCGGCGACAGTCTCAAAAACTCAAGCAAAAGTAACGACCAACGCCATAACTCCGCTCTGTACAACGCTCAGCACGGATACCACGTATACATTGGACAGCACCGAGACGGGCGGTTCTTACTGCTATCACTTCGAGATAACGCAGCGCGCCAAAACCCAGGTGTTCTTGATCGGACAAAATGCCAATACGGACTTTGCGTTGACGCTGGTGAGACATGAGGCAGACGGTACGCTAACGTCACTGGGAACATCGGACCAACCCGGGAATGCCGATGAAGGACTCTTGGCACTCACCGAACCCGGTGACTACTACTGGTCAATGGACGCCAATGCTTCGGATGGTTCCGCCTTCCAGTTTGGCGCAATCGTAAATACTAATGCTGATACAAACGAACTCAATGACACCGTGGGGCTTTCCACAGCTTTTCCGGCGGGGCAGTCTAGCCTTGAGGGTAATATGGATAGCGCCCAAGACATCGACTATTTCCATTATGAGGCGACTGACGGTCAAGACCTGATGTTGCGACTGGACGATGAGTACGGTCAGGGTGAATGGAGCGCAGAGTATTTCACTGGCACAGCTTGGGTTACCTTCGCTGCAAATCAGACCTACACCTTCTCAGGCTTACCGACGCCGTTCACGCTGCATGTTCGAGTCTCCCCGAATCCTAGCGTTGCTGTGAACCCTGACCACTTCTTTGCATTAACCGCAGGTTCCCAAGTGACATCTTCGGATATGTCTGACGCCGATACCACCGAGAACATAGTCAGAATCGGATCGAGTGATTGGAGTCCTTTCCTGGTAACTCAAGTCCACAACGAAATGAACTGGCAGCTACGCGTGCTCGATTCAAACGGCAACCCAGTGCAGGGGGCCGTAGTGAATTTCCGGTACGCAACAGATAATATTCCCACACAGACCGATACAGCCATCAGTGGAGCCACGGGCATTGCCTCTGGAACGGTCAACCTCCCGGACTGCAGCGGCAAATATGGGGTAACTCACACTAGCGGTGGAAATACCTGGTTCACTAAGTTTGATGAAGGAGCCTGGGACATAAAAGTAGACGGCACCAATCCTGATGAAGTCGGGGTGGGGGGGCAGCACTATCCCAATGTTGCCATAGGCCACATCTGTAAGCAGACGCTTCAATAAGTGCATCACGGGCCCGGCCATGCCGGGCCCGTCTAGGTCTGAAAGCTATCAACCCTTATAGAGAAATGCCTCATCGGCTTTGGCGGCCACCTGATCTATTATCCCTCTACCCGCAAAAGAATATCGACTCTCGATATCGCTGGGATTAATTAGGCCTTTCGCGTATTTAGCGCCTGGCTGATAGTCCTCAATGAACGCGCGCAAATCTACGATATCCGCAAAATTGGACTGGTTAACATCAAACCGCCCGATGCTGCGGCTAAGGCCATTTGGACCGCGTTCAAGTTCAATCATTTCAATCACGGCATCGGCCACGGACTGCGCGGCAAATTCCACCCCGCGCTCTTTGAGCGTCCCGGCAATCTGAGAGCGTTCATCGCTAGTTAGTTCGTCAAAGCCTTCAATGACTGCAAGTTCGCCATCCTGGATGGAGAATCCCCAGTCCTTATTTTTAAGCTCGGGGGACAGACTTTCAATACCGGATTGATAGCCCAGTTCCAAGTCAACGGCGCGCTCCCCAATGCCAAAGGCAAAGAGATCCATTACGCGATTATAGCGGGCCGTCATCACTTCAGGATCCTCGATGTTCTTATCGATGACACCTTGTATGTTATAAGTGCCATGGTTGGCGGGAAGCACGGGATCGTCTTTATGATAGATCGCAGAAATAACCTCTTGTGCGATTTTTTCGCTAGGATTGACTTTGGCCTCCGTGACCCGGGCTGAGCCATTGTCAAAGATTTTTTGCTGTCCCTGAAGGGCGTTCAGTGTGTCGATTTTCATCCTTTGAATCTCCGAATGCCTTTGTTTTTTGTTTATCGGCAAACCTACCGGTAACTTTAGTGCAACAGGTAGGGAAGGTAACGCCCGAACGGCGGTTCTTAAATAGTCAGCGGCTTGTCGTCGGACAATTGTATTGTTTTTCGGCGCGATATTCTGAGTGAGTGCTCTCCTGTGCATCGCGACACCAATTCTTCTATTCCAGATCGGATGACAGCAATTTATGTCAGTTTGGACTACACCCTAAATGGACGTTAGGCATTGGGAAAGGTCACCGCATCGGTTATATCCGAGCCACCAGTCTCCTTACTAACTCTCATCGGCCAACAGTTGGGCACTGGGCCTGAGATTTGGCCGCGCTATGCCAAGAGGCCTGAAACGCGACGTGAACACTTGGCCGAATTGCAGGCCTGGTTGAACCTGTCTTCACTCAGCGGCGCTGATTACCGGCGGTTCATTGACTCGATCGTGGACCTGGCCCAACAAACGGATCGCGGCATCGTTTTGGCTGAAGCGCTGGTCAAGTTGCTTAGACAACAGCGCATCATTTTGCCGCCGCTGGATGTCATCGAACGCATGTGCAGCGAAGCGCTCACGCGCGGCACCCGGCACGTGCATGAAGCGTTAACCGCGCTACTGACCAATCAGCATCGCCGCGCCTTCGAGCAACTGCTGGCGATTCGCTTGGGGAGTTTGGTCAACGCCCATTCTCGCCAACCGTTCGCCACATACTGGGGTGATGGCACCACGTCATCATCGGATGGCCAGAACTTCAAAGCCAGCGGTCGCGTCAACGTAAAATACATTCGGACGCATTGGGATGAAATCCTTCGTTTGGCGGCATCAATCAAGCAAGGCACCGTGACTGCATCACTGATGCTGCGCAAGCTCGGGAGCTATCCGCGTCAGAACGGCCTCGCGATCGCATTGCGCGAGCGGACACAATCTCGTCGTCAGCGCCATTATCCTTTGGAATACGGTTTATATGGAGCGGGCTGTTCAAGCGCTGCGAAGACGGGCGGGATGTGGACGATACGCTTCTGCTGCGTCTTTCACCCTTGGGGTGGGAGCACATCAATCTGACCGGCGACTATATCTGGCAGCAGGACAAACAGGTCGAACAAGGAAAGTACCGACCATTACGGCTCCGGCAAGGGTCTTAGCGTACGATTTTTTCCGTTTCGTGAGTTGGTCCCATCATGGCGGTGGCGCTGCTGCGACATCGGAAGAATCGAATGCCGGACTGCTCTATGTGGTGGACACTGAAACGAATGCGATTGTTCGCAAACTGGAGGTTCCAGGGCCGGTGCATCATGTTCTGGTGACCTCGGATGGTCGCTATGTCGTTTCCACTCATCCCGTGGGTGGCGGTATCAGTGTTGTTGATCTGGATTCCGGAGAGCTGGTTAAAACGGTGGCGACAGGACCTGCCCCTAATTACATGGTGGAAACGGACGACGGTCAGTCTCTTCTGGTCAGCAATAGCGGTAATGACACAATCAGCGAAGTGGACACCGGGCACTGGTTCGTCAAGCGTAACCTTCGGGTTGGTGGTGGTCCGGAACATATGGTGCTCGCCCCCGACAACGAGCGGCTTTATGTCAACAATGTTACATCCGGCCAAGTTGTTGTCGTCGAGCTTTCGAGCGGCACGGTGGCGGCAACGTACGAAGTGGGGGAGGAACCTCATGGCGTTGGTTTGAGCGAAGACGGCCAGGTACTTTACGCAACCAGTAAGGGAAGTAATCGGGTCGTTCGGATTGATCTGGCCAGCGGAACGCGCCAAAGCGCGGCATTGGCGCCGGCACCTTATCACCTCGCTGTATCCCCCCGGAATGGCCAGCTGCTGATTACCAGTCGCACCAAGAGCAAGCTTTGGGTGCTCGACTCAGAGTCCCTCAAAGTGATTGATGAGATTCCGCTAGAAGGTATAGGTCATCAGATATCGATTAAGGCTTATTAAAGCCGTGCTCTTACGCTGTCGCCTATCCTGAATTCAGATAATAACCGCAGCACTTTGGCATGACGAGGTAGAAGCAGGAGGGTCGTTGCCGGTACCCTCATTCGCTTTACCGACCAAAGTTAAGAGAATCATGGGATACCCCGACAACTGACCCAGGCACAACGATACCAGATTTCGGCTCTATTGACCGTAGGCCGAAGCCAGCGCCAGATTGCAGACACGCTGGGCTGTCACAACACGACGATTAATCGAGAAATACGGCGCAATAGCGATGCGATGGGGTATGACCCCGATCAGGCTCATCGCCGTAGCGAACGGCGGCGCACGTCAGCCTACAAGGCGCATAAGTGAGCGTCATCACTGATTCATTGGGTCAGTGACCTGATCCGCAAGTACTGGAGTCCAGATCAAATCGCGGGCGTGATGGCGCGCATTGGCCGCCGCATTCGAGTCAGCCGCCAGTGGATCTACGCGCTGATTCAACGTAATCGGATGGCCGGCGGTGACCTTTGGACCTATTGTCGCCAGCCGAAGCGGCGCCGAGATCAACGTCAACAAGCGAAGTGTGCAGGTCTCGGCAAAATCCCGAACCGCACCGGGATCGAGCAGCGTCCGGCGGAGGTTGAAACCTGGCTTACAATCGGCCACTGGGAGGGTGACACCGTGCTCCACGGCCATAAGCAATCCGGCATTGCGACCTTGGTTGAGCGCCGAAGTGGCTACCTCCTAGCGGGTCAGCTACCGAAGGTAAAGGCCGTATTGACGTCCAATGCCATGATTCGTTTGCTGAGACCGATCAGAGGCGCCGTCAAGACGCTGACATTGGATAACGGCAGTGAGTTCGCCGATCACCAAAGAATGACTGAGGCGCTTAGTATGAAGGCCTACTTTTGTGATCCATACTGCTCTGGCCAGCGCGGCACCAATGAGAACACCAACGGGTTGATACGCCAGTACTACCCAAAGGGCACGGACTTCACGAAGGTCAGTCAGCGAGAGCTCAATCAGGTTGTTGAAGCGCTCAATAATCGCCCCAGAAAACGACTGGGGTATCGAACACCGGCAGAGATATTTTGGGGCGAGTACTCAGGCGCCCTCAAAACAAGTGGTGCTGCACTTATTACTTGAACTCAGGATTCAAGAGGGATCACTGATGGGCGGTTGGTTTAGAAACGTGAGGAAAAGTACATTGAGAGTATATTCAGAGACAAATATTAAGCCCCGTTCCGGGGAGCGTGGCTTAATATATTTTATGGTATCAGTGCTCATTGTATCTTAGGGCGTGGGTTTCAAATATTTTAGCTTGACGAATCCTTATGGTCCTTTAGTTCAGCTTTACTCATTTTCATGTGCATCTGTTTATGATGATTACTTAACGTCCTCGCATCCAATACGTTGTCAGCAGTTTTGTTTGGATAGCTTCGCGCCTCATTTATTCGATCTGCCAAACCAGAGTTGGCATTTGCGGCCATTGAGAACAAAACTGTAATTGCAGTCGCGATAATGATCTTTTTCATGTTGAACTCCTTGCTCTGAATTACTGTTAATCGCGTCGTAATTCAGTTTGGTTTCAGGTTTGTGTGTTTTACTGCTCGTTACTCGAGGTGCCGCTAGCGCGAAATAATAGTGCCAACGACCCTTGGGCTTTTGCGAGTTAATTTGACCGCAGGGGTTTACCCTGCGGTATTTTTTTGATCCTGCTCCAACGCTTGATGGAAGGCTCTACCTTTTTCCGTCATCATATCCCGCCGAGCTTCCATACCACCTTCAGACATTCCGTTGCGTGTCATTTCTCTATGAAGGCGTTGCATGTCTTTGTTCTTGAGCACCTCGGTCTGCGTCGCTTCTTTATCCATGCCGCTGTGCATCGAATTCATATTTTTGTGCATTGACGTCATATTGCTGTGCATTGAGCTCATATCGCCGTGCATCGAACCGCTGCTCTTAGTGTCTTGCTGCATGTTGCCGGCAAAGACTGCGGTAGATAAAGTGATTGCGGTTAAAAATACGATTGGTGTTTTCATAATGTACCTCCTGGTTGGTTGATGAAACGATTTAAACATCCCTTCCTGAACTCACCCTGAAAGAAGTAATAAAATAAACGTAATAATTTTTATTGATATTTATCAGTCATTAATAACGATTGACTCAGATCAAAATAACCTAATAGGTTATGAAATTTCAGCCTGAGTTCAGATAGCGCCTCTATGATTCTTCACTGCGGACTAATTCAGTGGAGAACAAAACGTGAGTGATTTTTTTCGTGTATGTAAAACAGCGGCAGTAGGCGCCTTGTTTCTGACGAGTCTTGGTATTTCTGCGGAACCGATACTTGCCCTTGAAGACGCCATTGATATTGCGATTCGAGAAGATCCCTGGTCAGCGCAAAGCATTCACCTGCAGAGCGCGCTTCTCGACGAGTCTGTTGCAGCAGGGGCCTTACCGGATCCACGTATTACGCTAGGCGCCGCAAACCTTCCCACAGATACATTCGATACCGGCCAGGAGGGCATGACGCAAGCCACTATTGGCCTCAGCCAGCGGTTTCCTCGTGGTGATAGTCGGTCTCTCGCCCGCGATAAAATGAAAGAGCTCGCGGAATCCCAGTCGTTTCAGCGGGAGAATCGACAGGAACGGGTGGTTAGATCGGTAACTTACCTGTGGCTTGAGCTTTGGAAAGCTCAAGAGAGTATTCGATTGATTGACAGCAACCGAGGGCTTTTTGAGCAGCTGGCAGATGTTGCTGAAGCCGGGTACACCTCAGCTGTGACCGGTTCACGGCAGCAGGACATCATCCGTGCGTCTCTGGAGTTGACTCGTCTTGATGATCGTTTAACGGGGCTGCACTCCCAGCTGGAAACAGCCCAAGAAGAGCTGGGAGAGTGGGTAGGTACTGATACGTTTCGTTTACGGGTAAGCGAACGTATCCCCCTGAATCTGCTAGCCAGGCTTATCGATACGCCGCCTTATACCAGCGACAACTCCGCAGTCACTCACTCTTCAATTCGCGCCACAGACCAGTTGATTGATGCCGGGTCTATCGATGTTGAGCTGGCTCGTCAGGCTTATAAGCCTGAATGGACTGTGTCCGCGCAGTATGGGTATCGGGATCAAGCCCCGAACGGGCAGGATCGGGCGGATCTCTTTTCAATCGGGATCGGGTTTGACCTGCCTTTTTTTACCGGCAATCGCCAAGACCGCACCGTGAGCGCGGCAATCGCGCGCGTGGAAGCGGCGAAGTCTGATCGGATGCTGCAGGTTCGGCGACTAAAAGCCGAAGCTCGCGCAGCGGCCGCCCGAATTAACCGGCTCGATGACCGCATCATGCTTTAC
The DNA here is from genome assembly GCF_900215155.1 of Marinobacter sp. LV10R510-11A. Lineage (NCBI taxonomy): Bacteria > Pseudomonadati > Pseudomonadota > Gammaproteobacteria > Pseudomonadales > Marinobacteraceae > Marinobacter > Marinobacter sp. LV10R510-11A. The sequence goes on from NZ_LT907980.1 coordinate 1,076,329, forward strand.
CAACAGACGCTGCTTCCGCAAATAGCGGAGCAGGCCAATGCAGCGCTCTCAGCTTACAACAACGATGATGGCGATTTTGCCGAAGCCGTCCGTGCGCGCATCGCAGAGCTCAACGCACACGTCGACTATATACAGATGACGGCTGAACGAGCCAAAAATTGGGCGACCTTTCGTTATCTCACGGCTGGTACCTCTGGCTCCCCTTCGTTTTCACTGAACAATTTCCAGGATTAACACTCATGGCAAATGTTATGCGCCCATTGGGCTTTTTGTTGTTAGGTAGCGTAGCCGGAGCGGCAGCGACCTATTGGCTTGTCCCTGACACGACAAAGGACTCGTTGTCCGAGGCCACGAGCAGTGTCAGTAGGGAACCCTCGCATTGGGTAGCGCCCATGGATCCCAATTACAAAAGTGACAAACCGGGTAAATCACCCATGGGGATGGATCTGGTCCCTGTCTATGCAGAAAGTGGATCCGGTAAGGATGCGCCAGGAACGGTGCGCATATCACCGAGCGTGGTTAACAACCTGGGTGTGAGAACGGGCACGGTCGTCCAGGGGCGGCTGCCGAATAACATAACAACGGTGGGCTACGTTCAATACAACGAAGACGATATGGCCCATGTCCATCCACGGGTTGAAGGCTGGATCGAGACGCTCTATGTGAAGGCAGAGGGCGAACCGGTCGAGAAGGGCAAGCCACTGTATACACTCTACTCACCCACATTGGTTAATGCTCAGGATGAGTTAGTACTGGCTTTAAACCGAGATAATGAGCGCTTGATCAATGCCGCCAAGGAGCGACTCGCGGCTCTCAATGTGCCGGAAAGCGTCATACGTCAGCTAACCAAAACCCGCGAAACACAGCGCACGTTGACGGTGTATGCGCCTACCTCGGGTGTTATCAACAACCTCAACGTTCGTGAAGGCATGTTCATCAAACCCGGGGATCGAGTGCTCTCCATTGCAGCACTGGATGAGGTGTGGGTGATTGGGGAGGTATTTGAACGTCAGTTGTCTACCGTGGCATCCAAAAATCGAGTGGTTATGACTCTGGACTACATGCCCGGACGTCAATGGACGGGCGAAGTGGATTATGTGTACCCGGAAGTGAATCCCAAGACCCGTACGGCCCGGGTGAGAATGCGTTTTGACAACGCCGACGGCACCTTGCTGCCGGGCATGTTTGTAGCGTTAAACATTCAGGGGGCACGGGCAGACCGGCAGCTGCTGGTGCCTCGCGAATCGGTTATTCGAACGGGCCAGAGCGATCGACTGGTGCTTGCGTTGGATGGCGGGGCATTCAAATCCGTCAATGTGGATGTTGGACGGATGGGCGATCAGTACGCCGAGATTCTCGGAGGTGTCGTATCGGGCGATACGGTGGTTACATCCGCCCAGTTCTTGATTGATTCCGAATCCAGTAAGACCTCGGATTTTCAACGCATGTCGGCCATGCCCTCTGGTTCGATGGATCACGCAAAAATGGACCGTGGAGAAATGGATCATGAGGGGGTCAACTGATGATTACGTCTATTATTTATTGGTCCATTCGAAACCGTTTTCTGGTGTTGCTGGCGAGCTTATTAATAACAGGGCTGGGCCTGTACTCACTCAGTAAAACCCCGGTCGATGCGCTTCCGGATCTGTCCGATGTGCAAGTTATCATTAAAACCAGCTTCCCGGGACAAGCCCCACAAGTGGTAGAAGACCAAGTCACCTATCCGTTGACGACCGCCATGCTGTCGGTTCCCGGTGCGGAAACCGTGCGTGGCTATTCGTTTTTTGGCGACTCTTACGTTTACGTGATTTTCGATGAAGATACCGATATGTATTGGGCTCGTTCCAGAGTTCTGGAGTACCTATCCCAAGTGGCACCCAACCTGCCAGATTCAGCGCGGCCTCAATTGGGTCCGGACGCCACCGGTGTCGGCTGGGTTTATCTCTATGCGTTGGTTGATCGCACAGGGCAGAACGACCTGAGTCAGTTGCGCAGTCTCCAGGACTGGTTTCTCAAGTACGAATTACAAACCGTGCCCGGGGTATCGGAGGTGGCTGCGCTCGGCGGTATGGTGAAGCAATACCAGGTCAAGGTCAGCCCGGAAAAGCTCCGCGCCTTGGGAATCCCGCTGTCTCTTATCCAAACAGCGATTCAGCGGGGTAATCAGGAAGTCGGAGCTTCGGTCATCGAAATGGCCGAAGCGGAATACATGGTACGTACCTCCGGCTACATTGAATCCCGGGAAGACCTGATGGTGATTCCGCTGGGCCTGGATGTGAACGGCACACCGGTTCTGCTCAAAGATGTGGCCAGTGTAGAAGTCGGGCCACAGATGAGGCGCGGTATTGCCGAACTTAACGGGGAAGGGGAGGCCGTTGGTGGCATCGTGGTGATGCGCTTCGGTGAAAATGCCCAGGAAACAATTAACGGCGTGAAGGCCAAGCTGGGCGAATTGCAATCGAGCCTGCCCGATGGCGTTGAAGTGGTCACGGTTTACGATCGCTCGGGCCTGATTGAGCGCGCCGTCAACAATCTCTTTTTTAAGCTGCTGGAAGAGTTTCTGGTCGTCGGCCTGGTGTGTATGGTCTTTCTGTTTCACGTCCGCTCTTCGTTGGTGGCCATCATCAGCTTGCCTGTGGGCATTCTGGCTGCATTTACGGTCATGTACTGGCAAGGCATCAACGCCAACATTATGTCTCTCGGCGGTATCGCCATTGCTATCGGCGCCATGATCGATGGCGCCATCGTTATGATAGAAAACATGCACAAGCATATGGAGCGAACGCCGCTTACGCCTGAGAACCGATGGGAGATTGTCGCCAAGTCTGCATCTGAAGTCGGCCCGGCGCTGTTTTTCTCTCTGTTGATCATTACGGTCAGTTTTGTGCCGGTGTTTGCGCTTGAGGCGCAGGAGGGGCGAATGTTTGCGCCACTGGCGTTCACCAAAACCTACGCGATGGCGGCCAGTGCATTCCTTGCTGTGACGCTGGTTCCGGTACTGATGGGCTACTTTATCCGGGGCAAGGTGCTACCCGAGCATAAGAACCCCATAAACCGGGTGTTGGTCGGTGCCTATATACCGGTCTTGAAGTTGGTGCTCAGGTTTCCCATGTCGACGGTGCTGGCTGCCATACTGGTATTGGCTGTCGGCCTATGGCCCGCAACAAAAATCGGTAGTGAATTCATACCCCCGCTGGACGAAGGGGACTTGATGTACATGCCAACGACCTATCCTGGAATCTCAATCGGCAAAGCCCGTCAGTTACTTCAGCAGACGGACAAATTGATTGCGACGGTGCCAGAAGTGAAGACCGTGTTCGGCAAAGTAGGGCGCGCGGATACGGCCACCGATCCAGCACCTTTAACGATGATTGAAACCTTCATTCAGCTCAAACCCCGCGATCAATGGCGCGAGGGCATGACCACAGACAAGCTCAAAGAGGAACTCGACACACTGATTCAATTTCCTGGTGTCACCAATGCTTGGGTAATGCCGATCATCACCCGCATCGACATGCTGGCAACGGGTATCAAAACACCCGTAGGCATAAAAATAGCGGGCCCGGATCTTAAAACCATCCAGGGTGTTGGGAAACGCTTGGAGGGAATTCTGGCAGACGTACCCGGCACGGCGTCGGTTTATTCAGAACGAGTAGCAGGTGGTCGATATATCAAGGTGGATATCAATCGCGAACGCGCTGCGCGGTATGGGCTGAATATCGCTGACGTACAGCAAGTGATTGCCACAGCAATCGGTGGAATCAATGTCGCCGAAACCATCGAAGGCCTTGAGCGTTACCCCATTAACCTTCGTTATCCGGAAGACTACCGGGATTCTCCCGAAAAACTGGAACAGCTTCCCATCGTGACGACCACGGGCCAGAGGATTGCGCTGGCTGATGTCGCCGATATCCGGATAGAAGATGGGCCGCCGGCGATCAAAACTGAGAACGCTCGTCTTAACGGTTGGACCTTTGTGGATATCGAGGGTGTAGACGTGGGCACTTACGTTGAACAGGCGATGGCGATCGTGCAAGCAGAATTAGACCTGCCGGCGGGTTACTCCATCGCCTGGTCGGGCCAATATGAATACATGCTTCGCGCTAAAGAAAAGCTGACCTACGTGGTTCCGTTGACACTGGCGATTATCATTATCCTGCTGTTTCTGAACTTCAGGAACTTTACGGAGGTTGGCATCATCATGGGCACGCTTCCGTTCGCAATGATCGGAGCTGTTTGGCTGATGTATCTGTTGGGTTATAACTTCTCCGTCGCCGTTGGCGTTGGTTTCATTGCTTTGGCGGGTGTAGCCGTGGAGATCGGTGTCATCATGCTGGTGTACCTCAACCAGTCCTACCAGGCAATGCTAGAAACCTGCGAGCAGAAAGGCCTGACGCCAAGGCGGGAAACACTCCGTCATGCGGTGCTTCATGGTGCCGGTATGCGAGTGCGGCCAGTGATGATGACCGCGGCAGCCATCATCGGTGGCCTGGTTCCGATAATGGTCGGCACTGGAACAGGCTCTGAGGTGATGGGGCGAATTGCAGCGCCTATGGTGGGCGGCATGCTCACTGCGGTCATCTTGGCGCTATTGGTGATTCCGGTCTTGTTTTATTTATGGAGGCGCAAGCCGCTCTTAAGTTAGAGCGCTGCTTACCGCGCGCAATCAATGCAGCAGAGGCTGGTAGGGTCAACCTCCAGCCGCTTAGGGTTGATGGGCTCACCGCATTCCATACACTCCCCGTATTCATCGTTGTCGATGCGTTGCAGAGCGGCTTGGGTCAATCGTAACTGGTGTTCTGCACGTTGCTTACCAGCTTTCGCCATTGCCTGACTTTGCAGGGCATCCATCCGCGAGAGCCGACCGACGCTTTGCTGATCAAGGTGAACGGTTCCGCTTGTTTCATCACGAACTTCGCTGGTTGAGAGCAGATCTTCGCGAAGTTTCAACAGCAGCTGACGAAACGTTTCCAGTTCTTTCGGGGTCATTTTCTTACCTCTTGTTCTTTGGTGTCTTCTACAGTAGATCGGGACTAGTCTAGAGCTCAATCATATTTTGTACTGAATTTAACATAATATACATTATGCGCAGTATAGGTTGTGTGGACGAATCTGTTTATTCAGGAACCAGTAGTGCAAGATGCGCGTATAAGCGCCTCTTCCTAGTTGGTGCATTAAAGGAGCATCTCATAGCTATGCGTTATTTTGTGGCCCTCTCAATACTCTTACTCACAGGATGCGCATCCACGGGTAACGTTCCGCCTTCAGGAACCCAGTTCAGCCTAGACGGCTGCACTCCGTTTCTAAACTGTGTGTCGAGTACATCCACCGTTGGCCTCTACGCTGTGGAGCCTATCCGTTTAGCCGAACCTCTAGATCTTTCTTCTTGGGAGCTTATCAGAGCTACAGCGATGGAATTGCCTGGCGCTTCGCTCAACAGTGCTCGATTTGGATATGCGGACATCACCTGCCACAGCGCTTTGTTCGGTTTCCCCGACTATTTCGAACTGTTAGTTGATTCAGACAAACAACACCTGGACGTGAGATCTCAATCGCTCATTGGGTTCTACGATCTAGGCGTGAATCGACGCAGGGTCGAGTTACTGAGGAACCGCCTTATAGAACTCGGCATTGCCGTCGACTGATGTCGGTTACAATATGTCCAATATTTAGGAGTATTGGACATTTTAGGTACGGGAATATACCCTGCTTGTAAATCGCCAACCAATCAAGGTTCAACGTGTCCAGATCATTCACGGGTCATCCACTGTTCGATACGGCCATCTATCTAGAGGATCTTGCTGATTTTCATTGCCACCCCTCAATACCGCACTTCCTAGGCACACTTAACCCGGCAACCGACCTGCTACGCCAGGATTATGAAATTAGCCGCCAGTTTCTGCTTCGGTATTCCGATGTTGCCGGCACATTTATGCGATTTCGAAGCGAAGTTCAGCGATTTCTCAACTATTTGTGGGTAACGTCCGGGCGGACACTGTCGCAAACGGATTCCGATGTGGTTTCAGCCTACTTTAAAACCCTGAAAAACCCGCCCAAGTCCTGGATAAGCCGCGGCGTATTTGCGGCTTTTACAAATTCGGGCGCCTTGCGTGTGCCGAATCAAGCATGGCGGCCTTTTGCCTTGCGTTCGAAGGAGGACAACCCAACCTACAGCGCCAGCCAAGCCAGTTTGAATGCTAGTCGAACGGCCTTACAAACCTTCTTCAAGTTCCTGGTTTCACAGCAATACCTGTTATCGAACCCGCTTGATGAAGTACGCAAGCGTGATCGTAAAGCAAAGCCACAGCTATCTAGCGACGTCGAAGCCGATGTTCGCCGCCTGACAGACTGGCAATGGGCCTATCTGCTAGAAACCCTAACGGAAGCTGCAGCGCTGAGCCCCAAGTATGAACGTCACCTCTTTGTTGTCGTCACCATGAAGTCACTGTTTTTACGCGTCGGAGAGCTGGCTCCACGGCCACTGGAAGATGGTGCCGAGCGCATTCCGGTGTTCGGAGATTTCCGGCGCAAAGTGATTCAGGGTGAAGAATATTGGTCGTATTTTGTATTTGGCAAAGGCGACAAGGCACGCTCTGTAACCCTTCCTGATGCCTACCTGCCCTACCTCCGGCGCTGGCGTACGCATCTTGGTTTGCCCGGAACCATGCCGGACCAAAACGAACGCAACCCGGTTATTCCCTCTAGCCATGGCAATGCACTCGGCAAACGACAGGTTCAGCGAATCTACGAACAGGCAGTGATTTTAACTGCGGGTCGAATGCGGGATCAGGGCTTTATAGAAGAGGCCAGCCAGTTTGAAGCGATCAAATCCGAAACCCACTATCTGCGCCATACTGGAGCCAGCCAGGCAATCGAGTCTGGTGCGGATATTCGTCATATTAGTGAAGAACTGGGACATGCCAGCGCGGCTTTTACAGAGTCTGTATACGTGAACTCAGATCAGGCGCGAAAACGCTTTGAAGGGCGGGAACGAAAAATATAGGTACTTGCTGCGTACGATTATTGCAATCTTAACCGGCGCCTGGCGGTACTAAGCGCCGTAAATGTTTTATCGCAATGGGGTCGCCTTGTTGTGCTGCGAGACGATACCAACGAGTCGCTAAAGCAATATCCGCCTCAATACCCGAGCCATTTTCGTAAAGCTCGCCCAGACTGCGCTGTGCCAAAGCAAAATCTTGTTGCGCGGCAAGCTGCATCCAATAAAAACCGTTGGCCTCATCTTTAGGCACGCCACGACCGCGCAGATAGCGCATTGCCAGTAAACGTTGCGCGCGTGCGATGCCCAGTCGAGCATCGGTTTGTATTGCCACCAACGACTCTTTCCACCTCAAAAACGCCTTTTCTTCGTAGAATTCATCAACCATATCCTTGCCTCGGCTCCGGAACGCCCATAGGGGCTCCTTATGTGTGGCTTGATTATAGTTAGTAGTCTGCATGGTTAAGTTCCTTCTGTCTGTATTGCACGTTTCACTCTCGCCAGATAAGATAGTAATCAATTACTACCTTTTGTGGAGCGCTATCGTGAACAAACGCCCAAAGAACCTTTCAGCCGATGCGCGCCGATCCGCTACCGTCGAATCTGTGATTCAGCTTGCTGGTTCGCAAAACCCTAGCGAGATAACAACGGCCGCTATCGCTAAGCACATGAATTTGACCCAAGGTGCGCTATTTCGCCATTTCCCGAACAAAGAGGCCATTTGGGAGGCCGTCATGGGATGGGTGGCGGAGCGCTTGCTGGATCGGATTGACCGCTCTGCGCAGGGCATTGAATCGCCTTTGGCAGCCATGGAGGCGATATTCATGACCCATGTCGAATTCGTGGCGGATCACCCTGGCGTACCTCGGATGATGTTTGGCGAACTTCAGCGTGCAGAATCAACGCCGGCCAAGCGCATGGTGCAGACCCTGCTTCAACGCTATGGGCAACGTCTGAATCAGCTGATTGATGATGGGAAATCGCGAGGTGAACTGAGTTCCACTCTGGATAACGACGCGGCGAGCACGCTTTTCATTGGCACGATCCAAGGTCTGATTATGCAATCGCTATTGAGTGGCGATGTGCAACGCATACGCCACGATGCCCCGCGGGTATTTGCGATTTATCGCCGTGGTATCGGGAGTAATTTATGAAGTACTTGCCTCTTCAGGGCCGTACTTTGGCGCTCCTGGCCGTTATCGTTCCTTTGCTTGTACTGTTCGTCTATGTTGGCCTGCGCTCCGGTCCACTGGCTCCCGTTGCTGTGACGGTCGTGACCGTGGAATCGCGTGCGCTCACGCCGGCGCTGTTCGGTATTGGCACGGTGGAAGCGCGTTACACCTACAAGATCGGGCCAACGTTCGCCGGGCGTGTCAAACGTCTGGAGGTGCATGTAGGCGACCAAGTCAAGGCCGGACAGGTTCTGGGCGAGATGGATCCGGTCGATCTTGATGACAAACTGCGTTCGCAGGAAGCGGCCTTCAGGCGGGCGCAAGCTGCATTGCGCGAGGCAGAGGCTCGGCAAACCTTTGCACAGACCCAGGCGGGCCGCTATAGAAAGTTGTTCGCTGCGGGATCGACAAGCAATGAAGCTCTCAACACCAAACAACAGGAATTGGATGTAGCCGCGGCCGGCTTATCCGCTGCGCAGGAGGACCTCGCACGTGTTCGGTCAGATCAAGAGGCTCTGGTGACTCAGCAGAAAAATCTACGGTTGATCGCACCCCACGATGGCGTGGTCGCCTCGCGAGACGCAGAGCCGGGCACGACGGTCGTCGCCGGCCAGGCTGTGCTGGAACTCATCGATCCCGAGAGTTTGTGGGTCAATGTGCGCTTCGACCAGGTCAGCGCAGCGGGACTGGCTAAAGAGTTACCTGCTCATATTGTTTTGCGTTCACGTAGCGGCCAAACGCTGAATGGTAGTGTGTTGCGAATCGAACTGAAAGCCGACGCGGTGACCGAGGAAATGCTCGCCAAAGTGGTCTTCGATGAACTACCTCGGCCTCTGCCGCCGCTAGGTGAGCTGGCCGAAGTTACGGTTGATCTCCCTGCCCTTCCCTACGCGCCGACCATTTCCAACGCTGCGATTCGACGGGATGGCAATAGCGTAGGCGTTTGGCAAATCGTTGACGATGAGTTGCGTTTAACTCCGGTCACCTTGGGTGTCGCGGATCTGGATGGCTCTATACAGGTACAAAAGGGAATCAAGGAAGGAGACCGAATCGTGCTTTACAGCGAACAGGCGCTGACATCGAGCAGTCGCATAGATGTGGTTGACCACATTCCAGGGGTGTCCAGATGATTAGCCTGGCCGGCCGCGACATTCTTCAAGCCTGGGGGAAATTCGTTTTTACCGGTGTGGGTCTCGGGCTGTTGATCGGCGTGACGCTCTCCATGGCCGGAATCTATCGTGGCATGATAGATGACGCCAAAGTGTTGCTGGACAACAGCAGTGCAGATCTCTGGGTAGTGCAAAAGGATACCTTGGGACCCTATGCTGAACCGTCCAGTATTTACCAGGATACCTGGCGCGGCATCCGTGGCATGACTGGTGTGGCGCGAACCGCCAATGTTACCTACCTCACTATGCAGGTGCGCCAGGGCCAGCGCGATGTGCGGGCAATGATTGCCGGAATAACGGCTGGCGAACCCGGCACGCCAGGCTGGCCCCCGTATCTGGTTGCCGGCCGTCAGATCACCCGTAGCCATTATGAAGCCGTCGCCGACATCGCAAGCGGTTTCAAGCTTGGTGATCGCCTGCAGATACGCCGCAACCAATATACGGTAGTCGGCCTGACCCGTCGCATGGTCTCCTCCGGTGGCGACCCCATGATTTTTATTCCGTTAAAAGATGCGCAAGAAGCGCAGTTTCTGAAAGACAACGACGCCATCTTGCAAAGCCGGCGTCGAACCGAGGCTAATCCGGCATTTAATAAGCCTGGCAATCCGGGCTTACTTGATGCCGTTATTCATTCGCAAACCACCAACACCTATGTCAATGCGGTTTTGGTGCAGATAAAAAACGGCTATAGCCACGAGGATGTAGCCGAATCCATCCGCCGCTGGAAACGTCTGACGGTCTACACCCGTGCACAAATGGAAGAGATCCTTGTAGGCAAGTTGATCGCCACCTCGGCAAAACAGATTGGTATGTTTCTGGTGATTCTTTCGATGGTCAGTGCGGCGATCGTGGCTTTTATTATTTACACACTGACACTCGGCAAAATCCGCGAGATCGCGGTGCTCAAACTGATCGGCACCCGAAACCGCACTATCGCCGGCATGATCCTGCAGCAGGCGATTGCGCTGGGAGTCATCGGGTTTGTAGTTGGGAAAATAGTCGCCACCCTGTTTATGGCGCCGATATTTCCCAAATATGTATTGCTCGAACCCCTTGATTCAATATTCGGGTTCATTGCGGTTATTTTGATCTGTGTATTGTCGAGCGTTATCGCCATTTATGCAGCACTAAAGGTCGATCCGGCCGAAGCGATTGGGTGACAACATGAGCGGAAAAGGCATCCGTATTGAAGGCTTAAGCAAGCGTTATGGCAAGGGCGATACTGCCGTTGATGCGTTAAAGCATGTGGACATGCAGGTTGCACCGGGAGAAGTTGTTGGCCTGGTTGGGCCTTCCGGCTCCGGCAAGAGCACCTTGCTCAAATGTCTTGGTGCAGTGATCAACCCGAGCGCCGGACGCATGACCCTGGGTGATGAAGTCATCTTTGACAATGGCTGGAAAGTCCGCGACCTGCGCGCTCTGCGACGTGACAAAATCGGTTACGTTTTTCAAGCGCCGTATCTGATTCCTTTTCTTGATGTCACTGATAACGTTGCACTGCTGCCTATGTTGAGAGGTATACCCAATGGCGAGGCGCGTGCGAAGGCGCTGGAACTACTCACAGCGCTGGACGTGCAACACCGTGCCCGGGCCATGCCATCGAAGCTTTCGGGAGGCGAACAGCAGCGGGTAGCGATCGCACGTGGGCTGGTCAACCAGCCGCCGGTGATACTGGCCGACGAACCCACTGCCGCCCTTGACAGTCCGCGCGCCATGGCAGTCATAAAGATCCTCAATGAAATGGCACGCAAGTTCGAAACTGCCATCATCGTTGTCACCCATGACGAAAAAATCATTCCTACGTTCAAACGCATTTATCACATCCGTGACGGCGTAACCCACGAGGAAGTGGGCGAAGGACGGGGGTTCGAATGACCGTCACGGCTTTGACAATTCCTTGATACTTTCTTGATCCGCTACTGACGCAGACTCCCCTATTCTGCACTCCCGTTAATGAATCGCCCGAGCGAACGCTTCGGTTGCGAATTCTCAAACTGCGAGTGCAGACATACATGCCTTCATCCCTTTCCTCCCAGAATCACTCACTGCCCGAACGGGTGTATCGGTGGTTCAGCTGGGCCGGCGCCTACGCACCAATATTGATGCTGTTTTTAGCAATACTTGTCATCGGCAGCCTATCCCGAGCGCTGCTGGTGGCATGGCAGTTCGATCGAGTGGCGGAGACATCCGTATGGCCAAGCATCTTCCTCCATGGGCTACGTGTGGATCTCATCATGGCTGGCATGGCCGTGGCACCACTGGTTTTGCTTCTGCCGATTCTCGGCCATCGTTTCAGCTGGACGGCCTGGAAGAGCTTGGCAGGCCTCTGGTCGCTGATTGTCGTTTTCGTCTTTCTGTTCATGGAGCTGTCAACGCCAACCTTCATTGCCGAGTACGATACCCGGCCCAACCGCCTGTTTATCGAATATCTGAATTATCCCAAGGAAGTGCTGAGCATGCTTTGGGAGGGTTATCTGCCTACTGTAGCCGTGGGGGTCTTTCTTTGCGTTTCATTAACCGCCCTGTTCGCCTGGCTGATGCGCCCCTGGTCACGGGAGACCAATCCAGGCAGTTACCGTAAAGCGGTTCTGGTATGGCCAATCGTTGCTCTCGCCGTGTTTATGAGCGTTCGCTCCACGACGGGCCATCGCCCGGCTAACCCGGCAATGTTTGCGCTGACTTCCGATGCCCTCGTGAACTCACTGATTATCAACTCAATCTGGTCCGTCTCGTTTGCGATCTACAATCTCAAGCATGAGGAGGGTGCGAGCGAAAGCTACGGCCAGATGGAAATGTCGGAGATACTGAATGAAGTCAGGAGCGCGCCATGGCTCAGTAACTACGAGTTCGAATCCAGCAAATATCCGACGCTGCACCACCAAACTCCGATGCAAGCAAGAGCCCGCCCATATAATCTGGTTATCATTCTTGAGGAAAGCCTGGGCGCTACCTTTGTTGAATCATTAGGTGGCACACCGGTCACACCGCGCCTGGAAGCTCTGAAGGAGTCTGGCTGGTGGTTCGAGAATCTCTATGCAACCGGTACAAGATCCGTTCGAGGCATTGAGGCTGTGGTATCAGGGTTCCTGCCCTCTCCTGCTCGCAGCGTGTTGAAACTGTCACTGTCTCAAACCGGTTTCTTTACGCTGGGTGAGCTGCTGAAACAAAAAGGCTATGACACAGGCTTTATTTACGGTGGAGAAGCGCACTTTGACAATATGCGCAGTTTTTTCACCGGCAATGGCTTTGATGGAATCGCAGATCAACAGGACTACACCAACCCCGCTTTTACCGGGAGCTGGGGTGTCAGCGATGAAGATCTGTTCGCAAAGACCCATGAAGACCTTCAGAAGCTCCATGCCTCAGGGGAACCCTTTTTCCGCCTGGTTTTCTCGTCGTCCAATCACACCCCGTTTGAATATCCTGACAACAGAATTGAGCAGTACGACGAAGAGAAAAACACCGTCAACAACGTCGTCAAATACGCAGATCACGCCTTGGGCGAGTTCATAGACACCGCGCAGAACAGCGCCTATTGGAAAGACACCGTGTTCCTTATTGTTGCGGATCATGACGCCAGGGTGTGGGGCGATGAGCTGGTTCCCGTCAAGAATTTCCAGATTCCGGGGCTTATACTCGGAGCAGATATTGAAAGCCGGCGCATTGAAACGGTTACAAGCCAGATCGACCTTGCACCAACGCTGCTTTCACTCATGGGCATTGCCAGTGAGCACCCCATGGTGGGCCGTGATCTGGTGATATTTCCGGACGAACCCGGTCGGGCTATCATGCAGTTTAACGATTACTACGCCTGGATGGATGACCGTTACAACGTGACCGTGTTACGCCCTGACCAAGAGCCTTTGGCAGGCGTCTATTCACGGGAAACCGGGAGCACCCAATATCTGGCAGAGGCCCCAGAAGCATTTACGGTGAGAAAAGCGTTGGCCCATGCACTTCTCCCTCTGAAACTGTATCGAGACCAGACCTATGGGCTACCTGATTGACATGATCGGACAAGGTTACGAACGTGAATCAGGAACTCCGTTCCCTCGTTGTCTGATTGTGCGATCTCGAGATCCCAGCCCAAGCGCTCACAAACCAAGCGAACAATCAGCAACCCAAAGGTGGTGTTGCTCAACTCGCCGGCCTTCGATGTGATGGCGCTGGGCGCTCCAACAACGCTCAGGTGCTTGGTTATTTTATCAGGAAGCCCGGACCCGAAATCTCGCACCGAAATTCTGTTCTCGATCATTCGAACCTCCACTTCAGCATGGGTGTGGCGCAGCGCATTCTGCAACAGGTTGCGCAGTAACATACGGACCAAGGCGGGATGGGTTTTTACTCTCAGCCCCGGGCTGTTGTTGTAGACGGTGATCCGTCCGGCATGATCCGGAAGCCCGTGCTCCAGGTCGTCAATGGTGTTCTGGACGATCTCTTGCAGCACAATGGTTCTGGCATCGCCTTCGGACGCTTCACTACGGGCAAGTTCGAGCAGAACCTCTGTATCGTCGCGCATGGTTTGCATGGCCCGACGGATGCGGGCGAGGGTTTTCTGGTTCGCCGCCGACAGGCTTTGGCGTTGTTCCAGTACATTCAGGGCGCCGCTCATCACGGCCAGAGGCGTACGAAGTTCATGGCTGGCCAGCTTCACAAACGACTTTTCCCGCTCGATGTGGTGTTCAAGTGCGAATAGGAATCGGTTAAACGCTTCGGCGATATCGCAAAACTCCTGATCACGGTAGTCCGTCGCGATTTGCTGCATCGACGATCCCGGTATCGTATTTATTACTTCCCGGGTGAGTTTCTTGAAGGGCCTTACCAAGTACTGGGCACCTACCCTCGCAACAAAAAAACCTACGAGGAGCATGATGCCCGCCACACCAACCAGAGCAAGCAGAACCAGGTTCTCCCGATTTTCCATGATGGTGATATCTTTGGCCAGAAAGAGCTTGCCATAAGGTACTTCCAGCCGCTCGCCGTAGATCAGGAGTGTTGTCTGCCCTACTTCGATTTCCTGGGAAAATGGCAAGGAGAGGCCCTGGAAATATTCTGGCATCACAGCGTCGGCCTCGCCTTCTGGCAGAAAAACCGCCTCCAGCTGCGCCGTTTTTATGGGTTGAAAACGCCCTTGTTGAAGTTGCTCCGTGAAATACTCGGCTTCAGCCTTCAGCTCTAAACCCAGAATGGTGTCCTCAACGTCATTAACGAACAACTCGACAATAAACATGGAGCTGGCCACGGTGGCAGCAATCAGGAAAAACAGCGTTCGGGCCAGGCGTGCGGTCAAAGATGACTTCATCGCGTCTCAGGGTTCCCTTTTGCCGGGACTTCCAAGCTGTACCCACGCCCATGGATTGTTTTTACGAGCCCGCTGCCTAGGCCCGCCTGAAGGGATTTTCGAAGTGTGTAAATATGGGTGCGAAGGCTGTTGCCTTCCGTTTCTCCATGACGGGCGCCCCATACGGCATCCGTTAACGCCTCGTGGCTGAGAAAGCTCGGATACGATCGCACCAGCAATTCAAATAGGCGGGCTGGTGTGCCGGACAAGGTTGTTTTCTGTCCGCGCAGCTCCACTTCCAGCGTACCCGGATCAAACCGAATGTCATTAGCGGACAAGACCGGTCGCTGTGGCGAATAGCGTCGATGCAGAGCTTCGATCCGTAGTTGTAACTCGCGCAGTTCAAACGGTTTCACGAGGTAATCATCCGCCCCGCAATCAAACCCTTTTTCCTTATCGCTCAGGGCACTCAGTGCCGTCATCACGATGACGGGTGTCTGACATTGCAGGTCCTGGCGGATACGTTTACAAATATCATAGCCATTGACGCCGGGTAGCATCAGGTCGAGTACGATAACGTCATAGCTTTGCGTAGCCAGCAGATGCAGCGCGGTTAACCCATCAGCGGCGAAGTCCAGTACGTAGCGATCTTCACCCAGAAACTCGAACAGATTTTCCGCAAGATCCACCTGGTCTTCGACAATCAACAATCTGAGAGGAGATTGGAGAGAAGTTTGGTTAGATGTCATTCGAGCGAACTCCGTTGGCGTCAGACACCGGTTGCTGATCGCGGAGCAATCCCTCAATGACCAACAGTTGATAGCGATTATCTTCCATAACCTTCCGAGCTGACGGGGATAAATCAGCCACTTTGTCGCTTGACCAGGTTCTGGGAACCGCAACATACAAGTGCTGAAACACGTTGGACGTTTGTAAGTTGCTCAAACCGTTCTTCGTCACTTCCCGAGCACTTCCGTTTGAATAGAATCGAGCTGAAAATGGCAGGTCATCGAGATAGATCAATGGGCTGTCGTCGGCTTCTCTGACCAGCTGATAATAGCTTACCAGTTCTTTCTCTGTTTTGAGCGGCGTCCAGCCTACGGCGGCCAGACCCACGAACACGGTCAGTAAAACAGGCACCAGCGCCACCAGCCCACCCCGCATAGGGGGTAACCAGAAAGACTTGCATTCTGACACCCAGCGACCAATCAGAATAGCGGTAAACGGCAATGACGGCAGTATATAAGTCCAGAGTGTATTGCCTGCAAGCGTGAAGAACAGCATCGGTGCCAGTGCGCTAACCAGCAAAAAAGTAACGCCGGGATTGGATATCGTCTTGCTTACGATGCCGCTTCTTTTGCCTCTGAACCACGTCAGTGCCAGGCTCAACAGCGCGAGGATGCCCCACGGAAACGAGGCCCACAACCAGAACACCCAGATCATACCTTTGGGCTGATTGTGGGCGCTGCCGTAGAGATCCCCTGCCCAACCCGGATCCAGAAACCGGCGAATATGCTCGCCAACGATAAAGTAATCCAGAAAGCCAGGGGTCTTTAACTCAGCCAGTATGTACCAGGGACACACCAACAGAGCTGTCATCAGTGTTCCTCTAATCCAGGGTAGCCGTCGCAAGTCGTTGCTCGCTTCCCGCCATGAGAAGAGTAACCATAATACGATGGGGATTCCGATCAGCACCATGGCCAATGGCCCCTTGGACAGCAGCCCGATCACCATTCCAAGAAAGAAAAGCCAGCGCCACAGGCCGCCCTCTCCCGCCATCACTAAACAAAAGCTGACCAGAGTAAGGGTGGTGCCCAAGGCGAGGAAAGCGTCTGTCATCACGGCGCCTGCGCTGATGTAAGTCAGGGCCATGGTGGCGAAAACCAAGCAACTCCATTGAGCCACCTGAACACTCCAGAGTTGGCGCGCCAGCCGCCAGATGAGCCACACCATGGCAAGCGTTGCCAGCCAGGAGGGAAAGCGCAGCGAAAATTCCGAAACCCCAAATACCTTGATGGCCGCCGCCTGCGCCCAGAACGACAAAGGCGGCTTACCCCAGAAAGGAACGCCGGGCTCAAACCAGGGCGTAATCCAGTCACCGGTTTCAGCCATCAAGCGGGCAATTTCCGCGTAACGGGGCTCGGTGGTGTCGGCAAAGGGAAACAGCGCCATGCCGATGAAGCGACTGACCATTATTGCAGCCAGTATCAGCAGCCAAACGTTAAACCGCTTTGACATGACGCGCCCCTGTCATTTTGCGATTAACCTGTTGTCCTATGCCATCCCGGCTTTCAAACACTTCCTCTGTCAGGTAGACCGGTCGCTGCTTCGACTCCATATAGGTCTTGCCAACGTACTCCCCCACAATGCCCACACTCATCAGCTGAATGCCGCCCAGGAAGCTGATGATGGCCACAAGCGAGGGATAACCACTCACCGCATCGCCCAGCATGATGGCCTTCACTACGATCCACAGTCCGAATATCGCGCCCATACTGGCGGCAATGAGCCCGATCACGGTTGCCCAGCGCAATGGCGACACAGAAAACGAGGTCAGCCCCTCCAGTGCCAGGCCCACCAGCCCGGGATAATCCCACTTCGTTTCCCCGGCCACCCGCGCTTCACGGTCGTACTGGATTATCCGCGTCGGCATGCCGATCCAGGCAAACAACCCTTTCATATAGCGGTTGCGTTCTTTCAACACCAGAAGAGCATCGACCGCTTTTCGGCTCATTAGCCGAAAGTCACCGGTATCCACCGGGATGTTCGTCCGGCTGGTTCGGTTCAGCAGCCGGTAAAAAAGATGCGCACTCCAGCGTTTGAACGCGGTTTCGCCAGCCCGTGAGCGACGCTGCATCAGGACAACGTCCACACCAGCCTGCCAGCACTCGATCATGGCCGGGATCTGTTCAGGCGGATCTTGCAGATCGGCATCCAGCACAATCACCGCATCCCCCCTGGCGTGTTCAAGCCCCGCCGTCATTGCGGCTTCCTTGCCGAAGTTCCGGCTCAGTTTGATAAGCCGAACGCCGGGCGTTCGATCGATAACACCGCGGATGTACTGGGCACTGCCATCGTCACTGCCATCATCAACCAGCACGATTTCCCAGCGCAGGTCCAGCTTGGCAAGCACGGGCAGAACCCGGTCAAAGAAAAGGGGCAGCATCGGGCGCTCGTTAAACAGCGGCACCACCAGTGATAGCAGCGGCTTATCAAACGACGGCAAAACGGGGAATTCAACGCGTTTGTTCATGGAAAACCAGCCTTTGGTAGACGATGTAATTCAGCGCAGCGACAAGACCTGTAGTCACGACTTGTGAAAGCGGCACAGGAAGTGTCAGAACGTTATTGAGCAGGAAGAAAAAGACGAGATTGCACAGCCAAGCGACTAGGCAGGAGCCGATATAGCGCCATAGCGTGAGCCTGTGAGGGCCCGCATTCCGGAACGCCAGACGCCGCTGGAGACCGTAGTTTAGTGCGGCTCCAGACACGCTTCCGCTTGCGGTCGCCAGTGTTGGCTCAAGCCCCGCATTGATCAGCGCAGCCATAACAAGCCAGTGAAACAGCGTCGCGAGGCCGCCGGCCGTTATAAACCCTTGTAGTTGGCGAGGTACGAATGCGCTCATGACAAAAACCACCACATTGACGACCGGTAAAGTCGGTCTGACATAGAGCGGGTACGATAGCCCACTCCGTGTCACGGCTTTGTGGAGGTTTTATCAGGAAAATGTCAAAAATTGAGATAATTGAAGCTTAAAAAACAAAAACAGGATAGTGATTCGTGTTATAACCGAATACTTGCTTGATGTAACGGAACGAGTGTCCTATCTTGAACTTAATGCTGTCTTTGAGGAAATCGGTGGTTATTCAGATCCTCCCTAAGCTTATGTCAAATTTGATGAATAAAATGGTTTTTAGTATGCCGATTTTTTTTATTTCTTCTAACTAAGAGGCAATCAAATTAGCCATATGTTAGTTCATCAAGCAGCCACAAGAGATGCAGTTCATCAATTATTTGATTCGGTGGATGCTATTTCGGTTCAAGGATACGATGAAGAGCGTAGAGTTACCTATTGGAATATAGGTAGCGAATTACTGTATGGCTACACCAAAGAAGAAGCTTTGGGTAGAGCAATAGAAGAACTAATTGTTCCTAATCACATGCGTGACCTTGTTATCTCTGCGCATAGAAACTGGCTCAATCAAGGTATAGAAATACCCGCATCAGAAATCACTTTATGTAATAAAAGTGGTAAAGATATAAATGTTTTTTCAAGTCATGTCTTTTTCATTGACGAAAATAATAAACACGAAATGTATTGTATTGATATCAATTTGGCTGATGTTAGACAGGCTCAAGACCAAGCAGTGTTTAAAGACAATATGCTTAAAGCTGTTTTTGAAGCGACACCTGACTTGTTTTTCTTAATGGAAGAAGATGGGACTATCATTGATTACCACGCTGGTGAAAACAATAACCTTTACGTTTCACCAAATCATTTTATCGGAAAAACTATAGCCAGCCTATTACCAGAAAGTGTCGCTAAAACGTTTAAAGCTCACATCACCAAAATAATAGATCAAGGGGCGTGTCAAGTTTTGAATATTACCTAAATATTCCTAGTGGCACGACTTATTTTGAAGCAAGGCTTAGCCACTTGCATGCGTATAAGAAAGTAGTGATCATTGTTCGAAATATTACTGAACAACATAAATCTGCCGAAATAATACGCGATCAAGCTTATTATGATACTTTAACCCTATTGACAAATCGATTTTTATCCCTCGATCGTTTATCAAAAATGCTTGAGGAAGCGAACAGAAGCACTGAGAAATATGCTGTTCTATTTTTAGACTTAGACGATTTTTAAAAGGTAAATGATTCATTAGGTCATGAAGTAGGCGACAAACTACTTGTTGAAGCTGCCAATAGATCCTGGATTCAAGTAATAAGTGCAGCACCGCTCGTATCCAAGCCTCCTGAGTATTCGCCCCAGAAAACTTCTGCCGGTGTGCGATAATCCAGCCGTTTTCGTGGTCGGTTATTCAGTCTGTTCACCGCTTGCCTGGTTGCCTTTCTGGACACCTTGGCGAAGTCAGTGCCTTTCGGAAAGTATTGCCTCAATAGGCCATTCGTATTCTCGTTGGAGCCACGCTGACTGGACCGGTAAGGGTCACAGAAATACGACGTCAGCGACAACGCTTTGCTAAATGTTTGGTGGTCCGAAAATTCAGAACCGTTGTCCAGTGTCATCGTCTGTACGGCCCCTCTGATCGGCCTTAACTCACGGATGATGACATCTGTAACTAAGTGGGCTTTCAGCTTCGGCACACAGCCTGCGAGCAGGTAGCCGGACCGTCTTTCAACCAGAGTGACCGCGCCTGAATTCTTATGCCCGTGAAGGATTGTATCTCCTTCCCAGTGGCCTATATGCAGGCGATCATCGACGGCTTTAGGGCGGCACTCAATGCCTACGCGATCCGGGATCTTGCCTAACCCCGCTCGCTTGGCAAGATGGCGCTGATAACGTCTCTGGTAAGGCAAGCGACAATACCTCCAGAGGTCGCCACCTGCTATTTTGTCCCGGTAAATCAGATTGTAAATCCACTGATGGCTGACTTGGATACTGCCAACTCGCCTCATAAAACCGGCTATCTGATCAGGACTCCATTCACTCTGAATCTGCTTGGCCACCCAACCTATCAATGAAGGCGCTCGTTTATGAGATTTGCGAGCTCCTTTGCGCCGGTGTCTGGACAAACGACTGGCTTCCATCGGCTCGTATTCAGCCAGGCTTCGATTGCGACGTAGCTCCCGACTGATGGTCGAGCTGTGGCAGTTGATCTCCCGGGCTATTTTCCGCTGGCTCCAGCCTACTCTCAAGAAGGCCGAAATCTGGTATCGTTGTGCTTGGGTCAGTTGTCGGTATCCCATGATTCTCTTCACTTTGGTCGGTAAAGCGAATGAGGGTACCGGCAAGGGCCCTCCTACCTCTACCTGTTCATCCAAAGTGCTGCACTTATTCTATGAATCCAAGATTAAAGGGCGCAGTTCGACAATCAGACACTTTAGGTCGCTTAGGTGGCGACGAGTTCATTGTATTATTGCGAGCGTTATCAGAAAGGAATAATGCGGTCGATATTTCTGAAAATTTACTTAAAATTTTTAGAGAACCTTTTCAAATAGATGGCAGAGAGCTAATTCTGACATTGAGTATTGGCATTTCTATCTATCCTGAAAACGGGAATTGCGCGTCTGATTTGTTGCGTAATGCCGATACTGCAATGTATCAAGCAAAAGCATTAGGACGTAATACATATTCATTTTTTACCAAAGAAATGAATGAGGTAATGCTGCGTCGCTTTGAAATAGAAGAACATCTTAATAGCGCGCTAGCACGTAATGAATTTGAAGTATATTATCAACCAAAATTTGATGTTAAAAATGAAAGTATTGTTGGCGCAGAAGCATTACTTCGCTGGCATAACCCGATCCTGGGTAACGTAACTCCGGATGAGTTCATTCCAATTGCTGAGCATACTGGCGTAATTGTCCACATAGGAAAGTATGTTTTTGAGCAAGCCCTTGAATTTTTAAATGAGTGGAAAAACGTTAATCAACGAGATTATACAATGGCGGTTAATCTATCGCCCCGTCAATTCAGGGATAAAGAGTTAATTAATTTTATTAAAAAGTCTCTTAGCGATACGGGTACTAAACCTGATAGGTTGGAGTTTGAAATTACCGAAGGTGTATTGATGATCGGTAACTCATACATTGATGATGCGTTAGATGAACTCAATGAGCTGGGCGTGAAATTATCAATGGATGATTTTGGAACAGGATATTCATCCTTGAGTTATCTTCGGAAATATTCCTTCGATACATTAAAAATAGATCGTAGTTTTATCAACGGTATAACTTTAAACAAGGAGGATTGTAACTTAGTAAAATCAACCATCGCAATGGCACATAGTTTGGATATGCTGGTTGTTGCTGAAGGCGTTGAAATGCGCGAACAACTTACTCTATTGGAAAAGTTAGGTTGCGACTTAGTGCAAGGGTATTATTTTAGTAGACCTATACCGGCCAAAGAAATGATTGATTTTCAGCACACTACAAACCATTAAAAGAACTCACCATTGCCTAGCGCGGTGCTGTCCTCTGCAGAAGGCTAACGGCTCTGCAAGTCGAAGGGCATACTTACAATCCCGCTGTTTTGATCACCATCAGCTGATTCCGTGTCCACATCGGGCTCTGCACTTGATAGCTGGTCGGGGTTCAGCTTATTGTTCTGCACGAGATTCTGAGATACCTTTTTCGATCGTTCAAGTGCCAGCTTCTGCAGCCTCTCATCCGTTATTTGAATGCTATCGGCGGCAGCTTGCTTGAGCTGGGCAAGATATTGCTCATCGCTGATCTGTTCCGGACTCACGTCGTCTTTCGGAGCGTTAGAGCTCCCCTTGGCTTTGAGATAGTCCTCATAAGAGGCAATATCATCCCCACCCATGAGCTTGCGCCGGCCCATTTCGGTGGCCAGCTGCGATTCGGCGAGCGCGGGCGCATCGATGGCACGCGACGCCTTGCCTCTGACCTCTACTCGAAGCTCTGGGCGTTCCTTCAAGGCAGTGGAAAGGCTTTGAAGTGAGCCTTCAGCAGCACTCGACAGTTCGCTGGACCCCGCCTCAAAATCGACTTTCTGAATATCGTCACCCGTGCTGCCGATCAGCTTGAAGGGCGATGTCACCGCTGTCTTGAGGAGATTCGTGAAGGCCTGCCAGATAACCTTGTCCAGGGCGAACTCTGGATCCGTAAGACTGCCATTGACGGGTACGTTCAGGCTGATGGTGCCGCTGGAATCTTTCAGCAGAGCAATGGCGAGATTGATCGGTAAGTCCATTGCCTCATCACTACTCACGGACTCACCCAAAGAGAAATCCTTGAGGACAATGCTGTTCGAAGCATCTAACTTTCCGGCCTCGACGTGATAATCAAGATTGAGTTTGAGCTGGCCTCGCTGAATCTTGCGGCCGATATATTTAGCCGCGTAGGGAGAAACGGTTGAGAGATGAAAGTTTTCCACGACCAAGCCGAGATCGAGGTACAGCTGCTCGGCAAACGCGTCGAGCTCACCCCGAATCGTCACCGTGCCTTGCTCTCCAACCGTGCCCGCAAGATCCACCTCACTTCTGCTGTCTGGCAGCGAGGAAATGCCGGTAATTGCACCACCGAGCTGTTTCATCGGTAGCACGACCGATGGCTCTATGCTGTTGTCTTCGAAATACACTCGGCCGCTTTCTATAAGCACACGGGCAATATTGATTTCGGCCTTGGATTCGGCAACTAGACTGCTCTGCGCTGCCGCTTGATTCGCTGTGCCAGCCTTGTCGCCGTCGGGCGCATCGGGACTCTCAGGCTTATCAGGAAAGAGCGACGAAAAGTTGGTCTCGCCACTGTCACTGATCCTGAACTGCCCGTAGGGCTCGATAATTGTAAGCGTGTCTATGGTAATCGTGGGTTGCGCCAGGGCTGCTCGCATGGGCCCCGAGCGCACGCTCTTCCAGCCAATCAACTTGGCTTTTAGTAGTGGGTCGGTGGCATCGAAGTTGTCGACATCGACCGTGCCGCTGAAGTGGCCGATACTGGCCTCTCCAGTGAGAACCAGTTCTCCCTTGACCGTAAGCGCGCCCTTGTTAAGCTGCAAATTGATGAACTGATTGACGTAGGGCTGTGCGAGCGGAATATGAAGTTTCCGAACGTCTATCGTGGCCTCGATCTGAGCTTTCGCTGGTATCAGCGTGCCAGCCATCTCGACTGGCCCCGACTGGTCAGGTGCGAGAGACAGACTGAAGGTCTTCGCTTCATCGAGATTCTGATTGAGATCATGGATCTGGGAAGCGATCTTTTCAATACCAATGCTTGCCGTATTTTTAAGTGTCTTGTCTTTCCAGGTGACGCGGGAGTCGTTGAGGTCGAACAACTCGACATGCCATTTGAAACGGTTCTCGTTGGCACTGGAATTGTTCTCTGCCGGTTTATCGGACGAAGCCTGGTCACCTGTAGGTGAGGCGGTGAAAGGCTAGGTCACGTTGATCTGGTTTTGAGCATTTCGAATGAGCATGAGGTCCAGTTTATTCAGATAGGCCTCTTGAATAACCAGGTTCGCCTGATTGTAATCATAGTTCAGGCCCCTGACACCCATCCTGTCGACCGTGCCTAGCTCAATGGTTTCAAAGGCATTGTTCTCTGGGATCGCAGCAGCAAGATCTACTATTTCTGCGTGGGCATTACTGACCTGTAAATGCAGAGCCTGTTGCGCCTCGGGTTGCCAGCTGAAAACGTAGTCGGCGCTTGCATTGAGACTGCCGGAGCTGACACGATAATTCACTAAAGGCTGCACGTAGGGCCATAAATAGTCGAGGCTGAAGCCCGAGAGTTCGAGCCGGCCGTTGGACCGATAGGGTTCGGCATCGATTGAGCCCTCCCACTTGAGCTTCTGAGACTCTCCCAGTGTCAGGGACGCCACATAGCGACCATCACGGTGTTCATAGGTGACGAAATCGCTGATCAGCAGATCCAGAGGGCTGATTCAGGTGTGATGGTTCAAGGGTCCAGGCCCAATAGTAGATTGAGCCGAGATCAAAATTGACGAGTAGCTCTGAAAACGCGAGAACGCGCGTATCTGAATTGTCCCGGACTTCGAGGTCGTTGACTGTAAGGGCCATCTCGAAGGGATTGAAACTCACTTCAGCTGGGCCGCCGGTCCAGCCAAATCGTGCCTGAACGGCATCTTCGGTATAGGACTTGATGAGATAGGGAACGAGGAAAAAGCCGATCAGGGCATAGAGCAAGATGACGAAGAGAAGCCAGAACAGCTTTGACTGATACCACTTTTTTGTGATCAGACGTGTAGCTAGTTTCATCCTCTGGCTCCTCAACCGATAAGGGGAGTGATGGCCTCAATTGAACCAAAAATAAGACCCATTCTCAACGCTTCTAAGAAACGGGGATTTTTACGACCTGCTCCTGTTTTGTCCGCGCGCCAGTCGGCTGGGAACTACTGGAGCGCGGCTTCTACAGCGTCCAGAAAACCAGCCATATCCACCACCTGCTCCGAATCCGGGTCGACGGTCTTGCCCTTGAGATCCGCAGTGACAATACCCCTGTCGACGGTGTCGGTCAGTGCTGACTTGAGGTTGACTGCGTATTCGGCCAGGGGCGCGTTGCCCTCGCGCTCACCTAGGGTTTCCAGCGCGTTAGCGAGAGCAAAAATCAGGGCGGATGGGTTGAAGTGGGCGTCGCGGCCGTCGCTTTCCAGATATTTCAGGTAGAGGTCATGGGCGGTGCCATGGGGCGCCTCGAAGAGCATGGTACCGTCCTTGCTCTCGATGATGGAGCTGGCAGTGGCCAGGCTGCCGCCGAGCGCGGCGGAGATGTCCGAGAAGATATCGCCGTCCAGGTTCTGGGACGGATAGAGCGCATTTCTCGGGGGATCGGTAATCATCTTCTTGAGCTGACTGGACGGCCGCATGATCATGAAGGACGGCGGCGGTGTGTGCTCTCGGGCCAGTTCCCGCCGCACTTCGGTGATAACGTTGCTGAAGACTTCGTCGTATTCCATATACTCGCGTTTGAGGCCGAAGTAGACCTCTTTGTCCTTGCGGGAGGCGTCGCGGAACACTTGGGCCACCCAATCCTTGATGGCTTCATGATCATTGGACATAAACAGTATAGGGTCGCCGTTCCTGACTCGGCGGGCGTGCTTCTCTTCGCCGTCTACGATCACCTTGAGGATGCCGTCTTCGCGCGCCGGCATGTTGAAGCTGCCGTACTGGTCGCCGCCGCCGGCGCTCATGCGGGAAATAGAGACATGGGCACTGCGGCTGGGGATGCCGACCTCACGGAGCTGGTTTACCAGTTTGAACAGCTTGCGCCCGGTGGTGTTGTCAGGCACGCCCCAGAGCGCTCGTTGTGGCGGGTTAGAGACAATGCGCGCGGCCTGGGCGTCGATGAGCTCGTAGTGGTAGCCCAACTCCAAATCCTTGATCTGCTGGCGGTAGTCACTGTGGTAGATGTCTTCAATCACCGTTCTCATGGCGCCATCGTAGCCGGGGATAACGGTGTCTTTCAGGCCCAGATAGACATCACGTTTCTCGTCAATGGCACGCTGGAAAAAGCGGTGAGCCCAGGCTTTGACATCTTCCATATCGTTGGTAGCCAGCAGCCAGGGGTCTCCCTTGCGGACGTCGCGGCGGTGCAACTCCACCGGGTCGCCGCTGCTACCCACAAACATCAGCTTGACCACGCCCGTGGCCTGGGAAAGCTGGTTGAAGCTGTCTTTGATGCCGCCGAACTCCATGGTGTCCACTTCAATGTCGCGACCGATCCAGTCCGGACGGCTGATCTTGAGGTTGCGAAACTGGATGTCCTCTCGAGTGATGTTGCCGCTGATGCCCTTGCGAATGGCGCCGTTAGGGGATTTGGTGGCCAGTGGGTGCAGGTTGCCAGAGTCCACATCGGGATGTTTGCGGAGCAGTTCATCCAGCTGCTGGCGGTTGACGGTCATACCTGCGTTCTTCACCCCCACACCAAGGCGCTGAAGAGCGTCGATGGCATCAATCACCGCTTGGCCATTGGTCAGCAGGCGGCGTTCCGCGGACAGGTCGATTTCTTCAAGCTGGATTTTCAGGCGCGCAGTCACAAATTTCTTGAGAATCTGCTCGAAAGCAACTTGGGCCATTTCATCGCCGTGAAGGATGACCAAAGGCGACGTTACATTAATCTTGCTGTCCATAGATTACTCTCCGCGGTGTTTGCAGTATTGATCGGTCTTATTGCGCCTTGGGCTGAATTATCCCCAACTGTTGGTTAGCTGCGTCGCGAATCTGCCGGTAACGATCCAGCGTCAAATTTTAGATATTCGTCAACAGTAACTCAAAGTCAGCTCAGCTGGTTGCCGACAGGAAGACGCCGGATACGCTTCCCGGTAGCCGCGTAGATGGCATTGCACAGTGCCGGAGCCACTGGCGGCAGGCCGGGTTCGCCCACACCGCCCATGGCATCATTGGGATTGTCGATCAGGTGCACCCTGACCACTTTCGGCGCATTGGGCATTCGTGGGATCAGGTAGCTGTCGAAGTTATCCTGCTGGGCAACACCATCCTTGAACGTTACCTCGCTTTGCAGGGCGACACCGATACCCATCACGCAGGAACCCTCCATCTGTGACCGGATTCGTTCCGGATTGGCTTGGGGCCCACAGTCGAAGGCAATGTCCGCCCGATGAATGGTCAGTTCACCCTGATCGTCCACTTCCACGTCAAACACAATGGCGGTGTAGGAGACAAAGCTGTTGTGGAAAGCCAGGCCCAAACCACGGCCCTTGCCGGTCTTGCGCCCCCAGCCCGCCTCTTTAGTGGCGCGCTCAATCACCCGGCGCATCCGGGCCACGTCTATAGGGTGCTTGTCCGGATCCTCACCGTAGTTCCAGCCATCGCCGACGGTCAGGTTATGAATTTCACGGTCTGGCCCAAGTAGATCCAGAACATAGTCCCGGTGGTCCTTACCGGCTGCCACCGCCATTTCATGGGCAAAACTCTGGATGGCCCAAGCGTGGGGCAGGTTGTACAC
This sequence comes from Marinobacter sp. LV10R510-11A, assembly GCF_900215155.1. NCBI lineage: Bacteria > Pseudomonadati > Pseudomonadota > Gammaproteobacteria > Pseudomonadales > Marinobacteraceae > Marinobacter > Marinobacter sp. LV10R510-11A. The sequence continues at coordinate 1,103,579 of NZ_LT907980.1, forward strand.
CGAACGGAACCAGCCGATACGCACATGAGCCGGTGCGGGTGGGTTTTCCAGCCGAATAGCGGGAATATTGAATGGCATGGTGTTGAAGCCCATGCCCTGCTCGAATTCCGCTATATGCTTGGGATCCGGGGCAAAGAGCGAGGTGATGCTGGGAGACAGGGTCCGGTGGCGCCAGCTGGTCGCCTTGCCCTCCCCGTCCAGGCCCGCTTCCAGATGATCGACGGAGACCGTATGAAAGTAGGTATGGCTGATATCATCCTCGCGGGACCACTGCAGTTTGATCGGTTGCCCCTCGAACTCCTTCGCCACTAAGGCTGCCTCCATCACAAAATCCGGTTTCGACTTGCGGCCGAAGCCACCGCCGAGCAGTGTTTGATGAAGGGTTACATTTTCCAGATCCATCTCCAGCATTCCCGCGATACCTTCCCGGGCCGCCCTTGGGTGTTGAACCGGCGCCCAGGCCTCGGCCTTACCGTCCTTGATCATCACCACTGCCACTGGGGGCTCCATGGGGGCCTGAGCCATGTGGGGCATATAGTAAGTTGCTGATACACGCTTTTCGGCCTCTTGCAGAGCGGCCTCGACATCGCCGGATTGGCGGATAACTTTGCCGGGGGATTGTGCCGCCTTCTCCAGGGACTCTCGGAAAGCATCGGAGGTGTAGTCGGCATTGTTGCCGGCCGGAGCATTGTCCCACTCGATCTTCAGGGCTCTGCGACCTTCCATGGCGGCCCAGGTATTGGTGGCTACCACGGCAATGCCACCCAAAGGGTTGAATGCCGCGGGCTGGCCAGTGCCTTCAATGCGGATCACTTTTTTGACGCCGGCAACTTTTAATGCATCGCTGTCATCGACGTTTTTCACCTTGGCGCCGTAGACTGGCGGGCGAGCCACGACCGCGTAGAGCGTATTCTTCAGGTCGATATCGGCGCCAAAAATCGCCTTTCCGGAGACAATGTCTTCACCATCTATGGCCTTGGGATGGGCGGATTTCAGTTCACCGTTGATCAGCCCGGATTCCTTGCCAATAAAGCGCAGCTCACTGTCGGATTTCAGAACCAGGTCGTGCCGACCAGGGACATCCAGCTCCCTCGCTGCTTCTGCGAGGTCTCCGAAGCCGAGTTCCCGGCCCGTGGCTGGGTGCACCACCTTGTGGATCTCGGCTCGCACCTCGTGCACGGGTACCCCCCATTGATTGGCTGCGGCCTGCTCAAGCATTAGCCTGGCGGCGGCGGCTGCACGGCGCATGGGTTGGTACCAGTGACGCATGCTGCGAGAACCATCGGTATTCTGGTTGCCGTACTTACCCTGATCTCCTTCCGCCTGCCGCACCCGAACCTGATCCCAGTCTGCGCCCAGCTCGTCGGCAGCAACCATAACCAGGCTCGTGCGAATACCCTGCCCCATTTCGGCACGATTGTTGACAATAGTAACCAGTCCGTCGGAATCGATGTGGATAAACACATTCGGGTTATCAACCCACCCACCGGGCATGGCGCCGGCGCCAAACTGGGTCTGTTCATTGGCCAGCCCCAGATCCCAGCGGGCGGCCAACAGGAGCGCAGAGCCCCCGGCCAATCCTTTTAAAAGACCGCGGCGGCTAACGTTGGCGAGCAACAGTGTATCGTCTGATCGGCTCATGAGCTGGCCTCCTGCTTGTCTGCAGCCCGTTCAATGGCCGCCAGGATGCGATTGTAGGTACCACACCGACACAGGTTGCCCGCCATGGCGTCAACAATTTCCTGGGTTTCCGGTGCTGGGGTTTTCTTTAACAGAGCCGTGGCGTTCATGATCTGGCCACCCTGGCAATAACCGCATTGAGCCACCCCTAGGTCGAGCCAGGCCTGCTGGACTTTCTGGCCAACCGGATCGTCGGCCATGGCCTCAATGGTTGTAATCTCGCCCTTGGCGGCGGAGACCGGCGTGACACAGGACCGTATCGCTACCCCGTTCAGGTGAACGGTGCAGGCACCGCACTGCGAGATACCGCATCCAAACTTGGTGCCTTTCATGCCAACAACATCCCGAATGGCCCAAAGCAGCGGCATGTTATCGGGAACGTCCAGCTCGTGCTGTTTTCCGTTTATGGTTAGGGCAATCATTGGTCTCTCCGTTAGTCTGCGGTTTAGCCCACACAGTCATTTATGGAATGACTTTAAACTTAGCAGCTATGAGAAATTGTCACCAACCCGAATCAGAAGGAGATTCTTGCCCCCACCACCGCGAACCAGTCTTCTACATTGTCGCCTCCTGCTTCAGCGAAATCGGCGGTGTCGCCATATTTGCGCTCATGAACGACACCAATATAGGGTGAGAAAGAACGATCAATCAGGTCATAACTTAACCGCAGCCCGGTTTCTGTGGAAACCAGCCCCTTGCCGACCCCAATCTCCCGGTCTTCACTGAATGCGACGGTTGCATCCAGAGTGGCGCCTAGAATCCAATGGTTGGTCAGCAGGAGTTCGTATTCGGCATCCAGCGCGGTTGAGGTGTCTCCGTCCTGGCTGACATACAGATTAGCATCAATTTCAAACCACTGCGGCGCAAGCCCCGTGATGCCCAAAACAGCGTAGGTGCGGTCAGGACCTTCCGGTGTGTCAAACCTGAGACCGGCCTTGGCATCAAAGAAGTCAGAAATGGGGGTTTGGCCGACAAGCTGGTTCTCCAGCGTTTCGTATGCCTTCTCTTCTATGGCGTACTCGCCTTTTGTAAGCCAGCGAATTTTAAATTCGTCTGTGCCATAGAAAATGTCGCCGTTCCATACACCCAGTTCTTCATCATTGTCACTGTAGCGGTACTCGAATTCCTCGAACTGAGCCCCCCAGACGTTCAGCGGCATTTTACGCGCGGTGGTGTCTTGTATTCGCTCTTGAGCGGAGGCCACTGCCGGTATGATGCTCACCCCCAATACAGCAGTCGCAACCAGTGAGATCCAACGAATCATGCATCACCTCCGTCTTCGGCAATTGGGTCTTCGGCAGTAGCCTTCTTGGTTTCGGGGCCGCCCTCAACAATGATTTTACGGAACATACCCGCCGCGGCGTGGTAAGACAGGTGACAATGGAAGGCCCACTGTCCCGGCGCATCCACCTCGGTTTCCATATAAACCGTGGTGCCCGGCTGAACGCTGACCGTATGTTTGATGGGGTTCATCTGGCCAGCGCCGACATCCAGAATGGACCACATGCCATGTAAGTGCATGGGGTGGGTCATCATGGTTTCATTCACAAACTTGAAACGGACCCGTTCGCCGTATTGCAGTCGAATGGGGTCGGCATCTTCGTATTTGACGCCATTAATGCTCCAGATATAGCGTTCCATGTTCCCGGTAAGACGCAATTCGATTTCCCGGGAGGCCTCACGGTCCTCAAAGAGTGGTTCCTGGGCTCTCAGATCCGCATAAGACAGGAACTTGCCCCCATTGGCCGCCTCCGGGAGTAAACCACTGCCCTTTGCGTAGAAAGGATCGCTTCCATCTCCTCCAGACATGTCCATGGCGGAATGATCCATGCCTTCCATTTTGGTGTGATCCATTCCCTCCATTCCTTCCATATTCCCCATGCTGCCATGATCCATACCTTCCATACCTTCCATACCTTCCATGCTGCCGTGATCCATACCAGGCATGCCACTCATGTCTGCCATGGTCAAACGGGCCGGCTCACGCAATTCTGGCACCGCAGCGACCATCCCCGCCTCAGGCGCCAGTGTTCCTCTCGCATATCCTGAGCGTCCCATGGATTCGGCAAAAATCGTGTAAGCCTGTTCCTCTCTGGGCCGCACGATGACGTCGAAGGTTTCTGCCACACCAATGCGGAACTCATCCACACTGACCGGCTGCACATTATTGCCATCCGCCTGTACAACGGTCATTTCCAGACCCGGAATACGGATATCAAAATAGGTCATGGCTGAGGAGTTAATAAAACGCAGCCGAATCCGCTCGCCCGGCGCGAAAATGCCAGTCCAGTTCTGGTCGGGGCCTTTGCCGTTAATCAGGCCGGTGAAACCCTGCACGTCCTCGACATCCGCTTTCATCATGCGCATATCGCCCCACGCCATACGATCTTTCACGGTGGTCATCAGACCGTTTTCAGAGACGTCTGAGAAGAATTCCCCGACAGTCTGCTGCTCACGGTTGTAATAATCCGGCATCATTTTGAGATTCCGCATAATGCGGTCGCCGGAATGCGGGTGCTTGTCCGTCAGCTGAACCACGTAATCGCGGTTGTAACGAAACGGTTCACGGCCTTCGGCTTCAATCACAATGGCACCGTAGGCGCCATCCGGCTCCTGGAAGCCAGAGTGGCTGTGAAACCAGTAAGTGCCCGACTGTGTGATTGGGAACTTATAGGTAAAGGTTTCCCCGGGCTTGATACCTGGGAAACTGATGCCGGGCACGCCATCCTGGTTGAAAGGCAGGATCAAACCATGCCAGTGGATCGAAGTCATCTCATCAAGATTGTTGGTCACGTTGATGGAAACCTCTTCGCCTTCCTTGAAGCGCATAACCGGTCCCGGGGATTTGCCGTTGTAGCCAATACCCTCTTTGACAAAGTCGCCCGTGTCGATTTCGACCCGATCGACCGTCAAGTCGTACTCACCCGCCAAGCCCATAACAGGCAAAAGCAGGCCCAAAGTGCCTGCAAGAAAGGCCATTTTCATGGTCAAATACTCCTAACTACTTGATTTACAATGCTCGAAGCGCAAGCTCTCAAGCCGGCGCTTCGGTTACCTAGAGCCTGCTAACAACTATTTAAAATTCACATCGCCGTACATGCCGGCCTCGTAGTGCCCTGGAACGTTGCAGGCGAATTCAATATTTCCCTTTTCCGAGAACTTCCAAACAACTTCTTTGCTCTCGCCCGGCTCTAACAACACACTGTTGGGGTCGTCATGCTTCATGGACTGGCCGTTGCCCATATCCATTTCCATCATGTCGTGATTGAGTTTGCCTCCCTGAATAACGCCGTGTTCTACCATCATCTTCATTTCTTTTTGATGCGCCTCATGCATGTCCGGGGTCCCGATATTGAATTCGTGCACCAGCTTCCCTTTGTTCTCAACGACAAAGCGCACCGTTTCACCTGGCTTGACCTCGATAGCTTCAGGTTCGTAGTAGTTGTCGTACATCTCCACCGTAATACTGCGACCGGCGTCCGAGGCTTTACCCGGTTCACCGCTGCTGGCGCCCTGGCCGTGCCCACCTCCGTGAGCACCAGCCCCAAGCGCTGTTACTGAAATTGACATGGCTACTGCTGCGAATACGAACTTTGATGCGCTCATCAAACTTTCTCCTGTGATATGGCATAGCGTGCTTTCAAAACCCAATGGGTTCATCCGACAACGTGGGCATTTGGCTAAAACGCTTGGTACCATCGCTGATCAACCTGAACTCTTTCTGAAAATACCGAACTATTTTCAGTTCAGGCTGAATTCAGGTTGATGCGCGATACTGCCTCGGCCTATTTTGGCGGAAAGAAGGGAACGACAAATGAGATTACTGCTGGTAGAGGACGACCGATTGCTTGCCGAGGGGCTTGCCGGCCAGCTTGAGAAAGCCGGTTTCAGCGTGGATGTGACTCGTACCGCTAAAGAGGCCGTTATTCTGGGAGAGCAGGAAGACTACAAAGCAGGCGTTCTGGATCTCGGTCTGCCAGACGGAAATGGCCTGGATGTGCTGAGGAGATGGCGCACAAGCAAAGCCACTTTCCCTGTACTGATACTGACCGCAAGGGGTGACTGGCAAGATAAAGTAAACGGCCTGAAAGCAGGCGCTGACGACTACCTGGCTAAGCCCTTTCAAACCGAAGAACTGATCGCCAGATTGAACGCCATCATGCGGAGGAGCGAAGGCAGAGTTCACTCGTCGGTGAAGGTGGGGCGTTTTGAGCTGGATGAGAATCGTCAGTGCCTGAAAGGCCAAGATGGTGCAGAACTCAGTCTGACTGGCACGGAATTCCGGCTACTGCGATGCCTGATGAGCCGGCCTGGCCATATTTTTTCCAAAGATCAGCTCATGGAGCAGCTGTACAATCTAAACGAAAGCCCAAATGACAATATCATCGAAGCCTATATCCGGCGCCTGAGAAAGCTGGTCGGGCCGGAGACTATCGCCACGCGGCGCGGCCAGGGATATCTCTTTAATGACGCTGTTTAAAAAGCCAGTATCGGTAAAAGGAGCGCTCCTACTCCTGCTGTTGCCCGCAGGTATTGGCCTGATGGCTATCGCATGGCTTGTACACGGGTTACTTTTGGAAAGGATGTCTCGGGAGTTTGTAGAAAGCCGCCTCAAAGACGAAGTGGCCTTCCTGGAACACCATATTCGTCAAGCCGAAGGCAAAATAGACATGCTTCAGACCGGTGACTATTTTGAGGAGGTATTTCACCATGCCTTTGCTATCCAGTCCCCGAATCAAACGGTCATATCTCCGCAATCGTGGCACCCACTGATAAGCCCTTTGCTGCAATCTGGCGAACAGCAAGGTATCGAGGTACACAATGCGAAGGTACCCGACTTGCCTTCCGACATTCTCGCCTATCGAAAATCATTTTTTGTAAAAGACACCCCTATTACGGTCATCGTTTCAGAGGATATGGGTGCGCTGCAAAACAGCCAGGCAGAGCTGCATGCATGGACAGCAATCGTATCGATCTTACTGATCTTTTTACTTGTGGGGATTATCTGGTTTGGTATTAACCTGTCAATGCGGCCCGTGGTTTCGCTGCAGGCCGCTCTCAAACGATTACAGAGCGGGGAAATATCCCGGATCAACGCACAGGCTCCGGAAGAATTCCGGCCATTGGTGCAGCAACTCAATCAACTGCTGGATTCTCTGGATCAACGGCTTGAGCGCTCCCGGGAAGCGCTTGCAAACCTGTCTCACAGTGTCAAAACGCCCATCGCGGCCGTTAGACAAGTTCTCGAAGATACCAGCCGCCCGCTTGATAACGACCTGAGGCATGAGATGGGATCGCGGCTTGGTGATATCGACCGGCAGTTGGAAGCGGAAATGCGGCGCAGTCAGTTTGCCGGGCCGCAGATCGGTAAAAGTGCATATCCCGTCAAGCAAGCCCGGGATCTTTTATGGATGCTGGGCCGGCTTTACCCGGAACGATCATTCGAACTATCGACCTCCCTCACCGATGAATCTCGCTGGCCGATTGAGGAGCATGATCTAAACGAAATATTGGGGAATTTACTCGATAATGCCGGAAAATGGTCCGCAGAATGCGTTGAACTCTCTTTAGAACAGCGTAATGGTTCGGCGCAGATCATTGTAACTGACGACGGCTCCGGGGTTGCAGAGGATAAAAGGATGCACTTGGGCCAGAGAGGGCGGCGGCTCGATGAACAAACTCCCGGTCATGGGCTTGGTCTTGCTATCGTTCGTGAGATTGTTGGTCGTTATGGAGGTGATACCTCTTTTTCAAATGGGTCAAAAGGAGGCTTGAAAGTACTGATCGAAATAGACCTGTAAATCAGCACATTAATCTCGTTAAGGATCTGGGGTGACGGGGTGTGACCACCACACCGGCGCTCAGCGAAACTCAAGAAATTCCTGATGAAAGCGTAATGAAACGGCCTGTTGCTTCAGTCCGCTTCGCAGGGCTTTTGCGAGGCCTTGTGGCCCGCAGAACCAGATATCCACTTTGGAGTTATGGATTTGTAGTTGGTTCGCGGTCAATCGCTGCCCCTGCATACTATCGTGGATGTGCAGTGCTATGTCAGGAAGTTTCTTCGTCAGTTGTTGCACACGAGTCAAAATTGGATCATTCGCCGCACCGGCGGTGCAGTAATGAAGCGTGACTGCAGGACGCTCTTGCTCGGCATTGATCAGGCGGCTCTCCAGTGCTGCCAGAAACGGTGTGATACCGATGCCGCCGGCCACCCAGATCTGCTGGGCATTTTTTCTGCCGCTGTCGAGATTAAAACGACCATAGGGACCTTCGAGCGTAACAGCCTGACCACTGTGTAGCTGCTGCGGGATCTTGCGGGTGTAGTCTCCCAACGCCTTGATCTGAAAACTGAGCAGACCGCTGGTATTGTCCGCACAGGACAGACTGAAAGGGTGTGCCCCTTCGATCCGATCGAAGGTCACCAGGGCGAATTGTCCGGCTCGGTGCCCGGGCCAGCTGTTGCCCATGTCGCAGACGACTTCGGTGATGTTCGCCGATGTCCGCTTGACGGCCTGAACCAGCCCCTTGTAGCGGCGACTCCTTCCGATTTGTCCCGTCAGCGATTGCAGGCTCGCGATGGCACCGCCCACCATTAATAATGCCATCAGCCAGCCGATGGGTTGTTGCCACCACTGCAGCGGAGCCAACAATACGGCATGTGCGGCCAGTGCCAGATAAATCAGCGGCATCACTCTGTGCAGGTAACGCCAGTAACCGTAGGGCACCCAGCGAATCAGGGTAATGACAACCAGAAACACCAGCAGATACAGGCCGGGTTCGCCTAGGTCTTCAGCGCCATCCTGAAGACTGTCCAGCAAGCCCGAAAAGTTGGCTTCCTTTAAGCCCCGATCGGTTCCAAACAGGGCTTCGAGAGCATCATCCGCCATTTCGATCAGCCAGTGTGCCAGGGCAAAAATGACTGCCAGAATGCCGGTGCATTTATGCAGCTGGTACATTCTGTCCAGACCACCTAGCGGAGATTCCAGCCATCCAGGTCGGGTAGCCAGCAGCATAGTGATGGACATGAAATTGATGGCAAGGTAGCCATTGAGCGTCAGTAAGTGCTCATAACTGAGCCCAGGGGTCCAGAAACTGAGCTGAACCGCCAACAGCAGAAAAAGGGTGACACTGGTACGTAGGTTGGGCACAAACAAACTCCGACTGGGTTTGTTTGAATTCTGCAGGGTTAACCTGACACCAGCCTTAAAGGTCCGGTTTTCATTCGACCACAGTAATATTAAGTTCGGCTTCAAAGCCGTCGCTCTGGCCTGAGGCTGGCGATCGGAGGTTCAGGGTAATGCCCGCACCACTGGCAATGGCTTCCACAATCGCAAGCCCGATGCCGGATCCCACTGTGTTTGTGTCAGAGCGGACAAACCGGTTTCGCAGCAAGGCGAGTTTCTCCGGCGATACAATCTCACCGTGATTAACCACGCGAAGGATACCGTCGCCTGCCAGGCTAATGTTCACAGGTTTATGGTCCGTGCCGTGCCTGAGAGCGTTCTCGGTCAGATTTCTTACCAGGATGGCGAAGGCATCAGGGTCAAGTAACGATGTAACGCCATTGTCAGGCAGGTTGAGCACAATTTGACCGGGCGCCTGGTGCTCATAATCGCTGGCGATCATTCGGAGTATGGGTACAAGGTTGTTAGGGGTTTCTGACAAGGCGCTGCCGCCCTCAGCCTTCGCCAGTTCCAGCAGCTTTTCCGACAGCCTGGAGAGGGTGCGAAGAGACGTTTCAATCTCGCCAGCTTGCGTTTTAACTTTAACGTCCTGTGTTTCAGTCTTTAACCGCTGGAGCTTGGCCAGCGCAGTGGCCAGTGGCGTTCGCAATTCATGGGCGCTGTTGGCAGTAAAACTGCGCTCGGCCTCAAGTGCGCGGCGCAGTCGTTCCAGCAAACGGTTCACTGAGATCATGATGGGTTCAAACTCTTCCGGCAGACGATCGACGGCTACCGGAGAAAGATCGCCACCACCACGAATTTCGATCGATTGTTGTAATAGAACAACCCTGCGAAGAGAGCGTTTTATCACCCACCACACGCCGACCAGGCTGATGGGAATCAGCAGTATGAGTGGCAGAAGTAATGCAAGGCTCGTTTCCAGCACGGCTTCGCGCCTATGACCTAAAGGTTCGGCCACTTCAATGTATAGAGTTTCGCTGATGGCGGGCTCCCCGTATATCCGGTGAGTCGCCGTTTCGGAGAAGCCTTCTCGCGGAATGGCGCCAAAAAATTGGGGATCCGCGTCGTGGGATTGCAGCAGGAGCTTGCCTGACTTATCACGAACTAGATAAGTGAGATACTCGTCATGCTCCTTCAGGGCTAATGCCCGCTCCAAGCCTAGATTCCCTTCCCTGTTCAGTATGTCAGTCACAGCTAACGGCAGAATACGCTGCGCTGTTTCCTCCAACGCACTGTCGAACACCTCGTTCATTTCGTGCCGAGCGACCAAGCCTGACGCAATAACGCCCAACAGCCAGAGCAAGGTCACGCCGATGGTGAGCCAGGTGCCAAGCGTTTTTTGCAAGCTGGTTTTAGTGCTCATCAAGTTCCAACCGGTAACCCATGCCTCTGACGGTCACTATGGCATCTCGCCCCAGTTTTTTGCGTAGCCGGCTGATGTAAACCTCAATGGTATTACTTTCAATTTCGGCCCCGAATTCGTACAGCCGATCTTCAAGCTGAGCCCGCGATAGCAGTATTCCCGGGCGCTGTAGAAAACCCTCGAATAGTGCCCATTCCCGTGCCGTAAGCTCCACCGGCTGACCGTTGCGGCTAATGCGGTGGTCACCAAGATCTATTTCAAGGTTTCCAACACGCACCAGGGGATTTGGATTGCCACGGTAGCGTCGTGCCACGGCGGCCACCCGAGCAGAAAGTTCAGATAAATCAAAAGGTTTCACCAGATAATCGTCGGCCCCGGCATTCAGCCCTGCAATGCGGTCTGACACCTGGTCCCTGGCGGTCAGAATAATCACGGGTGTGGCATCGCCGGTTGCCCGCAGTTTTTTCAAAAAATCAAAACCGTGGCCATCCGGCAGCATCAGGTCGAGCAAAATCAGATTATAAGCGGTGGTTTTCACGCTGGTATCAGCAAAACCCAAGCTCTGCACCCAATCCACGGCATGTCCATCTTCGCTGATCTGATCCCGCACGGCCTCACCCAACCCGGTTGTATCCTCAACCAACAATACCCGCATATTTCACCCTTCGCCTAGTCCTGACTAAAAGATACTACAGCCGCTACCTGACCGCAGCCTGAAACCGCATTGCTACCGTTCAGGCCAGTGTCAGGTTAGAGCCCTAAGATGGTTTAAACGCATTCAACGGGAGACATGCGATGAATATAAAACCCATTGTTATCACATTTTCGTTGCTGCTAATGAGCAGCAACGCCTTGGCTGACGATGATTGCGATGACCCGGTTGCCGGATGGCAGCCCCGGGAGAATCTCCGGAAACAGCTTGAATCGGAAGGTTGGACGGTTTTCCGCATCAAGGTGAATGACGGCTGTTACGAAGTCAAAGGAAGGGATCCAGATGGTCATCGGGTGGAAGCTGAGTACTCGCCGGCGACCTTTGAGCTGATGGAAATGGAGCGGGAGGATGACGACGACGATTACGATGATGATGATGACCATCGTGACAAATCACGGAACTACAGCGAACCGACCAACGAAGAACGGGGGTCGCGTAAGGGCATCGTCAAAGGCCGCCCCAGCGTCACTGTTGAGTAATTAAAGGAGATTGCATCATGAAAAAGATTCTCTTAGCTCTGGGCCTTGCGGCTGCCATGGCAATACCGGCCTACGCACAGGCTCGGGAAGTTACCTTCACCACACAACTGAGCGATTATGGCGGTGACGGAGCTTACCTCGCGCTCTATCTCACCGATGCCGATGGCCAATACCATGGGACTCTCTGGGTTGCCGGTGAGAAGAGTAAATACTACAAGCATTTACGCGACTGGGCCCGGGGAAGTGGCCTGAACCAGGCTGAATACGATGGCCTGACCGGTGCCAGCGTGACCAGCGGGCGCACCCTGAACGTGACGCTGGAACTTGAGGACGCACTGATCGACGCCGGGTACCAGGTTCGTGTGGACACCGCCGTTGAAGATATGCGTGACAACCGTTCAGATGTGGTGGCCCCTCTGACCACTGAAGGTTCTGGTAAGTCGGTTTCTGGCCGTGGCTATGTCCAGTCTTTTGTTTATGAACTCAAGTAACTAACGGGAGCAAGGTTAATGTTACGCAAGCTCCACAGTTGGCCCGGATTGGTCGCAGCCCTGCTTCTGTTGGTGCTGGCGACCTCCGGAGTGGTTTTGTCCGTTGTACCTGCAATCGAACGGGCGGGCTCGACCATCCCGGCGACCGGTGAGCTCAGTGTTGCTGATTTGGCCGAGCGTGTAGTGGCGCATTATCCGGGCACCGAGCAGATCCAGCGCTCTCTCTCAGGTGAAGTCGTCGTCTATTACAGCCATGACCGACAGCCGGGCGCGGATCTGGTTAACCCCCTGACCGGTGAGGGCATTGCCCCCTATCAGCCCTCAGCCTTTTTGCGCTGGGTGAAGAACTTACACCGATCTTTTTTGTTGGATGATGCAGGCCGAATGCTTGCAGGCGGACTGGCTGTGATAATGCTGCTGCTCTGCCTATCCGGCATGTTTCTGCTGGCTCGACGTATGGGAGGCTGGAAGGCAATTTTAAAGCCGATTGCAGGTTCTGGTAGCCCACGGATTCACGCCGAGCTGGCCCGGTTTGCGGTTATTGGTTTGTTACTGTCGGCACTGACAGGTAGCTACATGTCTGCGGTAAGGTTTGGCCTTCTACCGGAGGCTGCCACTGCGGAGCCGTCATTTCCGGCGGAGGTTTCAGGTGGCACACCGTTACCGGTGAGCTCTCTGATCGCGCTAAAAAACGTGGATGCCAACGAGCTGCGTGAGCTGGTGTTCCCTTATCCGGACGATCCCAGTGACGTCTATTCCCTGAACACCACTAAGGGCTCCGGGTTCGTTGATCAGTCAACCGGAGAATTACTGCAATACCAGCCACGTTCTGCCGGTAACCAGTTCCAGCACTGGATGATCCGCTTGCATACGAGTGAAGGCCTGTGGTGGTTAGGCCTGATTCTCGGGATGGCTGCGCTGACCGTGCCGGCACTGTCATTTACTGGCATACAGATCTGGTGGAAGCGACGTTCATCATCCGTGCGTCTTGATGAAGGCGCCAGCATCGAAGCGGCGGATGTAGTAATTCTGGTGGGTTCGGAAGGCAATACCACCTGGGGTTTTGCCAAGGATCTCCAAGGTAAGCTCAGTCAGGCCGGCAAGAAGGTACATTGTGCGCCAATGAATGACCTGGCAGAGCGCTATCCCCAAGCGTCTGTGCTTTTTGTTCTGACATCAACCTACGGTGACGGCGACGCGCCCTCATCCGCCAGTCAGTTCATGACTCGACTTGCACGCTTTCAGGCGCATGACGGATTGGCGTTTGCAGTTCTGGGATTTGGTGACCAACAGTTCCCAAAATTTTGCCAGTTTGCGGTGGATGTGGGTGCTGCCCTAAGTAGCAAAGGCCTGCACCAAATGCATCCCGTTACCCTAATCGATCGCCGTTCCGCACTGCAGTTTCGGGAATGGGGCGAGGCTATCAGCGAGCCCATGGGCATCTCTCTGGCACTGACTCATAATCCTGCGCCCGCCGTCACATCGGAGTTCGAGCTTGTTGAACGTGTTGACTATGGCGTTGCGGTAAACGCGCCTACCAGCATATTACGTTTCAAACCGGTACAAGACCGTAGAAACCTCTGGCAGATGTTGTCTTTCAGAAGCCGGTCACACCGGCCGAGTTTCGAGGCAGGCGACTTGTTTGGCGTTGCGCCACCAGGGGATAACACGGCCCGATTGTATTCGCTGGCGTCTTCTGACTCAGATGGGCAGTTGGAAATCTGCGTGCGAAAACAGACCCATGGCCTGTGTTCAGGTTACCTGCACAGCCTCACACCGGGAGATCAGATTACCGGGTTTATTCAACAAAACCCGGGCTTTCGTCCAGCGGGTGGTGCGACACCCATTATTCTCATTGGTGCCGGCGCGGGCATCGGCCCACTGGCCGGTTTTATCCGAAAAAATACCGATCTGAGCCCAATGTACCTGTATTGGGGCGGACGCAATCCGCAATCGGATTTCCTCTATCAACCGGAGCTTGGCGGTTATCTGAATGACCACCGCCTTACGGGGTTGAATACGGCGTTTTCACGATCGGCAGAAAAAGCCTATGTTCAGGACGCCATCATTGCTGATGAAACCGAGTTGCGACAACTGATTGAGAAAGGTGCCCAGGTGCTGGTATGTGGAGGACGGGGCATGGCCTCTGGTGTAAGCCAAGTATTTGACTCCATTCTCAAGCCATTGCACTTGGATGTAGATGCGTTAAGAACCGAGGGGCGCTACCTGGAGGATGTCTACTAATCGCTGTGCCTGAAGGCTCTACTACCGTACGGCCTAAGAGCGATGTCAAAACGCATGCTAGTATCAAAGGCGAACAAATCGAACAAATCGGACAACTTGGAGGGCGCTATGCAACTCGGAATGATCGGTCTTGGGCGCATGGGTGCGAGTATGACGCGACGCCTGATGGCTCATCAGCATACCTGCGTTGTTCACGACACGCGCCCTGAAGCGGCAGCGCCACTTGGTAAACTAGGTGCGGTAAGCGCGACATCGATCGAAGATCTGGTAATGAAGATGGATCCGCCACGGGCGATCTGGCTGATGTTACCGGCGGCGGTTGTCGACTCTGCCCTCGATGAGTTAACCACGTACTTGGAACCCGGCGATATTGTGATCGACGGCGGCAACTCTTTCTACCGGGACGATATCGTTCGCGCGCGTAAGCTCGCACTCACCGGCATTCATTATGTCGATGTTGGTACGAGTGGCGGTGTCGCCGGCGAAACACGCGGCTATTGCCTGATGATCGGTGGCGATATCAGGATTGTGTCCCACCTAGAACCGCTCTTCTCTGCCCTCGCCCCAGGCGTTGAAGCAGCAGAACGCACACCTGGGCGCCACGGCAAACCCAGCGAGTCCGAGCAGGGTTTTCTGCACTGTGGCGCGAGCGGCGCCGGGCATTTCGTGAAGATGGTACACAATGGGATCGAATACGGAGTGATGGCGGCCTATGCTGAGGGGTTAGACATTCTGCGCCATGCCGATATCGGCCTTCGCCCGAGAATACGCGATGCCGAGACCACACCTCTGCGCGATCCCGAGTTTTACCAATACCAGCTGGATCTACCCGAGATCGCCGAAGTTTGGCGCCGCGGCAGCGTTATCGGCTCCTGGCTACTCGATCTAACCGCCAGTGCGCTGCTGAAAGATCCAACGTTGTCCACCTACGATGGCCGTGTGTCGGATTCGGGTGAAGGCCGCTGGACCATCCAGGCGGCGATTGACGAAGCGGTGCCGGCGCATGTGCTAACAGCCGCGTTGTACGAACGTTTTTCCTCCCGTGGCGAAGCAGACTTTGCCAATCGTGTGCTTTCTGCCATGCGCCATGAGTTCGGTGGTCATATGGAGAAACCGCCAGAGGCGCCGGAATGAATTCGGCGTCGGCAACATCACCTTGAAACTGCGGCTACCGTCTCCGGAACGCTGCTACGGTCGTATGAATAGGGGCCTTGATATACAATGGCCGACCGCCATTTTACCGCTCCCGAGGCCCTTTACTTCATGCCCGAACCCTCTCCTGCCGAGACCACCTATTCACGCAATAAAGTCATCCTGATTATATTTTCCCTCGCCATGGGCGGGTTCGGGATTGGCACCGGTGAGTTCGCCATTATGGGGCTGATGCCAAACGTAGCGCTGGATTTCGGCGTTACCGAGCCCCAGGTTGGGCACCTGATCAGTGCATATGCGTTAGGGGTTGTTGTCGGCGCGCCTGTGCTCGCAATCTTTGGGGCCCAGCTATTTCGCAAACATCTGCTCATTGCGCTGATGGCTTTTTATGCGGTGGGTAATTTCGCAAGCGCCATGGCCGGCAGTTATGAAACGCTGATGATGTCCCGGTTTATTGCCGGCTTACCTCACGGTGCCTACTTCGGTGTTGCCGCCCTGGTAGCCGCATCGCTGGTGCCGCTAAATCAAAGAGCCAAAGCCGTAAGCTATATTATGATGGGCCTCGCACTGGCCTTATTGTTCGGTAACCCACTGGCCACTTTGATGGGGCAACACTTAGAATGGCGATACGCGTTTGGTTTCGTCGCCTGTGTCGCCGCGCTTACCACGGTTCTTATTTTCTTTATTCTGCCCTTAAACCGCGACGAAGTGCGCCACAGCTCTTTGAGCGAATTACGTGCGTTCAATCGACCGGAAATATGGTACCCCTTAGCCATCGGGTCAGTAGGGTTTGCTGGCATGTTCTGCGTATTCAGTTACTTGGCGCCAACACTTCTGAACGTTACTGAGGTAGAGCCGATATGGATTCCTATCGCCTTATTTGTATTTGGCCTGGGCGGCTTTGTCGGCAACATGTTGGGCGGCTGGTTGTTTGATCGTTTTAAATTCAAAAGTGTCGGGCTGATTCTGCTGTGGGCCGCCGTTATGCTGGCACTGTTCCCGCTTGCAACGGGGGCCATCTGGAGCATTCTAATCGCCTGCTTTTTGGTCGCACTCATGGTGGCCATGGGCCCTGCCCTACAGACTCATTTGATGGATGTTGCGCACGGTGCTCAAACCCTGGCGGCGGCCTCTCACCATGCGGCTTTCAATCTTGCCAATGCGATCGGCCCTTGGTTAGGCGGTATGGCCATCAGCGCCGGTATGGGCTGGCACGTTACCGGCTATGTGGGTTCCGCCACGGCAGTGGCAGGCTTAGTTGTCTTCTTTATGGCGCAGAAGCAGCTAAATAACAAAGCTGCTTGTTCCTAACTCCGCTGAACTGAATCACCGCAATTTTGTTCAATACTTCACACTGACGCTATCGCAAACTTCAGCAGGAGCCAATAAACAAAGAGCAAACCATGACAACCTCATTGATCTTACCAATGACAGCATTCGCCCTTGCGGCATCCATCACCCCCGGGCCCGTAAACCTAGTGTGCCTAAGCAGCGGTGCCAACTATCCGCTAGCCAGAGGGCTGATTTTCGCCGCCGGCGCCACTTTGGGCTTCATCGTCCTCTTCGTTACCATAGGCTTGGGACTCTATTCGGTGCTGACGGTTATACCGGGGTTCAACGCAACCTTGCGCTGGGCCGGCGTCGCATTCTTGCTCTATTTGAGTGTTCAGCTGTTTCGCGATGATGGGCATCTGGCAGAACGTGAAACCCACAAAGCACCGGGCTTTATTACCGGCGCGATCATGCAGTGGCTCAACCCCAAAGCCTGGCTGGCATCGGCTTCGGGCATTGGGGCTTACATCAGGGGTAACGATCTACAGGAAGTCTTCATTTTTGCTGCGCTCTATTTACCCATCTGCTGGCTGTCGCTGAGTTGCTGGGTTTACGCGGGCGCTTTTCTGCGTAGGTACATCCAGCGCCCGGTTGTACTGATCATACTAAACCGCGCACTCGCACTGTTACTTGCCGCCAGTTGTGTCTATCTGCTGATTGAGTAAGGACTGTCGATACTGCTTCGGTGTGGCAGCTAGCAATTTCTTGAAGGTGCGTTGAAAATGCGGCTGATCAGCAAATCCGACATTAAGCGCGGTTTCGGCAATTGGCTTGCCATGCTTCAGCTCCTGTTGTCCGCGTTGTATCCGGTAATTGATCAGATACGCATGTGGCGTTAAACCAAAGTGACGTTTGAAGGAGCGGATGAGATGCCCGGGGCTGAAGCCCGAGCGCTCGCACAACGTATCCAAAGACACATCCACAGCTGCATGAGCCCTCAAGTAATCGGCCAGCGCTTGAAAGTTATCGGGCGTTTTCGATACGGGTTCGGACGCTTGGCCTGACAGTTCGTGCATCAAGGCAGTGAGGTACTCCACAACAACCGTTTGTTTTTCTAGCAGCTCTCGATTCGAATCCAGCAGGCATTCCGCCATCCGACAATAACCTGTATACCACTTGTGATCAGAGATGATGGCTGTCGAGATATCCTGCCAACAAGGTGTGCCCAGGAGCCCAGACTCATATCGCAACTTGGTTAACCAGTCCGTGTCGATATACAGCATCAGGTAGCCCCAAGGCTGATTATCGATCGGGTTACAGGCGTGAACCCAATTTGGGTTGATAACTACCAAGGCCCCTGCACTGACCTCAAACTGATCACTTCGATAGAGGAACGTGCTCTTTCCCTCGGTTATGGCACCCAAGGACCATTGGGTATGACTGTGTGGGGCGTAGCAGACCTTTCGCCCGTCCCCGACCTTTCGTAGCTCCACATAGGGCATGCGTAAATCGCGCCAGAACATAGGTTTGCTTGGATCGTTCATCACCTGCTGACACTCTGGTTGTTTGCTTAATGCTAACGGGTTTGACTCGGTTTTCTGTCTTTTCGATTTCTTCGCGTGCCGCTTCACGTAAGGGCCCAACTTTACCGTAAAGTCTCAGGCGATTGGCCAGTGAGAAAATTGCCCGGCAGCAGCTGGTTATGCAATGTGCTGGCTAAATGAGCTCTGAATCTCGCAAGCTGATGCGGATTTATTAAGATCCTTAAACCAAGACCAAAGTTCAGGAGCTTTCCTGGCTTCTTGCGCGAAACATGCATCACAAAAAAAGACAAACGCCAAAATCCACTTTTCACAAAAATTCCTTCTCTTGAGCATTATTCCCAAAGCGCAGCCTCTGAGGCCAGCTTGGGATGAGTGGCCTGCGTCAAGGATAATAGCAAGCAGCTAGTCTTTTTTGTCTATCGTTATCTCAATAGATTTACTATCACCAGCAAACCATTTCTGAACATACAAAGTACCCACGATAGGAGCAGTTCCTTCATCAGGGATCTCCTTATAGCGAACACTGTTTTTTGTGTCTTTCTCGTATTCAAACATTACTACTTTCTTCGTCATGAAATTTTCCCCAAAACTAACGTCGAAAACCTAGGTTGCCAAGGCTCGCATATGCGTATGGTTGACTGCCCTATTATGCGGATTCGATATCTCCAGCACGACTTTTACGATAGATCCGAACGTCCCAGTCACGATATTTCGCATAGGCATCAATTTTAAGCCCGACCTTCTCAGCCACACGGGCAGAGGCTAAACGACGCGCAGCAACATCATTCAATGTGAACTCCCGCAACAATAATCTTGATGTTTCAGCTATGATCATGCCTCTGTCCTTGATGCATCTTTAAATCTTTGCACCGTCCAAGTCATCGACCTCAATCCACAGATCAGGCACGGAGGTTCCGGAGCCTCCTTCCGAAGCGACGCTGCAAACGCTCTGACTTTAGTAATAACTTGCTCAACACGCTGAGGTGCCTTTACGTCATCGGTGGTCTTTTGAAGCGTGCTGCCTGCTTAACAAAACCACCACGCGCGGTTAACGGATGAAGGCGAAGCCGTAACGAAAAGGTGTCGCCGTGTTTGGCATTGTTATAGGAAGCCTTACCCTCTTCCCCATTTCCTGATCTGATCGATTGTAGAAGTAGCTCCGCCACATACAACTACCAAAATATTACTAAAATCTTTGAGTTCTGGTGCATTTTCATACGCTACTGCTAGGCTCGCACCACAGGCTGGTTCTACCAATATGCGATGGTCGTCAAGAAAACGTTCGCAAGCAGTCAGTGCACTTTGATCTGAGACCACGACGCTCTGGATCGGATGGTTTTTAGACCACTGAAAAGCTTTCTCGCAAACACGCTTGGCACCAAGCGAGGTGGCGATGCTTGTTATCTGCTCCAGCTCAATGGTATGACCCGCTTTTACGGCTGCATGAAATGATGCAGCACCCGTAGTTTCTACGGCAAAAACAGGAACATCATTCCATCCATTTCGATGTAGCCCTTCAACGACGCCTGACATAAGCCCACCGCCTCCAACGGAGAGTATGACAGCGTCGGGTTTAAGGCCGAAGCGAAAAACTTCGTCAATTAATGTGGCGTGGCCTTGCCAAAGCAGTGGGTCATCAAAGGGATGGAGAAATGCATCCGATTCACCGATCAACGATTGCGCAAAAGCGTTGGCTTCTTGCCAAGAAGCGCCATGCACGATGACCTTCGCATTCTCCAGATGCAGGAGCGCTTTAGCTCTTTCAGTGGTAGTTTCAGGCACCACAACCGTAACCGGAACACCTAGACGACGACCAGCGTACGCGACAGCCAGGCCAGCGTTTCCTCCAGAGGAGGAAACGAACCTACGGGCACCCCGAGCGATATAGGTCTCACACGCATAACCGATGCCCCGGATCTTAAACGAACCAGGTGGTTGCAGTGCGTCAAGTTTAAGCCACACCGAACGCCCTGTGATGGCGCTCATTGCACGGGATTCAACAAGCGGAGTTTCAATGTGTAGTGTCATAAGTACCTGTAACGTCTGCATTTACGGCTGGTTTGGAGCGCAGCGGAAATAACATCGACAATATATTTCCACGTATTATTATTTTCTTTGTTTTTTGAAAAATTTTAGCTATTTCAAGGCCGAGCGGCCTTTATCATTAATTTAACTGGCTGGGCTTCCGCGCCAACATGGTCGCAAATTGTAATTGCGCGCCGTTATGCATCGTACCTACGTCTTCGTTGTACTTAATCAGTTCCCAACCCTCATAATCTTCACGCAACTGCCCTGCGTTTAAGGTAAATGGAAAACTAACTGGGCAAGGGTATTGCTCAGTACTCATGGCGCAAACAATCAGGTTATAGCCACCAGGTAAAGTACGCTCTTGTATGTTGGCAATAACAGCATCAACACGAGCTGGGCCAAGAAACATTAGGGTTACCGTGCAGGCAATAAAGCCATAATTCACACCAAGGCTCGCATGATTAATGTCGTACACTTCGGCCTTGATATTTGTCATCCCCTCTTCATTAATAATGTTTTCCAGCATATTAATGGCACTGGGATTAGCGTCTATCGCGGTAACGTTGAATCCGAGCTGGCCGAGGTACACAGCATTACGCCCGTTCGAACAACCCATATCTAACGTATCGCACGGCTCAATAATTTGGCAGGCCTCTACCACTTCACTATGCGCAGGATTTAAGCCGTAACGGCTATTGAGATCAACTGTCATGGTAACCACTTAAATTTTGAAATGAGGGCTATCATCTTAACTACTAATGGCGGCCGACTAAAGAGGCTAAGAAGGCTTAGGTGATTAGTGCTAAGAAGGAAAAACCACCACGTCATCCCCCTCTTGCCAAGGCTGAAACTTGGTCATGGCTTTCAGAAAGAATGAGTGCTCCAACCAGTGTTTTAGCCACTGCTGCAGGTTCGGGTAAGGTAGGGTGTAAAACACATCGCGATCCACATGGGCGAATTGGCGTACAAACGGCACGATGCCAATATCGGCAATGGTTGCGCTATCCGCCAGTAGGAAAGGGCTTTTGGTCAGCAAGTCCTCTAAAACCTGTAAAAAGGCTTCACCCCGTTGCCGATACTCTGACTGGGTCATTTCGAGATGACGGTCGGCGTATTTATAGCGATCCAGCCAATGTTTAAATTCGTTGTCGTTTTGCTCGATCAGAGCATAGGCCTGATGCAAAACCTTTGCATCCAACAGCCCTTGCGGATCTTGTTGCTCAAGCGCCCACACCATTATCTCCCGGCTCTCTTCAATCACAACACCATCAAAAAGTTGCAAAACAGGCACGGTGCCTTTCGGGCTAATCGCTAGCATTTGGGCTGGTTTGTTTTTCAGGATTATCTCCCGCAGCTCCACCTGCAACTCGGCAAACAAAAGGCCGAGACGGGCGCGCATGGCATAGGGACAGCGACGAAAAGAGTACAGACGATGAAGTGAAGAAGTCATGGGTATTTTTCGCAGTTGAATCGAGATCAGTGCCCTGACAAGGGCACCCAGTGGACGGCCTTCAGGCCGGGAACGAACTCGGATGGCTTGTTAAATGCCATAAGCCCGCTCAACCTTTGCAACCCGGACTTTGAATTCAGAGTACCAGGCTTTATGTCCAAGGCGCTGGGCTTCAAGATGCTCTGCGTTTTGCTTCCAACTTTTGATGGATTCCTCGCTGACCCAGTACGAGACAGTAATACCGACATCCTCGCGGGCTGACTCTATACCAAGAAACCCTTCTTGTTGTGCAGCCAGCTCCAGCATTCTGTCAGCCATTGCACCGTAGCCATGATCACCTTCAGTGCGAGTTGAGCTGAAAATCACTGCGTAATATGGAGGACTTGGAGTTTTAGCGATCCCTGACATAACTTCCTCTTGGAATTTAACTCTGAGGTAACCGGCGTGAGCGCCAGCGGAGGGAACCAAAAGCGGCACGCTTTTGGCGTCCGGTTGACCATCTTGTGTACGCCCAGCATGGGCATGAGCTAATGGGGTGAAAGTCCCCTGTGGAAAGATCACCGTTCAGCCGGTTTTACCGATTGAACGCTAACCACTAGCGAATGGCAAGGGCCAACCCGCGAGGCGCGGTCTGGAGGAAGCCGCTAGCAAAGCTGCGAGCTGATGAACAAGAACATCATATGAGGCGTAGGCCGGAGGCGAGTTGGCACAAGACGACGAAGCCACGTGATCTGACGGCCACCGTAAATGATGCAGTTGTGCAGTGAAAGTTCATGTTCTTATCTGGGGCGGTCCGACGCATCGGGATCTGCTCAACGAGCGATCGGTCAATTACCAGTCAGGACACTGGTCGATCAAGCCTGGGCGCACCCGTTGCCATCGGCGGTTGCGAGCGAACGAGGTGGACACCGATAGCGCCGATGGGGGCAATCCCGCCGGTGATTGAGCAGAAGTCAGCAGACGGCATAGTAGCCAAACGCCCATCGTAATGGTTGGGACACGGTGAAGGCCTGAACACTTAGTTGAATAAAGGAGGAGCCATGACAGACTTGAACACACGAACACCGTCCGGTGATGACGTGATTCAGCGTATGGATATGAAGCCAGCCTTTAGCGAAGATCTACTCGGACAAGCGTTGCAACCTGAAAACCTTCAGGCGGCATGGAAACGCGTTCGAGCCAATAAAGGGGCGGCTGGCATCGACGGGATGACCGTTGATGAGTTCCCCTCTTGGGCAAGGTGTGGCCGTTGGAAAGAGGTCGTTGAGGAACTGGAAACAGGTCTCTATTATCCCTTTCCGGTCAGACGTGTTGAAATAGATAAACCTGATGGCGGCAAACGCCAATTAGGGATACCCACGGTCACTGATCGTGTTATTCAGCAAGCCATTGCCCAAATACTAACTCCCATCTTCGATCCAGACTTCTCGAACAATAGCTTCGGGTTCCGTCCAAATCGTAATGGGCAGCAAGCGGTTAAGCAGGTTCAAGGCATCATCAAAACGGGTCGCCGTTTTTCTGTTGATGTTGATCTGTCTAAGTTCTTTGATCGAGTTAACCATGATTTACTGATGACGTACCTTGGCTACAAAGTGAAGGATAAACGGCTTCTTAAATTGATTAAGCGTTATCTCCGAGCTGGGGTTATCGATAACCAGCTCTATAGTGAAAGTCATGAGGGTGTTCCTCAAGGCGCATTATGTGAAGCTTTACATAACCCACCTTATGTGAAGTAAATGATTATGCAAAGTAAATCGTCATGATGGCCCAAACAAGGAAGGCCCGACCTGGATTACTTTGCATAATATTTTCAGAATCCGTACTACCTCACAGGCTGTTTAACCAAATTAGCAAGTTTTCATCTTGGTTCAACGGCGGCATTTCAGGTGCAATGAGTTCCGGATAAGCGTTTTCTAGTGCTGTGTGTTTTAATTCCGTATCCGCGCGGGCATAAATTTCTGTTGTGGCAATATCCGCATGTCCCAACAGATCCAGGATATAAATCAGATTAACACCAGCTTGTAACAGCGTTATGTAAAGTAGAAATGTATCAAGTGTCGAGTTTACGAGGGTTTTCAGCGATTACTTTGCATAATCCCTTACTTCACATAAGGTGGGCCTCTTTCGCCACTATTGGCGAACATCATGCTCGACCCACTAGACAAAGAACTTGAGAAGCGAGGCCACAAATTCGCCCGATACGCAGACGACCTTACGATTTTAGTGAAGAGTAAGCGTGCAGGCGAACGTGTACTTCATAGTATCAGTAAATACCTGCAACGCCGTTTGAAATTGATCGTTAACACGATCAAAAGCCGCGTCGTTAAAACCAATGATAGTAAGTTCCTGGGATTCACTTTCCGATCAGGGAACATTCATTGGCACCCGAATACGTTGAATAATTTCAAACAACAAGTTCGGAAACTAACGAATCGCAACTGGGGTGTATCAATGCGATACCAACTCTTCAAGCTGAGCCAGTACTTACGTGGCTGGATCAATTATTTTGGTATCGCCAAAGGCTATCAACTCTGTGTCGATCTAGATCAATGGATTCGGCGCAGGGTCAGAATGGCTTACTGGCGACAGTGGCGCAAGCCACGAACCAAGGTAAGAAACTTGATGAGACGAGGTGTGCATGTGCAGTCAGCAGTTGTGTGTGGCATTACCAGCAAAGGGCCATGGCGTAGCGCTAAAACTCCAGGGATCAATCAAGCATTATCTTTAAAGTATTTGAAATCTGAGGGGTTTTATTCGTTGCGTGATGGTTGGATCAAGCTTCACTATCCTAAGTGAAACGCCCTGTGCGGACCCGCATTCAGGGTGTTGTGGGGGCTGAGGGTTAGATACCCTCGGCTACCCGATTAGGCATTTTTCCATTTGGGTAAACAACAATTTATCTAGACAGCTGTAGCTAACTTTCTCTTCTTGAATGACTCCACTACCCGAGAGTGCCACTCACTAATAACTTGCGTAGTGGGCGCATTTTTATTAACACATTTTTCAAGCGTACCTCGTGGTTGAGGTAATGATTTTTCTTCTAATTCCCAATCTAATATACGAATTGGTCTACGATGCTCAATCCACCCTGTATCCGTAGAATCGTTATCTACATGGTATGCGCCACCAATGACTTGTACTAACGCAATCAATTTAGCGCCATTTTTAATGGCTACCACATCATTCACTTTCATTTCGGTTTGAAATTCCGCTATCACTGCTTGACCTTTATTCCAGTCACCTAATCCGATTATTCTTTTATGTTCAAGAATTGAAAATACGTGCTCGTCAGCGAAAGATTTGTCATCAGGGTGCATTTGCATGTGCCAGTAGGTCATATTTATTGTTACCTTATTTGGTGTATTAAATTGAAAGTTTGATAGTGCCTAACGCCGCATTCAGCCGCTTGTCCGCTGCAATGCTTTGTTATGAGGATGTTCTGCCTCGGTACTTTTTATCAAAGGCCTCATAATAACCTCTGACAACGTATTGCACTTACCACAATTAATATTAAGCGTTTGATTGAAGCGTAAGTCTCGAAAGACTCTAATCGGAACTTCTAAGTCTTCATTGCAGCCCGAACATGAAAACATAATAATGCTTCTAATCACTTCAAAATCGCCATTTTTATCTTTTTTAATGACGTAGCTTTCTTGGCAATTTGGGTTTATACAGCTTAAAACTGTTTGATTCTGCAAGTTTTTTACAGGTCGTTTTATTTTAGTATCACAAGCAAAACAATTAAAACCATACTCCTCTCCGAAAGAACCACCCATCAATAGATTGCCTTTCATGCCTGATAGAAATGAAACAACTCCAGAAACTTTCTTCCTGATATTATCTTTATCGCCATAAATATTGAGATTTCTAGATGTTATGCTTGGTACTGGAATATGCAAAGCAACGTTAGAAACGCCATGCCATAACTGATGAAGCTTATTAAACTTAAGTTCCGATTGATTACCCAAAGGGGTGTATTTTATCGATTCAAATTCTTCTCTCGTTTCTGGTGACCTTTCATCTATTTTTTCATCTGATATTGATATTGAGAACTCCTTTGAAACATTATCGTCAACTTCATCTGAAATCTGTTTGATGATGTGTTTGGGTTGCCAATTCTTTAAGTCACTTTCTGATAGGTATGAGAAGTAGAGCTTAAATCGCTCGTAGCACAGGTATTCTAACGTGAGCCTAGATTCCAAAGCAGCATAAGTAAGGCTTTGCTCAGTATCCTGTTCTAAAAGTGAGTTAATGAGTTTGATTCTTTTGATATGTCCAGAACGATCAGCCTCCTTGACTAAATACTCATAACACCTAAGCATTTAATGGTAGTGCGCAGCATGACCATTAAATGTCTGTTGGACTAAGCCGCCAACGCCGCAGCTATCGAACGGTGCCTAAGGATAAAGTATTTTGGAGGCGAAGCCTGAACGGTACATCTGGGGCCGGGCGGGAAGCAATGCTGGCGGGTTTTAGTCTCATTCGATCCTTCACGAGGCGGTTCCTTGTTGTAATTTCCCTCAGACTACCTCTCAGGTACCCGTTTTTCCAGCCTTCGGCCACAGAGAGATCCAGCTCACTAAGAACTGTAGGTTTCCCCCGTCGGATCAAGAAGGCCGTGAAGCTAGCCCGTCGGCACAGCCGTTATTCTGAACCGTGGAATCTGGCGAACCATACGCACCAGACCGTTGTCACATAGGAGGCAGGGCCAGCATCGCTGAGACGCCGGGCTCTCCGATGTCGCTTCTGGCTTGGGCGGCTGCGATAAACAGTGTCGGATAACCGCCAGTTTGCGGCGTCGGGTGCGGTTGCTCAGGTAGCCAAAATGGCGAATGCGCATGAAGCCTTTGGGCAGGATGTGCATCAGGAACCGCCGCACGAACTCCTGGCCCTCCAGCCATTGGGTCTTAATTCGGGAACCATCGCGGTAATCCTTATATCGGAACGAGATCCGGTCACCGTCCATCGACAACAAGCGCCCGTTACTGATGGCGATTCGATGAGTGTAGCGAGCCAGATAGTCCACCACGCTATCGGCCTGGTTTAGGCAATGTCGAGTGTAGACAACCCACTCCTGCTGCATCAGGCCGTCGAGCACACCATCAACCTCACCGCTGCGGGTAACTCGGTGCAGTTCACCTGCGTTCTCCGACGCTCTCAGCAACGACACCATGCGCCCTCGAAAACGCCGGGATAGGGCCCGTACCGGGAACAGGTAGTGGCTTTTTGCCTTGTGCCAGTCACCGGTGCCGGTCAACACCCCGCCTGGAATCAGGCAATGCACGTGAACGTGACGGCTCAGGTTCTGCCCCCAGGTGTGGAGCACCGCCGTCATGCCCAGCTCGCCGCCAAGGTGCCGGGTGTTGCGTCCAAACTGGTTAAGCGTGTCCCAGACTGCGGCGAACAGACAGCGATAGACCACGTCGGGGTGGAGCTGAACCCAGCCGTTCAAGGTATGAGGTAGCGTAAACACCAGATGGAAGTAAGGCACCGGCAACAACAGTGACCGCTGACGTTCGCTCCATTGCTGACTCGCTCGCCCCTGACATTGCGGACAATGCCGATCCCGGCATCCGTAATAACAGATGGAACGGGCCTGGCAATGATCACACCGCATTTCCATACCGCCCATGCGGGCGGTTCGGCAGCCCGTTAAACGAGCGCAGACCTTGCGACGGTGACTGTCCAGTGTCTGACCGGGCAGAAATCGCGCCAGTATGTTTTGAACGCTCAGTGTGCCTGCCATCATGCACCTCCGAGATTTGCGATCAGGTCAGCGGGCGAGCGCCGATAATAACGGGCCAGCGCGGTGACGACGTAAAGATAGCTGTGCTGGGTTCGGGGGGAAAAGCCATGTTGGCACATGGCCTGGATCATGGTCTGACGTAACGGTGTCATGACGGTAACTCCTCTTTTGAAAGCCCACTTGGGCTAATCAAAAGTATCGGTCAATTCACCTGATCTCGCAGGAAACTTCCAGGCTTACTCGCTACCGCGAAGCGGTTTAGTTCAACGCTTTTGTTCAGCGGCAGCCTTGGCAGAGCGAAGCGGTGACAAGGCTGTCCGGTGGAGGGCCGTCAGGCCCGGAACGAACTGCAACTATTGGTTAGCACTGCTCAACTGAGCACCTGCGGTCATAGTCAAAACGGTATTCCATCTTCGTCTTTCATTGCATCTGGTTCCATAGACGGCTCAAGACCAAAGGTAGTCTCTTCAACCGGCATCAACTCCCACATCTCCTTTTGATGGAGCCAGACTGGATCAGCATTCTTTTCACTGAACTGGTCTACAGGCATACCATCCACGGTCGGTGGCCGCTTTATTCTTACTTGCTTACCGTTGATAAAGACCCACTCGTACTTCCTTCGCCGCTCTGCCTTCGCGGCTTTCCTTGCTCTCTTTTGGGCCGGAGTAAGCTTTTTCTTAACCTTTGCCATATCTGAACTTCTTGGTGCTAACGCTGAATTAAGCGGCGGCCCGTCAGGGACGTCCGGTGGACGGCCTTCAGGCCGGGAACGAACTTGAATGATTTGTTAGCTGGGTGTAACTGATAGCCCAGCCCCTGGCACTCAAAGTGATAGCCTACTCCGCCGCTGCCCTTCCACCAAAATCCGCCGATGCACAGTGTCCTAAAACACCGCAGCCGATGCGGCGAACGAACCTGAACGCCAGATTACCAGGCGCAGACCTAAGTTTGCGTGGACGGCCCCACACGGCGAGCACCAAATTTTATGGCAATGCCGGTGAACGATTGAGCTGCCAAACTGATCACCGACTTAGACGGCCTTGGCGTAGCTGAAAGTTACCGGTTTTGCTACGAACCTGAGCCAAGGCCACTGGCACCAAGCCACCAAAAAGGCACCACATCAATCCAGCTAACGCGAAGCGCACCGGTGGCTTTGACGCAGCGAAGCGGAGACAAAGGCATCCGAGTGCCGCGCCTGGTTATGTTTGATGTTCGATTTCCACAGCCGACTCGTCTCCACAATGAATGAAGAATTCTCCTTTCGCTGAGCGTGAAGATAGAAGCTGAAACCAACCACGGCCGGATTTCTCGCGACCATCATCATTTCCAGACCAAGAAAACTCGACTCGTCCACCATCTTCAGGAATGCGGTAGTCAATTTGGCCCTCGACTGCTCCGAATACAAAAAAGCCAAGGCCATCTTCATCGAACTGGAAGTATCCGGGCTCGACAAGATCAACAACGTCTTGATCCCACGTTTCCATCCACTTAATGCGCCAGCGTCCAACGACTTTACTCAAACTGCCTCCTTAAAACATAACGCGAAGCTTAGCGGCGACCTTGTAATGGAGGCGAAGCCGCAATGAAAAGGGCGTCCGGCGGCCGTAGGCCGCGTACTACAGCGACTGGTTGAACGAAGCCGCTACGCGGCAGAGGCCAAATTCGACTGTACTTCTCTGACCCCTTCCATTTCGGAGGGCTTGTCAGGAGAAGTGTGATGAACGCCAACGAACACGCTCGTTTTCAAGCACTGCACCAACGCTACCTCACCGAACTCACCCTGCGCGGCAAAAGCCCCAAGACCATCGATCTGTACACCCGTTGCCTGCGACAGGTCTGCGACTATTTCGAGACCTGTCCCGATCAGCTTAGCACCGATCAGCTCCAGCAGTATTTCATGCATCTGGTCGAGCATCGGTCCTGGAGTCTGGTCAAGATTGCCCGCAATGCGTTGCAGAGTTTCTATCAGTATGTACTGGGCAAGCCCTGGGAATACGTCCCTATCGTCAAGGCCCCCAAGGTTCAGACCCTGCAGGACGTGCTCTCCCTGAAGGAGGTCGAGCGCCTGATTAGTCGCACACGCAAACTCAGTTATCAGGTCTATTTCCTCACCACCTACAGTCTGGGCCTGCGACTGAGCGAGTCCCTGAACCTGACCATCGCCGATGTCGACAGTCACCTGATGCGGGTGCATGTGCGCTGTGGCAAGGGCAAGAAGGATCGCTTCGTGCCTTTACCGCTGATGACACTCAAGGCCTTGCGGCGCTATTGGGCCACTCACCGTCATCCGGACCTGCTGTTTCCCGGGGGACACCCGCCGTATGCGTCGGTTGCCACCTCCGGCAAGCCCCGGGTGATGGACCGGGGTGGAGTGCAGAAGGCCATCAAACAGGTCGCTCTGGACTGCGGTATCCGCAAAAATGTGCACATTCATTCCCTGCGCCATAGCTTTGCCACCCATCTGCTGGAAAATGGGGTTAACCTGCGCTCAATTCAGACCCTGCTCGGCCATGCCAGCCCGGTGACCACCGCCCGCTACACCCGGATGACCCATGAGGCCCAGCAGAACAGTGCCCTGATGATTAATGCTCTGGTGGAGCGCCTGCAGGTTGACTGGGTGACCCCATGATCACCCTGGCGCAGATTCTGCGCGATCATGAGGCCAGCCTGAAGCAGCACGTCGGGGCACGTATGCGACCGGAACATCACGCCGCCCTGCGGTCGATTCTGGCCTGCCATACGCCGGACTGTGGCGAGGTTCGCTATCACTGTCGCGCCTGTCAGCAGGTGCAACAGGCGTACCCGTCCTGCGGCCATCGCAGTTGCCCTGCCTGTCAGCACGGCACCAACAGCCAATGGCTGGGCCGGCAGCGGCAGAAGCTGTTGCCGGTGGATTATTTCCTGGTGACCTTCACCCTACCGGCCCAGTTGCGGGGCTTTGCCTGGCACCACCTCCGATGGACCTGTCACGCTCTGTTCCAGGCCGCCCGGGAGACGCTGTGCCAGTTCGCCCGCAACGATAAACGCCTGGGCAACCAGCTCGGGCTGGTCGGGGTGTTGCACACCCACTCCCGCCGCTTGGCTTTCCACCCCCATGTCCACATCGTGGTCCCCGGGGGCGGGCTGACGGGCCATCACTGGCACGCCCGGGCCGGGCGATACCTGTTCAACGGCCGGGCCCTGGCCACCGTGTTTCGCGCCAAATTCCTCACCCGGATGCGCGAGCAAGGCTTTGCCTTGCCGGAATCGATTCCCAAACACTGGGTCGCCCAGTGCGAGCAGGTCGGCCGTGGCGACCAGGCGCTGACCTATCTGGCCCGCTATCTGTATCGTGGTGTGCTCCGGGAGCAGAACATCGTGGATTACGACGGTGAGCAGGTCACCTTCCGCTACCAGGACAGCCAGACCCGGCGCTGGCAGACCCTGACCGAACCGGCGAGTCGGTTCCTCTGGCGGGTTCTGCAGCATGTCCTGCCCAAGGGGCTGCGACGGGTGCGGGCATACGGGTTCCTGCACGGCGGTGCCCGCAAAACCTTACACCGGCTGCAGTTGCGCTTGCAGGTGGCGCTACCCGGGATCGTCACCCAACCCCGGAAACAACGCGTTTGCCCCTGTTGTGGCGAGCCCATGGGCATCACGCTTTGGCGGCGACCTTGCCGGTGGCCCGGGCCGACAATCCGGCGACGATGTTTAGCATAGACCCACATCCGTCCGACATGCACCTCACAGGGAGGGATCAGAGCACCCTATGACACCACCAGGACAGATCGGCTATCGGTTTCACCGAGGGTCACGGGAACCTCTGGCCTGACGAAAATGACCGCCCAATGCCAGGGCCAAAGCACCTCTCAGTTCGCCGATGATATTTCCTTAATAGAGAAGCACCGGGCTCGTCCAACACCGGATCAGGTCGCGGCTGCGCGCGACCTATCCTTATTTGTTAGGTGCTATTTCCCTGCTATTTTTGCAGCTTCTTCGATCCACTTAGCAAGATCTGTTTTATTGGTGTATTTGTATGCTTTAAACCCATTCGCTCCAATTTTGGATGGAATAGCACCTGCGGGTCCTGTTTCACCGTTTGAATCTTTTAACTCATGAATTTGAACAGCCACAAGACCGTTGCCTCTTGCTAGAGATTGATCAATTTCATAATTAATATAATCACGGTTGGTGGTGCCATACGTAACACAAACAACTGTTACTGATGTATTCTTTAACCCCTTATCAATTAAGTTTTTTATTGCTTTGTCACTTTTCTTTTTAGCTTCTTCCCAAAGTGATGCATCGTGAAAACCTGCAGCAGCTGTGCCTGTAATATTGGGCATACTTCTAATCTGGTTAACCTTCCAAACATGTTTATAGTGAAAACTGAAAAATACGCGCCTAGCCATTTCCTACTCCTTTGACATTAAGTCAATTACATTAACGATCTTCGAAATTAATTGTTCAGGTTTTTCTACTTCATCACCGAGCTCACTTATAGCTTGAATTAGGTCTACGTTAGACTCATCATAGTATTTCGACACCTCGGCCATAACTTCCGACCAAAGTTCTTGTGCCATAAAACCACTACAACCTACTGGCACCAATGCCAATCCTAATTCATGGGCTATTTCAAATTCTTTCCTAACCCCATCCGCTAGAACAACATTACCATTCTCAACTTTATTACCGATAAAGAATATGGCAATGCCTGCAGACCCTATTACTTCATACCTATATTTCCGCCAAGTCTCATCCCTTAGCTTTTTATCTTCTATGTACTGCGGAAAAGGCCTCATATTTAAATAATCGTTTACATACCCATTGTGGTGAGCGTAAACACCTTGGATTGCACCTGTTATAAACGCGTTACCAATACCCAAGCCAATACCAGATGAAATCTTATAATTCCTCTCAATCAAAACCTTCCCTAAAAGGCAAAGAAATGATTCAACATCAGCTTTATTAAACGGCGAGTAATCATGCGCACTTCCAGATAAAAAAATTGTTTTACGTCTATAAACTCGCTCAATTCTATATAGAATTTCAGTAATGTCGGAATATCTTTCGACTAGTATTGTTTTAATCTGAAATCTAGAAAGATCTTTAATTAGTAAAGCTTGTCTAATTTTGGCATTCTCATAAAGTCTCTGGCTTTCAAAATCACCTTCGCTACATTGCTTAAAAATACAATAGTGCTGCCTTTGGTGCTCTTCAAAATACGCCTTAACACGACTCATTATGTAGTCTAAATTTGGGTCGGTGAAGCTAAAGCCTAAGAACAAAAATGTTTTAGAAACTAGATCTCCCGAAAGAGAAGTTATATAAGGTTTCATTTTGAATGGATATTTTTCATAATCATCTTTTGTTAATACCGCGTTATCAGAATGATCTATATCGCCGTGCATTTTGTATACTATTGCGTCTCTTTTTTTCTTAGTTACAGCTAGATGATTAATTGTATATTTAACATCGACAATTTTGTTCACATCCTCTAATGACTTTTCTATCAATTTGTCATAGTTTGTTGTCCAGTAAGTTCTTATTGGCAGTTTGGATAGTATTTTATGATTCTCGGTAGGTTGCTTTGCTGTTGCAATTTCATCCATTAACTGCTGACTTATCCGGTTGCGTCCATTTTCATTTAAATAGAACTGGGCAACTCCTACTAGATCTTGCTCTTCGTCTATATTTAAATTTAATTCATCTGCAAGTGGGCGCAGTAGTTCTTTCCAGTTCACGTACCCTGCTGTAGATGACAATCCTGCTCCAGCAAATATTGCTATATTATCTTCTTCAAGCTCACTCAAGAAGCGCTGGATAAATAATTCTTGCTCTTTTGTCATAAACAACTTCCTACTTGTTATCGATAATGAGACATATGCTAAAGGCACCTAACGCCGCATTATGTGCTAAATAGCTTCGTAGTCCTGGGTTTTAAGTCTATGAATCTCTGACCAAAATAAGAGAAGAATTAACATAGATAAAACTGCTAGGATATATGCTATGCCAGTTGGACCTATGTTGTAGATAACATTACCTGCCAAAGAAAAAATTTTCCCACGCCACCCACCTCCAGTGCCGAACCATTCGCTATCCCAGCCTGGATGCAGAAACATGGCTACCATAAGCATAAAAGACGAAGTCAACCAAAAACCAGCGTTAACCAGTCTGGCGTAAACCATTATTTTACCTTTGATACTTGCCATGATGCCGAAAAGAATAAAGCAAAGGAAAAATATTAACGTTAACGACGTCGCCTGGCCTAAAAATTGTGATTCACCTAGCATAATGTAGGCAGTTAAAGTTAGAACAGATAAAGCTGCTATAGCAACAGCCATGAAGCGTATAACTCCGCCGACGTGGCTTGTCCGAGAGGCTTTAACTGTTGCAACAACATTCCTAGCCTTGAAATCATCCAAACCAGAGGAAATCAAAAGATCGACAACTTCTTCTTCACTTTTCCCTTGCTTAAGCTGTTCGTTAACGATGTCAACTAGCCTCTTTAATGGGTCTTGGTTTGACAATGAACTCTCCTTGGCACATAACGCTGAGATAAGCGGCGGCTAAAAGCCGTCCGGTGGACGGCCGTCAGGCCGGGAACGAACTTGATTGATTGGTTAAATGCACTTGAATGCGCACCCGCATACGCATAAGCTGTGTAAAAGCCAGAAAATAGCTCTGTGGAGGCCAAAATGCATGAGCTCTACGATATAGCTTCTCCTAAAAAGGCAACGAATCTGTCCGTGAACAGCGACTTGCTGTCAAAAACGCGAGCGTTGAACATCAATCTCTCGGCCACGCTTGAGCGAGCTTTGAGAGAAGAGTTGGCGAAACGCAAAGCAGCTCAATGGGCCGACGAAAACCGCGCTGCCATCACAAGTTACAACAAATTCGTTGAGCAACATGGTTGCTTCGGTGACGAATTTAGGGAATTTTAATGGCCCAGTTCGATGTATACCCCAATCCGAACAAAGCCAGCAAATCGTTTTATCCCTACTTGGTCGACATTCAAAGCCTGCACTTATCTGAACTGGCAACACGCATCGTTATTCCGCTTGGCAGGCTCTCAGCCTTCGGGAACCAAACGATGCAGGGCCTCACTCCAGAGGTCACCTTCGATGGCCAGAAACTTCTGTTGCTGACACCTCAAATATCCTCAGTGCCCACCAAGCAACTGAATAACCCCGCAGGCTCATTAACCCACTTTCGAGACCAGATAGTAGATGCCCTGGACTTCGCGATCACTGGCATTTAACGCGAAGCTTAGCGGCGACCTTGTAATGGAGGCGAAGCCGCAATGAAAAGGGCGTCCGGCGGCCATCGGCCGCGTACTACAGCGACTGGTTAGACGCTCGCTAGCTCCGATACCTGGCCCAGATATTGGAGTGTAGAAATTCCACCTCGTTGCCGGCCTCAAGATCGTCAAATGCATCAGAGTCATCAATGATTCGATTTACAGTTCCCTCGTACGAATTACCATTGATGCTGTCAACGGTGACATTGACCCTGCTTCCACCAACCTTGAGCGTCACCTCATCATCTGGCTCGATAGTCTGCGACAGGCTTGTTCCGGGCCCATAGTCACCCATATACATAATCCCGGAATTGTCGTCTGCTCGGTAATCGAATTCCATGGACACACCTCCCGTTGATGATCTGTGTTGTGAGCGTTTAACGCTGAGCACAGCGGCGGCACGTCAGTGACGTCCGGCGGCCGTAGGCCGCGTACTGCTGCGATTTGTTAGCTGGGTATAACTGACAGCCCAACTCCTCGCACTCAAAATGATAGCCTATTCCGCCGCTGCCTTTATGCCAAGATCCGCAGATGCACAGTGTCAAAAACACTGCAACCGATGCGGCGAATGAACCAGAACGCCAGATTAGCAGGCCAAAAACTTGCTTACGCCGGACAGCCCCACAAACAGAACGCCCAATTTTCTGTCGCCACTTTTGAACGGCTGTGCTGCCAACTGACCACCAATTTCGACGGCCTTGGCAAACACCGAAACTCGCCGGTTTGCTGCCAAACCTGAACCAAGGCCACTGATACCGAGCCAC
The DNA here is from genome assembly GCF_900215155.1 of Marinobacter sp. LV10R510-11A. Classification (NCBI taxonomy): domain Bacteria; kingdom Pseudomonadati; phylum Pseudomonadota; class Gammaproteobacteria; order Pseudomonadales; family Marinobacteraceae; genus Marinobacter; species Marinobacter sp. LV10R510-11A. The sequence goes on from NZ_LT907980.1 coordinate 1,138,967, forward strand.
CAAAAAGGAACCACATCAATCCAGCTAACGCCAACAGCACGCGCGGCTGCGGAATGGAGGCGAAGCCGCAATGTAGTAGCCGTCGCCGTGCCTGTAATTGTTAGGCTATTGAGTTGATTCCGCTTCTTTCTTTGCTTTTCTTGCCGCCAAGTCGGCCGCCGCTCTGTCCTTTTCTGCCTGCTTAGCTTCTTCAATCTCGCGCAGCTGAGACTCTGAAAGTTTCAGCTTTTTTGCCATGTTGATGTTCACATTCAAAAAATTTGCTCCGTCAACAATAGCGTTTTCGAAATTCGCATGCTTTAACACGGCACTCTTGAAATTAACACCAGTCAAGTTCGCGCCACCGAAGTTGGCCCCCTCTAGATTTGCACCTGTGAAATCACTTCCAGAAAGGTCAGATTTTATGAAGCATGCTCGCTTTGCTGAAACTGCCGAAAAATCACAATTGGTGAGCTTACTGAACTCAAACCGTGCACTGAAAAACTTAAACTTTCGGAAGTTTTCCCCAGTTTTTGTCAAATTCCTCCAGTCAACCTTGCTATGATCTGGACGACTTTTACTCTTATTCCGCATGGATATCTCCTTGTGCCCGGAAGGGCCTAACGCGAAGCTAAGCGGTGCCCTGATAAGGGCATCCGGTGGAAGGCCGCCAGGCCGGGAACGAACTTGAGCGTATTGTTCGGCAGCATCTGCCTACGCACGATAACTACTCTACCGTGGTCGGCTAAAGTGCTGATAGCTTGGCAAATCGTCAGTTATATTAAGCCAACACAAGCGCTCCACCGTCCAGGCATGCACCTGCGGAACAACTATCGTTTGTTCTTCCAAAATTCCGATGTAGTAATAAATTTCACCCGGTAGTCGAACATCTTGATATCCGATTGGCGTCCCACACCGTGAACAAAATAAGCGTGTTACCTCCGGTATAGCTCTATAGGTTGTAGCTTCGCACCCGGTGAGCTTCACGCTCTCAATTTTGAACCCCGCGAAAACTGTAACCGGTGCTCCTGTCGACTTGCGGCAATCACCACAATGGCAATACGATACCCAAAACGGCTCCTCAGACACATGGAATCGGTATGCCCCGCAGCGGCATTTACCAGAATTTATACGGGTCATAGGCTCGATCATTTAAATCCTCATTGCTGCCGAACGCTGCCAGCATGCGCGGCTACGGAATGAAGGCGAAGCCGCAATGCAGTAGCCGTCGCCGTGCCTGGCCTTGTTAAAATTCGCTACTCAACAAAGCCAGCAGTGGACATTTCATTGATTATTTTGTTTGCCAAACTCTCTGCGAAAACCGTGTTAGTTATGTTAGCCAAGCCCGATGCAGAGGTACTGGCTTCCATGATGAAAGCCTTGTGCTTCGTTTCCATATCAAACATGGTTATCGAATAGCCTTGCTGCCGACTGAAGGAATACATTGCCATGGAGTTCGCGCTACCCGAAATGGTATTGCCGTAAACTGTAGCAGATCCAAATGTTTGAGACCCCATATACTGGCTGTTAGTCGCACCTGATCCGATACCAACGATTAGCCAACCATCGATACCATTCTGATCAATGATTTCGAAAATTCGAGGCTCTGAGTATTCTCTGGTAGGGGGGAACAGGTCATCCTTCGTTATGCACTCTACTGACCTTTCCCTTAGACCACTGCACAGCTCAGTGATCATTAAGTCTTTGAACTCAAAATTCGCATTCGGTGCATCAACTAATATTTTCGAGTAAGTTCGATCCCTATGCTCGGGATCGACGTGCGTTTGCATTTTTGTTGTCGCGCAACCGGTAATTAAGAGCATGAGAAGTGCTACAGATAGACTCTTCATCGATACCTCCGAAGGGATTTTAACGCCAACAGCACGCGCGGCTGCGAAATGGAGGCGAAGCCGCAATGTAGTAGCCGTCGCCGTGACTGTATTGGTTAGGCCGTCACCCTAGCACAGAGCCTTCGCGCTCAATGAAATCGAGCCATTTCTTGAAGTCCTTTTCCGACATTTGCACCAAACGTTCAATGTCCTTACTCGATTTAACCACACCAAGCATATTGAAAAGTGCAGCAAATGCGGTGACTTGATAGTGGAAAGACGCCAGTGCTGGGCTCTTCAACAAGTCCAGTTTTGCTGAGATTGGTGCGTGTTCCTGATATCCATCTGGAAGCGGCAAGTTATTGGGAACACAACCCTCGATTCCTTTAAGCAAGTCATGGCAGTTTTCCAGAGCATACCGGAGCTTTTCGCCAACATAGCTGAGAGGCGGCCCATTTCTTGACTCGTTTTTTTCGTAGGCCGGCCCATTTGTATTTCTCATGAAGTCATCAATATCCATGTTCAACCTCTTCTGATTTACTGGCCTAACGCGAAGCTAAGCGGTGCCCTGACAAGGGCATCCGGTGGACGGCCACTAGGCCGGGAACGTACTTGAGCGATTGGTTAAGTGGCTGGACATTCACCATCCCAAGTCTCGGCTGGCGCAGTGGCGAGGTCACTGGGAGCCGGGAATGCTTTTTTGAATATGAAAGCCTCCACGGTTGGGCCACGCTTTTGCAGAATGTTCAGCTTGTGGGCTGCCTCTTCAATTGACGGAATGTGACCGGCAGGCACCCACCAAAGAACCATGTAAGCCTCACCCATTTTGTGAAACCACTCTTTCTTGCGGCGCATGACCTCAACGTGGGCAGACCGATAAACGTAATTATGCAAAGCCTCGACCGAATCCCAGAGGGAAAGATTCACGATCTTATCTGAACCGAAATAATCGATACTGGTAGCATCACCGTCTTCGGTTTGAAGCCGCCAGACAAAACCCGGAGATTCCTCTGCCAACGCATTGATCCTATCAAGATTTGCGACAAAATCCGAAAGCTGCGGCGAATCAATCGGAGCCATCAGCGTGGCAATGTTGAGTTGGGCGATATGATACTTACTCACAGCTTCCTCCCTAAAAACACTTAACGCCAACAGCACGCGCGGTTACGGAATGAAGGCGAAGCCGCAATGTAGTAGGCGTCGCCGTGCCTGTGATTGTTAGGTGATCGGGGGCGGCTCGGCACCATTTGTGAAGTACGCCCGTATAATATAGTCGTTCGTGTCTTCCTCAATGGCCGTCGCAAACTCTACTTTTTTCTTGACCGTAGGAAAAAGCTTGTCCTTTTGCTGCATGATTCGCCTGAATTCCCACTCTAAACCTTCGAGTGCCTCGATGCTTGGCGCCCAGCCTCGTTGAGACTCAATAAATTTTTTGAGCCTTCCATTTCGTTTTTTTCCAGATGAAAGCGACATATTCCATGCAGTCTTCACCAAATCCAAGTGTGCCTGCATTTCCTCAAGATTATCCACGCTCTTTAACAGGTCACCGCTAACTGCTATGAGCATTTCTGATACCTTTTTCATACTTTGAATCTTACTCAAACTCAGATTGTGGTGTGTAGTGCCTAACGCCGCAATAAGCGGTCAGATAAATGTTGGCTATAATTGTTGTGAGGAACGAACAGCAGCCAACGTTTAGCTGTCCGTCTTGATTGCCTTTGTTATATGCATTTACACTGCTCTACCATTGAAAATATTAAATACATACTCTCCTCTTGCATCCTCATCAAATTGTGATGCTAAAACAGAAGCAATTACCATACGAACAGTAAGATAATTTATGTAGTTGTTATCAGCAGTATCAATTCTATTTTTTATGGAGTGTAATATTGAATCTATTTTATCTTCTTCGATATTTGATTTTTTTAAGTGGTTGCGAATTAATCGTTTATCATAAAATGAACTCAATCGCATACATTCCTGTTCGACAATTTGTTCATGAGACAAATCTAACTTAACTGGATTTAGTAAATCGAGCATGAGAATAACAGCTTTTTTGAACTGAAAATCTTTATTGTTTTGATCTGCCTCATTCTGCACAATCCCACATGCCTGCGCATATGATCTCATCATAGGAAAATGTACTATCCTCCAAGGTTTACTTTGATAGTAATACCACTTATGTAGCTTATAAAATAATATACAAAGCGACGCTATAAAAAACCAGCTTGAGTAAATAAAGCCAGCCGTGATAGAGCCAATTAATAAAAGAAAGCTAAGCATTTTCACCTCATTTTTGCATATAACGCATAGCTAAGCGGCGGCTAAAAGCCGTCCGGTGGACGGCCGAAGGCCGGGAACATACTTGAGCGTTTTGTTACACATTGACAGAGTACTTGAGATCTCGCGCCTCATCTCCGGTCATGCCACGGAACCCCCAACAGTGGGCTGGTTGCTCCTTAATCGTCACTTCCACGTCCACAGGCGAAATACCAATCTCCGACTCAATTCGGCTGAATAGCTCCTTTATGAGGGCTTTCTGAGTATCGGGAGTTCGGCCCTGCATCATATTGATTTCAATAACAGTGTAAGCGGGCGTCCGGCCACCTGGATAGAAAAAGTCCTCGGCGTTTAGCGGTATGAACCGATGAGCGCGCTTGTCCTCCGGCATACCTAAAACCGACCTCATACACCCATGAATAACATCGGAAAGCTTCGCCTTGACTGGATTCAGGTGTTCCTTAATTCCGTAGATGACTATCACAATGCCTCCTGCGATGTGTAACGCGAAGCGAAGCGGCGGCCCGTCAGGGACGTCCGCCTTACGCGATTTGTTAAACGTGGTTCGTTTCCCGCACTAAGTGTCGGACCTGAATTGGTGCATTTTCTTCCATCGGAGCGATCACATGAATGAGTTCTTGTGAGTCAGCAAGCGCCACCAAATGCTCTGACAATAGAGCCTCGATCCTGCCCAAATATTCAGGCACTTTTTTGTGAAAGGCCAATGAACTCTTCCTTTTTGAAAACGGATTCTGGGAGTGAAGCATTGCTCCACATTTATCATATAACCTTTCGAACTGCTTTCTCGTGAGGTAGCCGCCTTGAACTCTATTCCAGCCCTGTCTGTTAAAGCCGTCGATTGGGACCGGATAAAACTTAGGATTAATGCTCTCAATCTTGCGTAAGATCCTTGCAGCGTGCCAATCCTTCGCAATATCGCTTCTGACAGAACGGTAGGCCTCTTGGTATGACACAAGCGAGGAGAACGCAATTAGCTCAAGCAATTTTCGCAACTGAAGAGCTTCGGATTCGATCGTGGTCTGGAGATAGGTGCAATGAGTTTTTCCTGACGTGAAGTCACGCAGTGTCTCTGCCCGATAGCGACACTCCCACATCATCGAAGCATATTTTCTGCGAGCCCTGCTTTCCATGGTTTACCGTTTAACGCTGAGCACAGCGGCGGCACGTCAGTGACGTCCGGCGGCCGTAGGCCGCGTACTGCTGCGATTTGTTAGCTGGGTGTAACTGACAGCCCAGCCCTCGGCACTCAAAATGATAGCCTATTACGCCGCTGCCCCTTGCGCCAATATCCGCCGATTCACAGTGTCAAAAAACACCGTAACCGACGCGGCGAACGAACCTGAACATTAGGCTAGCAGATCAAAACCCAGCGCGCTCTGGGCAGCCCCGTAAACGGAACGCTCCACTTTCTGTCACCACTGTTGAACCGCTGAACTGCCAACTAACCACCGATTTCGACGGCCTTGGCGAATACCTGAACTTACCGGTTTTGCTACCAACTCTGGGCCAAGGCCACTGGCACCAAGCCACCCAAAAGGCACAACATCAATCCAGCTAACGCCAACAGCACGCGCGGCTGCGAAATGGAGGCGAAGCCGCAATGTAGTAGCCGTCGCCGTGACTGTATTGGTTAGGCCGTCACCCTAGCACAGAGCCTTCGCGCTCAATGAAATCGAGCCATTTCTTGAAGTCCTTTTCCGACATTTGCACCAAACGTTCAATGTCCTTACTCGATTTAACCACACCAAGCATATTGAAAAGTGCAGCAAATGCGGTGACTTGATAGTGGAAAGACGCCAGTGCTGGGCTCTTCAACAAGTCCAGTTTTGCTGAGATTGGTGCGTGTTCCTGATATCCATCTGGAAGCGGCAAGTTATTGGGAACACAACCCTCGATTCCTTTAAGCAAGTCATGGCAGTTTTCCAGAGCATACCGGAGCTTTTCGCCAACATAGCTGAGAGGCGGCCCATTTCTTGACTCGTTTTTTTCGTAGGCCGGCCCATTTGTATTTCTCATGAAGTCATCAATATCCATGTTCAACCTCTTCTGATTTACTGGCCTAACGCTCGCAGCATGCGCGCCCTTGGAATGGAGCCGAAGGCGCAATGTAAAGGGCGTCGCCGTGCCTGCGCTGGTTAGCGCTCTTGCAGACGCGTCCGCCAATAATCTGGCCGAAGCGAATGGTGCGCGAGAGCGAACACAATGATGCCACCGGCGGTTGGCTGATAAACGACCGAGAATGGGAAGTCCTTGAGAAAAACCCGCCGAGTATTCTTGGGCGCGGGCGAACCAGCGAGCGGAAACGCAAGAGCTCTACTTGTTGCCTCTTCAACTGCTGTCGTAAAACGTGCGCCAAGACCTGGCTCTTCCTCATTGTAATAAACGACTTCAGCCAAGAATTCACGTCGTGCTGCAGCAACGAACCTGACGCGTCTCACCGCGACAAGTAGTACGCTTCTGCAAAAACGTCCTCTGCTGCGTAGGTCGGCATATCGCCACGATCGAATGCGGCTACGCGATCTTCGATCTCTTGGGCCCAAGCCAATTCTATATCGGAACGTGACAACTGAAGTGACTCTAGCAACGACTGTGCAAGCCTAGCACGTTCTTCAACCGTCAAATTCCGGGACTGCCGCTCAATTTCTGTGAATGAAGCCACCATACTTTACCTCCGTATTCCCATCTTCATTGTACCGCCGGTTCCGTCCGGTGTCTTGGAGCGCTAACACTGAGCACAGCGGCGGCACGTCAGTGACGTCCGGCGGCCGTAGGCCGCGTACTGCTGCGATTTGTTAGCTGGGTGTAACTGACAGCCCAGCCGTTGGCACTCAAAATGATAGCCTACTCCGCCGCTGCCTTTGCAACACAATCTGCCGATGCATCGTGTTTAAAAACACCGCAACTGACGCGGCGAACGAATCTGAATATCAGATTAGCAGACCAAAACCTTGCTTGCGCCGGACAGCCCCACAAACGGGACGCCCAACTTTCTATCACCACTGTTGAACCGCTGAACTACCAACTGACCACCGGTTTCGACGGCCTTGGCGAACACCAAAACCTGACCGTTTTACTACCAACTCTGAACCAGGGCCACCCGCACCGAAACACCAAAAAGGCGCCACATAAATCCAGCTAACGCTGAGCACAGCGGCGGCACGTCAGTGACGTCCGGCGGCCGTAGGCCGCGTACTGCTGCGATTTGTTAGCTGGGTATAACTGACAGGCCCAGCTCTTGGCACTCAAAATGATAGCCTACTCCGCTGCTGCTCTTGCACCAAAATCCGCCGATGCACAGTGTCAAAAAGCACCGCAGCCGATGCGGCGAATGAACCTGAACGCCAGATTACCAGGCGCAGGCCCAAGTTTGCGTGGACGGCCCCACACGGCGAACACCAAATTTTATGGCAATGCCGGTGAACGATTGAACTACCAAACTGACCACGGATTCCGACGGCCTTGGCAATCACCAAAACTCGCCGGTTTTACTACAAAATCTGAGCCAAGGCCACTGGCACCAAACCACCCAAAAGGCACCACAACAATCCAGCTAACAGTGGTTAGATAGAGCGCTTCGATATTGCACAAACGTGACCTCTTCACTATTACACAATTTCGAATAACGCAAAGTCGGTAAAGCTCCATCAAAAACAACACCCTACCTCACCTTCTTCCCCGGCACCATGTAATCGCGCGGCTTCCACAAAACGCTCTTTCAATAACACTGTATAAAAAATGCTCTCACCAGCCGCGCAAAGAATGAGCCTCCCCTATTTCAGCCCAGTGAGTGATTTGTTGCTTGTCCCCATCCCAGAAGTATTTCAAGTGCGGCCCCTGCACTGGGATAGAAACAGATTTCGGTTTGAACGCGGCTATACACTCACTGCCCGGGTGCCGAACGCTGTTGTACAACAGTCCGTTTGATCCTTTGCTGCGCCAGCGGCTGGCAAACTTCTGGCTTAAGGCGTAATCATCCGCGTCGGGGTTATGCAGGTCTGCAAACTCTGGCCCTCGAATGTCGTGCATCTGCAATGCCACAGAACCCACGTAGGCTCGCATGGTGAGTTCGATGGAGTCTTCATTGGCGGCCGCCATTTCACGCTCTTTGTGAAATACGGTCTCTCGAATAGCGGCTTCAAGAGTGTTAGCGGCGTAATAGATCCCGAAATGCTTGTCAGAAAAGCGGCTCCCAAAACCAATATGCGTAAAGGACGCCATCACGGGTGTGCTGCCAGGCCCGACAACGCGATCGCCGGGCTGTATCAGTGCAATATCCCCTGCTTCGTCACGCAGCCGAGGGTTTGTCATGCCCTCTATCTCAAATGCCAGTTCAAATTCGTCCGGCTCGTAGATGCGCTCAAACAGGTCTATGGGCGGGTAATGGCTGGGGATGATTCGGTAGATATTCCACTCGGGAAGATGCAGCGAGGGGGTGGAGAACATTACCGCCCCCGTTTCGCATCGAAATACTGGCGGGTCATCATCAGGTTCATCATGGACCCTTGAACCATGAAATCCATGGCGGATTTCCCGCAAAACGGCACCTCCGATGTCTTTAGCCGGACCCTTCGATTAGCTCGCTCGTGGGTTGGGTACAAAACCTGAAGCGCTTTGTAGATACCCAGCATGTAACTGATGCGCTCCATTGTGTCGTTGGAGAGCTTGGTAGGATTGAGCTTTGAGTAGTTATAGAGCGTTGTTCGGGATGGGCCGCCAAGAAGCTTGCTTCGCTCTTCGGCATTACACCCCCACTCTTCTGTTACTCGGAAGAATCCCTTTAGCGCCACGCGACCTTTCTCGGCCTCGCGATCACCCTCTGCGTTTCTACGCTCAAGAACAGCTGTCATGGTGCACCTCTCGCTTTACTGTGTTCATATATGAACAATATAGCAAAACACGCACACTTTTAACACCTAAGGCTTTGCTTGATTTCAGGCTGCAAATTAGCCGTGTGTGGTCGGCAGAATTTATTGGATAATAGCTGTATTGTTGATGAGTAAATTCTGAACAACTGTGGAGCATCGCAAAATGGTTTCAGTGAAGTCGGTACACGGTTCCGCTCAACTGCTCCTTGATGTTGCTGGTGGCGTAACTCAGATTGTAGAAAAAATGCATTCCACTATTGCGAGGGAAGCGAACCCACTGAATCGGCTGCGCGACCTCGCCGGGGTACCTCCTGAAGAGCGACGACGCCGCACTTACCAAGTCATTCAGTCGACTACCTCGTTGCTGCAGCTGGGGCTGCACCAGTCGCTTAATAAGTTCTCAGTGCAAGAAGAGATCTTGCACTCATCACAAAGCGTGAAAGTTGCAGCTGCACTGAACGGAGTATGTGGGGATCATCTGGAAGCCAGCAATAATCCGCTGGCGATTGCCATGCATTTCCGAAATGCTCATGGCGATAAAGTGTCACCCGGTTCAGACAACGTTGCCACCATGGTTCCGGATGCCAGCTCACGAATTGTGGTTTTAGTTCACGGCTTGTGCCTCTCCCATGAGTACTGGAAAAGCCACGATGAAGGTAACCTGGGCACGGAATTGCAGCGTGCGCATGGCTTCACTCCTCTGTATCTCAATTACAATACGGGAAGGCACATTTCTAGTAATGGCAGGGAGTTAAGCAACCAACTTCAGGATCTGGTTGAAGCCTGGCCGGTTGAAGTTGAGGAGTTGGCGCTGATTGGTCACAGCATGGGTGGCCTGGTTATTCGCAGCGCCTCTTGGTACGGCAGCGAACTCAACCTGCCCTGGACGAGGCTATTGAAAAATGCGCTTTACCTTGGCTCACCTCACCATGGCTCTGCCGTCGCCAAAGCCGGAAACATGTTGACCTTCGTTATGAAGAAATTCCGCTACGCCAGTCCGTTTGCGTTGGGCCAGCACACCAGCGCGGGCATCAAAGACCTGCGACACGGTAATTTACTGGACGAGGATTGGGAGGGCATTAATCAGGATGACTTTCACCCAGATTATCGCAAGCCGGTTCCGCTGCAAGAAGGAACTCGGCACTATTTCATCGCCGCGACTATCGGCAAGCACGTGTCGACTTTTACCAGCATGATGGTGGGCGATCTCTTGGTTCGGCTGGATAGCGCCAAAGGGCATCATTCCGATGATTTGAAAAAGCTATCCATACGCCCGGAAGACTGCCGCGTGTTTGAAAACCTGAATCACCTGGATTTGCTCGACAACAAGGTTGTGCACGATCAGGTACTGGAATGGCTAGCCTGACGAGCAGGCTCTAGCCACCCTCTAGGCACCCCCTAGCTGCGCCCCTCTTCCATAATCAGCGCAACTAAATCCGCTGCCGGCAGTTCCCGCGCCAAAGGTGCGCCTTGGCCCGCCCAGTGCGCGGCGAACTCGTGGTTACCGAGCTTAGAACCTGCCGCATTGAGGCACTTGGCTGCGTCGTATGCCAATGGGTAATCCGCTGGCGGCGGGCTGTTTTTCTCCTCCCCGAACGAAATCAGCCGGTTGACGATTCCGCGCGCAGGCCTGCCAGACAGCACCTTCGTTAACCGTGTTTCCTTAGCTCTGCCGCTTTTCAGTGCTTCCCTATACGCTGTATTTGCCGAGGACTCGGGGCACAGAACAAACGCGGTACCAAACTGAGCTGCAGCCGCGCCTGATTCTAAAGCCGCGTTCATCCCGCGGCCGTCCATAATGCCGCCGGCTGCAATAATGGGCAGTGTGGTCTGGCCAGCCAGCAATCGCACAAGCACCATAGTACTTAGGCGCTCGTCTGTTGCATCGGGGTTAAACAGACCCCTATGGCCGCCTGCTTCAACTCCCTGTGCCACGATGGCATCAATGCCAGCCGTTTCAATTGTAGCCGCCTCAGCCGGGCACGTAGCCGTTGCCATGGTGTAGATACCCGCCTTTTGTAACGCAGCAATGTATTGTGCCGATGGAAGGCCGAAGTGAAAGCTGACAACTGCTGGTTTCAATTCGAGCAGCATTTTCAACGTTTCGTCGTCTTCAATAAAAGTAGTGTAGATTTCATCGAGCGAGCCCGGTGGTTCTATGCCAGCTTCTGCGAACAAAGGCGCGAGATACTGAACCCAAGCGGTCTCTGCCTCCGCATCACGGCGCGCAGGTTGGTGGCAGAACACATTCACGTTGAATGATCCGGTGGTGAGAGCCTGGGCCTGCTCAATCATATCCCGGGCCTGAGCGGTCGTGCTGGCGCCAATCCCCAATGAACCAAGCCCACCGGCATTAGTGACGGCGGCTGCCAGTTGAGGCGTGGCGACACCTGCCATCGGCGCTTGAATAATGGGGTGGCGAATGCCTAATTGCTCTAGTAATTTTTCACGCGAATTCATAGAAATTTTCCTTATAGGGCATTGTCCGGGAAAACAGGTGATAAACCTCATTTCGCGTTGCCTATGTTAACGCGCTCACGCTCAAATTTGGAGATTGAGGGCTGTAGGACTTTTTATCTTAACGGTCTAAACTAGGTGCATGAAGATTCCAAAGTACACCTCTCTGTTTCTCAGTGGGCTGATAGCCCCGTCCATCACAATGACAGCGTACGGCCAGCCTCCGGCCGATATCGTCGTTACATCACCCGTTATGGAGCGTGCCTTATATGAAACACCGGCTGCCATGTCGGTCGTTCAGCAAGAAGCTATTCATGAAGGCCAGCCCCGGTTAAAACTGGATGAGAGTCTGGGCCAGGTACCGGGCATTTTTTTGCAGAACCAGGAGAACTTCGCCCAAGGTGAGCGCATAGCCATACGGGGATTTGGAGCGCGGGCGCCTTTTGGGGTTCGTGGCGTTACAGTTATGGTTGATGGCATTCCATACACGCTGCCCGATGGTCAGGCACAACTGGACGCTATCGACCTAGATAGCGCCGAGCGTATCGAAGTGATCCGGGGGCCGGCCTCGGTTCTGTATGGTAACGCAGCAGGTGGAGTGATCAGCGTAACCACGGCAGATGGACGTCGTAAGCCCGAAGGCACATCGGTTCGCCTCACTGGCGGAAGCGATAGCTTTGGCAAGGTCTCAGTGAGCAATAGCCAGAACAACGGCCCCTGGTCACACAATATAAGCACTTCGGCCCTTAATTATGAGGGTTATCGTGACCAGGCTAAGGTTGAAAAATATCTGCTCAATACCAAGATGCGCCGGGAGTTTGATAATGACCGGTCAGTGACCGCAATTATTAACCTGCTGCAAAATCCACGCTCGGAGGACCCGGGTGCGCTTACCGCCGAGCAGGTCGAAGCAGACAGATCTCAGGCCGGCAAGTTCACCGAGAAGTTTGATACTGGGCAAACCGTCAATCAGCAAGTGCTTGGGCTGCAATATCAGGATCTTTCTGCGGGGCCGGGGGAGCTTCGCGTAAAAACGTTCTACATGCGCCGGAATTTCGAGCAGCAGCTGCCCTACCCTGGTGACAGCCGTATCGATTACGATCGCGACTATTTTGGGGCGAGAGCCGATTATCGTCAGGCTCTTGAACTTGCCGGGCTGCCATTTCGTTATGTGGCGGGAGTGGAGGCACGAGAGCAGCGGGATGACCGAATTCGTACCAATATGTTTACCGGAGACCTGGAAGGCCTCGTAGCCGACGAATTGCAAACAGCAACTGCCCTGAGCACGTTTGCCCAGGGCGATCTGAGCCTTAATGAACAGCTAACCCTGTCTCTTGGCGTCCGTTTTGATCGGGTTCGGATGAAGATTGACGATGACTACCCACGGGATGACGACCCAAGTGGGAGCCAATCGTTCAATGAATGGAGCGGATCTGCGGGATTAAGCTATCGCTACCTGACATCTCATCAGGCGTACGCGAATATCAGTACCGCCTTCGAAACGCCGACCTTCTCAGAGTTTGCTAACCCATCAAGAGTCGGGGGCCTCAATCCAGACGTTGAACCGCAGAAATCACTCAATCATGAGTTAGGGCTGCGTGGGGAGTTCAGCAACGGCATCGATTATGATTTAACGCTGTTCTGGATTGATGTTCGTGATGAACTGATTCCCTATAAGAAGGAGGATGAGGATGAGGATGATCGGACATTCTACCGCAACGCCGGAGATACCACCCGCAAGGGCTTCGAAGCAGCAGTCGGTTGGTTGTTGACCCCAGGCTGGCGTGTAGACAGTGCACTGACTCTGGCCAGCTATGAGTTTGATACCTACCGTCTGGATCATGGTAACGATGGCAACAGGTTACCCGGCCTGCCGGAGCAAACCTGGAGTAACCGTCTGCAATGGCATGGTCTTGGTGGAACCTTCGCCACTCTGGAAAGCCATTATGTCGGCAGTATGGTCGCCGACGATGCCAATGATACAAAAGTTGACGACTACTGGCTGGTGAACCTGCGCGCTGGAAACACGTTATATGCCGGACAAAACCTGCTTCTGAAAGGTTTTGCTGGCATCCGCAATCTGACCGACAGGAATCATTTTGCCAACGTGCGTATCAACGCCAAAGATGATCGTTACTTTGAGCCTGCCGCCGGCCGTACCTGGTACGCCGGGGTCGAGTTCACTTTCTGAAACCCGAACCCTGCGTAGCGGGTTCAGCTCAAGGTAGCTTGTAGGCAATCACATAGTCGCCGAATGTGGTCCCAATCGAACCATGGCCACCGGCGACGAGAACCACCATCTGCTCTCCTTTACTATTCAGGTACGTCATAGGCGTTGCCTGACCACCCGCTGGAAGGCGTTCCTCCCATATCTGCTCACCTGTCGTTAAATTATAAGCTCGCAGGTAGTTATCAACGGACGCTGCCAGAAACGCGACACCGCCCCCTGTGATGATCGGCCCCCCTATGCCCGGCACACCCATTTCAATGGGTAATGGCAGCGGGGTCATATCGTAAACCGTGCCATTTTTTTGCTTCCAAACGATTTCCCCGGTGCGGAGGTCGGCACCCGCCACGTAACCCCAGGGAGGCTGCTGGCACGGAATACCCAACGGTGACAGGAAGGGTTTCATTTCAACGGCGTAAGGTGCACCCGCGTTTTCGTTAACGCCCTGTTCACCCTGATTGGTTTTGCCAAGTTCGGCACCTTCCTTAAGAACCAATTTGGAGGTAAATGCCAAATAAAGCGGCATTCCAAACATCACCTGGCGTTCAGGATCAACAGCAATCCCACCCCAGTTAAAGACCCCAAAATTACCCGGATACACAATAGAGCCTTGCTCTGAGGGCGGCGTGTATTGCCCTTCATAGCGCAGTGAGCGGAACTTGATGCGACAGATCATTTGATCCACCACACTTGCACCCCACATGTCCGCTTCGGTCAATTCGGGAGGCCGGAAGTTAAGACCGGAAACCGGCTGCATCTCGGCGGCGTAATCTCCCTCGATGGTGCCCTGGGGCGCTTTCTGCTCGGTAATCGGAATGATTGGCTCACCCGTTTCCCGGTTCAGAACATAGACATCACCCTGTTTGGTCGGAACCACGAGTGCAGGCTCTTTGCCTTTTTCGGTGTTCAGATCCACAAGGCTAGGCTGCGCCGGAGTATCCATATCCCACAGATCGTGATGAACAAATTGCTGCACCCAAGCTACCTGCCCGGTCTCTAAGCTTAAAGCCACCACAGATGAAGCAAATTTTTCGTCGTTTTCAGACCGGTACATGCCCAGCTGATCCGGTACCCGGTTGCCCATGGGGAAATAGATCAGCCCAAGCTCTTCATCCGCACTTGCGACTGCCCAACTGTTGGGAGAGCTTTTGCTGTAGGTTTCGTCCTCACCAATGGGGTCTGTGTTTTCAGGATGGCCAGGATCCCAGTTCCATTTCAGCTCTCCGGTTTTGACGTCGTAGGCGCGAATCACGCCCGAGGGCGAGTCAATATCGTAGTTATCGTTAACAGCGCCTGCGACCACGACCAACCCATTGGCAACCACGGGCGGCGACGTTGAATAATAAAAACCGTCCTGTTTGAACGGCATGTTATGCATCAAGTCGAGCGAGCCATCTTCGGCAAAATCACTGCAACGCGCACCTGTTTCGGGGTCAACCGCTAGTAATCGCGCATCGGATGTTGGCATGAACAGTTGGGCATCACACTGAACACTGGCAAGGTCCTCTGCGGGCTCATTGGCTACCTTAACGTTTATCGCGTTTGCGTCGCCTTCAGATGGAGGCAGATACGACACCCCTCGGCACGTCTGGTGTTGCCGCTGGCTTTCCATCGGCACTTTTGCATTGTAAACCCACTGCTCTTCGCCGGTATCTGCATTAAGTGCCACCAGCCAGTTATGCGGTGTGCACAGGAACAGGCTGTTACCCACTTTTATAGGCGTTGCTTCGTAGGTAATCTCGCCGACATCATCAGGGCCCTGTAAATCTCCCGTTTGATATTCCCAGGCTTTCTCGAGATTGCCGGCGTTCTCGGGGGTAATCTGATCCAAGGGCGAATAACGCTGCCCCAGGTTACTTCGGCCGTAGGCATGCCAGCTCTCATCTGAAATATCGCCCATTTCGGGATCTACAGATACGATGTCCTGATTAAGCACCCCATCGATTCGATGCTGGTCAAAGGCAAGGCTCGATACCGTGATGACACCGACCACAACCCATACCGGGAAAAGGGCCATAACGCCTCCCTTCTGAGAAGCCGGGCCAGGAAACAATAGCGGTATAGCAAGCAATAGAAATAGACCTAACCGTGTAGCCAGCGGCCACCAGTCAAGCCCAGACTCCCACAGTGCCCAGGCAGCGGTACCTGCCAGAAACACGGCATAAACCCAGCGGGCAACCGGCCTGCGGCCTTTAACAGAAACCCCGGCCACAATCAGTGCTATGCCCGCAATCGTGTAATACAGGCTGCCTCCAAGCGAGACAAGCCAAAGGCCACCACCAAGTAAAACCACACCGAGTAGTAGTAAAAGAATCGCGAAGACAATCATCTATTAAGCTCCATCTGTTCAGTTAAACCGATTCAACAGGCCGCACACGAAAACCCTGTTTCGGAAAATGCACATGCACAAGCCCTACTTCCTGGGTTTCCCGGGCAATAATGGTCTCGTTCTTATCGGTATAAACCAGCGTTCCGATCACTGGGTCGCGGCCATAATCATCTGGCGCAATTGTTACTTGCTGGTCCAACTGAGCTTTGTCTTCGGTGTGTGGCAGTGCCCTCGGCTGAGCATTTCGGGCTCGCGTGGCCGCGTCACTGGCGCTCAGGTTTTCCGGCTTGCCATGCCCAAATGCCTTCATTCGTGCCAGCCAGGCACCCACCTTCGGATAGCCTTGCAACCAGGGTTTCTCCGCCAGATCTGCAACAAACCACAGCCCGTGGTAAGCGGAAAAATCTGCAACACAAGGTGTCGGGCCGAAAAGAAAATCATTACTAAGGCGCTGTTCCATGTCGACAATGTGCGCCATAACTTTTTCTTTCGCTGCAGCGCCCCGCAAAGCTTTGACTCTCGACTTCCGCCCCATATTAATGCGGTCTTTAAGAAATCTAAGCGTGTTCATCAGGGATGTCTCACGAATCAGCTTGCGCAGCATGCGCCCGTCGCTGGCCGAGATGACACAGGCTAGAAAGATTTCTAGATCTGTTTCCCGAACAAACGCCTGCACCTCTTCAGACTGCTCTTCCAGTATCAGTTCTGGCTTGCCTGCCAAGCGGGCGATTTCTGCTGCAATAGCGCGCGTGTCGCAGAAAATATCCGCACCAAGCTGTGCAACGGGGACTTTGCGATAACCACCCGTTAGCACGTTCAATTCTGGCCGGGGCGGCATTTCACGAACAATAACGGAGCACCACGGCAAATTGGCGTACCCGAGCATTGCGCGGATTTTCTCGGAGAAAGGCGATAACGCGTAATTGTAAAGAATCAGGTCGGGCATTCGGAACATGTCCTTGTTTCAAAGAATTAAGTGTAACGCATAATAGTGCGGGTGCTGGCGGTTGTATCAGGCGGAGAAGGCCAGCCAGCGCGGGGTTTTAAACAGAGTCTTTGACAAACCGCTAATAACAGACAAAGGTTCAGGGGTATAGCATGGTCGAAAGCCAAGGAGTGTTTGGCTCCTAAATCGGATACACCGTGGGATTTTCGCGATGACCTTTGCACGTATTGCCGGCACTGGCTCTTACCTGCCAGAGAATATTGTTACGAACAAAGACCTTGAAAAAATGGTTGATACCACGGATTCGTGGATCCGTGAGCGCACCGGCATTGAGCAACGACACATTGCCGTCGAGGGCCAAACCACCGTAGATCTTGCAGAACAAGCCGCTCTAAATGCCTTAAAAGCGGCTGGCATAGATGCTCGCGAGATTGATCTTATTATTTTTGCCACCTCCACTCCAGATAAGATTTTCCCGAGTTCTGCCTGCATTCTGCAAGCGCGGCTAGGCATTCATGGCTGCCCTGCTTTCGATATCCAAGCTGTGTGCAGCGGCTTTGTTTACGCTCTTTCGGTCGCCGACAAATTTATAAAAACCGGAGCCAGTAAAAAGGTGCTGGTTATTGGCGCTGAAGTGTTCTCCCGAATTATCAACTGGTCGGATCGTGGCACTTGTGTGCTGTTCGGGGATGGCGCCGGCGCTGTGATTCTGGAAGCGCATGAAGAAACCGGTATTCTTTCAACGCACATTCACGCAGACGGTCAGTACGAAAAACTGCTGCACGTACCCTGTGGTATCGCCGATGGGTTTGAGCGCGTTAAGGCCGGTGAAGCCTTTGTGGAGATGAAAGGTCACGAAGTGTTCAAGGTTGCGGTAAACACCCTGGGTAAAATCGTGGATGAAACGCTCGAAGCCAATCAGATGGAGAAGTCCGATATCGACTGGCTGGTCCCTCACCAGGCAAACCTCCGTATTATTTCGGCTACTGCAAAAAAGCTGAACATGTCTATGGACCAGGTTGTGGTGACCGTTAACAAGCACGGCAACACCTCTGCGGCGTCCATTCCTCTGGCACTCGATGTTGCGGTAAGAGACGGGCGCATTAAACGTAACGACGTTGTACTTCTTGAAGCCTTTGGCGGTGGTTTTACCTGGGGTTCGGCGCTGTTGCGCTATTGATTAGAGTTATTCCAGAACTTATCTCTGTGGACTGATTGCGTTGCTGCACTTGGGTATATTTCTTTGTGAGAGTCGGATACACTGTGTTTTTATACAGTAAAGCAGACAATCACTGCGAGGAATGACCATGGCGGTACAAGCAGTCTATTTTTCCGATAGGGACGGCCTGGATATGGCATTAAAAAATCCTGAGACCATGCTTTTCACATCAAAAGCAGACGCCGATGCCCGGGATAAAGTACTGGAACTAGCGGAAGAAATTCAGGGTTACCTGGCTCGGAAAGTTGAAGGCCTAGGCGACGATATGGCCGAAAAGTGCGCCATGGCCATCGCCGAGGACAAAGATCTGTTCCAGAAAGCCCTGAAAAAGCCGGAGCTTTTGAACGCTGCTCAGGAATAGCCTACGCAGCTATGCCACATACCCTTGTCAAACCGCTCCTGATTTCCCCCGGGCAGTATTCTGTGCAGCCATAACCACTGGTTTTGGACTAACTGTGCAACATTGGGCTGGCGCTCAATAATGGCTTCAATACGCTCCCGGGGGGCGTCAATTAGTACGGTGAGTCGAAGCGCTTCATGGCGCCAGTATGTGCCATCGTGTACGGACTGCAGCGGCAGGCCAATACGCAGATCTGTTCCGTTCCCTTCTATAACGCCCAAGTTGCCACCAACCACTGAGTGCAGCAGCTTGTTGCCGGCACCGTAAACGCCGGGCGCAGTAACCGAGGCGAAATACTGAAGGTTGATCCAGTTCGCCACCATCATGGGGGCCGACATCAACGCTTCCAGAACCTGCCCTTGCGCATCTTGTTCTGGATCGTAGTCGTGCAGGAACACTCTGCCCGAAAGATCCTTACCTCGGGTTAGATCCCGTTTGGCGAAAATAATCGCCGCATTATTTGCAAGCCCCCATTCTGGACGGACTTCTGACCAGTCCAGCGCCCGCTGCCTTAGTGCGGCCAGCAGTTCTTTGTCATCTAAGCCGTTCAGTTTGAGGGGCGTTGCTCTCTCCTTTCTCGCCTCACGCCCGGCAATCAAGAAAGAGGCCTCCAGATCCGCCAGCAACGCCTGATGGGAATCCGGAACCTGCTCCCGCCCGAACAGCGTAACTTCATCCGTTACGGTGCAGTGTTCGGCTGCAACAGCAAAGGTTGCGCCCGGTACATGAATGCCCTCTTCTGCGAGCCCTTCGCGCACCTGTAACTCGTTGAACAGTGAAGCCGCCAGCCTCGCGTTCACTCCGCCACTCTGGCCACCACAGGCGCCGCAAGCCATGCCCGCATGATTGGGGTTGTTGTCTGTTTGCGTGCCGTGGCCAACAAATACCAGCAACGGCGCGAAATCACAGGTCAGCGACATGCCCTTCAGGAAACCAGCGACCAGTTTGACCTTCTCTGGTATCGCTAGAGGATCACCGTCCAGATGATGCACCAACTTGCCATCCATCGAGCCCGCACCGCTGGGCTTAGGGGGCCTTTTCTGGTGAAGGCTGTCTTTTAGTAACTTCCAAGCCCACGCCAGGCCAGTTGTTTCGACCAGTGTGAAAGTTGAAAGGCTGCTGTATTTGGCTTTGCGCACGGATTCGCGGGTTATCTCACGCTGATCCAGCGCGCGGTTCAGTGCGGTATCGCCTTCAGAACTGCCTTGGGTATCAACAAGCCTATAGGCAGGTGCGAGCAGCCCGGGTAGCCGTTGAACTTCCGAAAACGGGCCATGGCTCTGATGCGAGATTGGCAAGCCAAAAAATCCGGCAAAACCGAGCGTGCAAATGCGCGGGTTGTGGTTTTCCAGGTGACGCCTCATGACTTCGGAGCGCACATCGATGCAGAAAACGGCCTGAATATCAGCGTCAAAATTAAGAGCGCCATCAAGGTCACCATTCAAGGCTCTACAGAGAGACTTCTGGTAGCCAATCTCATACGCACGTTGCCAAACCCAAAGCAGTTCGCCGTTTTGGCTGGTTGTGGCGGGGTTCCGGCGAATGTGCGCCCAAGCCTCAGCTCTTGCGCCTATTTGTTCTGCAGAGGCGCACTCCATACCTACAGCTTCCCAAACCAGTAAAATGGATAGCAACGATTCACAGGTATCAGACGCCTCACCCGCAAGACCTGCCCGCCAGTCGACACCGCTGCTCCACGAGGCCCAGCCGAGCACACGCATCAGCAAACTATGACAAAGTGCTTCCAGCTCATTTGAATTCAGGTTCAGCCGTTTTACGGCCTTCTCCATAGCTTTCAGCCGGTCGTTAGGCAACGCTTTAAGTTTTTCACGGGCTCCGGAAATCCCCGTCCTATAGTTCAATGATAGGTCTTGTCGCGCCGCTTCAAGCCAGAACTCGAACAAACCACCCTGCCCGTCCTGGCTTCCCGCCGAAGACCACCTGGCCTGGCGACGGTCAAAATAAGCGCCACACAGCCTGCCGATTTCTTCACATACCGCATCGGCGGTTTTAAGGCCTTCCGAGTTGACCGGAAATACATCCAGAATGGAGTGGTAGGAATATTCATCAGGTTGCTCTTTTTTCTTCAGTGCATCAAAAAGTGGCTGTAGCTCAGACTGCACGCCGCTTTCTTCCAGACTGATCTTCAAATCCGAGTCTGAAATTCTCCCGCCTTCCCAGGCCTCGCGGTAAAAAGCTATCGGCATGAGGATGGAGAACCCCGCCCTATGCTCCAACAGGCGCTCAGCGCTTTTTATAGGTTGATCACGAAGGCCCCAAAAAGGGTTTACTGCAATCCACCGATCCAACGGCCAGATGGGTGCTATCAACCCACAGGCGCGGGTAACAGTGCTCTGCCATGCATGTATATCCATCATGATCTCTTCTCCATAGTAAACGGATGATGGGGAATTCTTTTCAGCATGCCGGGAGCATTTATGGCTTCAGACGCTAGGTGGCGGGTAACCCGATCAAACATCAGCTCAAGGTAAAGCCCCTTACTGAAGTGCCTCCAGAGATTTCTGGAGAGCTTGCTCTGACCACCGTGCAGGATCAGCGCCGAAATGCTTACCAGCACGATCATCAGTGCCAATGCTAAGCCGTATGCAACAGCAGGGATCTCGAAGTTTGCGTGCTCCGGTACTGCCGGCCCGACTAAGGCGTGCAGTACGCCGTAGGCGGGAACCAGCAAGAGGGCCATGGATGCGATACGCACTTTTGATATCACACTCGCGCCGGCAGGCACGGCGATAACAGCACTTGCAACGGCCAGCACCAGTAAGGCACCAAACACCAGGTTGCCTTCCACCAGGCCGGGAACCAGCAAGAGAATGACGGCTGAGAGACCACCGGTTAACAGCGCCCAGAGAAACCCCACCGGGGAACGTTGTTGGGCGAAAATACCAACCGCAGAGGCTTTAACGGTTCGGCCAGAGGCAAGAAACGAATGCGCTTTGTAAAGCGAGTGCGCCAGCAGGTGTAGAAGCGCCAATGTGTAGGCGCCCATGCCTATTTCAAAAAGCATGAAGCCCATTTGTGCGCAGGTAGACCATGCCAGTGCGTGCTTAACAGAATACTGGGTCATCATGGTGAGCACCGCGATAACCGCAGTGAGCCCACCAATGGTCAGCAGAATAAGATGCCCGGCAGTGAACCCATCAAACACCGGAAACAGCCTTAACCAGAGAAACCCACCCAGGTTGATCACACCGGCATGCAGCAGCGCAGACACCGGAGTCGGCGCCTCCATAACCCGTAACAGCCAACCGTGAAACGGCATCTGGGCACACTTAAGAATCGCGGCCAGCGCCAGTGCAACAGACGCAAGTGTTAGTGCTATTGAGGAGGAAGGTGCCGCATTCTGTGCCTGAATCATCTCCGGCAAGTAGAAGGTGCCATGATGGATATACAGAAGGAGCACACCGCCCACAACGAGAGCGTCCCCGGCACGGCTTACAATGAATTTCTGCACCGCCGCCATTCGCGCCTGCGGTCTTTCTGGGTAAAGGGTTAACAGGTGGTGCAGTGAAATGCTCACACCCACCCATGCGCCGGCAAGTACCAGCAGGTTATTGGTCATAACCAGAACCAGCACGCAGGCGATGGTAAGGAGAAACCAAGGCAAGAAGCGCTCACGCCCAGGATCGCCACGCAAGTAACGCTCCGAGAAACGCAAAATGACCCAGGCGACAAAACCCACCATCAAAGCCATCCACGCGGCAACTCCGGCGGGGTAAAGGCCCAACCAACGGCCTGCTAAAGCCATTGAACTAGTGGTGACACTACTCTGAACGTCAACCAGCAACAAAGCGGCAATCAGACATGTCGCAGCCATCGAAAACACCAGCAGTTTTTCTGCCAGATGCCAGCAATGATTCTGCTTAAGCGGGTTACGAGTCCAGGCACTGAAACCTGCAAGTGCAAGCAGGGACGCCGGAACCACCAACCAAGCCAGCAATACCAGTGTTGATAAAAACAAAGTGAGATCGTGCATCGGGTCTTTCTCCTGATTTCCCTGTGCTGACACGCATACTCTGCAGAGATTAGACTGATATAAAAAATGGTTTATACTGAACCTTCTGTTCTCTTTTTAAGAACGATTAAAAGAGCCCGAACATGAAGCTTAACTATCATCACCTGTACTATTTCTGGATGGTTGCCCGAACCGGCCACCTGACCCGTGCAGCGAATACCCTGCATATTTCGCAATCAGCGTTGTCCGGGCAGATACGAAAGCTGGAAGCCGGCCTTGGGCACGATCTGTTTATCCGTGAGGGGCGCCGCCTCAAGCTATCCGAGGCGGGCAGAATGGCGTTTTCCTACGCGGAAGAAATATTTCGCCAAGGCGAAGAACTTGCGGCTGTGTTTGCCTCCGGCGCGCAGGTAAACCGGGAGGTGCTGCGTATCGGTGCCGTGGCAACTTTGTCCAGAAATTTTCAGGAAGCTTTTCTTCACCCGCTACTGGGCCGGGAAAATCTTGAATTCAGCCTACAAAGTAGTGACATTAACGAGTTGCTTAGGCGGCTGTCTGCCCACAGGCTAGATCTGATTCTTTCCAATCAGCCCGTGCGCGGTGACGAGGCAAACCCTTGGCGCTCCAAGCTCATCTCAAAACAGCCCGTAAGCATCATTGGGCCGCCGGAATCCGGCCAGAAAGTCACCTTCCCAGATTTCCTCGAAGGGCGTAGCTTGATCGTTCCTGGCGCCGATAATAATATCCGGCAAGCCTTTGATCAGCTGTGTGAGTACCACAAGGTACGCCCCAGGCTAGTAGCCGAAGTGGATGATATGGCCATGATGCGATTGCTAGCGCGGGATTCAGGGCACTTTGCCGTTTTACCTCCGGTGGTGGTGCGAGATGAGCTCAGAAACGGTGATCTTATTGATTACGGAGCCCTGCCCGGAGTCTACGAGGAGTTCTATGCCATCAGCATACGGCGTAAGTTTGAAAGCCCTGCTTTGCGGGAGCTGCTTTCACAGCCGGTTGAGGACTTTATGATGCGGCCCTGAGTTGATCATTCTGACCAGTCACTCTGGCGTAAACAGCCATGACTCAGGTGGCAGCGGAGACGTATAGTGAACAAGTCGTCATTAATATAATAAGGTCGGACCACAAAGTATGACTCAGCAAAACAGCAGTGCGCAGCCCTCGATCGTCATAATCGGAACAGGATTTGGCGGCATAGGTATGGCAATCCAGCTAAAGGAAGCCGGCTTCGGAAACGTCACTTTGCTGGAAAAAGCCGGGCGCGTTGGCGGCACGTGGCGAGACAACACCTACCCTGGCGCTGCCTGCGATGTGCAGTCGCACTTTTACTCCTATTCTTTCGAGCCAAAGCACGATTGGTCCCGCAAGTTCGGGCTGCAGCACGAACTCCTCGGCTACATGGAACACTGCGTTGAGAAATATGGACTCGCGGAGCAAATCCGTTTTAACTGTGAAGTGGCTGAAGCGGTGTTCGACGATGCCCGCAACCTTTGGACACTAACGCTTGCCAACGGTGAAACGCTGGAAGCGCAAATGGTCATCACGGCAACTGGGCAACTGAACCAGCCGGCCTGGCCCAACATTGAGGGCATGGGTGATTTTGAAGGCGCTGCCTTTCACTCGGCACGCTGGAACCATGATTACGACCTGAAGGATAAGCGCGTTGCTGTAATTGGTACCGGAGCAAGCGCTATTCAGTTTGTGCCCGAGATTGCCGGTAAGGTGAAATCCCTCACGCTGTTTCAACGCTCAGCCGCTTGGGTTCTGCCGAAACCAGACCGTCCCTTTAAACGTTGGGAGCAAACCCTGTTCAAAGCCATTCCAGCGTGGGATAGGCTTTATCGTTACATGATCTACTGGAAGAACGAAAGCCGGGGCCTAGCCTTCACTCGTTTCAGTGGCCTCCTGGACATTTTTGCCCGGCAAGCTAAAACCGAAGCTCGCAAACACGTAACCGATCCGGAAAAACTCAAACACATCATTCCGGATTATCAGATTGGCTGTAAGCGGATTCTGATTTCCAACGACTGGTACCCAGCCATAAACCGCTCAAACGTGGATTTGGTTTCGGACCCGATTGAAAAAATCGACAGCAAAGGCGTTCAGACACGTTCTGGCAAGCACTATCCCGTTGACGCCATTATCTTTGGTACTGGCTTTCGTGCTTCTGAGTTTTTGTCACCCATGCGTGTAATTGGGCGCGAAGGCTTAACGTTGAACGAGGCTTGGAAGGATGGCGCCGCTGCCTTCAAAGGGATTACCGTCTCCGGCTTCCCCAACCTGTTTATACTCTATGGCCCCAATACCAACCTGGCGCACAACTCAATTCTCTACATGCTGGAATCGCAATTCCAATATGTGCTCGGCTGCCTGAACGCGCTGAAAAAGCACCCTGGCGCCGCCATGGATGTTCGCAAAGAACGCTTGGAACGTTACTCCAGTGAGGTTCAGGAGGGGCTTGAAGGCAGCGTGTGGAGCTCTGGGTGCTCATCTTGGTACCTCGATGCCAACGGCAAAAACACCCTTAACTGGCCTGGTTTTACCTTCTCCTATCGCTTTTCCACACGCGACGTGGATACAGCGGACTATCAGTTCCTCGAACCTGCCGGGTAATTCCCTAAGTTCTGCTCTTTGACCAACCACAGGGTTTGCATCCAGCATAAATTCATAGGATGATTGGATGATCAGGTAAACGGATGATAGGTCAATGCTGCAAAGAATTCAGAAAGGCTCTCTGGTGGAAACCGCCATAGAAAGCCTGAGACACGCCATTGAAAAAGAACAGTGGTTGGTGGGCGACAAGCTACCGGTGGAATCGGAGCTCTCAGAAGCCCTGGGGGTAAGCCGCAACACCGTACGCGAAGCCGTGCGAGTACTCGCCCACGTAGGGATGTTGGAAACCCGGCAGGGAGACGGCACCTATGTAAGAGCCACACGCGATGCGGGTGAAACCCTCAAGCGCATCGCCCGAACCCAGTTAAAGGACCAACTGGAGGTGCGAATTATGTTGGAAACCGAAGCAGCAAAGCTGGCGGCGCAACGGCGCACCGAGCAAGATCTTCGCACCATGACCGCGGCACTGGATGCGAGAGGCAAAGCGGATGCAGACCTCGCGACGCGTATTCGTCACGATGAGTCCTTTCACCATGCGCTGGTGGCCGCGTCTCATAACTCGGCGCTTGCGGAGCTTTACGATTACTTCTCTCACGCCATTACCCAAACCATTGAACGCACGGAAAGCGACGCAGACTTGCCGGAGCCCTCGCAGGAGGATCACGAACTGCTGCTGGCGGCAATCCGCCGCCAAGATTCAGTTAAAGCCGAAAAGCTTGCCCAAGATCTCCTTGCTCCCAGCCTTAAGGCACTTCGGAAGCGAGGTTCGTAACTATGAAGTTCAGGCCAGACATTTTTACCCTTTTGCTACTTGGCGCAATTGCCCTGGCTTCCTTTATGCCAGCTACCGGCGCTGCCGGAGACTTGTTGGCAACGGCCGGAACGGTAGCCGTCGCCCTACTCTTCTTCTTCCACGGTGCAGCGCTGTCGCGGGAGCAGATCGTTGCCGGTGCATCCCACTGGCGGTTGCATATATTGATCACCTCGCTCACGTTCGGTTTCTTCCCGCTTGTTGTCATTCCTATTAACGGTCTAAGCAATTTTGCACCATCCTGGATGCCTGCCGATCTGGGGCTTGGCTTCCTGTACCTGGGAGTATTGCCTTCCGCGGTATCCTCGTCCATTGCCTATACCGCCATGGCGCGGGGCAACGTACCTGCGGCGATCTGCAGTGCCGCCGCATCTAATGTGTTTGGCATGATGTTGACCCCCTTCTTGCTGTTACTGCTTGTCAGCTCAGCCGGTAGCGGGGATTTTGCAGTGGGCGAAGCCCTGAAAGACATTGTTTTGCAGCTGCTGTTGCCGTTTGCGATGGGCCACGCCATGCGCCCTATTTTGGGAGGCTACCTGGCGCGCAATGAAAGCCTTATGGCGCGATACGATAAATGTGTTATTTGGCTGATCGTGTATTCCGCCTTCTCGCATTCGGTAGAAAGCGGTCTCTGGCAAAACCTGCCGGTAAAAGCCATTGTTCTTACGATACTGCTATGCATCGGGCTTTTGGCATTGTTTATGTTTTTTGCGAGGTTTCTGGTGCGACGTTTCGGGTTCAGTCTGGAAGATGAAGCAGCGGTTGTCTTCTGTGGCTCTAAAAAGAGCCTAGCCTCCGGGTTGCCCATGGCAAAAGTGTTGTTTTCTGGGCACCCAGGGTTTGGCATGATCGTTTTGCCGATCATGTGTTACAACCAAACTCAAATAATTCTCGGTGCTATTCTGGCTCAGAAGTATCGCGATAAAATCGCTGAATCCAAATCCGCGGCAGAAGAAGAGCCAGAAGCACAGTGAGGGGACGATATACGATGGTAGGAATGGGTGGCTTTAGCCGCCACCCATTCCGCCGAATAGAGTGGCGAGTACCACCAATCCGATAATCCAACCGATCACTGCCGGCCAAAAACTCACTATTTGCGGAGGCTCTGAATCCGGATTCTCCTCGGCCACATCTGGCTCCGGATAGCCACGTTCATCCTCTTGAGCCAATACATCCTGAAGGCTTTGCCAATCAAACCACTCACCCAAAAAGGCAACAACCGGTGGTGGAAAGCTGCCGTTTTCGGCCATGGGCCGGAGCTGTGGCTCTAGTTGTCGCCCAATTTCTTGGCGCAGAGGTATTTCATCCGCCGGTGGCTCACACAGTATGGCCTTCCATATACCCGCATCCCGGCTTCTGCCGGAATCGTTCAGCAGCGCCCTGACCTGAATCATTACCTCACGGACAACCTGACCCTCTGAGGCGTCTAGCTCCCGATCAATTTCACTGTCATTCATACCAGGCTTACTCCCACCCTATAGATTCATTACGTTTTTGAGAGACAAATGGCGTGTAGTCAAATACGATAGTGAAAAATACAAGAAACTACGGCTTCGCCCTTCAACTCGGCAGATTATAGAACGACAACCATGTGCGTTACGAATCTCAAAGATCACATGTTATTGCCCTCAGCGCGCTGCTCGACCAGTTCTGCAGCGACAGCGCTGCTGGTTTCTCTGTTGTTAAGCCCAGCACTAGCCGCTGCACAGCCTCTTTCCGACGATTCCGAAGAAATCGGCTTCTATGGATTCAGCGACGAGATACCGGAGGTGCTGACAACAACCCGGCTACGCCAGCCTAAAACACGAGTCCCCGGAACCACCACCGTAATCGATGGCGAGATGATCCGCGATTTGGGCATTATGAGCTTGGTTGAGGTCTTCCGCTTGGTTCCAGGCATGGTCGTGGCTGAGGTTGGCAGCAACACGCCGGTCACAACCTATCACGGCACAGTGCACTATGAACAACGGCGCATGCAGGTTTTGGTTGATGGCCGTACAGCACACCGCGCCACCCTTTCTGATATGGACTGGCAAACCATGCCGGTCCCCATGGAAATCATTGAAAGAATCGAAGTAAGCCGAGGGCCAAACTCAGCTGCCTATGGCATGAATGCCTTCCTGGGAACAATCAACATCATTACCCGCAACCCTGCAGACACCGCCGGTGCAGAGGTTCGAGTTGTTCGAGGCTCCAGAAACTACATCCGCACCTTTGCTTCAGTAGGCAATGCCAGTGAAGGTTACGACTGGCGACTGGCTTATGAGAAGCGAAAATTTGGCGGGTTTGACTACGTACCTGATGGGGATGAGCGCGTACCCTTTCATGACGGCCACAATATCAACTCGTTTAATTATTCTTCCCGCTTAAAAGTAAATTCCGGGTTCAATGCTGATATTCGAGTCGGTGTCGTTGATGGATTGAATGAACAAGACACTGACAGAAGCGGAGAGTTTGGTGCCACCGGGCATCCAGACATCGATCTCCGGGATTATTACTTGCAAACACAGCTCAACTTTACGACTTCAGAAAAGCACTTCTTTCACATCCAAGCGAGCTTTAGTAACTATAATCGCAGGCAGAGCTGGTCTATTGAGTTACCAGAAACTGCGGTTGACTGCCTGGCAAATGGTGATCTGCTATATCTAAAGGCGAACAGAGGGCTGTGCTTCCCCGAGAACCCGCCCCCAGGGGGGATTCCACTAACCGCTGACATTAACTCTGACGCTGAAGACTCCCGGTTAGAGTTAGAGCTTCAAGATACCCTTTTATTTAATGATGATCTGAAGCTGGTCACAGGCCTGGGCTTCCGCAAGGACACCTACCGCTCTGAAACTTTCTTTAACGGTCGAGGTAACATTTACCAGTCACGAGTGTTCGGTAATCTGGAATACACCCCAATCAGCTGGCTTACCGTGAACGGTGGCGGCAACTGGGAGCGCACAACAACCACCGATGAAGGCTATTTCTCACCCCGTGTTGCTGCAAACTTCACTCTGAGCAACAACCATGCACTCAGGTTTGTCTACTCAAAAGCAGTACGTACACCTGACGGGTTTGAGCAAAGCCCGGATTATGGATATACACTAAGGAATGTCGAGCCTGCCAAGCATGCCGAGTATGAAGGGTACCGCGTCAACAGTACCGATGTTTGGAAGCATACATCCTATGTGACACTAGGGAAAACACTCAAAGAAGAAACCATAACTTCAAGAGAAATCAGTTACTTTGGTCTGTTTCCTATGGATGTAGGTCACCTGTCTCTAGAAGTTCGTTTATTTAAAGATAGACTCCGGGATATGGTCAGTGGTGTCATCCAGTTTAAGGACTGGACCATTGATAACAACGTAGGTCTCGACCAAGAGGGCGTTGAGATTGAGGCTACTCTTGAATTCCCCGGAACCACGCTCAGGGCAAGTTATGGCTACCTCGATCAGGATGGTTGGTACACCGGCCCTGTCATTCGTGATGAAAATGGCAACCTCGATAGCAACCGACAACAATATACCGTTGACTTGCTTGGCCGCATGTCAGCAAGGCATTCGGGTAGCCTGGCATTCATCCAGGATCTGCCATTTGGCATTAGGGGTTCTACAGCATACTACTGGGCAGATAAGTTTCGAAACTCGCGGTTTGAGCGCATCGATTTCCGCTTGGCAAAACGAATTTATCAGCCGCGCTATTCAGCAGAACTCGCTCTGACCATGCAGCACTACATAAATGAAGAGCCGGATATGAGCCGTGCCAACAATATTGCAGATCAAAACCAACTCTTCGTTGAAGCGGGCATCCGCTTCTGATCACTACTCAGGGAATGTTTCTGGCCCGGGATGGTATGAACAAAAATGTGCGTTTTTTAAGGAGTTGGGCGACGACAGCGATAAAACTGCTGACGACAGCTGCACTCCTCTGCACTGCGGTGGCGGCGCTCATGCTCGGGAGCACATCCTTTGCCCTCGCCCAAGAAAATGATCGCTCTCCTGTCTATCTGTCTGGTTCGGGCAACATTGCCCTAGACCAGCATATACAAAGCCTCCTTGAGAAAAAGCTGGAAAGCCACCGAGACCTAATACTCATCTCGGATGTACAGGCGGCCTTTGCCGAAGACGCGCCCATAGTCACAATTGGTTCCGGCGCGTTTTCCCGTGTTCGTCAGGCCAACCGTAATGCACCCATACTTGCTCTGCTGGTGGAGCAGGATTTTATAGAGGGTTTCGCTCGCCGCTCATCGGGCCGAATTTCGGGTATCTATCACGGGGTTCCGCTTATTCGGCAGGCCTTGATCGGAAAAGCCATTCTCCCCCAGGCGTCTCGGATCGCATTGATTGCCACCACAAGTACTGCTGAGCTATACGAAACGCTCATTGACCAGCTTCCGGAACACAATCTCGAGGCACGGCTCTTTGTTGTGGATGACGATAAACAACTCATCCCCACACTCATCAGGGCACTGAGCTACGGTGACTTTTTACTGGCTGCGCCAGATAACGCTATTTACAACCCCAGAACCATAAAACACATTCTTCTGACCGCCTATCGCAGAAACAAAATTGTCATAGGTCCAAGCCAAGCTTATGTGAAAGCCGGTGCTCTGGCATCGGGTTATGCACCTTTTCCCGTGATGGCCGAGATGGCCGCCCTGTATCTTCAGGCATTTTTTGAAACCGGCATGTTTCCGGAGCCGGGTTATCCGGCTATTTTTCGGGTGAAGATCAATCAACAGGTCGCCCGTTCGTTGAACATCCCCTTGGCTCCCCCTGAGCAAATCATTCAGGCTGTGGAACTGCGGTTAATGGACCAAAGAGGGCAAGGCGATGAGTAACCATTCCGTCGGCACGCCACTATCACGGAAGCTTTTGCTGCTGGGCGCATTACCGGCCATTGTGATGTTTATTACGTTGATGGGGTTTTTCACCTCTGCGCGCCTTGACGATGCCAGGCGTGGCCTTTCTGACAGCAGTCAGTTGTTGGCGGACAGCCTGGCACCTTCACTTGAGTATGCGGTTGTATCTGGCAACACGCTGGCACTACAGGAAATACTCTCGCAGTCTATCCAGCACAGCAAAGCCGACTGGATACGCGTAACGGATGTGGTGGGTGAGCAAATTGGTCTCGCAAACCATGACAACAGCCAAGCAAAGCACCCACCAAATGACTTTAAAATCTACGCGGCAGAGATCCTCCAAAAGCCGCTAGAGTTTGAAACTGACCGGGAAACCCTTTGGTTTGAGCCAGAATACGGTTTCGCATCAGTCGCTCTGCGAGTCGGAACTGTTGAGGTTGGGGTTAGTGATAGGGTTCTGGAAGCGCGGCGTACCGACATACTCTGGTCGTCTGTTGCGGTGGGGCTCTCGTTGTTGGTGTTTACTATTCTGGTGATCAGTCATACGTTAAACGCGATTCTCTCACCCATCAATCAAATGTCCGGGCGCATCAGCCGCCTGATTGAAAGAGATTACCGAACTGCCAAAGTGAATAGGAAAAGCAACTCTCGGGAAATTATCGCCATTGAACAACAGCTTAATGAATTGGCCGAGCATCTTGGCACACTGAAATCATCACGGGACCAAACACTGGCCGCCTCGGAGCATGCGCGGGAGAAGGCTGAATCGGCAAGCCATGCCAAATCAGAGTTTTTGGCGACCATGAGCCATGAATTACGCACACCGCTAAACGGTGTACTGGGTATGGTTGACCTGGTTCAGGAAGAAACGCTGAGCTTAAGGCAACGGGATTATCTGCACACTGCCCGGCAATCCACCGAAGATCTTCTTACGGTCATCAGCGACATTCTGGATTATTCCCGAATGGAGAGCGGCGCTTTCGTTCTGGAACAGCAGATGTTCAATATTCACACACTCATTACAAACTGCGTGGCGTCTTACCGGCATGTGGCTGAAGAACAAGGATTGGCTCTAACACTTAACTTCTACGGCGACTGGCCAGAAACGCCCTTGGTGACCGGCGATGCCCCCAGGATCCGGCAGATCCTTGCCTGCTTGCTTGATAACGCGATCAAGTTCACCAGCGATGGCTTTGTGAATGTTCAGGTTGGATGTTTTGGTGTTGAAGATGGCTGCATTATTCTCAACTGCTCTGTAAGCGATTCTGGGAACGGTATTCCCCATGAACGAATCACGGATATTTTCAGCTCATTTGAACAACTGGACACGGGTGATACCCGAAGCTTTGGCGGTGCTGGCATGGGGTTGTCCCTGGTACAGAGGCTAGTTGAGCTTTTGGGTGGGCATATTCAGGTGGACACAGACCCCGGAAAAGGCTCGTCATTCCGCTTTGAACTGCCTATTGAATTGGCATCTCCGGTAGAAACACCTGCGGCGTCTGAAGCAACCCTGCAGACCGAGTTACCCCTCTCTATGCGAGCTCTGGTTGTGGAAGACAACCCGGTAAATCAACGTGTTGCAGTTGCACTATTAAACCGACTTGGTTTCCATACGGATGCCGTTACAAACGGTAAGGAAGCCTTGGACAAAGTGCGCAGCGGTCATCAGGGTTATGATGCGATTCTTATGGACTGCCAGATGCCGATCATGGATGGTTATGAAACAACGCGCTATATCCGTGAGTGGGAAGTTAGCAACGGCCTGGAGAGAACGCCGGTCATCGCATTGACTGCGGATGTACTGCCCAGCACAGAGCACAACTGTCTCGAAAGTGGCATGGACGACTACCTTTCCAAGCCGGTGCGAAAGCAAAACCTACGGGACGTTATGGAGCGTTGGGTGAAGCTGCCGACAAGCTGATAAAGCGCTAATACAAACCTGAGCCCTTCCCTGGGCTCCTGTTTTGATCAGGCCACAGGCTCACGCATGGTGACAAACTCTTCTGCAGACGTTGGGTGTATGCCCATGGTGGAATCAAACTGGGCCTTGGTTGCACCGGCCTTAATAGCCACGGCAAGCCCCTGAGTTATCTCACCAGCATCCGGGCCAACCATGTGCGCGCCAAGCACTCGGTCTGTTACGTCATCGACCACAAGCTTCATCAGGCAGCGTTCATCGCGGCCGCTCAGAATATACTTCATAGGCCGAAACTCAGAGCGGTAGATTCTCAGGGTATGCCCGGCTTCCCGCGCTTCTTCTTCCGTGAATCCCACAGTTCCAATGTTGGGCTGACAGAACACAGCGGTAGGAATCGCGGTGTAATCCATCTCGCCCTCGCCATCTCCAAACATCCTGCGGGACAGCACCATAGCTTGAGCGAGTGCCACCGGGGTTAACTGCGGCGTACCAATAACATCGCCAAGAGCGGTTACTGAAGGTACTGAGGTCTGGAAATAGTCATCGACCACCACATGCCCGGACCCGTTAAGCTCGATACCCAGTTCTGTCAGGCCCAAGCCATCTACTAGCGCCCTTCTGCCTGTTGCCGCCATAACAAGGCCGGTCTCCATAAACTCGCCATTACTGAGTTTGACTCGGTAGTGGGAGTTTTCAGCTTCCACAGATTCAATCGTTACGCCAAACTCCAACCGCACGCCTTTTTTCCGCATTTCCTGCTCGGCAAATCGGCGCACATCACCATCAAAACCGCGAAGGAAAAGATCGCCTCTGTACAGCATGGTGGTTTCCACACCAAGGCCGGCCAGAATGCCGGCGAACTCTACCGCAATATAACCACCACCCCATACCACCGCCTGCTTAGGCAGCTGAGGCAGATAAAACATCTCATTTGAAGTGAGAATGCACTCCTTGCCCGGAATGTCCGGAATCACTGGCCAGCTTCCGGTCGCTACGGTTATGTGGGCGGTTGTGTATTCCTTATCGCCCACAACAATCGTACTCGGATCCTTTATGGATGCCGTGCCTTCAATAACGGTCACGCCAGCGTTCTCGAGCAAGCGCCCATAAATACCGTTGAGCCTTTCTATTTCGGTATTTTTATTGGCGACAAGCGTGGGCCAGTCGAAGCTGACACCGTCCATGGGTACATTCCAGCCATAACCTGCTGCGTCTTCCAGTTCGTCTTTAACATGCGCCCCGTAAACAAACAGTTTTTTGGGCACACAGCCAACGTTAACGCAGGTACCACCAAGATAGCGGGATTCAATAACCGCTACCCGGGCGCCACGCCCAGCAGACATACGCGCCAAGCGCACACCACCGGAACCGGCACCAATAACAATCAGATCATAATCCTGGCTGTCAGACACAGAGTCTCCTGTTGCTTGTTACAACGTTAATTTTGATTTGCGTTTGCCTTGGCTTCTGGGTGAATTTCGCGGAACAGTATGTGATCCTCGAAACCACCGAGGCGAATTTTTCCAAGGCTACGGAAGCCTTCCGATTCATAAAATGGCAGATAGCGGCTGTTACCTGTATCCAAAACCAGCCCGGTTCCCCGCGGGTTGTCTTCACAGAGCCGCTGAACAGCTTTTAGCAGGTGCCGACCGTAACCACGGTTTTGGTATTTGGGGTTAACCCCCATCAATGGCAACTGGTGTGCAAGTGGCTGAGGCAGCATTGCACGTATTTTCTCATGATAATCCAGATAACGGCGGGTAGAGGCAAAGCCTGCTGTCAGCACCATGCGAATTTTCCAGCTGAGCTGATCCGCCAAATTCAGACGAAGATCCGGATCGCCGATGAACGCCACAGCAACCAACGAATCATCAACCATCACGCCAACCGCTTCCTGATCAAGGGCAAAGTAGAGGTCAACCAGTTCACGTAGAGTGGCCCGGACACGCTGGCTGTAGCCGGGTTTTCGGTGATTGAACAGGTGTTGAAACGTTGGCTCGTTCCGGTAGGCGTCATACAGAATCGATCTGGCTTCATTTAAAGCACTGATGTCCAACCGGACAATAACCGGTTCTGGTTTGTTATCACTGTCGGTACTCATGCTTTCGCTCCTGCCGCTGTCCGGAGAGACCACTCCGGAACCCAGTTAGTCCGAATCAGATTGCCAGTGTTAACCGGACAGATACCCGGCCGGGTTCGCCGGAGCGATCCAACGCGGCCTGATCAATCACCACACCATG
The DNA here is from genome assembly GCF_900215155.1 of Marinobacter sp. LV10R510-11A. Classification (NCBI taxonomy): domain Bacteria; kingdom Pseudomonadati; phylum Pseudomonadota; class Gammaproteobacteria; order Pseudomonadales; family Marinobacteraceae; genus Marinobacter; species Marinobacter sp. LV10R510-11A. Next base: position 1,173,932 of record NZ_LT907980.1, read on the forward strand.
CTTACCATTGAGCATTTCAAGCCAAGCTGCAACCTCTGAATATGGAACCGCTTCCAGCCATACCCGGATGGCACTCTCACCGCTGGGTTCAAAACGCTGCAGCGTAAGGCCAGATTCCCTTGCAGAGCGAGTTACCAAGCCCATTAGTGCACGGCCATCGGCGGGGACATCTGCTGATGTAGCTGCCGTCCCTGCTCCACTGCTACCCAGGCGACGAATAGCCGGCTCGTTGGATTGCATCCAAGCCACCAGTTCTGAGGCGTTTTCTTTGCTTGCAGCAGCCTGATCGTGAAAACTCGCAACTGGGCTCCACACCACGAAATAGAGAATCCCGAGAAGTACGGCAATAGCCAGCACCGTGAGTGCCTGCTGGTCGCGCTTAGGGAGCTGGTCATACTGTGCAATCAGCTTTCCAACCGACGGTTGCTCTTTCAGTTTCGTCAACATGGCCCTAACCTCCGGATACCGTTAGGCGGCCACGAGCACCGCTGGCTTCGTTAACAACTGAGCCAATTTTCGCATCTAGCCCTTGACCCGCTAAGCCGTTGCGTAAAGTGCTTAGACGGTCGTAGCTTTCTGCACGTACATCGACCACCAACTCACCGCGAGATTGGCTGTAATTGATGGAGTTAAACGTGACCGAGCCTGTACTCGCCACGCTTGAGTATTGCTGGCCGGTGTATTTCATCAGTGTAACAAAATCCACATCAGGCCCATCAGAGCCTGCAATGCGCAGCTGCCCTTCAATCACCCGTTTTACGTTACCGGCATGGGCTTTGCGATCGTTGGGGAAGGCGTCGCGGTATACCGTCATGGCCTGTTGCCGCATATCCTCGGCCTGTTGTTGGTAATAAAGGCCCATTCCGGCTTCCAGCGTTACCTGCACCACAAACCAGACAGCAGCCACAGCGATCAGTGGCTTCCAAGGTTTCAGGGGGCTTGCCTTACCTCCTTTAACCGAGAAATCACGCTGGCACAGATTGATAGGATGGCAAAGATGGTGATAGTGAGCATGGGCCAACAGCTCCAGCGGCATAAGCTCCAGAGATTCTTGGCGAACAGAAAGCCGGCCCGGCACCATAAGTTCACCAAGTAGGGTCTGCTGCTCTTCAAATTCACTTTCAGTTGCGTAAATCACCACGGGGACTTCAGCCACCACGTCCTCCGAAGGCGGCATAGCCATGGTATGTGCAAACATTCCCAGGTTTGCGGACTGCATGCTCAGCCATTCGCCGCGGTCACTGGCCATCATGGCAGATTCGCCATCCAGACAGACCGACCACCCGCCTTCCGTCATAGGAAGCAGTGAAGCATCCGGGTAAATGGCGTCTAGTCTGGCGTGGGACCAATCACGGAACAACTCAAGCCATTGCGCCATCCGGTCTCGATCTACGGCAGCAACTCGATACCCCTCTTGCGTATGGAGGCCGAGCGCAAGATGAACGCTGTCTATATCCTGGGCAATCTGCTCCTCAACCGCGTAAGGCAAAGCCTGGTTTATAAAACGGCTTTGTTTTGCGGGAATGTCGGCCACACAGAACAGGGCTTCATCACCCGGAATAAGGCCCACTAGCAGCACATCTTCAAGCCCATTCTGGCTGAGTGTCTGCTCGATCGTGCTACGGAAATCACTGCTACCCTGAGCTTGGGCATCACCGCCAGCATCGTAAAGCACCCAGTTAAACAGACGGTCATCCGGGTTTTCTCCGGGGTCCGTAAAGGGAGGCAAGGGTCGCACATAAAGGCGATAAGACATGGTTATCCTTCCGAGATAGTATAGGGCTCTTTGGTAATGCGATTCTTTTGTCCGGTATCCCTGTGAACCGTCCGGACATTACCTTCCTGATCACGAAAAACCGTACTCACCATATTTACAACACGGTTATCGTAGGTAATCCGTGAAACAACTTCAAAAAAACGGGTTTGCAGCCCCAGCCCTATGGGTTTCAAGCCAAGCGCTGCAAATTCCGGGAGGGCCATGAAGTCCTGAAGGCTTTCGAACGGCTCTTCCTCGCGCTTTTCAAGAATAGACGCTGCTTGGGCTGTCGTCAGCTCTTCATGCAATGACATCAAAACTTCGGCGGTCGCGGTATTCACGTTGATACCCAGCCCAACCACCGGCAAGGTGGCCACATGAGGTCGCAGGGCCACGTATATTTCTTCTGTCATGCCCTCAATTAGCCGGAGTTCCGACACGCTAACAAAGGGTTGATTCGCAGCGCGAAACCCAGGCTCAGCCATCAGGTACTGACCGTCTTCCGCGCCATAAGCACTGATTGTTTGATCGTCTGGATCAATCCAGTCCACCAAGGCATCTACCGAAATGCCGGTAATTCCGAGGGCAATCAGCAAGCGGGTGATACGATCCTTGGTTATTGGGTCCACCTGGCCGTTCGCAGAAACCAGATCATTAAGGTTTATCCGTCCGCCCAGGCCGTCTATCTGAACCTCCGCCACCCCGTTAGCATCCAGGGGCAAGACAGCCGCATTCATCGCCCAGAACTCATCAAGGCTGTCGACCATCAGGCTGTCTTCCTTATCTTCTTCAAAATCCCGCACCAGAATCTGGCGGGCAAAGGCTTCAGCCCCCAAGGCAATGCTGCGACCCTGTTGCTGCGCCAGATAGTGACCAGCTTTGAACACTCGCACGTTTTGCTGCTGAGTCATCCCTGAGGCCAGCATAACCACCAGCGCCATAGCCAGCAGCACCATAATCAGCGCGACACCCTGTTGTTTTTTTGGCAACGCAATACAGTCGCAGGTGGTCATAGCCTATTAGCCTCCCGGCCCTGTCGTGCCTGGAATATCTGCATCGTCGTCTTCATCATTCTTGCTACGGGCTTCGTTTACTTGGTTAACAAGGCCCTGTGCACCCGCAAGATCAAAGTCTGGCAGAACAAAGGTTCGCACGAGTTCGCCAAAACGCTCGTGTTCCAGCGTAATTTCCATACCCAAAGGAAACGATATATCCGGGCGGCTGCCGGGGCTCAATGCCGCCATGGCCTCACCTGAAGGCCATTCTGGCTCCCAGGTGTTTTCTTCGTTGAGAAACCTAATATCGAACGCGGTAACACCTTCAAGCAACAACAAATCCCGACTATTGTCTTCCTGGCCCTGATCCAATGTTGGCCAATACCGGCGGCGCAGTTCGGTGCCGGTGTATTCCCAGCCAACCCGTTGCAGACTGCTGCGCCGGATACCCAGTGGATTGCGCCAGCCCTGCCGTGTCAACATGAGCGCAAACTCATCTTCACGGCTGGTCAAAGCGGGCTTGAAGTCACCGTATAGATCCCGGGCCGGTCGATTTACTATCTGGGTAATGTCCCGCTCTAAAAGCAACATGGCCCGCTGCAGGCCATCAAACTGTTCGGCAAGCTCATCAACTCTGTCACGGGAAAGGATCACTCCGCTAAGCACCTGCCACACGCCAATACCAATCACCGCGGTAATGGTAATGGCCACCAGAACCTCAAGAAGCGTAAAGCCTTGCTGGCGCCTCATCTTTCACCCACGAAGGCAGAAAGCGTGTGCACGGAATATGGCTTTGAGCGACCCTCTTGATAGCGCGCCACCTCAACTTCAACGCGCCGCATTTTAGCTTCGGCTGTGGCCAACACCTTGGTGGTCACTTGCCATCGAAAAGGACCATAGTCTTGATCTTTCGCGTTCTCGGAGATGCCGGGTAGGTTATCTTCCAGCCGAATTTCGTTTATACGGTTTTCAGCAAGCCAGCCTGCGAGGGTTTTGTCACGGATGCTCTCATAGCTGGAAATATACTGACTGCCCACCTCGGCTGCGGCTGTGGCAATCAGCCCAAACACCAGCAGCGCAATCATCACTTCAATGAGCGTGAAGCCTCTTGCGGATTTTGGCAGTTTTGATGGCTTCCCTCGTATCACTCATTATCTCCGTCATCGCCAGGCCGCTGCCACTGAATTGGCGAAATACCATCGGACGCCAGGATTTGGGTGTAATCTGTGTCGCTACCGACGGTAAACTCCAGTTCAAAAGGGGTGGTTTCCCCACTGGAAAAAAACACCACATCCGGCCGCAGCTTGTCCTCAGCCGACGCCAGGCGGGGAGCATCACTTTCGATAAACCGTGTTGCGACCAACCACTCCGGAAACTCTCGTGCCCGGAATATGCGCTCTCCTGACGATTTCCAATCGTTTTCTTCGTCCTGAAAGGCGACAAAACGATACCCGTTTTCTTCGAACAGCAGGCCCAACTCCAAGTTGTTAAGCACCGCCTGATCCGAGGCAGTTTGCATCAGCAGGTAAAGTTCCCGCACCTCATTCAGCAACTCCCGCTGCTGCGAGTTTCCACCCATGGTGAACACTGCCATAGCGGCAAGTAGCCCGACCAGAACCAGGACAACCAGTATCTCAATAAGCGTAAAACCACTGTGTTTGTGCCCTGACCCCAGTTGCATCACAAATCAGTTACCGATGGTCCAAATGCTGATATCAGCCGCATCCTCATCACCACCTTCTTGGCCGTCGGAACCGTAAGAGTACAGATCGTAGGCACCTTCAGTGCCTGGGCTCACGTACTGGAAGTCATTGCCCCAAGGGTCTGATGGAATGCTTTTCATGTAGCCGTTAGGATTCCAGTTTTTTGGCTCGGGACTGCCAGAAGGCTGGGATTTCAAAGCATCCAGGCCTTGTTGGGTGGAGGGGTAATGACTGTTATCGAGGCGGTACAGGTCTAGCGATTTTGAAATATTGGTGAGCTGCGTTTCCGCAACGGTCACCTTGGCCTGATCGCTTCGGCCCATAATATTCGGTGCCACAACCGCTACCAACAGGCCGAGAATTACCATCACAACCATGATTTCGATGAGGGTAAAGCCTCGGCTGGATTGGGGTGTACTCAGGTTTTTCATCGTCATTATTCCACTCATTATTGGCTGAATTTATAAGGTTTTTTTGGGCGACTAACCAACCAGGTTACTCATATTCAGTATTGGTAGCATGATGGCCATTACAATAATCAGAACCACCACACCCATTACCAGCAGCATCATGGGTTCAAAAAGCCCAACGATGGCAGCCATTTTGGACTGCAGTGTGTTTTCCTGCATAGTCGCGGTGCGCTCCAACATGCTGTCCAGTTCGCCACTGGCCTCGCCACTGGCAATCATGTGTAGCATCATCGGTGGAAAGTAGCCGGACTGATCCAGCGCTCGGTGTAAAGAGCCACCTTCACTGACTTTGCGCGCGGCTTCTTTGAGCTCCTGGCGCAGATAGTCATTCGACAGTACCTCCCCGGCAATTCGCATGGCATCGACTAATGGAACACCGCTGGTTGTAAGGATACTTAGCGTGCTGGCATACCGCGCCGTATTAACGCCCCGAACCATCCCGGAAAACAGCGGCAAGTGCAGCAGACGTTTATGAAAGCGCATCCGGAAGGCCGGCTTCGTGAGCGCATAACGAAAGACCATAAAGGCCACAACCAGCAGAATAACGAGATAGACACCGTAACTGGAAAGAAATTCCGACATGGCCAACATGGCTTGGGTCAGCGCCGGCAACTCCTGGCCCTGCTTTAAAAAAACATCAATAATATCGGGCACAACGTAAGTCAGCAGAAACACCACAATGGCTATCGCGACAAAACTCAGAATAATCGGATAAATGGCAGCAAGTTGAATTTTTTGACGCGCTTCCTGTCGGTTCTCTGTGTAATCAGCCAGTCGGTTCAGAACCAAATCCAGATGCCCTGCATGCTCACCCGCCGCAACCGTTGAACGGTAGAGCCGCGGGAAAGCTTTTGGAAATTCACTAAGGCTGTCTGCCAGCGTATAGCCTTCCATTACTTTTGCCCGAATGGCGATGAGCATGCTGCGGATACGAGGTTTACTGGTTTGTTGTGCCGTTGCTGAGAGTGCCTGTTCTATAGGAATGCCAGACTGAATCAACGTTGCCAGTTGGCGCGTGACCAGCGCAAGATCGGCGGCCGCCAGAGTGCCCCCGCTGCTCAGCGGGTTGCTGGGGGAGCGTTTCTGAACGGCCGGCTCCACCGCCAGTGGCGTGAGGCCTTTTTCCCGGAGCTGTTGGCGCACTGCACGAGGCGCATCGGCTTCTACCACGCCCTGTTTCTGTTTTCCCCGTGCATCCAGGGCTTTGTACTCGTAGGCAGGCATAGCTTACTGGCCCCGGTGCGTTACGCGGAGCACCTCTTCCACAGTGGTAGCGCCCTCAAGTATCTTCCTTACACCATCAGCGTGAATGCTCGGGCCTTTAAGACGTGCTTCTCGCTCCAGATCCAGTTCACCTGAACGCTTGTGAATCAACGCGCTGATCTCCTTGGTTACTTCAACCACTTCATAAATACCAATTCGCCCCCGGTAACCAAGGTTGTTGCAGTGCTCGCACCCTTTCGCTCGGTAGATAGTTGGCGGCGCTGCAAAATCCTGCTGCAAAAACTCACAGTGTTCTTCTGTAGGCGTATAGGCCTCACGGCACTCCTTGCACAACACCCTAACAAGACGCTGGGCCACAATACCGACCAGGCTTGATGAAATCAGGAAGGGCTCAATGCCCATATCCATAAGGCGAGTGATCGCGCCCACCGCAGTATTCGTGTGTAGCGTAGATAACACAAGGTGGCCGGTGAGACTGGCCTGTACTGCAATCTCGGCGGTTTCAAGGTCCCGAATTTCACCAATCATCACAACATCGGGATCTTGTCGCAGAATGGCGCGCAGCCCCCGCGCAAACGTCATCTCAACCTTAGGGTTTACCTGGGTCTGGCCAATGCCCGGCAGGCTGTACTCGATAGGATCCTCAACCGTAAGGATGTTGCGGCTACGATCGTTTATTTCTTGCAACGAGGCATACAGTGTTGTGGATTTGCCCGAACCGGTCGGCCCGGTGACGAGCAGTATGCCGTAAGGTCGGTGGATAAGCTGGCGCAGGATCTTCAGATCGTCTGGAGCCATGCCCAAGGATTCCAGGCGTATTGCGCCCGCCTGTTTATCCAACAAACGCAAAACAACGCGTTCGCCACCGGATGACGGCATGGTGGAAACCCGGATATCCACTTCACGGCCGGCCACCCTCAACGAAATTCGACCGTCCTGGGGTACCCGTTTTTCGGCGATATCCAGTTTCGCCATAACCTTGATCCGCGAAACCAACAACGGTGCCAGCGCCCGTTTGGGTTGCACGACTTCCCGCAACACACCATCAACGCGAAACCGCACGATCAGGCGTTTTTCATAGGTTTCAATATGCACATCCGAGGCGCTGCTTTTTACCGCCTCAGTCAGAATCGCATTGATAAGGCGGATAATCGGCGCGTCGTCTTCCTGCTCCAACAGATCTTCGGTTTCCGGAACAGAATCGGCAAGCGAAGCCAGGTCCATGTCGTCGCCAATGCCTTCAACCATCTGCATGGCTTCGGCAGAGTCGTTCTGATAGGCAGCGTTCAACGCGTGATCAAAGTGGCCCGGATCAATGGCAGTAAATATCGCACGGCCACCGCTTATGCGGTTGGCTTCCGCCAATGCAGAATGAGGAGCGCCAGGCCTGACCAAAATAACCGGGTTGCCCTCATCTGAACGAGTCAGAATAACGCCGTTGCGCTTCGCAAAGGTAAAGGGAAGACGACCCAGCGGAGCATCCTGCGGCTGAAGTTCGGTTTCTGTGGTCAAGGTGGCCCTCGTTATTGTCAGGAAATCAGGGTTTTGTGCGCACCCGCACACTTTAAAACCCTTTCTGTTTTAGATGATTCAAGAAGGCTACCACAGGATATAGGCCCGCTGAATAACCCTGTACACTATACTCCCAATAAAAGGCGCTATTCTGATAACCTGTGGTACTTTCAGCCTTTTCTTAGCCAGTCGTTTTCTGGCAGCTTGCGAACTTGCATTCAGGACGATCAATGCGCTCTATTAATCCAAAGGTTCCACTTGCCCTGACTATTATTGCAGGGTTTGCCATGGTGGGTGCGACCGCATGGCAGGGTTATAGCTTCTGGCAATCGGAAAGCCGCCAAGCCGCGCAAAACAGCCAGGCTGCCTCGCAGCCGCTTACAGATACACGCAACACCCCTGCTCTGCCGCTGGCTTCCCTAGCGTTTTTTGGCACAGCCCAAACCGACGGAGCTGAAGCGCAGGAAAACACCGAGGATCTGCCAGAAACCAACCTGCGGCTTTTCCTTAGGGGCGTTCTCGCAGCCGTCGGCGACTTCCCCGGCAGCGCTTTGATAGAAGACGACAAAAGTAAGACCGACGTCTTTATCGTGGGCGATGAACTACCTGGCAATGCAAAACTCCGCTCCGTTCACGCCAACCGCGTGATTCTCGATCGCTCAGGCAAACTGGAAAACCTGTATTTTCCCGCACCCGATGAGCAGTCCGGAATGTCCTTCTCTTCCGACGCCGACAATATCCAACAAAGATCTGCGCAACAAGACGAGGCACCGGCAGAAAATGATCAGCAACGCCGAGAAGAGATTCGTAAGCGCCTTGAGCAACTCCGGGAACGCCTCCGCACCAACGGTTAGCCTTTCAAACTCCCAGCCTCCGCAATTATGTCGGCAAATGACACAGCCCATGTCGCCATGGGACAGTGCAAGCATCTGATAAACCGATAGACTAGCTCCCATCCAATTAGATACAGGAGTGTACTTTGATGCGACGCTGGAATGGCTGGGGAGATGAGCAGTTTAAGTTGGAATTACCCACACAGGGGCAAGGCTTTCTCGCCGATTGCGTGGGCATCGGCAAGCCCTTGAGTGATGTCTCTCTCGCATCAGTATGCGCAAAGGTCACTGAAACGCGCCTTACAGCTGACCCCACCATGGACAAGCTGATTGATACCAGCCCGGAAGCTCGCGTCCGCCACGCCCGCGGCCAGAGCCTGCCAGACTGGCTAGCGATGCGCAGCGGCGATATCGAGGTTTTTCCAGACGGTGTCGCGTTTCCAAAAAGCAGTCTCGATGTTCAAAAATTGCTGCAATATGCCCAAGCCAACAACCTAGAGTTAATTCCTTACGGCGGCGGCACCAGCGTTGCCGGACACATCAACCCGCTGGCTAGCGACAAACCGGTACTCACGGTAGACATGGGTGGAATGAACCGCCTCATAGACCTAGACCGGGAAAGCCAGATAGCCACATTTGGCGCAGGCACGCCTGGGCCCCTCGTAGAATCCCAGTTGCGTGCTCATGGTTACACGCTTGGGCACTTCCCCCAATCGTTTGAGCTCTCAACCATCGGTGGCTGGGTCGCTTCCCGCTCCAGTGGCCAACAATCATTGCGTTACGGCAGGATCGAGCAATTATTTGCCGGCGGCCGTGTCGAAACCCTCAAAGGCACACTGGATTTACCGACCATTCCGGCTTCCAGTGCCGGGCCCGACATTCGCGAGATGATTCTAGGCTCCGAGGGGCGTATTGGCCTGATCACCGAAGTAAAAGTGCGAGTCACCCGCTTGCCAGAACAGGAAAGCTTTCACGTGGTGTTCTTCCCAGATTGGGACAGTGCCCGAACGGCCTGCCGCAAACTGGTACAGAACCGCACACAGCTTTCTATGTTGCGGCTCAGCAACGCTATCGAGACCGTCACTCAGTTGGCACTGGCCGGGCACCCGCACCTTATTGGCATGCTGGAAAAAGTTCTTTCCTTGCGCGGCGCGGCCGAAGGCAAGTGCATGATGACGTTCGGGCTGACTGGCAGCAGCCATCAGTGCGCCAGCGCTAAGCGGGAAGTCAAAAAAATCTGCAGCGAATACAAAGGTGTTTATACCGGCACCCGGCTGGGTAAAAAATGGGCCGAAAAGCGCTTCACCATGCCCTACCTTCGGGAAGCGCTGTGGCAAATGGGCTACGCTGTGGACACTCTGGAAACCGCAACCGATTGGGACAACGTAGAAAATCTGTTGGGTTTGATGGAAGGCAGCCTTCGCGAAGGCCTTCAAGCCCGCGAAGAAAGCAAAGACGAGCGCACTCATGTGTTTACTCACTTGTCCCATTTTTACGGACAGGGCTGCAGCATCTACACCACGTATGTTTTCCGTGTTGCAGACAGCTACGAGGAAACTCTAGCACGCTGGAAGCACCTCAAGAGCACAACCTCGGAACTGATCGTGCGCAATCGTGGCACGATCAGCCACCAGCACGGTGTTGGTAAAGATCACGCCCCATTCCTGCCGATTGAAAAAGGCGAGCTGGGCATGTTGGCAATCCGCTCGTTGTGCCAAACCTTCGACCCAGAAGGCATTCTCAATCCGAAAACCCTGTTGGAGTGAACGGAATGAGCGGAATGAGCCAGATGAAGCGCAGAGACTCATTACTCAAAGAGCTTAAAAGCAGCACTCACACGTTTGATGTGGTGATAATTGGCGGTGGCATTACCGGCGCGGGCATAGCCCGGGAAGCCGCCGGCAGTGGCTTGAGTACGTTGCTGGTTGAGCAGAAAGATTTCGCTTGGGGAACCTCCAGCCGGTCATCAAAAATGGTGCACGGTGGCCTACGGTATCTTGGCAGTGGCCAATACCGGCTGACCCGGAATGCCGTTACCGAACGCCAGCGACTGATGGCTGAGGCGCCTGGGCTTATCGAGCCTTTGCGCTTTATCATGCCGCACTTCCGGCGCCAGTTCCCCGGCCCACGGCTGTTTCAAATTCTGCTGCGAGTGTACGACTGGATAGCCCACTCCGAATCTCGTCATTTCCTTACGCCGAGCGAAACCATGCAATGGGTGCCTGGCCTAAATACCACAAAGCTGACCGGGGCCAGTGGCTTTACCGATGCGGTAACCGATGACGCCAGACTGGTGCAGCGTGTTATCACCGAAGCCCGCCAAGACGGCGCCTGGTGCCTAAACTACGTTAAAGCAGTAGACGTTCTGCGAAACAACGGCGAAGTCGACGGGCTTGAATTGCAGGCGGAAGACGAAACCGAGACCTTTACCGTCAACACGGCCTTGGTTATCAATGCTACAGGCGTATGGGCTGACCGACTGCAGCAGCCCATCGACGGGCAGAAGCCAATGACCATCCGACCATTGCGCGGCAGCCACTTGGTTATTCCTTGGCAGAAACTGCCTGTGTCCTGCTCGGTTTCCCTGTTCCACCCGGATGATAAGCGCCCAGTTTTCGCTTTCCCCTGGGCTGGCACAACCGTGCTTGGCACAACAGACCTCGACCATACAGAAAGCTTGGACGATGAACCGCGCATTGCCGCAGAAGAAGTCGATTATCTGTTGAGAATTTCCAGCAGCCTGTTCCCCGGCGCGGCCATCTCAAGAAGCGACATTTTATCCACCTGGGCGGGCGTTCGGCCCGTTGTGACGGCGGAACCGAGCGGTACCAGTTCGAAAGCGCCATCCAAAGAAAGTCGGGAGCATGAGTTCCGTGAAGATAACGGTTTGATCAGCATTGCCGGCGGAAAACTCACCACCTTCCGGCTCATTGCACGGGAGGCGTTGATACGGGGCCTTGGAAGTGAAGAACGATTGCGGCCGGAGAACGACCCGGTTTTTCGGCAAACGGCCTCACCGCAGCGGCCAGGGAATATCAGCCACCAGAACTGGCACCGGCTTACTGGCTTTTATGGTTCAGACCTGGGCGCTGTTATGCAGGCTGGGCCTGCCGAGCCCGTATTTGATGACACGGCTTCTGTCGTGGTACCCGGCGAGCTGCTGTGGGCGGAAGTTGTGTGGGCCTGCAAACAAGAAGATGTAAAACACTTGGACGACCTGATGCTACGCCGCACAAGGCTTGGGTCGATCGTGCCTGAAGGTGGTAAAGCACTGCTGCCGAAGCTAAAGCAACACTGCCAAAGTGCTCTTGGCTGGGATGACAAGCAATGGCACACCGAAAAGGCCCGTTACTTGGCGATTTGGCGCGAGGCCTATTCGTTGCCGCCTCGGCCGGAGCAATAACATGCCTTCTAAGCCTTTAATACTGGCCATTGATAATGGCACACAAAGTGTTCGCGCTCTGCTTTTTGACACTCAGGGGAACCTGATTGCCAAGGGCAAGCAAGAGATCCAGCCCTACTTTTCAGAGCAACCTGGCTGGGCCGAACAACACCCGGAGTATTTCTGGGAAAACGTGGGAAAGGCCTGTGAACAACTGTGGCAGTCAACTGATGTAACGCCAGACAGGGTTGCGGGCGTTACCGTCACAACCCAGCGCGGCACGGTGATTAACCTCGATGAAAACGGCAAGCCACTGCGCCCTGCCATCATCTGGCTTGACCAACGCCATGCCCGAGTTGATGGGCCAGTAAAAGGCCCCTGGGGCTGGTTTTTCAAGCTGGCACGGCTGGAAGACACGATTAACCGCTTTCGGGAAAATACCCAGGCCAATTGGATAGCCCAAAACCAGCCAGAAATCTGGGATAAAACTCGGCATTTTGTGCTGCTATCCGGTTACCTGAATTACCGCTTAACCGGCCAGTTGCGCGACTCTACCGGTAGCCAAGTGGGTTACCTGCCATTCGACTACAAAAAACACCGCTGGGCAGGCAAGCGGGACTTTAAATGGCAAGTTATGCCAGTAAAAAGATTCATGCTGCCCGAACTGGTCAGCCCTGGCTCCACGTTGGGCCATCTCACCACAGAAGCAGCCAAACATCTGGGGCTTCCAGAAGGCCTGCCGGTCGTTGCAGCAGCCTCAGACAAAGCCTGCGAGATACTCGGCTCTGGAGGTTTAACACCCGATGTCGGCTGCATGAGCTACGGCACAACCGCTACCATTAACACCACCAACAAGCGCTATGTGGAGCCGGTACGCTTGATGCCGCCCTATCCTTCCGCGTTACCCGGGCACTATTCCACGGAAGTAATGATTTACCGGGGCTTCTGGATGGTGAGCTGGTTCAAGCGGGAGTTCGGTATGAGGGAACAGAAAATCGCTGAGGAACGGGGCATTGAGCCAGAAGTCCTGTTTGATGAACTGGTCAAAACTGTGCCTGCCGGCTCCATGGGCCTGATGCTGCAACCCTACTGGTCACCAGGCGTGCGCCAACCCGGACCGGAGGCGAAAGGCTCCATCATCGGATTCGGCGATGTTCACACCCGCTCGCACATTTATCGGGCTATTTTAGAAGGCTTGGCTTACGCACTTCGGGAAGGCAAAGAAAAGATCGAAAAGCGCAGCGGTATTAAAATTCGCAAGCTTCGGGTAGCGGGTGGCGGCTCCCAAAGTGACGCCGCCATGCAATTGACCGCAGACGTATTCGGCTTACCCGCCGAGCGCCCCCACACCTATGAAACCTCTGGCTTGGGCGCCGCTATTGATGCCGCGGTTGGCCTTGGCCTGCACCCAGACTTTGAAACCGCCGTGGCGGCCATGACCCGGGTTGGTGACATATTCCAGCCCAACCCAGAAGCCCAAGAGCTTTATGAAAGGCTCTACACCGAGGTGTATCTGCGCATGTATCCGCAGCTTCAACCGCTGTATCAAAAAATCCGGGATATTACTGGTTATCCAGCGTAGGCTTTTGGTGTTATTACTCTCAAGAATTCAGCCCCAACCACTACAACCTTGGCAGCGCGGTTCCTTCAGGAACCCGAACCTCAAAGCCAGATTTCACACTGACGGTTTTACCGGCGAGCACTTCGCGATTCCAGGCCAAAACGCCTTTTTTGTCATCAACATCCCGCTCTACTGGCTCGCTTATCTCAAGTGGCTTAACCGTCAGAATATCCTTCTGTGATACAGGAATTCGGTCAAACACCCGAACCTGTACAGCCTTTGAGTGATGATTGGTGATCTCAAACCGGTTCTGCCGGCGCTGAACGTTCTCGCTCTTCCAAATGCCCTCTTCGCCAGTGCGCTCAAGCTCGTTCACAACGGATACCCGAATACCCTCGTCTACCCCAAATCCTAGCGTCAGTTCTTCACCGTCTGCCAGTTCTTGCAGTTGGCTTTCTCCGACACTCTGGCCATCTCGATATAGCGTTACCCGCCCAGCGGGTATAGGCGCATCTGATTTGAAAGTGCCCTTTGCGTGCAGGTAGCCGCTAGTGTCTGCCACTGGCGTTGTCCAAGTAGCTACTTCAACAGGAATCTGATGTTCCGCAACGCTCAGGCGCTGACCAGAAGAGCCACTGGGAATCGCAACTGATTGTGGCAACAGGTAACTCTGGGTGAAACTGCTCTGGCGCTCAACAACCGCTGCAAAACCGTTGGATGATTTGAGCGAACTCGACTCCATCTCGGCCATGGGTGCATCTGCGCGCGACTGATACATCGGAGGCTGCTCAGGGTTAACAACCCAAGAGTGAATAGCTGGCATCGCCGTTCCCCGCCGCGCATTCGCGGTTGAGAGGCGAAGCTCCACGCCGTCCCAATCAGTACCCGTAGACTGCTGCACAACAGCCAAGTGCTCCAGTGTCACTTCGCCACCGGGCCTACTTTCCAGTTCCGTTTTCAGGCGCGCGGTGTACTCACTCCGCCAGCTGGCTTGATTGGTCTGAAAACGGAGCTTCAGGCCCAACTGACCGCTCTCGGGTGCCCGGTAATGCACCACCACTTTTTTTGTCGCACGTGCACCCTGCTTAACGTGAGAAAGTTCCCTGATTAAGCGATCCCGTGTGGCAATGTCGCCGGCCATCTGTGTACGAATAGCTCGAATTTCTGTCAGCGCGCCCTGTGTTGTTTCTTTCATCACGGCCGCCATGTCATTCAGCTCTGAAGCCGTCAGGTCGTGGGGCGATTCTGCCGCCTTACTCATAAGAGTCACCTGCTGATTCCAGGCTTGGATAGCATCCTCCTGCGCCTGAATCCGCAAGGTGACTGCCTCCAGCTCTTCACGGATGCGGCGGGTTTCCCCGGCCACAAATTCCGCCTGCTCTACCCGGCTAATCTGAACCTGCTGGATCTGCGCGCCCGAGAGTCCTTCGAGTGCTACCTGCAGAGTTTGATCCTGAAGGCTAACCGGCAATCCCCCAATCTCAACCGTCCCTGCACCCGTGCTTACCTGCTTGCTCTCCTCCCAGGTAAGTTCCCCATGGGATGGGTATAACGTTGCCGTTGTGACCTCTGCCTGGGCTATCAATGGCGTGGTCGCAATGGCGATCGCAAGCAGGCTGTGCATCTTCATCGGGATGAATCCTTTTATTTGCGGCGGTTTGAGTGCAAGGAGTAACGGTTTAAGTCAGCAGACAGTGTTTTTAATGGATCTTCAGACATTTAAATTTGCTCGCCCTTTATCTGAAAAAGTTATCGGTTCCACTAAGGTACATCCTCCTTGGTAGCGCTTTCACTCTGGGCAATTTCCTGCGCCCAGCTACGATCATCATCATCGGGTCGCAACGGCTCCTGGTTCTGTCCCCGGGTGGGGGCAAACACCACACGGGTGAGCAACGGGAAATGATCTGAGCCGATGTAAGGAAGCCGGGTAATGGAAGCCAGCGTGAAATGGTGGCTGTGGAACAGGTGATCAAGAGGCCATCGTAACAGCCGGTAATCTGCGTGGAACGTGCTGTAAAATCCACGCCCTACCCTTGGGTCAAGCAAACCGCTGACTTTCCGAAACAACCGGGTCGTCGCCGACCAAGCTACGTCGTTCAGATCGCCCGTTACGATCACCGGCTCATCACTCTCAGCAACCCGACGCCCGACAATCACAAGCTCTGCATCCCGCTCCGTCGACTCGTCGTTTTCCGTGGGGCTGGGCGGTGCTGGATGTACAAAGTGAACCCGTACCCTCTCACCAGAATTCAGCTCGACCAAGGCGTGCATGGACGGAACCTGTTCTTCAACCAGCGCCAACAATGCCTCGGCGTTACGGTTATGGGTAAGTACGTTGGAAGTCAGTATGGCGAACGCTCGTTCTGGGCTCGTTGTCGGCGCGTCTTTAACTTCCTTGGGCCAGATCGCCGTATACGGCAAAATCCACCAGAGCTGAGCGCCCAGCGCACCCACGGCAACAAGAATCAACACCCAACTCAGAGGCCTGTTCAGATCAAGAAGAAACAGCTGCGCAATCACCAACAACACAACCAAAATCGTCAGCTGCAAACGCGGAAAGTCGAAGATCCGAACGCTCCAGTGGGGGTTACGCCAAAGGGGCAGCAAGGTCGCCACCGCGATGGTAATCGTAAAGACAGACAACGTGAGTAGTATCATGTTTCAAGTGTACATCAACGCCCTAGCCAAGCGCGCGCAAAGGCCGGATTATCCGGCGGCCACCTCGCACAAACAAAAACGGCCCCGCAGGGCCGCTTAAAACGCTTTACACTACTAAATTACATTCCCGGCATGAGTACCGTATCGATTACGTGCACAACACCGTTGGACTGCATTACGTCGGCCTGAATAACTTTTGCCATATTGCCTTGGCTATCCTCGATCATCAGCGTTCCACCCTTTGTGCTGAGCTTAAGCTGGCCACCTTGATCTGTTTTTTGATCAACTACCCCAGCACTTTTCGCGCGACGCAGATTAGAGCCTGCACAGGCTACCTGTGCAACCTGATTTCATCTTGGGCGCCGCTAGTGCAGGTTCTGAAATGCGCCCTTTACGTGAAGTGCCAACGCATCATTAAGTGGGTTTGAACCCCGCCGAACGAGTGCCAACTGATAAGCGCCAATCTCCGGCAAGCCCTGATTCGCAATTTCCTTCAAGGGCGGCCGCACCAGGCTTTGCGGAAACGGCGCAACGGCGAGGTCCGCAATCATCGCAGCCTCCTGACCAGAGCAATGCTCGCAGGTGTAAGCGATTCGGTACGGCATGCCAGCACGGGCAAGCGCCCGCAATGTCATCCGGCGCCAGGAACACCCCTCATGAGCCACCGCAATCGGCAAAGGAGATCGCAAATAGGCCGAAGCCCTTTCCTTGCCGGCCCAGACCAGAGGCTCTTCATGCATAACCTCGCCTCGGATATTCTGCACCTCATCGGCAACGGTAACCAAGGCCATATCCAACTCTCCCGCATCTAGCCGTGCCAGGTTCTGTTTACTCGAGCCAACTACAACATCCACCAACACGGCCGGATAGGAACGAGCAAACTGAGCCAGCACCTCAGGCAGGATTCGGGTGCCCACATCGTCTGATGTGCCAATCCCTACCTTGCCCTCCAGCGTCGGCGAAAGAAAATACTGAACCGCCTCCTCATTTAATCGCAGCAACCGGCGGCTATAATCCAGCAACGCCTCGCCTTCGGCAGTTAGCCGTACCTTTCTTGGTTCACGAATAAACAGACACTTGCCCAGTTTTTTCTCCAGCTGTTTGATCTGCATGCTCAGCGCTGAGGGCGTTCGGTGTACAAGCTTGGCAGCACCGGTAAACGTGCCGCACTCAGAAATCGCCACAAACGTTCTGAGCACATCATTGTCGAGCAACGGAATGGCCATTTGATCACGCCTTACGGATACAGATTTAGAAACGTTGCCTTAAGTATATCTGAAAGCAAAGCTAAGTTCTTTTCGTTTGATTGAACGCTAAAGAAAGGCCATCCTGATCTTTAGATGCACTGGCTGGGTATTGTTGTTGGCACAACCGGGTGCGTTAAGTCAGACATATCTGAATATAGGTGAAGGCAATGTTGGGCATCAGAAGCTATCACGAACTATCCGGCGTTCAGCCCCGCTCTTGGATGGCGAGTTACTCCCGCCGCCAGCAGTTTCGGCGTATGGTGCGCTCACTTCTGGCTGAAAAAGACGATGTGCTGTCAGATTTGGGTTACGAACGCCGAGATCTCTTCGTCGCGTTGAACCTACCGCTGCGTAGCGATGCTGTGGGCTATTTAGAGCAACACCGTATGGTGTGGGGCCGTGGTGGTGCTCGCAAACAGTAAGTCGCAACCCAGTTTCGGCTACAAGGATTGAGATCTCACGCCCGGCATTCGACGGAACGTGAGATCTTCCTTTATCCGGCTTTAGCCTGCTCCCGGAATAAAGCCCTACCAAGATTCTCAAAATATTGCCCAAAAGCGTCATTAATCTCCTGCCGCTGTCTCCCTTGTGGATAGAGCCCCGCCCTCGCCTCCTCAGAATCGAGGGTGCCACGCACCAGAAAGCTGTTAGTCGGTTCGCTATCCTCCACAAATGCCTCAAAAGCCCGGGCACAAAGCTCTTCAGGTTGAGCGTAATACAGCACATCCCTTTGCTTATCCGCCTGCTGTGAACACCGGAACAGATCGCTGGGTTGGGTGCCATCTTCATTCAATAGGATGGTTCGGAAACAATTGCTTAGTTGATTATTTAGCGAGTGCTCTTTCTGATCTGCGCTATTCAACCAGGCAACCGAAGCAAAGCCATGCTTGCCAGAGTTACGAAACGCTTTGCTTCCCATATAGTGATCGAAAGCATGACCAGACTCGTGAGCCAGACTGCCAGCTCCAGCGTTCTTCGCCAGGGCCAGTTGCCGGGTTGCGGGAATATAATGCGCCGCGACGCCGGGCCGGCCGCCGATGCCGTACTGAAGCCCCAGGGTACTGCGCAGAGAAATCAGATTCTCCGGTGCTCTCAGGATGGTCATGAGGTCAGACAAAGCCTGATGGAAACGGGGCGCCGCCCGGTCCCGCTCTTGCGCCGTGACCCACCGACCCACTTCGATGCTGCGGAAATCAAACCGGCGCCGTACCACGACAAAGGAAATCGGGATCTGTTCCGTCATCACTGCCCTCCCCGCTTAAGCGACCGCACGACATTGGTCATCACCCCAAAAACCTCCATCACCATATCGCCCTCGATGATAATTGGCTGCTAGGCCGGATTTCTTGGTAGCAAGCGCACCGGTATTGGTTTGAGGTGAAGCTGTTTCACCGTCATTTCTGATTCCAGGCTGGCGATGATGATGTCTCCGTGCTTGGCTCGTAGCGACCGATCAACCACCAGCACATCATTTGGGAAAATTCCGGCGTCAACCATAGACTCGCCCTGCACACGCACGAAGAACGTAGCAGCGGGGTGCTGAATGCAAAGCTCATTGAGGTCCAGGGATTTCTCAACGTAGTCCTCCGCCGGCGATGGAAAGCCGGCTGACACCCGTTCCAGGAAGAGCGGGATGTTCAATCGAGAGAACGATTCGTAGTCACCAAGCAGAACGCAGGACATGCTTTACACCGGAGACTGTTGTTATATACAGTATTCTGAATTGCGAAAGACCTGAGGTCAACCCGGGTGTTGTGAAAATCAACCATGCTCAGAGTATCGGCTGGTTGCTGTGAATGGCACAGGGAGGCTGTATGAAAAGCGTTATTCTGATATTTGGTGGCGGTTTGGTTGGGGGCATGATTGGGCCTGTTGCCGCACTCATTGGAGCTGCAGCGGGCTTTTTTATCGGGCGACATCTATCCTGACAGAGGGGGACAGCTTCTCATGTAGCTCGGTAAACTCCTGTAAAACCGAGCCGTATTGCTGTGGCACACACAACTACGGTGACATGGTGGGATAGCGAAGGACTAGAAACCGAAGCATCTCTCCACCCAGATTTAAACAACCCTGGATCAGATGTCGTTTTTAGTAACAACGGCGAGATATATAATGAAATTCAATTAAAATCAACTGACAGCGTTAGCTATATAAACGAACACCTTGAAAAATATCCAAACATTGAAGTGGTGGCTACGGAGGAAGTTGCATCAAAAATCGAAGGAGTCGAAAGCTCAGGCTTTTCAAACTCAATCATCGAGAAAGATGTTTCAACTGGCTCACATCAATTAATATCTGATAGTGACGCATCTGATTCTGTAACCGAAACCGCTTCATCAGCATTAACTGAAGATTCCATTGGATTAGGACCGATTAGCATTATTACTGGGTTGCTTTTTGGGATTTTTTGACTCTCTCTGGACCAACAAGTGCAGGCACGGCGTCCATTATTACATTGCACCTTCGGCTCCATTTCATGGGTGCGCATGCTGCAAGTGTTAAAGTGCGCTGCTTTTCTATTTTTGAACAGCGCTGACCATCGGCGCATGAATATCAATCGGTGTCAGGGAATGTACCGTGTTCATATCGCAACTTTTCCCGGTGCCACTAAGATTTCCGCAAAGAGCTCCTAATATGGCATTCTTGCGGTCAATCAAATGTGGCTCCGCTAGCGCTATGCAATGTGCTTCGGGATCCAACTGTAGACTGCTCTCTAACAAGTCAAGGCAGTCGAGCTAAACCGACTAACAAAACAGTTATTACACTTTAGTTTCTTAATTTTTCATAATACTGAAGGAAGGCAGGGGATAATGAAACGTATTCCAGTAAACCAAAAAGTGACTCAGATCAATATACTGATTTTAGCGAGTCTTTTCGCTAGCCCATATGCACAAGCTGCGTTTTCAGAGAAATGGGGTTATATCTCTGTCAGTGCAACTCTCCTATTTCTGTTCGCAATTTTTGGTCTAGGTGGATTGCAGATTTTGCGCGAACACTTTAAGCCTAAAAAATTATCTGATTTTGGTGGTAAGCTTTATGCGCTTGCTATAGAAGCAGAGTTACACCATAAAAAAGTTGCAACACAAGATGAAAATCTCGATAAGTGGGCCGACGACCATATTTGTAGACGCGTTGCTTTTTTATCACGATACATTGAACCTTTGGTAGATCAAGGTTTTGTTAGGTTCGAACAAGCGGTTAAAAAGGAAGACTTTGTACTAATCACCCGTTATTACGACTTAGTGCATTTTAGCCGTCTCGATTCTTACAGTAGGCAACGCGGTGATGAAGTCGAAATAAAGCGGTACCTAAAAAATCAATCTGATAATGAGCTAAGAACCTTTACACTTGAGAAGCTAATTCGGAGCTGCTTTTTGAATCAGAAGATTGGAGCCCCGAAAGCGGATCAACTTTGGGCTGAAATTTGTGACCAGTACGATAAAAATGCTGCAGGATAATCATTTTTTTTGGTCTCGAACCACAGTCCGATGGGCCTCCACTGGACGCCCTGGTCGGGCTCTGTTTATGCTGGCGCTGGAGCAACTATCCAGGTCACCCAAAATGGCCCTTTTGAGCGTTGCAAAAAGATCCGCTTTCCACTGTTCGTTCCAGCCAGGTATGGTCTCAATGCCATGACAACAAAGCGAACCTTTTTGCCGGACCGATGCGAGCCTGTT
Organism: Marinobacter sp. LV10R510-11A; assembly: GCF_900215155.1. NCBI lineage: Bacteria > Pseudomonadati > Pseudomonadota > Gammaproteobacteria > Pseudomonadales > Marinobacteraceae > Marinobacter > Marinobacter sp. LV10R510-11A. Next base: position 1,194,950 of record NZ_LT907980.1, read on the forward strand.
CAGAATGGTCTGAACGTTTACTCACGCTCAATGCTTTCCGTCCGTGAAAACGGGGTAAAACCCGATGGCCTCGTCGAAGTCAAAGGAAACCGTAGAGTGTTGACCGATGATGTAATATTTTCTTCACCGAGTGCGGCCTCTTCGACGCTGCTAGGATCCTAGTCACCGGGGCCGATACGGTGGCTAGATGAAAACGGTGTGAGCTTTAGAGAGAATCAAACGGCAAGCATGCAACCAAAGGCTGGAGTCGACCGGTAAATCGGTGACTGAGCAAAGCGTAAGGAAAAATCACATGGAGCAGTTTTCCATAGTCAAAAATTGCTGGGTTGCATGGCAAATGATTCCCGGGTATGCCTGCGAACGTTCGGTGCCCTACTGCTCGCCGATATTCGTAACCGGTGTAACCCCTCTGAAAACCGGAAAGGGGCACATAAAGCTTGAGTTTCTTAACGCCCTGTATGCTCAAGGCGTTCAAGATTTCTATCTCAATATTAAAGTACTCAAACGGGCTAAAGATTATTTGGTGGGAGAAATTATCTATTCCCCAGGGGAGGACTCCGGACGGGTGGCAGTAATAAGTCATATTGAATTTCAATGGCTTGAGCGCTTCTGTCCAGAACTGTGGTTTCACCGTCCGCCGAGTACAACATCTCACGGGACTAATAGCATCAGCGTCTATCTAAATGAGGTCTTTTTCCGTGAGCAGCCCTGAAATTGCGCTGTGCTCCACGGGTGCCGATAAATATTCAGCCTTACAGAAATGGGGATCGCATGTTAACGCTACAATTCGACGGAAATCTCTTGGGACGCGGTTTCTGGCTCTATGTGTGGCGGGTATCCGGTTCTGGTAAAACGGTACTCTATGTCGGACGGACCGGGGATAGCTCATCCCGGTTCGCCGCGTCCCCTTTCAACCGAGCTGGGCAGCACCTGGATCTCCGCCCGAGCGCACAAGCAAATATGCTTACACGGCAGTTGCGTTCTTCCGGTTTAGAGCCTGAGACCTGCCAGTTCGAGCTTTTCGCGCATGGCCCACTATTCGATGAGCAGTCCTCACTAGAACTTCATCGCGTGTATCGCGATAAGGTGGCACCGTTGGAGACTGGCCTAGCAGAGTGGCTGAAACAGAATGGCCATATTGTCATTGGCACTCATGGCAGCCGCCTGGAACCAGATGCAGAACTCCTTAAAGAGTGTATCGAAGAATTCCGGGCAGCCTTGGACATTTTGACACAACCACTATAAAAACTCGTCGTTAACTTTCCAGAAGCGTAGCGTGGCCAATGCCCGTTTCGTTTTACCCCGTTACTGCGGATACTTCTAAAAAAAGTTTGTCTCGAGCATCTTTTTTTGATGGGCCATCTACAGCCCCATGGGTCAGGTCAGGCACTGATTATCTATGAGCACGCAGTTTGCTATTAGCTGAACTCTCCGTTTTCCAGTTTCTTGAGAACCTCAAGCACACGCTCGCAACCCTCTGGTGACTGTATGACCTGTCGGGGAGTTTTCCCTCCCAGTGCCGGAACCGGACTTTTTAGCCATTCAAGAGCGATCTGTCTGGATTCAAATACAACCTCGGCCATCTGCAGAACTGAGAATGGGGTGCAGTTGAGATTATTAAACTCACTCATGTATCAAGTCCTTGTCAGCCCCGAGTGGTTATCCCAATAAAGACACATTAAAAGGTTCCAGAAAAGCGGTTGCCTCAGCACATATGAAGGTCAAAAGTCGCCACATCGTCTGTTTGTAGCGAACTTCTGCATCAAGCTAATTTCAGGTGTCGTCAGATAGCTATTGCGTGAGGTCCCAGTGCCCGCTACTTCTTTGGGTTGTTCGTTTTATGGATCTCCTCTGACCGTGACCAGAGACACCAGGCAGTGAGGACCGCACCGCCAGATATTCCAAGGGCCATCGCTGTCAGAATGCCCGTTTCCACGTCCATGATTCCTCCGTGTGCAATAATGAAAATTGCGGTAGTTACAGATGGCAGCGACAAAATGTTTCAGGGCATGAAGTATCTTTGTCTGAATTAACTTCTTGCTCCCAGTCACCCGCGCCCTGCTGCATCGGATGAAGCTGCAGTGCTGTTTTTAAACCTGATCGCCCTCGTCATAGATTAGCACTTTCGGCGGCAAGCCTCCCCCTCCCCCCACGTTTTTTAAAAGTGATTTTGAATTGAGGCTTATCGCAATAATTGCCGAAAGATAGCTTAGGCTTCTGCTTGATAAACCATGGGATTTGATTTTTCCTTCAGTCCTACCTAGACTCTAAATCTGTCAATTTTTTCTTTCTTAACAGGGATTAAGCAAGGTTCAGCCTAAATTTCTTCGTTTTATCTAACTTCTTGCTGCCCATGATTGACTTATCGCAAGTCGACCCGTCTTTCGAGCCGTAGCGCATCACAACCCAATCTTCGCCCTGGAGTGCGACTAGAAATGGATGACAGCCCACGATTAACCTCAGAAGAACAAGCGATTGATTCGTTGATTACGATCGCAGTAGAGGCATGGCGTTTCAAACGGGTATTTGAGCGGTTATTGGCCAAAGCGGACGCAGGGGAAACCAAGCGATACCAGAATCAGTTTGATTGGTTTATGAGGCAGGTTGAGGGGTCTTTGGCTAAAGCGGGTCTGAAGGTCGTTATTGTCGAGGGTCAGGCTTTCGATCCGGGCGTTGCTGTAACCCCTCTTAACATCGAAGACTTTGATGAATCTGAAGATCTCATCATTGATCAAATGCTGGAGCCGATCATTATGGGGCCGGAGGGCTTGATCAAGACAGGAACAGCGACATTAAGGAGTGCCGATAAATGACCTATTTCGTTGGGATCGATTTAGGAACAACCAACAGCGCAATCTGCTCATTCGACGGAACGGAGACGAGGGTATGGAAAAGTCCAGAACAGAATGACGTTACACCCTCTGCGATTTTTATAGATCGGCGTGGCAACAAATATATCGGTCAACGGGCTTACGACTCGGCAGCCCGCAGTCCGAATAATTCGGCGACGTTGTTCAAACGGTTAATGGGAACCAGCACTCCAATTGAGCTGCCGGCAGTCAACCAGACGAAGACGCCGGAGGAGTGTTCTGCGGAAGTTCTGAAGACCCTTTATGGCTATTTGCCTGAAGAAGTCAGGAATGATGGCGACACCGGTACCGTAATTACCGTTCCTGCTGCGTTCAATCAAATGCAAAAAGATGCGACTTTGAAGGCCGCTGAGATGGCGGGTATCGGCCAGGTTTCGCTAATGCAGGAGCCCGTTGCCGCTGTAATGAGTGTGATGAAGTCTCGAGACTCCGACGGTATGTTTCTGATCTATGACCTGGGTGGTGGCACCCTGGATATTGCTATTGCTGAAAGCATCGGAGGTCGGATTAATCTCCACGCCCATGGGGGTTTGTCTATGTGCGGTGGCAGAGATTTTGATAGAGCTTTGTGGGACAACATCACGAAACCTTGGCTTTTTGAAAATTTCCGGCTTCCAGATGATTTTTCGACTAATCCAGACTTTAAATCAGTTATTCGGCTAGCGACCTGGGCGACTGAGAAAGCAAAAATTGAGCTTTCGGCTAGTGAGGACACCGTAATCAGTCTCACAGAGATGGAAATGGGTGCCAAAGATCTGGACGGAGAAGAAATTTATATCGATATTCCTCTCACTCGTGCCGAGGTCGACCAATTAATAGCGGGCAGAGTCAATGAAAGTGTAGATGCAGCGAGAGAAACTCTAAAAAAAGCAGGCCTTACTTCTCACGACCTGGAGCGAGTAGTGTTCGTTGGCGGCCCCACGAATTATAAGCCGCTAAGGGACAAAGTTTCTTTCGAACTTGGCGTTCCTGCGAATACTGACGTTAATCCGATGACTGACGTTAATCCGATGACGGCTGTAGCAGAGGGAGCGAGTATTTTTGCGGAATCAATCGATTGGTCTTCTCAGACGCGTGGAAGGAAAGGAAATCGGGGCAACTTGTCCAATACCAGTGGAATGAAGGTCTCCTTCAACTACATTTCTCGGACGCCGGACACCAGGGCAAAGCTTGCTGTGAAAGTCGATGGTGAAATTCCCTCGGGTTCAGAATTTCAAGTTGAAAGCATTGATAGTGGTTGGTCCTCGGGAAGAGTCCAGTTAAACCAGGGAACCACAATTGACGTCAGCCTCTCTCAATCTGGTGATAATACGTTTGCAGTAACGGTTTTTGATGGAGCAGGCGGTAAGGTTGAGCTATCAGAGGACCGAATCGTAATAACTCGCACAGCTGCATCTGTGGATGCCATTCCCGCGTCACATTCTATTGCTTTTGAAATATTGAACAAAGTCGGCGGGCGCCCTGTTCCGGATTATTTGGTAAAGGCCGGTGATCAGTTACCTGCTAGAGGCGAACGGACATATAAAACCACTGAATCTCTCAAGGCGGGATCAGCCGGGTCCATCAATTTCATTCTGTGGGAGGGTGATATTGAGGATCCAGTCCGAGATAACAGGCCGATTGGTTCGCTAAAGATCTCGGGTCATGATTTCGATGAGGGGGTAATTCCAGCGGGCGCAGATCTGATTTGTGAGTACGAAATAACTGACTCAGGAAATGTTGTTTTTTCTGTGTCAATTCCTGCTGTTGGTGGAGTGTTTCATTCAGACAAAAACTTTTATTCGAGCCTGGATAGCTTGCAAGATTTCTCGAGATCTTCTGCCATCGTGGCGCAAGAAGGTGAGGCAACGCTAGCGCGAGTTGACGAGTTGGACGGACAAATAGACGATCCACGACTTCAGCGCGCTCGGGAAAAACTCGAATCTACGAAGGGGCTTGAAGACAACGGTGATACCGAGCGCTCTCAAGAAGCTTCGGAGAATGTTCTCCAAGCTAAGCGCCTCCTCGCTGAAGTAAAGAAAGCCCACCTGCCGGAAACCAGGCGGATTGAACTCAAGTTCATAGTCGAATTCTTTGACTCCTACGTGCGTGAACATGCGCGCCCCTCAGAGGAGTCGGCGTTCGATGCTCTTATTCGCACAGCAGAAAATGCAATTAAAGATGGTGACAACGCGTTTGAGAGTCTTCTAGATGAAATGCGCGGTAAAAATTTCGAGATTCTTTGGCGTCAGGATTGGTTTGTTGTTGAGAAGTTCAAAGCCATGGCACAGAGACCTTACCAATTCGCAAACAAGTCGCAGTTCGAGGGGTTAGTCGAAGCTGGCGTCAAAGCGATGGAGACTGGTGACATAAGTCAATTGAGAGGCATTGTCGGTGAGCTGTCCTCGATGCAGATCGGCGCCAGTTCCGGCGATGAATTGTTCGAAACCGCCAATATCGTGCGAAAGGCATAGTAAGGCGATGACGAGCTCTTTTTGGTTCAAGAAAGGAGACAACGTAGGAGATGAGGTCGAAATTTCTTCGCCGGTCTCCTGCGGTCTTGATTGGCAGACCTACGCTACTGCTGGAAACAGTCATCTGCTTATCGTAAGGGAGCCTCTCATCGACAAGTGGGTCGATGCTGGGCTCCTTGATAAAGATGTTTTTTCAAAACTACAGATGGGAGAAGAAGCATTTTTTACGATTCGCGCTAGTGCCGGTTACACGTTGGGTCCCGTGGATGAACTAAGTCAACCAGAACGAAAAGAGGATGCGCTGAGCTTTGCGGTTTCTTTAAAGGCAACTCGCGAGATATTAAAGGACAAACCTCTTGGCAATCCAATCTTCATTGAGCGGCTCTCTCGATTACTACCGACGGAGGATGATCGATTAAACGAACTTAGTAACGACGAGGTTCTGGGTTTCTGGTTGTCTGGGGGTGTAAAGGTTTCGGTTCTGGATTTTCGGAAACTTCACTCCTTGTGCTGGAGGATTCCGGTCAGCGATCTGGTTGACGTAGTGCAGGCAGGAGGATTTGAAGTTCCTAAAGACGCACATCTGCTCAGATCCAACCGTGGTTCCGTAGCCAAGAGCCGCACGGCGAACATTGATGAGGCTACCTCGCAAACTGAACAAAAAAGCGAGGGGGTGGCAACTCCAATCGGAACGACTCCGCAAAACTCAAATAACCAGTCAACAAAGTTTAAACTGCCTGGTCGTCCGTTTCTCGAGGAATTCTTTAACGAGCATGTGATTGATATCATATACAACCCTGAGAGATATCAGGCAGTTGGTATCGAGTTCCCGTCTGCTGTCATTCTTCACGGCCCCCCTGGTTGCGGTAAAACATTTGCAGTGGAAAAACTCTCAGAATTTATCGGCTGGCCTTGCTATTCGATCGACTCAAACAGTGTAGGAAGCCCTTACATTCATGAAACCAGTAAAAAGATTTCGGAAATATTCGATCAGGCCATAGATTCGGCACCCTCAATTGTTGTGATCGATGAGATGGAGGCATTTTTAGCGAATCGCCAGTCAGCCTCCAGTTCTGGATCCCATCGGATTGAGGAGGTTGCTGAATTTTTGCGAAGAATCCCTGAGGCAATATCAAATCGCGTTCTGATTCTTGCGATGACCAATATGATTGAAGCGATTGATCCTGCGATTCTTCGCCGGGGACGCTTTGACCATATTCTTGAAGTGGGCATGCCCTCAAAAGACGAGATTTTTGCGCTGTTCAGCAACCTTCTAGGGAATATTCCTCATGATCCGACACTTGATATCGAAAAACTCTCGGAGATTATGGAATGGCGTCCGCTGTCCGACTGCGCGTTCGTTATCCGTGAAGCCGCTCGGCTGACAGCAAAGCATGGTAAAAGCATGGTTGATGAGGAATGCCTCACTAAGGCAACCCTTTCACTGCCTCCTATAGACGTTAGCGAAAAACCGAAAAATATCGGTTTTATTTGGGATGAAAAGGAATAGCCATGGATCTTTTGGAAAACCCTTTTTTTAAGCTGGAAGCTACATCCCGAGATGATCGTCGCCGAATTATGGAATTAGCCGACGAGAAAGCTCTTTCTTTGGATGATGCAGAATGCTCAGAGGCAAGATCCATTCTCACAATGCCCCGCAAGCGCATTGCAGCTGAAATGGCTTGGCTTCCTGGTGTCGGCCCAAAACGTGCCAGCACCGTTATAGAATTGGTTAAGCAAAAGCCCTCAGAGGTCATGAATCTTGAAAAACTTCCCCCTCTTGCTCGTTGCAATGCCATTGCCCAAGGGCTCAGGTTATACAGCCCTAAAGATCCCAGTGAATTAGCGCAATGGATTGGGTGTCTCTCGTCTGTGTCGAGTGAACTGATTGCCGAGCAACTGCTGAGTGAAATAAATGAGGATCGTGTTGTTGCCGGATATCCCGAGGTGCCTGACGCCGAATTCATGGCAAATGCGTTGGCCGAACGGCGGAATTACTTTCGTCAGGTATTGATGGAGGCATTGGACCGACTCGACTCTGAGGATCTTGTTAAGTCGCTAACGGTGGCCATTGAAGAAATAACGCATTTAGGAGAAAGCCCCGCACCGAAGCTTTTGAACGAATTGATTGATGCATTTGAGGTGGAGGCTCAGGGTTTTCTCTCCGCAGAGAGCGAAAACATCAATTTGCTCGTTAAGAAAGTCAGGGAATCTTTTAACCACAACGCGAATGCAAAACGTTCCCAGGCACTTGTTGAACGGCTCTGCAAAACGGTCAAAAACTGGGACGTCGTAGCTCAGCCGATACAAGTGAGCCTCAAGAGTCAGGGCCTGTCGCATGATGAGAGCCGTTTGGTAGCGGCAGAGGTCAGGGATCTCTCTGTGGAGCTAGCAAACGACCACGGCCGTCTGGATTTGGCACAAATAATCACGGAAATGATTCAGGACGTCTTTGCAGAGGTTGTAGAGGTGGCAGACAGAGCTACTGAAGATGCAGAAGCTATAGAGAGAATTATTGAAGAGGCGGAAATCGAGGCCCAAGAGTCAAAGAAAAATGATGAGCAGTGGCGGCGCGATATTACCTTCAGTACAGAGATTGGAGCTATCTTCAAGAGCACGCTGAGTATTTCCCCGAGTGGAGTTTCGTGGAAGGAACAGCACATGAAGCTGGATGACATTAGCGGAGTGCGCTGGGGTGGGATACAACGCTCCTCAGGTACTACTTTTAGCATTATGTTGACCAGTAGGGGCCGCCGCCCTATCGATATTGAGCTCAAGAATTCCACCATATATTCAAAATTTATTGACTGCCTCTGGAAAGCAGTTGGTTTTAGGATTCTTGCCAACTTATTGGCTCAGCTTAATGATGGCCAAAAAGTTAAGTTTGGGGGAATTTTCGTCTCCGATGTGGGAATAGAGATGAAACAGGATTTGACCTTCAGAGAGGGTAAAACATTTTTATGTCCATGGAGCGATTGGCGCACAGGCAGCCGAAATGGCTCATTCTGCATAAGCCACAAAACGGATAAAAAGCTTTCTCAATGTTTGTCGTATCTTGAAGTCGACAATGTACATATCTTGGAAGCGGCCATGGGCGTTCTTTGGAAGAATGGCGGTGCTCGCTTAAGTGAAATTTTTAGTTGAGATACCGAATGGGTAATCAGGATAAGCCCAAAGGATTTGAGGGCCTTTCTAAGCTTGTTTCAGATCTCTCGGACCTTTCCAAACCTGAACCTCCGGTAGAGAGGACCGGTCCTCATTCTGCTAGCTCGGAGAGGAAAACAACCTCAACGCCAGCTCAATCTGGAAGCTCGAAGCCAGAAAATAAAAAGCAGGAGTCCGCTCCCAATCCAGACGGTACTTTGGGTGCCGGCGGTGCATTGATGATCGGATTCGTTGTGCTGTTAATTATCGGTGCGTTGGTGGCGAACAACGAAAGCGAACAATTTGACACTGAGGCTGGGTCTGAAGGCCAGAGTTCTTCGGCATCGGTTTTAGTCGATCAGAACTCTCAAAAACAAGATGTCTCTGACTCGAGCTCGGAGTCCAAAAAGATTTCGGGGAACACACAAAGTCAGAGTTCAACGCAATACAGTGATGAGCCAGTCAAAGCTCAAATATTTTCGACTAAGAAGCCGCCTGTTGGCACCAACCATGTTCATTCAATCAGCGAGATCAGATGGTGTCTGGCGCAGGACATTCGAATCGATGCCGTTCGAAGTTTTAACGAGACCCAAGCTGATGTTGCTGAATTCAATCGTTGGGTCGATGACTGGAATAGCCGTTGTGGCAGCTACAGGTACCGGCAGGGAAACCTTTCTTCGGCAAAACGGGACGTCGAGCCTCATAGGTCTGAAATACGGGATGCAGCGCGTGAGGCAGTTGCGGCAGAGCGACAGCAAAAAACGGCATCTCTTACGATGAAAATCCAACTGGCGCTCCAATCTCTGGGCTACAAACCCGGGCCAGCGGATGGGATATATGGCACTAATACTGCGGAGGCAATCAAGCGGTATCAACGTGAGAATAGTTTGTTGGTATCTGGTCAAGTCTCAGAAGAGTTGCTGGAGCAGCTGAAGTTTTCCAAAGCCATTAGGTAGCGGGATGCCTACCTGAGAGTGGACTGATTCTAGTGGAGTGGTCAAGCACTTTGTGACAACCCAGTTAAGCGGCTTTCCTCAGTTCGACAACCGCTGCTTCGAAGCCCATCGGGCTGATATAGCCCAGCGTTGAGTGCAGCCGTCGACTGTTATAAAACATCACAACGTAATTCAGAATATCCCGCTGTGACTCGGTGCGGGTCTGGTAGCTTCGCCACTGCACACGTTCCTTTTTCAAGCTCGCAAAAAAGCTCTCAGCGACCGCATTGTCCCAGCAATCGCCTTTGCGGCTCATGCTGCCAACAAAGCCGTTAGCGTGTAGCAACCGCCGATAAGCGTTGCTGGCATATTGAGAGCCCCGATCCCGATCCGAATGGACGACTAAACCGGGTTTCGGTTGCCGCTGCCAGATGGCCATGTTCAGGGCGTCTGTCACCAGCCTGGCGCTCATCCGCGATCCCATGCTCCAACCTACTATCCGGCGGCTGAATAAATCGATGAACACCGCCAGATACAGCCAGCCCTCCCGGGTCCAGATGTAAGTGATGTCACCGACGTACGCCCGATCAGGCTCAGCGGCGGTAAAATCTCGTTCCAGTACGTTGTCGAACACCGGCTGTTTATGGTCGCTGTTGGTGGTTACCTTAAACTTCTTCCGATACCGAGCTTTAACGCCTGCTTCGCGCATCAGCGACCGCGCCTTTTGCCGGCCTACTGGATAGCCCAGAGCGTTCAGGGCGTGCTTCATCCGCCTGGAGCCATAGCTCTTGTCGCTACTTTGAGCGACCTCCTTCACAGCCTCAATCATCGCCTCGTGCTCCGCATCCGGCAGCCTGTGGCGTTGACGCTGGCAATACCGGTAATAGGCATTGCGACTGACACCCAAGAGCCGACTCATTACGTCGACTGGCCAGGTCTTCTTATGCCGGGTGATGAACGCATACTTTAATGCGTTTCTTTGGCAAAGAAGACCGTCGCTTTTTTTAAGATGTCTTTCTCCATTTTCAGGCGGCGAATTTCTAACTGTTCAGCGGTCAGTTTGCCATTCCCTCTGAAAGCCTGCCCATCGACCGATTCATGCTCTTTAATCCAACGCCCCAGCATGTTTGAGTTGATCTCCAGACTGCGCGCCGCGTGGGCTCTTGAATATCCCTGTTCCAGCACAAGGCTGATTGCGTCCAGCTTAAATTCCTTTGAGTACAGCTTTCTTGTGGTCATGTACGTTCTCCAGTTTCAGGGTATTATTCCTTAACTGGGCTGGTCACATCCATTCAACCACTTCAGGATAAACGTGATCAGCCAATCATGTTCGACCCGGTCGAAGAACTTCCGGATATCCAAATCCAGCACCCAGTTCACTTTTCGTCTCTTGATCCCCACGTAGAGCGCATCCAGCGCATCGTGCTGCCCCCTGCCGGGCCTAAACCCGTAGGAGAAGCCAAGGAAATCTTCCTCGTAAATTTGCTGCATGAGCGCAACGGTTGCCTGCTGAACCAACTTATCTTCCACGCACAGAATGCTCAGTGGCCGCAGACTGTGATGGACCCCTGAGTCAAGACATCAATTGACTCGGTTTAAGTTGTGCACTCGACTTCACTTGCAGCTGGACGGCGCTGCCCCGTGTTTGCCTTTGCTTTGGCTGTTGCCGTTGTGTCTGATCTGGCTTCTGCGGTGGATACATCCCCTGTGGAGCGTAGCGGAACAGGGGATGTATCCACCGCGCGCGGAAATTTATCCACGATCATTGCCCCGCCACCGACAGCGGTTCTATGCACGATGTCGGGTGTCGTTTGCCCCAAGGACTGGTGCGGGCGCTCACCGTTATAGAAGACAAAGTACTTCGTCAGTCCGACCAGTAACTCGCCCATCGTAGCGTAGCCATTGAGATACACATCCTCATGCTTGACGCTGCGCCAGAGGCGTTCGACGAAGATGTTGTCGAATGCCCGCCCACGCCCATCCATGCTGATGACAATGCCTTCACGGGTCAGCACGTCCGTGAAGACGGCGCTGGTGAACTGTGCGCCTTGATCGCTGTTGAAGATTTCCGGCCGACCGTGGTTGCGCAATGCATCCTCTAGGCAATCGACGCAGAACACCGCTTCCATGCTGTTGCTGATCCGCCAGCTGAGCACCCGGCGCGAGTACCAGTCGATAATGGCGACCAGATAAGCGAAACCATGCGCCAAGCGGATGTAGGTGATGTCCGTGCTCCAGACCTGGTTGGGTCTGACAATCGGGACGCCGCGCAGCAGGTAAGGATAGATCTTGTGTTCAGGGTGTGGACGGCTGGTATTCGGCCCCGGCGCCATGCCGGCCAAGCCCATCTCCCGCATCAGGCGTTGTACCCGCTTGCGATTGACGGTGTGACCCGCCACCTTGAGGAATACGACCATCTTGCGGCTGCCGTAGAATGGGTGTCTGGTATACTCCTCGTCAATCAGGCGACCGAATAGCAGGTCGCTTTCATCGACCGGCTTGGGCCTTTGCTGCGCATAGGCTGTGGCGCGGGATACGCCGGCCAGAATACATTGCTGGACGACGCTGACCGCAGCGCCTTGGCTGATCCAGGCTTGCCGCGTCATGACTGGCTGATCCCAGACTTTTTTTTGAGCCAATCCAATTCCACCTTCAGCTTGCCGATCTCGCTGTAGAGCCGTTCTGGCTCCCGGTGGTCAGCCAGCGGCTTGGGGCCGCGCTTGCCTTCAAACAGGGTCTTGGCTTGCTCCTGTATCGCTTTCTTCCACTGACCAACCTGGACTGGATGTACGCCGTATTCCTGGCCAATCTCGTTGATCGTCTTTACGCCTCGTACGGCTTCCAAGCCAACCTTCCCCTTGAACTCCGAGGTGTGTACCTTCCGCTTCTTCGCTTCACTCATCGCTGCTAATCCCCTTATGACAAAGTACAGCTTAAACCTTTGTCTTGAAAACGGGGTCCACTATACCTCTTGATTGAACCCCTTCCCTCCACAGCCTCCGCAGGGCCTTGCAGCCCCTTGTTCGGTTGCTTCTGCGGTACTATGAGTTCATCCGACTTCCCGGACTCTCGCAGGGTCGTGAGGCTATTGACCTTCACCATGCGGCCTCCACAGGCTGAGTATGGAGGGTTGTCCGGGATCTCCCGAGTTCCGTACAGAGTGCTTATCTGCATGCTGAAGGTCTACGACTGCGGGAGAGTGGCCCATACCTTGCGGTTTGACGGTACTGGTCATGTTGCATTCTGCTTCGCTTAACAGCATCTGCCTCTCCAACTAATGATTTCGCAGCTCGATACTTCGCCTGCAGACACCCCTGTCAACACTTCACGGCGGCCCTTGCGGACAGTCGCGCATGACTCGGGGACGAAGCGGCCCGCCAGCCTTACCTCGTAGGGACTTTCACCCTGACACTCTGCCGATTTAGCTCGGCGTTCTAAGCGCCGTTAAATCGACCCACTTGTCCTCAGTCGATCTGCGGCACTTTTTTTGGAGTTCGCTCTAGGTCGACGTTCCACGGCAGCAGTGCTTCCAGCTTTTCTAGTGTGTCAGCGTCAGCAATGCGCTCCAGAACATGCTGGATATAAACAGACGGTTCCAGTTTGTTGGCTTTAGCGGTTTATGCCGAACCCAGAACTATGCCGAACTAGCTTTGTCGTTTGCGTAAATAAGCCGACACCACACCATTTTGGGTCTTTCACTAACGGTGCCGGTTCGGCATAGTTTGCGGTCAGCGACAATTCGGATACAGCGCCTCCCACTCTGATAGCAATGCCCCTCTCTCAGCAGTTGTGCGGCATAAAGATCAACATAATCTCCCAACGGGCCTTCGTACAATCGTCGAAGTACCTTTGGTAACTTAAAGTATGCATTGGCAGTCATCATGTCCTCTACTCCTCATCGAATGACGGAAGAGAGATCAAACTATGCCGAATAGGCTGACGGCAAGTCCGGGGAATACAGGCTTCCAAATGGGGAGTGCGGCATAGTTCTGGGTTCGGCATAAACTGCTCTATGCCGCATGCGGCATAGAGCAGTCTCGACTAGGGAATAACACGTGGCACTGGCACGGGCGCCCTGGGAGGTATCTGCAAAAAGCCATGCTTTTCGGCCAACTGCAAATGGACGGATGGCGTTTTCGGCCAGCACGTTGCTGATCTGTAGGTCGCCCCGTTCGCAGTAACCCACCAAGGTGGGCCACTGGTTCAACGTATAATCCATCGCGGTTCGTGTCAGGGTGCCCTTTGCGACTTTGCCAGCGTTGGCCTCCAGCCAGGTCTTCAGTGTTTTCAGTCTGGGTACACTCAGTTCCTGACGAATGCCGTAACGCTCGGCCACACTCAACGCTTTGATCTTGCGTTCGATGGCGTAAAGTTTGTTGATGTGACTCAGGGCCACATCGGCTTTGGACACGTTCGTGGGTTTGCCTTTACCTTGAGGCTTGGCCGCTTTGGTGGCCTCCACGAACTTACGTCGGGCGTGATCCTTATGCGGAGCTCCGCATAAGGATCATTATCCCAAGTCGATTTTTATGTGGAGTATAATGAGGGATCGCAGTGCTTATGGGCGCTGTGCAACTTTGTTTCTCGGGATAAAATACCTGTCAACATTCCATGGTGCAGGTCTCAGATGCAGCTCCGATTCGAGACATCCCTTTCAGGCGAAGCTTATGTGGCAACTCAAGGGTGGCGCATGGCGAGATTGCCAAGTTGCCCGCTACATCCGCAAGGTGGCTGTTCCTTTTCTCGACACGGCACATACTCCCGGGTAACGCCTACTGGTACGCGGATACCTCGCTGGTACTGCCCGAAGGGCCATCGCACGTTCAGCCTTTTGCCAGATTGTCTGGCCTCTCGTCTGCCCGGCACGCTCGTGGCATTGGAACGGGTTGTTCTGCATGCCGAACACGCCAGCAGTGTCGAAGCTGCGGCGAATACGTTGCGCCCCGATGATATCTCCTTACCCAGTGCCGCTCGATGGATCCGCCTCCGGACTTATCTGGTACGAGGCGCATTGGTCGGTGCTTTGCAGGCCGCACCGGTATTGTTTCGCGACTGCCAGCCAAGTCTCACGTCATTCCAAGGGAGACTACGGGGAACCGGTGTTTTGATGGCGCTGCGTACCACGCTCGCCGTTTATCTGCCAAGGTTACCCGCGCCCTTAGGGTTCGCCCCACGAAGCCCGCACTTAAAACGCATCCAACACAACTCTGGGGCAGACCCGCCCAGGGACTGGTATTAATGTTGTCACCGGAGCATTAAGGCAACTGCCGGAGATGAACGGTGCACAGCAAGCAGGTGGTACCCGATTTCGAGACCCAATTAGCCAAGGTTCAGGGCGTATGGCGAGACAACCGCAGCCTCAAGCGGGCTTCGATTAATCAGTATCTCTACTGGATACGCCGTTTTCATCATTACTGCACGGCTGAAGCCCTAAGCCCCAATGAGCAACTGACGCAGGTCGGCGTACACGTCTTTGCCCAATGGTACGCACGACGGCGGCGGGTCAATACGGAGAATAGTGGCCAAGGAGCGCAGTCTGCCCTGCGGGCATGGGCATTTGGATTAAGCGCCTTAGGCGTTGAGGTCCCTCCGTGGCAAGCCAGGATGGATGGCATTTTTCAACCCGAGCCCCAACTACAGGGTTTCGCCGAGCACTTACACCAACACCGCGGTAACCCGGAAGGGACCATTAAGAAGAAACTGGCCCATATACGTTATTTTTTGGCGTTTATGGGTACCCGACATCGGTCGTTGCAAGACCTTTTGCTAACGGATATCGATGCATTTCTGATGGCGTGTAGTAAGCGCTATGCCCGCACGACCACAGCTGACATTGGCTGTAGCCTGCGCCGCTATTTGCGTTTTCTGCTGACCACCGGACAGTTGCCCAATGATTTTGCGTCATTCGTCGTAACCCCTGTTATACGCCGCTACGAGCAGCCACTGCGGGCGCTACCGTGGGCGGATGTCCTCCGCATCCTGGCAGCCATTGATCGCAAGACGCCCGTCGGGTTGCGCGACTATACGGTACTCTTGTTGATGAGCTGTTACGGCTTGGGGGCTGGCGAGGTGATCCGTCTGACGCTCGACGATATCGGTTGGCAAGCCGCCACCTTGCATGTCGTACGACCAAAGACCGGTGTCGCCTTCGCACTGCCACTGTTGCCGGCACTTGCCCACGCATTGGTTAGCTACCTCAAGCGTGGGCGGCCCCGTCGGGCACCGACACGACATTTATTCCTATCAATGAGAGCACCCCATTACCCCTTGTGTGCGTCTTCAGCGATACGGCATATGCTCGCTGGGTATGCCCGGACTGCCGGCGTTACGGCCGCGTACCTGGGTAGCCATGTACTGCGCCATACACATGCATGCCGGCAGATGGAGCTAGAGACCTCGCCCAAGGTAATAAGCGACATTCTCGGTCATCGATCACCAGCGTCGCTTTCCGCCTATCTGCGCATTGACACCAAGCACTTACGCCAACTGCCTCTGCCGGTCCCCAAATGACGCTTATCTGCGCGGCCGAACTCGCCGAAGACATCGTCCATTTTGTCGCTTTCAAGCGTGCGATGGGGCATTCATACCAACGCAGTGAGCTTGCGCTTAAGAGCTTTCAGCGCGCTGTCGAGCATCGAGCCGGTTTACATGCCAAGGTGTCTTTTGATGTTGTACTGCATGAGTGGTTATCGCGTAACCCACATCGGCAGCCGGTCAGCGTGGGGCTGGAGTTTGGCGTCATCCGCCAACTCTGCCTGTATCGCCGTCGCCGGGATCCGGACAGCTTTGTGCCCGAACAGGACTGGGCGCCCATAAAGGAGTCGACCTTTCTACCGTATATTTTCACCCAGGACCAGGTCGTCCATCTCATCACCGCAGCCAGCGCTCATGATACCCGACATCTCTGTGCCGGCATGCTGCGAATGTTGTTGCTGATACTCTATTGTACCGGCTTGCGACTTGGGGAGGCGGCCCGATTGCAGCTGTCCGATATCGATCTGGAACAGCGGTGCTTTCTTGTCCGGGAGAGCAAAGGAAGGTCCCGGATGGTACCGTTTCTAGATGATCTGGCCCACGAGTTAAACGATTGTCTGCGGCTACGCAGACGCATTCTGGAAGCAATAGCAACCGCTGATCCCGGAGCACTTTTGCTGCGCAATAGCGGCCAAGCGCTACCGGTGAAGGCCGCGTCAGAGGCCATTCGTCGGCTGCTTCGTCGGGAAGGACTCAAGCCTGCCAGAGGTCGGACAGGACCGCGACCCTATGAGTTTCGACATGCCTTCGCCGTCCACCGGTTGACCGCCTGGTATCACGAGGGCGTTGATATCCATGCCCGGCTGCCTTGGCTCTCCGCCTATATGGGGCATGTCGACGTGCTCGGCACGCAAGTGTATCTGAGGGCTACGCCGGAACTGATGCGCCTGGCCAGTGAACGTTTCGCCCGACACTGGCACCACGTCGATAAAACGTCATGAGCAGAGAGCCCGATGATCCGCTGTTGGCTTACGTTGAGAGCTTCTTCCGCGACTATTTACAGCGATTGCGAGGTGCCAGCGCGCACACCGTGCGCGCGTATCGAGATACCCTACGACTGCTTTTCATTTACCTCGCGGACACCAAGGACAGCACCGTTGCCAACCTGCGACTGAGCGATCTGCACGTCGATGCGGTGGCCGCCTTTTTGACCCAGTTGGAATCGGATCGTGCCAACTCGATTGCGACGCGTAACTGCCGACGCGCAGCGATTCGCAGTTTCTGCAAGCATCTGATCCGCGTTGACCTTCCTCATGCCGAGCAGTATCAGAAGATTTTGGCCTTGCCTGCGAAGAAGTGCCGGCAAAACCTGGCAACCTATCTGGAAGCGGCGGAGGTACATGCCATCCTTGACCAGCCTGACTGCCGTACCGTGCTCGGCCAACGGGATTATGGGTTATTGCTGTTTCTTTACAATACGGGCGCACGCATCAGCGAGGCCCTGACCGTTTGTTGTGCAGATCTTCATTTGACACCACCCCGACAGGTGCGCCTCCACGGCAAGGGCAAAAAGGATCGGCTCTGCCCACTGTGGCGCGATACTGCTCAGGCACTTCTGCGCCTGCCTACCGTGCGCGACGGCGCGCCAGGGGCATTTGTCTTTGTGAATCGACAGGGCCAGCCATTGACGCGCGACGGCGCGGCCTATCTGCTTCAAAAGTATGTGGTAGCCGCGATCCCGACAGCCCCTACCTTGCAGCGCCGAAAAATCACCCCGCATGTGCTTCGCCACAGTTGCGCGGTCGCACTGTTGCAGTCCGGTGTCGACGTTACCGTCATCCGCGATTATCTCGGTCATGCCAGTATCGCCACCACCAGTCGCTATCTCACCACCAATTTGCAGATGAAACGAGAAGCACTCGAAGCCTTCTGGAAACGCGCCGGTATCGAACCGACAAATGCAAAGCCGTGGCAGCCAAGCGCTGACTTGCTCGCCTTCTTGGCGTCGCTGTAGAAGTTGGTAATTTTATCCCGTCAAAAGATCGCCCCACGGCCGCATGGACACTGGGATTCTCAGGCTACACTCCGGATAAAAATCGACTTGGGATAATGATCCCAACAGCCGATCCGGGTGATGCCGTTATTCCGACATACCTTGCCGTAACCCGAATAGCCATCGGCTTGCAGAATGCCCTTAAAGTCGTCGAGTAGGCGCACCGGCACTTTGCCCGCCCGTGATGGATCGTATTCAAACAGAACCGACGGTTGCCCTGGCGGGCCACCTCGGGTGACCCACATCCACTTATCAGACTGCGCCGTTTTTCCGTCTTCTTTCAGAACGTACATTCGGGATTCATCGGCTTGCAGGTAATCACTGCTGTTCTGCACTTCGCGCATCAGGTTGATCAGCGGTTTGAACACGTCATCCAGACGGATAACCCAGTGTGCCATGCTCGTGCGACTGATCTCATGACCCAAGCGTTTGAGCATGTGCTCCAGACGATACAGAGGCAGGCCATCAGCGTATTTCGAGGTAATGATGTAAGCCAGCAAAGACGTGGTGGCCGTGCACTTACCCAGCGGATGAACCGGGCGGGTGGCTGCCAGGATGCGCTCTTCACCATCCTGCTCGAACACAGCTTTTTCCTGCCAGTATTCCAGAACTTTCAACTGAGCGGGAATGAACTGCAGCTCTTCCTTAACCTTGGTAAAAAAGGTCTTACTGGCGCCAACTTTTTCTTCGTCGCTGAGGGTCAGTTCAATACGCTCGCGCAGCAGTTTGTCCGAGAAGCCACGCTGGCGACGTTTACGGGAAGCCGGTGGTGCCTCTTCCTCTACAACATCGTCTGGCAACTGATCGCGCAGAACATCGATCTCAGCTTCCAGCTCGGCCTCATCAAACAAATGAATCTGGCGTGCGGACTTTTCACTGCTGGCGCCGAACTGCTGAATCCGTTTCCAGCGCAGCAGTTCTTCAAGAATCTGGATATAGTGATCGCGTTGTTTGACCTCTTGATTGCGCTGTTGGATTTCAGCGCTCTTGGCGGCCAGTTCCTGCTGAAGACCTTCGACAGCCGACAGTAATTCAGCAGCTGAAAGGCCGCTGACATCGGGTGTTTTTGAAGGTGCTTCAGGCTTTAATCTCATGAACAAAGTATAGCAAAAACAACGCCCTAAAGCACGAAAAAAGAGCTAATTAACAGCCTCATAATGCAGTGTTTTGTGCCCTTTTAACAAGGCAATATCGTAGCCGTCCAGCAACCAGTTGATCTGCTCGCCGGTCAGTGACATCAGCTCATCCGAGGCCTTCGGCCATTTGAATTTCTCCTCCGCCAACGATTTGTAATAGAGCACAAAACCGTTGTCTTCCCACATCAGGCACTTGATCTTGTTTCGATGCCGGTTGGTGAAGGCGTAAAGCGCTCCGGTAAACGGATTATGGCCCAGTTCCTGTTCAACCAAGACCGCCAAGCCCTGGGCCTGTTTGCGAAAATCAACGGGCGCCCGGTACAGATAAATCTCTGGCAACGACAAGGACGGGCGTAAAGATCGGTGGCGCATCACAGCTGTCTCAAAACAGCACCGAGCAACTCGATGTTGCCGGCGTGCAAACCGGTGATCGAAACACCACCAGGCAGCGATACGGTCAGGCCATCGGCTCCGCCGATGCCAGCGCCAGGAGCAGAAACGACCCGCGCGAACCCAGTGGTTGCTTGCGCCTGCTTTGGAGAGTCTTCAGTCGGGGTTAACTTCTGGCGCCAGTAAACAAATTGATGGTAAACCAGTGACTGTTTCTTGCAGTAAGCGCTGCCGGACACGCCCGAGGCTTCCCAGTCAGTGATGTGCTGCTGCCAGACGTGTGATCGTTCGGTTGGGGTCATGCAGATTCCTCATGGAATGGGTGAGGAGTCAGTGTGTGCAATCGGCGAACGGGAATGTAGGTGCTGATTTATTGGCGCTTACGTTTCAACAGGAGCCACGGCAGGAATTCTTCAGCTGAACGCGTTGCTGTTGGTGCCAAGCTGGCACAGGAGCATGGCAACTACCCGGCGCCGCCTATCCCTGCCATTGAGGGCATAGAACCTCTAATGTCCTGGCTGGCACTATTGGAAGAAGGTGCCTCGATGCACCACTGCGTGGGCGCTTACCATATTTCTATTGCCAACAATGAGGCATTTATTTACCGGATGACGCATCCGGAACGCTTGACCATTTCACTGGAGTATCGGAATAACCGGTGGGTTGTTGGCGAAGTGCGGGGGTATTGCAACGCCAACCCTTCACCGGGGGCACTGGATGTTGTCCGGCGCTGGGTTGAGCGTTCCTGCTGAAGCGCAAGGTACGGAGTGCCAGTGAAAACACGGGGCAAAAAATACAGCGGCAAAGGCTGATCAAGGTTTGCTAACCCGCGCGTGCAATCCAACACATCCACAAAAGGATCTTCGGCAACATACTGGCATTGTTATGTCGGCCAAGCACCCTCCACTATTCCTGAACGACCGGATAACAGGCATCGCCCCAAAGCGCCTGGGAGTTATCCATCATGATCGTGAGGATAGCCGGCACCAGCTTTCCCATCAGCGCTACGCAATCTCTCAACTGATCCCGATTTACTGAACTGTTCCAGGTAGCACCCCCATGGATCAACTGGTTGCGGAGGGTATAAATCCGGCTCAGGGCGATGCCTAATACCGTCGGAGTATCCTGCTTGCCCAAGGCAGTCCGGGCTGCAATTTTCACTCTTTCGAACTGGCCCTCCCATTCTTCCCGGGTGAGTTTATCGTTTTGAAAATCCCAAAAACTCTGAAAAACATAGCGGTTGTTCAATAACACCCGGATGCTTTTGGGGAACTCTGTCCAGGTCAATTCTTGGAGATGACGGCTCGTATCCAAAACTGACAGCTTTTCGAGAAAGCTTCGGAACGACGATTGTTCGGAGGAGCGGTATTGCTCGACTATCTCCGTGGCATAAGCAGAGTTGAAATCAATCCAGAGAAAGATGAATTGGCCGTCTGGATCCTCGGCCTGCTCAGCGCGTTGAAGCCAGCTTAACGAACGATGCACGCGAAGGCTGAGGTTTGGATGGTATTTTCCTCGCTCGGCTCTGTGGCGACGTTTTAGCTGCTGATAATACATACTATCTCCTTTGACTAACCGCCCTCACTCACGAAATCGCACTTGGATGAAACACAGGCCTGAAGCCACTGGCAAAGACATTCACCACGGAACGCGGAGTCAAAACATCAACTGTTTCCGGCAAGTCTTCCCTTTCCGCGGCTGAATAGCCCTTAAAACTCCATTTCACCACTTTCTGTTCACACACGGCATAGCTCTCATTGCCAACCTTAAACATCGTTCCATGGGGCAGATCCGCTAGGGAATGAAGCCAAGTGACTTTCTGACCATCGCCTATTCGCTCAACGTGAAGAATGCCATCCATTTGAGGCGCCCGAACAACGGCATCACCCTCCCGGTTGTTGGCACCACTCCAGGCATCGCGAAATTCGTTATAACGAGCGCGCCTGCACTCTGCGCAAGGTCTGTGCCCTGCAGCAAAGGCCGTCACCTCATCGAAAAAGAACAGCTCTGTGTAAAGGCCGGGGGACATCAGTTCTCGCTGTCTGCCTTTGAACTCCAAGAGGCAGGTAATCCAGGCTTTGTTTTTAAACCGGTGCTGCACGTCTTTTTTTGAATTGTGCAGCACGCCTCTGTTGCCCATAAAAGTACCCCGGGCGGGAATGCTTTCAATAGCACCGGTTGGGCTTACTCGGTTTTGTAAAGTCATGGATGCCGACTCCTTTATTTTATCTTTGAACTATGATCGAAATTTAGTCGCCCGAGACCACTACATAACGGAACCAAGCCTCCAGCAGTGCCCGCTCCTCATCCTGGAAATCTCCTTCAGGAAAGTTAAGCTGGGCTTCAATGATGTCTTCGGTCGGGGAGCGAAAATTCACGAACGGAAACCGATTGTTGAGTTGGAGGATCTTGTCAGCCGTACTGAGTGATCTACCTTCATGACCAGCGTCCTGAATAAGCGCCTGTGTCACACTCTGAGTGAGTGTAGCTGCCAACCTGTCCACTCGACCATTAACACCGGATACTGCTTCCCATTCCAGGGAAGTAACTCTATCTCTGCGCCGATTGAACCCTTCTGGCAAAGGTCTTGGGCCAGCTACAGCGTACCTCGTGACATCATCACGTCTAAGGTCCTGAGCCTCATGGAACAGGGCCGCCTCGAACTCGTCCGAAAATTGTTTGATATCAGCCAGCCCCATTTCAATCTCATAAGCAGATAGCCACTGCAGCTTTCCGTGCTTCACGAACAACGGAAAATTCACGCGGGTGCTGAGATAGAAATAACTGTTGCCAGCATTCTCATCAATCGCCACACGCACCAATGGATAGCGAACGCTCAATTGGTTGATCAGTTCTAAAAGTTTATCCCGGGGCACATTTTTCAAACTTTCTCGATTGGCAATCGGTGAAGCGAAGCTCACGATGTAAGCCGTTTCCGGAACCAGAGCTGAAAACCTAGGCGAAAAGCCCAGGGTCATGAACACCGGCTGGTGCCGCTTCGTTTCCCCTCTTTTGATCACAGGATCAATAATAAACAACGGCCTGGGAGAACTCTGGCTAGACTGGGCTTCGGTGATCTCATTCTCCTCTGGATCACAGACCTGCTCTAAATGCTGATGTAAAGCCTGTTCAATATCCTCAAAGGAATGCGTTTCATGGGGCAAATACTTTTCTGCTTCTGAAACCACCTCCGGAAAAACAGCACTGTAAGGATCTTTCATTGGCTCATCAGTATGAGATGCCGGCTTCCTCAGGAACACACTCCAGTCGATACTGGCGCCCGGCTTGTATTCGGAATCAAACTTCTCCTGCAGGCAGGCATCCATGCGCTCCTCTACCCGGTGTTTGCGCTCTAAAAAAGACGCAACCTGGTCTTCATCTACCGATCCCTTCAGATACGGGTAGTGAATGCTGAGTTCTCCCGCACCCTGCTTCTCAAGCCGCTTGTTCACACACCCGAATAAGCGGTCAATCCGCCCTACCCGCTGCTCATTATCCCCAGGGGAGCCAGCTATGCCGTAGTGGTGAACCTGATGACAATTCATGTGTAGGTTAACCCCCTCCTGAAACACGGAGGTTGATACCAGAACGTTGGGATAAAAGGGGCTATTGAAGCCCAATATCAGTCGCTGACGCGCATTATTATTCTCACCACTGGCGTACCAGGCCGGGCTAGTTAATCTCGTTAGGCTTCGCCACCTGCTGCGCCAGTCGTCCAGTTTGTGATCAATGATTTTTCCGCACAACGACTCGAAAGTCTCAAGAGCCGCCACAAAATAACGGAGCATCAAAGAGCCTTTTATTTTTGGTTTTACGAAGTAATAAAACTCCCTATACCACTGCTGAACATCCTGCTTTTTGCCCCGGTTCCGGAACTCGACAAACCATCCGTAGAGTTCAACAATGACTGGACTAGCGTAGAGAAAACCGGCCTTAACGTAATTGGCAAAATTCTCGGCGGCACTTTTTCGATTTCCGGACCACT
This sequence comes from Marinobacter sp. LV10R510-11A, assembly GCF_900215155.1. NCBI lineage: Bacteria > Pseudomonadati > Pseudomonadota > Gammaproteobacteria > Pseudomonadales > Marinobacteraceae > Marinobacter > Marinobacter sp. LV10R510-11A. The sequence continues at coordinate 1,218,390 of NZ_LT907980.1, forward strand.
CTTGAAGCTTTGTACGTAAATGCTCAGGTAGCTCGCGGTAAACCAATGGCCAGAAACTATACAAGGGCTCCCTGTAGGGTGTTTCCGGCTGGTCACTGCCCCCCAAGGCCTCGCGACGATCTCCTTCGCTCTCCCAGCGATCAAACCGCTCATAGCGAGCGGCAACACCGTAGTTAGCCCGACCACGGCTCAGGTCACCGTAGAAATGAGTGTATCCGCCCTCAAGATAGTCACTGGCTGGTTCCAGGAATAATGAAAACAGACTTTCCGGCTTGGTGAAGCGCAGGCGCACATTTGCGCAATCTGTCTGCCCGCCCGCACCCTTTTTCACGACGAATAACTGCGCTACGCGGGAGGCAAGATAATCCTCCCCCTCGGCATCAAGATCATCCTCATCGGATGGCAATTCATCTTCATCGCCATCAAGATCAGGATCAGTGTCACTACCCAGCTCGCTTACAAATCGGTCAAACTCTTGTCTCGAAAAATCTTTCAGAAATGCTTCGGCATTTTTGTCCGAAAGCGAACTATCCAACGCTTTCAATAGCATCCTGCCCAGCAGCTGGTCATATCGCTCATTCAATCTTTGAGTCAGTTCTCGTACCGATGGTATACGCCGTACAAAAACCAGATGTTTGAGGTCATTAAGGTCAGCATTGAACAATTGCTCATTTGTCGGAACACATTCACTGATCAGTCGACCATACTTGGGGTGATCCGGAAATTCTTTATTTGCTTGATAGTAGCTATCCGTCAATGCCATCAACAAATTGGTATCCGGTGCTGACGAGTAATCTCCTTTGCCTTTGTCATTGCCATCGGAGTCCCCATACTCTTCCGATGTGGTGTTGCCTTCTGGAATCGTTTTCCGACCTACAGACTCAAAGCCTTCCAAATACCCATACATCAGGCTTTTGCCTTCTTTCTTCTTATTGAGCTCCGTCACCAAGCCTTTTTGGTACAGAGCAAAAAAGCCTTCAGCCTCCGGCTGCCCCTCAAAAGTGGCTGCCATGCCTTTTTCATGGCGATAATGGCGCTTACTGTGAAGCTTGCCCCGCCCTTCCATCAGCCGCATACGTCGCAAGGCATACTTTTGTAATAGCTCAGTCGCTCTTTCAGCTGGGCTATTCCAGTGTCCTCGATCCTCCAGAAAATAACTAAAAATACTGTCAATATCGGAGAGCCTAGTGTGGCTCGGTGTAGCGGTGAGCAGAAGCACCTTACTGGCAAGTTTGTCATCCCCAGGCCCGAAGAAGGCTCTGGCTGCTGCCACACGCTGGGAGCCCCCGCCGATGTTTCTGAGATAATGGGCCTCATCGACAACAATAAGATCAAACCCGGCAGCACCTAATCCATTTTCGCTTTTAAGGCTTTTACGAATCTCCGTAGCTTTTTCTGCGGCTTTCACCGCCGCCGGTTTATTCGGATCAACCTCCATGTCGGCGCCCCGTAACAAACCACTCAGAGAGTGAATGGTGGTGAGATAGAAATGGCCCACACCGTGATTAACCGCGACATCCAGACCTTCAAGAGATTTGCACATCTCCACACTGGGCACCGGCCTTCCATCAACGGCATTTTTAACCGTATGGTCAACAGGCCTATAATGCCAGCGCACCAGGGTTTCAAATTCCCGGCGCCAGTGCAGGCAGATATCACGATTAGGCGCCATCACCAGAATTTTGGCATCGGGCTTCATCTTCCATAAAAGCATTGCCACCCCAAGCGCCTGGAACGTCTTGCCCATGCCAACTTCATCGGCGAGCAGCGCCACACCGTGCTCGGACAGCAGATTCCAGAGGTACGCAACACCCTCGGTTTGCTTGGCCGCCATTGACTCCCGATTATCCGGCTGGTAATGCCAATCATGCTCACTACGATTGAAGTTGATCCAATCTGTTACCGCTTCCGGGCGCAACTTTCCCCAGCGAGTCTCAGTCATACGGCGCCCCGATTACGTTTCATGCGTTTGTACTCGCGGTTCAGCCACTGGCGATAGTCTTTGGCAAGATTTCGCGGCAACTTCGGAACAGCAACACTCAACTCGTCACAGCGCCGCATCACTGCCTCATTATCAGTGCCACCAAACTGACCAAGCCGCTTCTTGGCTGAGGCACAGAGTTCATTGACTTCTTGCGCCAGAAACCAGTTGAACAGGCCCTCTGGCATTGAACTAATGCGCACTTTTGTCTTCTCGACAAGCTCCCGCAGGCAGCCTGGACGGGTGAACGCCCAATGTTCCAGCTCCTTCAGAGTCGAACAATTTTCGACAATCTCCACGTAGTGATGACAGGCTGAAAACAAACGAAAGTAACTGATGTCGGGCACCTCCGTTTGCCTGCCATCGCTAAAGCTATCCTCTTCTGTGGACAACGAATCAACCAGCACCTCACCATCCTCAGTCTCTCGAACGCGATAATTCACATCATCCGAGGAAGGCGCACCCGCCGAGATGATCAGATCATCAAAGAGCCCTCTAAGGTCATCATACTGCTGCGCGCGACGATAGTCGGCTCGCTGCTCAATGATGAGCCCAGCCCCCGCTGTGACACCATCGAACAGAACCTCATAACGATGATTGGCCAATAAATGCTTGGTTTCGGGCACTCGCGGGCGAAGCGTTTGCAGACTTCCGCTATCGGAATCCCATAGCAACTGTTCAGGTGCATCCACGCCCGGCAGTTTAAGCAGATAGCTATCAGCCATGGCCCCCTTTTTAACCCATGCCCCGGAAACAACGTATCGCTCCGCCTGCCAGTCAAAAACCACGCGCAAGTCAAACGGCAGCGCCGCAGGAACACTCAGACTCTCCTGCTTCAACTGATCCGGTGTGGCGAACATTTCCGGTCCGAACTCAAGCTGCATTCCGAGGTAGACGGAAACGGGAACCGTGTCTGGAACGATAAAGCCGGCTTCAACGTTGAAGGTTTTACCTCCGACATCCGTTGGCAGGTTGGCACCGGGCTGGGTGAAATTCCAGGATCCAATCGCCAAAGCCGATGGCGTTTTCCAGAGCTTCGCATGGGTCATATTAAGTCGGTCGTCAGCTTTAAACGGACTTGAATGAAGAGACAGAAAGCCAGCTTCGTGCAACTCTTTCAGACCATCATTCCAGCACGTACGCAGATACTCATTTTCCACCCGGTCTGGTACTACCTTAACGCTCATTGAGTGGTTTTTAATAAACGCCTGCAGAGACTTCACGAGGCCCGCGAGATCACCAGAGAAATAAGGGGACCAAACAGCAAGCTCTTCCGATTTATGGTTGCCAAACAGCTGCGTCAGGAACAACGACCCCACCAGACTGTTACAAAACACGACGTCTTGCTGGTCGCCTTTCTTTCCCGTTACGTCCAGATCCCAATCAAAGCGCTGCTGAACATTTTCAAAAACAGGCTTGAAAAATGCGGCAACAGAATCCGCCAAGGGGTCATTCTCAACCGGCACGAAGTGAAAGACCTCCCGGTTACGCCCCCAGCCACTCATCGTAAGGTTTGCGCTACCAGACCCAAGGATCGCGCCCTTATCACCCTGCACATAAATGACTTTAGGATGGAACAGGCTGGTTTCAGAAAAACGAACATCACCATTTGCAGGCAAACGTTCCGGGGAAACTCCGTGCACTGGAATTGCCGTACGTTTATTTTGTTCCGGCTCGATAAACCGTTTATCGCAGAACACCTGAACATCAATTCCCTGGCTACTTAGTTCCTGCTGCATGGCCTCGTAGTCCATACGGGTTTTTGGAGAGTCCATTTTCAGAATGGCGGGAAGCAGATAGGTTTCGATGAATTCGATATCGATAACGAAGCTGGTCAACCAGACCTTACGGATTTCTCCAAGAGCCTCTAGCTGATCGGTAAAGGTTTTGAGGAGTTTCACTGGGTACCTCCCTGATACCCAGCTACCAAGTTGTAGAATTGGTGAACATAGTAGCCGTTCACCCAGGCCCCGATAGGGCGTTTCTCAGCTTTAGGCAATGGCTCAGTTCGCCCATATACCCGAATCTCGACATCATGTACTGCTTCTACCCAGCGAAATTGGCCACGCTCCCTCATTACCTGGGAATGGTATTTTAGTAGTCCCTTCAACTGCTCTTCGAGACTTTCATTTGTCGCCACATTCAGCAGTTTTTGCAGTCTACGCCGGGCAGTACCCTGAAGAGTTGGTAGCAAATCACTGGTATCCCAAATGCGACCAGCAGCATCTTGCAATGTGTGATCGGTGCGCCCTAGATCTTTCCAGGAACCACGGACGTCAGACACCGACTGCACTTTCTTGTGTCGGGCAAGCCTGAATAGCAAATCAAGTTCGGCAAGCAGAGGCTCAACAATCTGAATATGTTGGATTTTTCGACGTTCACCAGGCGGCTCACACCGCTCTTCAGCCCTACCAAAAACTTCCTTTGGGGCCAGTTTTTCATTGGTCGCTGTCGAATGATAGTCTTCCAGAGTTTCCAACAGAGCCCCGGCAGCGCCCTCATTCAGGCCGGTGACGTCCAGCCAGAACGCCTTGGTTTCAGCCCCAACCTTTCCCTGTGTCGCAAAGGCTTTTCTGTAAGCTTCACGCAGTGCTACCGGAATATCACGGAACTGCCTTTGGGGCGGAACCTGGCTTTTAGAGTAGCTGTCATTCACCAGTTCGATGAGGTGTTTTTTTGCCTGATGAAAACAGTCGCGGAGCTCACCATGATTCTCGAGAAGCGCTTTAAAGGCGCCCCAGTTTTTCTCAGACTTCTGGTGAAAATAACGGTAGCTGTGATCAAAAAACCCCATCTCTACAAACGGCGTTTTATAACGCCCACTGACGCCCAGGCCCAGCTGCCGAACAAGCAGATGCCCTTCTTTTTTATCCGTGAATAACAATGAAGGATTCTGGCCGGACTCTTCCATTTTCGTGCGGCCATTGCTGCCACCGAGTATACCCAGCGTATCAATATCGGCTTCCTCGGGCTTGTCGACCATGGAGTAGGTGAAAACATTCTCCAGATAGATCAGACAAGCATGAATAAAGGGCAGGCTCTCCTTATCTCCCACTGCCTCTGCCAGCGCCGGCGAGACCGTGACAAGCCCATCCTGCAGGATTGAACGAATGACACCGTGATGCAGCAAATTAAGCGTGAAGTTTCGGACGTCGTTGGATACGGAGTTGACCCGACTGTTGAAGATTTTTTGGCCGAAGGATGACCAGATGACCTGCTGGCCAAGTGGGTCTATATAAGAGTCCCCTGAGAGGGAATCATCATATTCGGTGATCAGTGAATCGAATTTCATGATCCGCTCCGAACTGAGCTCAATGCCAGGAAACCGATACGCACTAACAGATAGAGTCTCATCTCTTTAATCGCAGCACCTACAAATCTGTTCATAATTTCAGACGGATGTTTTGAGCGTATTCCTTTTTATCGATCGAAAAATGATCGAGAAACGTTTGGAAAACGCGCCTACTAATTGGATCTTTTTTGGGTAGTGAAAAAGCGCGTTTATCCCGCCCGGTCCATTTTTCGTGGGATCCCTTTCCTCCAGACTTATTTCGCTGATATTTGAAGAACTCTAACGCCTTCATCAACTCTTTTCGACTGGGTATGTTTATGACGTTAGGGAGGATTTCTAAGCGGTCCAGAATGGCGCCTTCGCCGATAAAGAAAGCTGGGATATCAGTAGTCCTCAAATCGTAAGGAGGTTGGTCCGAAAAAATACCTTCGAGCGGAAACGTATTTTTAGCAGATAACGATGGCTTCCCTTTCGCCATCTGCGCCGCAAGCAATCGCTGACTGCCTATACTTTCACCAATACGCCAATTGTTATAACCAGGGGGTGAGAGGTCTAAAACATCTTTGATGACTTTATTAAGCTTCTCCGATTGCCTCACATCCAGCGACAAATTATTGTCAAGAAATGTCTGACACCAGTCCCATGAGGCCCAGTTAGCAAGAGCCTCTTCAAGCCAATCGTCAGTTTCTTTCAGTTGGTCGTAGACATCCTTTTTGTAGCGGAGATATCTGGCACCAGATACATTCGGTTCTAGCCAGGAAAGGCACGACTCGACACGTCCGTGGAAAAATTCATGGCTAAAAACCAAGCCCACTGCAAGCTGGCAAAAAAATCCATAGTCCAAATAACCCGCTCGTTGGGTTTTGAATTCGTCGGATAGAAATAGTGCCAGATCGTCTAGCTTCTTTGCATTGAAATAAATACCCCAAGTCTCCTCATTCCAAACATGAAAAGATTGATACCAAGCAATCGCTTCAAAGCCACTTTGTCTAAGATCTTCCTTTACCGCTCTAATCCGCTCATCAAAAGCCGTATCATCAGGTACCATATCTGTGAAGGTTTCTCCGGGCGTGGAAATATCCTCCAAGCTGACTGTAAGCCGTTTTGGCTCAGAGTGCTCAATGGTCGGCGCGTCAGAACCACTCAGCCTTGGGTTTGTCATAGCTCTGCGCAAACCCTTTTGCACCGCCCATCGAATCTCAGGATAAGCAGGCAAACCATCGTAAGGCACCCAGCTCATGAGGCAGAACTTCTGCAGATTTTCATTGAGACATCGAAGCCCTGAGTAATGGCCCTCACGAGGTGGCAGCCAGCCAGAATTGGCAGCCTGTTTTAGTGCTTCTTTTGAGATCCGATCAGGACTCGTCATACGCCCCAAAGGGGGAAAAACCGCTTTTGGGAAAGAGGGCAATAGGTTCTCGGCAGATACGCGAGGACTGAGTTGAGCCTGAGTGGGAAAGTCGCTGTATCTTGGGAATTTGGACTTCAATGCTTCATCCCTTTGCTTTTGCTCCGCTTCTTCCCTTTCGAATTCTGCTAACTCCTCTTTATGTTTGCTATACACATCCATTGCTTCTTTCTGCAAGGATCTACAGGGTTGGAGCCAACTACCTTTTGGTTTTTGGACACCAGCCACAACGATAACCATACCCTCGTCCGGAAGAACATAAGCTGCATGCAGATAGACAATCGCCGATATCCTGATCTCTTCATCGTTCTCAACGCGCCCACTTTGCGATCGATTGCATAGCCCAACTGAAAGTTTCGCTTTCAAAGGCCTATTGTTATCTAGGAGCGCCACAACCTTATTTATTCTCTGATCCAGCGAATACTCAATTTCAAGTTCTTCTTCAGCTATCAATTCAACCAAGTCCGGATCGGAAGCTGGTATTTCTACAAGAAAAACCTGATCAGTTTCTAACCAAGTATTCTCTGGAGGTATCCATGAGTGAAACCCGATATCCATGCGCAAAGTATCCATTTTTATCAATGTGTAATTGGCGGCACCCAGTTTTCAGCTAAAGTCTTTTTGCTGGAATAACCTCGAACTCCCAACTACATGAGCTTTTCAGCTTCCCACTGCTTGTAGGTCTTCCCGCCCGGCAAGCGCCACTCAGTAGTTCCGTTTGTTGGTCTTCCATTAACAACGGCAGCTGCTGCACTTGGGCTCTTAAACGCGTAGTTTTCCCCAAATACCGAAAGCTCTCCTTCCGGCACGAGCACGCCACTGGCCGTCAACTCCTCATGCAGCTTGCTATAACCAGTATGTTGGCTGGTTTTACCTCGCCACTTGGGGCTAGCTTTAGAACCGGCAAGCACGACAAACTCACCGTCGGTTAGCACAGCCCTGGCGTCAATGCCGTGCTTAGGAGTGCGAAGCTCGAACACGGCCTCGGATTCGGCTGCGGAATCAGTTGGGTTGGTAGCAGCGGTAGGCTGAGGTCGTGTTTGTGCAAGGAAGCTGTCTATTCGAAGTGCCGGAAGCACCATCATGATGTATTCGAGGAAGCTTTCTATATTGGCTTGAGCGGCCTCACTCAGCGATGAACGAGGTGGCGTATTACCGTTATCCAGCCGGATCTTGCCAACCCGACGAGCCTCTTCGACCAGTCTGGACTCGAGATACTTGGCGTGTGCCTTGTTCAGGTTATTGCCCGCCGTCGTAACCAGAACCGCCGTGGTCCACCAATCTTTCTTAGTGTCGTGACTTTTGATTCGACCACCGATGTCTTCACCCTCACCGATGTAAGCCAAGGGGCCATGGTCGTCCTCCCCGAACAACAGATAAACCCCGGTATAACTGGCTTCAGGCCGTTTGAGCGCGGCACTTAAGCGAGTTCGTGGAGCCATCAAGACGTGTCCGGTCCAGTTAAATACCTCAGCAGTCAGCATGCCGTCTGGCTTGCCATCGATGAAGAACAGTTCGAGTGATTGGCCTTTGTTGTTAATAATGAGTCCCCATTCTTAGACTTTCACAGGTGCATTGGCTAGCTGTTTTACAAACTTGGAAGAGCCATTTTTTGAAAATCTACGCAACAAGATTGCTTCATTTCAGCTTCTAGATCACAGCCAACCTCATACTGAGCACTCAGTAAGACCAGTCCTCAAACGCAAGCGGCGACTGATTAAGCAAATCCCGACGCTCACGCCAATCCGGCATCAGCCGATCGAGGTGTGCCTTGAAGCGTTCGTTGTGATGACGTTCCAACAGGTGAGCAAGCTCGTGGACAAGGATGTATTCTAAGCATTCAGGCGGCTTTTTCGCCAACTCAAGGTTCAGCCAAATACGGGATGTACTGGTGTTACAGCTTCCCCATTTAGTTTTCATTTTTTTGATACCCCAAAATGACGCCTGCACTCCGACCACCGGTTGCCAGTGTTCGATTAATGCAGTGACCCGCGCTCTCATTTCGTCGCGATAAAACTTGTTCAACGCTCGCTGTCTGTTCTCTTGGGGCGCACCAGGTGTAACAGTAAGCTGGAGTTTGCCACCCCCGGCGAGTTTGGCGTGATGTTGGCCTCTCTGTTCACGTAAATCGAGTCGATAATGGCGTCCCCAGAGGTAATGCGACTCTCCGCTTTCCAAGGACCTCGCTGACTGTCGCGGCTGATCAGCAAAGTCTCGCTGTTGCGTCCGAATCCATGGGATTCGGGCAATCAGGGCCATGCGAATCGCGTTCTCAGTCATCCTTTCGGGCGCAGAAACGCGAACTTTACCATCGGGCGGAAGAACACTGATATGAAGATGTTTGATTGCTTTCCAATTCAGCTGGAACTCAAGGTCACCGATGCGCAGGTCACCCATTACTGGTATTCCTTTTGTGTTCGAGCTAATTTCATGACTTGCTGAATATCCACATCGTAATCTTCCGCCTCTTGGCGGACTGCATTGGCAACCTCTCGCTCTTTGAAGCGATCGCCAACCCAATCGGCTTTTTTGGTGAAACGAATTGCTGCATCGATTTTGGTGACCAGTAACTCGTCCTCCCCCAAATTGTCATATAGAGCCCGCTTAGCCGATGTATCCATAGACTTCGGATAATCGGGTGCTGAACCCTCCGGATGCAGAACCTTTCTGGCGAGTTCTTTAACACGTTCCAGGTATTCCTGGTAACCAAGTGCTTTCTGCCGACGCTGCTCAATTAGCTCATCCAGCAGAACCGACATTTTTTCGTAATACTTAGGATTGACGGGGTTCTCATCAACAATTGTTTTCCTCACGTTATTCTCAATGGTTTCGGCCATCGCATTCGGATCATCCCGAAGGCTTTTGGGCATGTCCTCAACCGCATCCGCCCCTTTCTGAACAACCAGTTCAATCAATCCTAGCTCCTCAAAATCCATTAACACTTCGCTGTCATCAGCGCGGATGTATTTATCGAGCAGATGGCGCATCGCGGGCTCAAAGCGCTTCATATCCACTAGATCATCACTGGCGAGCTTCACTTCATCCCGAACCTTCTCAAAGTGCGACACTTCGGTCCGGATTCGCTCGATCTCATTGGCGCTATAACCGGCATCCGGGAGTTCGTTGGCAATGTTGGCGAACGCGCGGAGCAATTTGGCAACGCTCTGGTACAAGGTCAGACGAAGCGACTCTTTCTCGGGCAGTTCACTCTGATTGCTACCAGATTCGCCACAGAAGTAATGAATATAGTCTGATGTATTACACGGGTACCTTACGGGCTCGCAAAGGCTTCGAACCATTTCCAAAGCATTCTCAAGATCCAATTTTGACTGTTCAAGACGGTCCTTAAGCAACCCAGCTACATCGTCCTTGTCATATCCCGAGAAGGCTTCTGCTGTGAAGTCCTTAATGGCCCTATCCAGCGAGTTAAACAGGTCCTTGTAGTCGATGATGTATCCGTACTCTTTGTCGTTACCATCCAAACGGTTTACACGGCAGATCGCCTGAAAAAGGTTGTGATCGGACATTTGTTTATCAATGTAAAGGTACGTGGCCGAGGGAGCATCGAAACCGGTCAGCAGCTTGTCCACTACGATTAATAGCCGCATTTGACCCGGTTCGTTGATGAACTGCTTCTTCACCTCTTTCTCAAAGGTTTCAACTTTTCCGGCCGCCTCATCGGGTGATGATTCAAAATAATCTGCCAGCATCTTTCGATAGACATCGTATTTAAATAGCCTTTCAGTGAGACCCTCACCAGTCTCCTCACCCTTGATACTGGCGACCGTAGGCTGATAACTGGTAACGATTGCAATCTTGCCTGCCAGGTCTGTCTGGCTGAAAAGCTGGTAAGCATTGCAAGCCTGATAGACGCTGCCACAGACCAGCATCGCATTCCCATAACCGTCCATCAGGCGTGGTTTGGTCTCCATGTCCATTAGAATGTCGCTAACAATCTGCTCCAACCGGGATTTACTGGACAGGACCTTCTGCATGGTTCCCCACTTTTGTTTAAGCTGGGTTCGGGCAATGTTGGAGAGCCCCCTGGTTTTCGCCTGAAACCAGTCGTCAATTTTCTTCGGGGAGGTAATGTGCTGGTCGATATCCCTCGCTTCGTAGCGCAGGTCCAAAACCACACGATCTGACACTGCTTCGTCGAATTTATAGGTGTGAATATAAGGCCCGAAGACTTCTATCGACTTTTTCTTATCCTTATTAAGAAGCGGTGTACCGGTGAAACCCACAAACATCGCGCCCGGCACAATCGCTTTCATCGCATCGTGGAGTTTGCCGGACTGAGTCCGGTGACATTCGTCAACGAAGACAAAAAGGTTGCCCTTCGCACTGAAATTCGTTGGTAACGAACTCTTCAACTCTTCAATAAAATCATCGGTGGTGCTCTCATCTTCACCCTGACGACCAAATTTGTGCACGAGAGAACACATTAGCCATGGCATTGGCTGATTGAGAGTCGCTACCAGATCCGCGCCGCTTTTCGTGCGGTAGATGTCTTCTTCAACCCCCTTGAATACCTTCTCAATCTGATCGTCCAGCTCCGTGCGGTCCGTCACAATCAGAACCCGGGCGTCCTTCTGATTCTCACGTACCCATTTTGCCAGCCAAACCATGGTAAGGCTCTTGCCGGAGCCTTGAGTGTGCCAAATAATTCCGTCCTTCCGCTGAAGAACGTGATTATCTTTTGCTGCCTGAATACCGAAAAATTGATTGTGCCTACAAGTTTTCTTAACCCCGGCGTCAAACACGATGAAGTCGTGGATTATTTCCAGGAAACGTTCTTTCCGGCAGAGATTGACCAGGTGGTAATCGAGTGGGTTTTCGTAAGGGTTGGGCGCACTCGCTTCATATTTGGGCGGCAGTTTCTCTTTCCACTCCATATAGAACCGCTCCGGCGTTTCGATAGCCCCGTAACGTAACCCCTGGGTATCGTTACCGGCCATCACCAGTTGCATGGTCGTGAAGAAATTGCGGATAAAATCCTTTTTCTGATTATCCAGGTTTTGGTGAATACCCTCGTTAACGCTCACCGATGAGCGTTTGAGTTCAAGTACTCCCAGTGCAATGCCGTTCACATAAAGAACGATATCCGGACGCTTCTTATTTTCACCAGCGATGGATACTTCTTCGGCAATGGCAAAGTCGTTCTCTTCGGGTTTCTCCCAGTCAATCAGCCAAACGGTCTGCTTCTGTTCACCCGCTCCTTCCCTGTCCTTTATCCCGTAACGCAGTAGGCGATAGACATCCTTATTGGCATAGTAGAGTTTCTTGCCCTCGCCAAGAGCTGCCGCTGTATCGAGTTGCCGCAGCGCACGGTTGATGAGTACCTCTTTTACCCCGCGCCCGCGCAACCAGTCGGCCAGTATTTCCACCTCAACATTGCGGTTTCCATCGCGATCCTGCCAATCGCCCAAATACCGGTAGCCAAGATCTTTTTGAAAGAGTGACACTATACGATTTTGTGTCGCTCGTTCTTTCTGTCCGACTGTAGACACTTCGGTCCCCTTGCTAATCCGATTGATTTTTATTTCAGGTCCGACTAAAACGCATGGCCAGATGTGTAACTTATCCCTCGCGATCTACTGAAATGGCTTTCCATCCCCAACTGCCGCGTTTTTTGTCATAATTGAGGACAGCGACTCCACTGACTATGTCGTCGTTTTGAATACCGCTCCCGGCAATCAGAGGGGGAGGAATAAAAACGTCTGTCGTAGTGAATCCCAGCCCGTTGCTGACTCGAACAGTGTCCTGAAAAGTCTGGCGTATAGATGAGCTCGGTTTACTGTTGGTCGCAGCTGCTTTTAAAATCCGAAAACGGATGCCCTGCTTGGTGGTATATCTTGAGAGCGTAACCCCTATCGCGTCCCCCTCCTTAAAAGTAGCTTCCAGGTCAGAAAGTGGAATGACGCCGTCCACTTTTCGGTCAACGATGAAATGGATCACCTGCTTCTGTTTATTGACGTGATCTACAACGCCTACGCGCTCGATAAATACATCCCAAGGGTCACCCGACTCCCTCTTCGCTACGACATGAACCTGAAATCTCTCTTGAGCGTCCCGCTCACCTTTTATGTGAATAGCATCCCCAGCACTAACATCAGAAAGCTCGAATTTACTCTCCGGAACCGCAACTTCCATTGGGTCGGACGATGTTTTAAGAAACAGCTTCCGTTTTGGCTTATCCTCCTTACCGGGCACCGAAAACACGCCCCCAACGTTGCCAGCAATCCATGGCAGCTGGCTAAACAGGAGTGTTTCGGCCTCCCCGATATTCACCCTGTAATAATCATCATTAGAAGGGGCTTGCATAACTTCGGCATACCAGGATTGTGCAACAATCTGCTCGATGTCCGCTGGAACTTTCAGTCCTTCCTGCTCTTTGTGAGATACAACCCGACTGATTTCATGTTTGGCTTCAGCGAGCTTCCCACCATCGATCAATAATTTCGCTAGCTTTAGCCGCACCTTTCCGGTGAATTTGTCGTTAGAAGAGCACAGAAGTGATTTGCAATAACAACTTAATGACACATCGTTTTCAGAGCCAGCGCTGATATCGCCCAGCAAACCCCACGTCCAAAAATCGTTAACATTCGCGCGGGTCACATCCAACGCAAAGGTCAGAGCGTCATCATTTCTGCCAAGCCCCAACAGAACCTTTGCTTTATTCAGACTTAGCCAGATATTTTCAGGGCACTCGGAAATGGCTTTATCCACGTGGGGGAGAATGTAGGAAAGGCTTTCCTTGTCATTTGATTTCGCTGCTTCCTTACTGGCCTGCCGGATAACTTTCTCAGCAAGAGACGGGAGTTCTTTACCGTCATCGGTAACAAATCGCTCCCAATCCTCCGGGCGCAAGAAATCGAGTCCCCACAAACGTGAGAACGCCAGCATGCTGAACCGTTCTGCGCCAGCGAATTTCGACGCCACCTGAAGAACACAAGTGTGCAACAGCGAGGGCTTTTCCACATTCAGTTTAAGGTACTCATTCAGGTTTCTCTTTACTGCAAGAACGTCAATTGGCTCCTTAGCCATCAATTCTTTGGAGATCTTATAAAGCTCCCAGCCTAAGGACGTCTGAACTCTTTCATCGCCTGCCCCTGACCTACAGAGTTGACGATAGATCTCTGCCGCCTCGCTGTTTCGCCCGGACTTACTTACCTGTTTTGCTTTGCTGGCAAGTCGACCACCAGGGTTGCAAAGCGAGATCGCCTGTTCACGTTGCTTGGTGAGCACTTCGTCGATGACAGGAACCTCTATAGATTCAAGCTGCTGACGGTAATGGTCCAGGTTTTCAGTTTTTTCCGCTTTCGCATCCCGCTTGATCAGGTCAATCAGGCACCAGCCAAACGCTCTTGCATCCCAATCATCTGGGCTCGGCGAATTCATGAGCTGCAAAGCCATCTGGTACGCTTCTTCAAGCTGTCCCTCCCGACGTTTGGCGAATACCTCCTTACTGCTTGTCATGCGCTGAGACCTTCTGTCAGCATGAGTTGTACCTCGCCAACCAGACTCCCAGGTGAACAGGCAGTGATCAGAGCCTGGCATTTAGTAAACCGGTTTCCACCATCAAAGAAGATGTCGTATACCGCCACTTCGCTCTGACGGTTGAAGGTATATCTCAGGCTCCAGGGATGCTTTACCACGTTCTGAATTACAATTCCTCGCTCTTCAGCCAGCGGTATCAGGCGGTGGTGGAATTGGCTGAGAAAATCTTCTTCAAAGTTAAAGCGGTCCGCGGGAGCGGTCGGCGCACTGGCTACAGGCGCACCTTTCAAGGGCGCCAGCAAGCCAATAACTTGAGACGAAAATTCCGAAAGGTGTTGGGAGGTCACTCTGGAAATTTTTGCTTTCCCGTTGTAACCAATATCGACTCTCGCAAAATCCTCGCCACGCCTGAAAGTGTAAGCCTCCTGATACTGATTATGCCCAACACCCTCAATACTGATATCAGTGCCGGCAATCAAATCCTGAACACGCCCCAACAGCGCCAGTAAAAAAGGCGCCGTGGCTGGGATCCCTAACGTATTGGCATTTTGACCCTGAGTGGGTTCTGATTTGGGGGGGCCTTCACAAGATTCGTCGGTGACAGCTTTCTTAGCTGCATCAATCGTCTTTTCAGCACTGCCTTCTTCACGTGGAGATCCGTCAGGGCTTGTCATCCCCTGCGGTAACCCCACGCCGGGCGGCTGTACGACTTTAATACCGCCACCCAGTTTCAGATTTGGAGGATCAAGCAGATAAAGGTTCTGGGAGGTACGAGTAATGGCTGTATAGAACCAACGGAAATAGTCGGCGGACAGCTGGCTTTGGTGGGTTTTACACTTCACAAACACATGATTCCATTCGCTGCCCTGAGCCTTGTGACAGGTAATAGCATAGCCAAACTTTAACCTCATCGCATTGAAGTAAAGGTCGGACATTAACGTATTCTTGAACTCCAGACTTCCGCGCTTTAGATGACCATTCCTTATGCAGAAGTCCAGATACAACGCCTTATTTTCATCGGACGACAAAGACGGTTTGTCGCTATAGAGCAAATCTTCCAGAATCTTCGCGTGGAAAAATCGGTTGTTTCCCTCAAGGTTCTTAAAACCGATGCGAACATCCCGGAACGCCAAGGCAATATCGATGCTCTCAACCTCCCCGGTGTCTGAATTCTTTCTTTTCAGCCTGACTGGGCGCCGTTCGGATTCTCCCAGAACCTGCTTGATCAGCCCGAAATCCCCATTGGAAATAAAGAATCCATGGGCACTGCTGTTGCTAATCGCCATCACCTTGTCGCCCTCGGTGACCTCCGAACGTCCCGGGAAAAAGTGCTCGCGAATTCCCTGGTTATACCCTGCAACGTCTGCATTGGAATGGGCAATCACAATGGATTCACCGTTGATCTTGCCCCCGCAGGACTCCAGATATCGGCTCATCAAATCGCCATGCTCAACCTTGTCGACATCCGGATAGTCGAGCTCTACCGCGAGCTGATTGAACGTTCCACTGTGCAACGCCTTGCGAAGGGCAATGGAGTTCTTCATCACGCCACTGTCGGCCTTCTGCCGCACCACCTCCGTTAATTCATAGCCCGTCGAGCGAACGCCGTGTTCGCGAAAGAGGTAATCCGCGGCCAAGGCAGGTGGAAAACTCATGCCAACAGGTGGTAGCTGAGCATCATCGCCGATAAAGATCACCTTCTTCCGGTGATCGTTATGATCCAGATTCACAAACTTTAAAAAGTCCTGCAGCAGGAAACCGGAACCAAAGCGGAAAAATTCTGCTTCGTTATACACATCCGCCACCATGGACGCCTCGTCCACAATAAACACGGTATCGGCGGACATCTCATTCACAGCAAGCTGAGCATAAAACTTGTAGGTTTCCGTCCCATCAAGATCGCCGTCCCGGTACTCGGCAATGTCTTTAAAGGAATAAATGGTTTTGTGGAGCGTGTAAGCTGGCGATCTGGTTTTTGCGGCAATGACCTTGGACGCCTTTCCGGTAGGCGCAGCGAGCACGTAATTGCGGCCGATAGAGCGGAAATATTCAGTCAGCCCTTTGGTGATAAACGTTTTTCCGGTGCCTGCATAGCCGCGTAGTAAAAAAACACTATCTGTTTTACTGGATAGAAATTCACCAAGACGCTTTACTAGCTCAGTTTGGCCGTCGTTCAGGGAATATTCGGCAAAGGCATCCTCAATGTTTAGTAAGCGACGCGTACTTTTCTCGTCAAGATCCATGGTACTGGATGCACGGGCCGAGGCGTTCCGGAAGGTTTCCAGCCGCACCTCATCCAGAGACGCGTTCAGGACGGAATTTTCTTGCTGGGCCAGCTGCTCAGCCGCCTGCACCTCAGCAAGATCTTGTTTTGCCTGTTCCAACTGGCGAGCCAGGTCTTCACTTGCCTCGCCAACTTTATCCTCGCTAACTGCTTGAGGTTCAGGAACTGAGAATTCCGGGTAATCTTCGTACACTTCCCCGCTGTAGGTTTTGTAAAGCCAATGCCCGAGGAGATAGGATTCTTTTAAAAGCTGACCTGCCTGTTCGGTACTGATGTCTCTCCCATGCGCGGCCTTATTGCCCAGACAACGAATAACGTGCAGTTTTTGACGGATGGGATTTTCGACGATACCTTCGAAGTGCTCGGCCTTAAGCTTCTCGAAAAAGCCCTCACCGGGTTCGCTAGGCAGGTTGAGCTCTCGGTAAAGTATGCCCACCAGCGTTTCTGCAAAGCAGCGCAACTTAATGGTTGCTATCGTTGGCTCACTCAACACATACGCTTCGGCAAAGCTTGCGTGTTCGTAGAGTTCCGGCCAGCGGCCTTTCAGAGACTGGAAGTTTTCCGACTGCATTCTCTGTCCTTTTTTGGTGGTTTTTTAGCGTTCCATCAAGTGATGTGTTCCGAAGCTGACTTCATATTAAGCGCGTTTTCCCAGTCAGTAGTTCCTGCATCATGCCTTGTTTGATATCACGAGTTTTGCTCAAGCGCTCTTCTAAACTCTTAATTTCTTCGTCCATGCTAGAAAGGACCTCTGCTATTGCTCTCTGCTCTGCAGAAACGGGGAACGCTGCCAATGTTGACTCCATCGCTCCTTTGGTTACATGAAGCATGGTGCCTCCGCTCGAAGACCCAGACTTCAATTTCTCGGTCATGTCACTTAGAAGGTAATAGAAAAAAGTCTCTATATAGCCGGACTTACATTCAATCTTCCAAATATGGTAATGAAATATTGCCTTATCTCCTTTCCAAATTATTGGTCCAAATGTGGCCGACCACATAAAAAGCAAATCGCCTCTATGGCAATATTGTTTTTCAGGCAATTGAAGATTGGAGTAATAATAATCTTCACCTCTACCAGTCAGGTTTTGAAGCCTAATTACCGGTGTTCCACTCGCTCTCCACTCGTGAATCGAAAATGCTCTGCCGTTAATGAATTGACTAACGTCTCGAAGCTCAACTATCCCCCAATCCTCTGGAAGCTGCCCCAATTCACTTGTCTTATATCCTTTAGGTGTACCGTCCTCGCGCAAAGCAAATTGCGGCAGGCGAGTGCGGCCGGTTAGTAGTTGCTGCATTGCGGCGGTTTTGATGGCCTGTTTTTTGGTGACAAGGGCTTCCATGCTGCTTATTAGTCCGTCGACATCGGAAAGGGCCTTTGCGATGACGGTTTGCTCTTCCTTACTGGGTTTAGCAACCTTAATTTTGAGACAACTCTGCTTATTAAGTTTGGGTTGGGCAGTACCAGAGTTGAGCAACGAGTAATCTAGGCTTTCCAAGAATGCGGTCAAGTATCCAATGTCGAATTCTTTTTTTGGCTTAATTACGTGAGCATGATTGTTCACCCAAATTTTCCCAGAAACCCGGAAGGCTAAAGGTAAGTTTCGACTGAGTATATTCTCACCGTCTTCACCTAGAAGAATTAGATCATCATCAAAAATATAGTCATCAACATAATCGACTATTCCTGAAGCCCCGTAATAAGGGAAATCGCCACTGATCCTCGCTCTATCAGCAGATTTGATAGGTCGTCTATTCCCATCGAGAAATTCTGTCACATCCGAAAGGGCGCAAACCTGCCAGTCTTTCGGAATTAGCCCAACCTCAGAATTTTTGTACCCTGCCGGAGCGTCAAAATGACATTGCTGGTCGGTACTTTTCGCAGCAATATTTGCGCTAACTTCAGTCAAACCGCAGTTCATGCTCAAACCTCCAGGCCCATGGTTTGCATGTGGTCTATCACTCGACTGCTGAGCTCATCAACCTCCGATGTTAATTCCGGCAATGGGCGGGCATAGCGCCGCTCCAACTCCTTGACCCGATTAGCCAATTGCTGCGTCATGCGCTCAATTTCGGCTTTAATGGCGGTTTGCAGAGTTGCAAACCATTTATCGTCAACAACCAGCGTTTTGATCTCGCTCTTCGAAAGCTGCGGGTAATGTTTGAATACAGCGAGGTCAAGTTCGGCCTGAGCTTCCTTGATGGCCTTTTTCAGTCCGGCTTCGTTATCAAAAAGCCTTTTAGCCTGTTTCAGCGCGGCTTTTTCTTCCAGATCCTGAACGTCTTTCAAGCGAGCGATAACAGTTGTCTTCGTTACTTTATCTTTGTCGTTAAGAGCTTCCGTTAGGAGATCCTCGTCTCCGGTGTGTTCCTCTAGGTAACCCTCTAGCTCCTGAGACGCCTGATCGAGCAATGCTATTC
This sequence comes from Marinobacter sp. LV10R510-11A, assembly GCF_900215155.1. Lineage (NCBI taxonomy): Bacteria > Pseudomonadati > Pseudomonadota > Gammaproteobacteria > Pseudomonadales > Marinobacteraceae > Marinobacter > Marinobacter sp. LV10R510-11A. The sequence continues at coordinate 1,237,273 of NZ_LT907980.1, forward strand.
GGTGGTCAATCCACTCCTGTTCTACCTCGAAGTAGCGCGCAATGATGAGTGATGGCGGGATAAGCTCAGCCTTGTACTTGGTCTTGTTAATGGTCAGGTCTGGCTGTTCCTGAAGCTTTTCACTTTTTCTGGCGACTAACTCACGCAGCACATTGCCTGCCTGCCAACCATCCTGTACCAGCGTGTATACATCGTCTTGCATCTCATCTGCCCAGTAGTCCATCAAGATCTGGTACACATCGTACTTACTCAAAAGCGGCAGAGAGGCATACCGCTCCAGCAGATCTTCCGAGATTCGGTGGATAATGTTCTTGGGCGCTTCACCAAGAGTGATCGCCTTAAGGTTGGCTGTTTCACGCCACTGCTGGAATGGCTGCAGACTCTTCTCCGCGAAGGCCGTAAATTCCGGGTGGGCAAGGATAGTGGCCTTAACCTGGCTGGCTTCAACCAACGCCTCACTGTATCCGGTGCGCGCCGGTTTGAAGAGCGCGGCCCGTAGGCTTGGAAACACCTCCCAATAGAGTTCGAGAGTATCTAAATCCCTTTGGGGGATACCGCCCTGGAGATGTGCGCTCAAGTCCTGCAAGTCTTCCGGCTCCGAGCTGTCAATATAGCGCGGGATGTTCAGGTTGTAGTCGTTGGCCGCAATCTCGTCAATCGAGACCAAACGGCTGTATCGCGACAGCTTTAGGCCTTTATTGAACACATCCACTATTTTGTGAAGGTCCTGGCTCCGCAGTCGGTTTTTGTTTCCGTCTTTCATGAAGCCCTTACTGGCATCGACCATGAAGATCTCTCGCCGTGACTGAGCTTGTTCCTTGTCGATCACGATGATGCACGCAGGGATGCCGGTGCCGTAAAACAGGTTGGCAGGAAGACCGATGATTCCTCGAATGTACCCCTGCTTTACGAGGTTCTCGCGGATGCGAGCTTCCGCATTGCCCCGGAACAGCACTCCGTGAGGAAGAATCACCGCGCCTTTACCTGTGCTCTTAAGGCTTTTGATGATATGCAGCAGAAAGGCATAGTCGCCATTTTTCTCTGGCGGCACTCCCCAGGTAAAGCGATTAAACTCGTCATTCTCCGGATCAAGCCCGCTGGTCCAGTTTTTGTTGGAAAACGGCGGGTTCGCAACGGCAAAGTCGAAAGTTTTTAACTGGCCGTTACCATCCTTCCATTGAGGGGAAGATAGCGTGTTGCCTTTCCAGATCTTTGCAGTCTCAGTGCTGTGCAGAATCATGTTCATTTTTGCGAGCGCGCTGGTGGCGTTGTCCACCTCCTGACCGTAGATGGTCAGCCCCCTTGCGGCTTCATCTCGGGCTTTCAGCAGCAGTGAGCCGGACCCACAGGTCGGGTCATAAACTGTTTCGTCCTGCGGGGTTTCCGCCGTGATCCCGACTACCTTGGCCAGAACGCGGGAAACCTCGGAGGGGGTATAGAACTGGCCCTTGCTCTTTCCGGATTCGGTGGCAAAGTGGCGCATCAGGTATTCGTAGGCATCGCCCAATATGTCGTCACCATCCGCCCGGTTTGAGGAAAGATCGATACCCTCGAAAATGCCCACCAGCTTGGAAAGGCGATCCACCATCTCCTTGCCTTTGCCAAGCTTGTCTTCATCGTTGAAGTCGGCAACGTCAATCACACCCTTTAATTCATTCTCTTCCGCCAGCCTGGCGATAATTTTATTGATCCGGTCACCGATTTCCTTATCACCCCGCAGCGCCACCATATCGTCAAAGCCGGCGCCTTTGGGGACCACGATCATGCCGTAGGGGTCGCCCTTATATTTGTCCGTTACGTACTTCATGAATAGCAGGGTGAGTACATAATCCTTGTACTGGGAGGCGTCCATACCGCCACGCAGTTCGTCGCAACTGGACCAGAGAGAGGAATAAAGCGCGTTTTTCTTGATGGCCATTTAGCTGTTCCGTTTGTTGCTCAGGATTTATTTGCTAGGTTCGATCAACGGGGTCTGAGAGCGCCAACGCCGTTTATAGCCCCATTGATTTCAATACTTCGTTTTCAGACACCACTTCCGGCGTTACCACGGCGTCTTTCAGCATGAGCTTGCCACGCAGCAGCCTGTCAAGATGCACATCGAAAGCATCGTACTCCGGATGCAGGACTGCCGGAAGGTGGATAGTGACAGGCTTTTTTTGCCCTATGCGATACACCCGGTCAGACGCCTGAGCCTCTTTGGCGGGGTTCCAGTGCCGTTCCAGGTGCACTACGTGGTTGGCGCCAACAACAGTAAGACCAACCCCCGCAGCCACTGGCGACATGATTATGATGTTAAATCCCGCATTTGCCTCAAACTGGGTAATAAGCTGCTTTCGGCTCAGCACGTCAGTCTTTTTGGCTACCGCAGCCGTGTCCCCATTAATGATCGCAATGTTCAGACCGTAGATCTGATCCAACCACAACTTTAGCAACCGCTGCAGTCGTTTAGTGACCATGAACAGAATCACTTTTTCACCGTTCTTTTTGATGGAATCCAGGGTATCCAATAGAACGCTTAGCTTGGCCGATTCGCCCATGATCCGCCTTGCCGAAGCGGCGTCATTGGTCATCAGTTCAGTTTCATGTCGTAGCCGGGGGTGAAGCGAGACTTCTCTCAACTGTTGCAGTACGGAGAGGGCTTTGCCGCGCATGTCTTCGGTTGCCTGTTGCTCGCGGTATCCCTTCAGAACATCCTCGTAAGCCCGCAGTTGCTGGCCCTCCATGGTGCTGGTTAATGCTGAGGTGTAAACCAGGTTGCCGTGATCCGGCTGCGGAACACCGCAGCGAATAGTTTTGGCTGGCAGGCCGCCCAGTTGATCTTCCTTAACGCGGCGAAGCATAAACGGGCCGACGGTATCCCGTAGCCCTTGACCCAGTGTGCTTCTCACTTCGTCGCGGCTTTCTTCATCAGCCGCAAGAATCGGCTTTATCCAGGTATCCCGAAACGTTGTCCAGTTACCAAGCAAGCCCGGCTGCGCCGTGTCCATCAGACACCAGAAGTCGCCAAGGCTGTTTTCCACCGGGGTACCCGTTGCGAGTAACTTAAAATCTGCTTTTAAGCCCTTGGCAGCCCGGGCTTGCAATGTATTGGGGTTTTTGATGTTTTGGGCTTCGTCGAAAATCACCATGCCCCAGTCGATTCGGCACAGGGAAAACTGGTAATCCCGAAGTGCCTGATAGGTCGTGAGGACCAGCCGCCTTTCCTGATCCAGCCTTTTGGTGCCGGCTTCCGGCCCGATGTGCAGTGCGTAGCGAATTGCGTCTTGATCCAAAATCTGGTCATTGTCGAGGATCTCCGCCATTTGTGCGGCTTCCCGCTTCTCGCCTTTTACGCGGAACTTGGTCAAATCACGACCTGACTGCAACACGACAATGTCCTTGAAAGGGATACCGTTGTAAGTGGCAGCCACCTCATCTTCCCAGTTCTCAAGCAAGGTGAGCGGCGCGACTACCAGTATGGGCTTCTGTTGCTTCCGAGATGCCTTCTGACGACTCAGATACTCGCCCACCGCCACAAGGCTCATGTAGGTTTTGCCAAGCCCCATATCGTCTGCAAGTAATGCTCCCTGCAACCGGTACAGATTATCTGCTTGCTCTTGCCGGGCATGCTCAATCAATCCCAAAAGCCATAAGATACCTTCTTTTTGGTGCGGAAATGGCTCTCGCGCGTACTGGCTCCAATCTGGCTGATCATTGTTCGATACATCTTTTGCCTTTTGCCGAAGCTCTTCGTGCAGCTCTTCAGCATCCTTAAGGACAAGGCTCAGCTTCTCTTGTGTCGCAGGCGTGTCGTCATTGATGATCGGATCTTGCAGATCCGGGTTTCGTAACCTGTCACCGATTTGTTCGAGTTGGGTCGATACCGATTCTCTGTTGGAAATATCAATCGTCTCCCCCCCAAAGGCGACGGTATCGGCACCCTGCCCCCAGGCAGCTTCCACGGCCTCCTGAAACTGAGTGAGCTCTTCTTCTGATTGGATGACCTTGGGCAGTGCCTCGGGTGGCGCGGGTAATTTGTCGAGTGCAAACCAATCCTGTTTTTTGGCATCGGTCTCACCAAATTCCATGTGTTGGAGTTTGCCAATCCCTTCCACCCGGACGGAAAATCCGAGTTCAAGGTTCACCAGTGCCGCATCCAGAAAAGCGCTGGGAGTTTCAATAAACTCCCGAACCCTGTCAGCAGGAATTCTTCGATTACCTAGAACCTCTTTAACGGCCTCGATTTTCTCGGGCTCAAGCAAGACGACCCTCTTTCCAATACGAAGTGCACCTCCCTTCTCCGCGTCAAAATCCAGCTGGTCCCATCGCCGTCCAAGCTCTTCCGGTGAAGTTCCATCTCCGAGGCTCGGACTCAAAAAGAGGCTTCCATCAGGCATTTTGGTGGCTGTGACCCCAACACCCTCGGGAACAACCACATCCAGCTTTTCGAAATGCCCAAGGTCCAGTTTCATACCGTTGCGTTGGGCTGTCTGAAGCTCCGCCATCAAACGTAAATTCGCGCCCTCACCTCGTCCTTCCGGTGCGAGTTGCTGATGATATTCCAAGGCAGTAAGTGCGAAGAGTTCCGCTTGTGAAAGCCGGTACCCTTCTGTCGACGTTAAATAAAGGAACGGCCCCTTTAGGTTGAAAGGAACATCCTGACCTTCGACGCTAGCCGTTGCATTTACGCGGAAACCGCTGTTTCCCGTTCGCCCATTAATCTCGGTGGTAAAGCCGCCGGAAAATCTCACTGGTAACTTGAGAATCTCAGCCTGCTCGTCATCCAGTCCGGCCACGTCTTCAGCGCTGACGTGGAACCCGTTGGCCATGGGCTCTGCCAAACCTTGCTCTTCCAACATTCGCAAAGCAATCAGCTGCATTTTCTGAAGCGCCGGTCCGTTACCTTGCTTTAACTCGGCGAACTCCGGGAGATCGATGAAAAAAAGGACACCGGAGGAATCAGCGCGAAACTGAAAACCAGACTGCGCGGTGACGTTTTCTTGTTCGCCAGAGACCATTGAGCGAAGGAGATCGAACAAGCCCATGAGAATCCTCTTTGTTTATTTGAACTTATGGATAAATTCCGGTTTTACGACCCAGGTATGCATGTCCTCCCTTTTGACATAAGGCGCCAAAGGCCCGGCGAACATTGCAACCAGCTCTTTCAGCGCAAAACCTAAGAGGACTGCTACATGTCTAGCCTTCGCTCCTGGGTTATGGGCGAGGTAACCCAGTACTGTTTTTTGCTGTTCAGAAAAGCTGTTGAGATCCTCCTTCCTCTCGGTTCTGACGCTTTGAGAACGGGCACCATCTCGATCAGTTGCTGATACAGACGGGCTTCCTCGCAGGAACTTATCTGCGGCATTCGTCGGTTTTCTGCCAGAAAAAAGATCCTCATACTTAGGAGGTGTTCGTTTTGGGGAGTGGTGGGGTGCTACAACCTTCAGGTGCTCTGGCAACTCTTTAGGTTCAGGCACCCAGACTTTTGGTGATTTGACGACTGGGTATCCATGAATGGCGAGATGCCCCCTGTATTCAGCTGCGCTGAGGAGCGACTCGATATCAAGCTCGATACCTTGCTCTGCCAGAAAATTAATCACCTTGGATTGCCAGGTTCCATTGTGAGTGACTGCATCATAAGGCAGGTCATACATCGCTTTATATTGCGCCGGAGTTATGTGAGTTAATTCGCCTGGCGTAAATGAGGTGTGGTCATACGAACCGACAATTTTCCCAGGCGGGGCAAGGTAAACCCAGATTTTGAAGTTGTGAGAACCCTCCACGAGATGAAAATCACCACAGTCAACATAAATGATAGCTTTGTCGGATAGCCCTCCCTCTAAATTAGCAAAATTTGTTTTGATTTCATCCCCAAGAAGCCTTTTAACAGTTCCCTCAGTGCGACGCCCTAGCATCAGCCGGGTGTTGCGAATGAGCTTCTGCTTATAGAGTCCCTCAAGAAATCGCTTGCGGGCCGGAAACATTCGCTTAAGCCCCGCATCGCCACTTTCTAACCCGTACTGCTCCAGCGCTTGCAAGAATAGCTTAAGATCTTCTTTAGACAGCCACCCCCGGACTTTCTCGATCCGGGCCGCGCCCAAGGGTTTCCACCATTCCTGATAGTTCCTTGACGAGCTCTTAATGCGAGGATCGCCCGCAATACCGATTACAAAATCTTGCCAGGCCTCCGACACATCGGAGCCCGCTCTGTCGATTATGACCTCCAGCGCAGCATGCCCAATGCGTTTGTCTTCACCAAAGGGGGCTCGACTGACGGAAGGCTTCAAGAGTTCATCGAATACCGGGTCCCACTGCCCCGATGCCACACCGTTGAGCGTCTTGATGTAATAATGCGCCCGGCACAAATCCCCGTATCGGCCCGCGTCATAGCCAACCAAACCGAATGCCTCAAAGCGTTGCTCAAGCTCCTCACCACTTTCACGAACCTTGTCTGAGAAATTTGCCGGCCCTTCAACGCCAATGAGCCAATCGAGATTTTTCTGGAGAGCTACGATCGGGTCCCTCGTCGAGAGGTCTCGTTGTTTTTGGGGAATCTTCAGGACCTGAGATCGAATGACAGCCTCAATACTACCGAATAGACCATTGTCCACCTGATCTAGCTGGTCGAATTCCTCAAAATACAATTTACCGATCTGGAGGAGGGTCGTGCGGGTTAGCCTTGGTTTTTGTCGCTCGACTAAGGCATTGACAACGGAGGATCGGCAGCTCCTTTTCAGCACGCCCTTTTCGTTATTCCACAGCCACGTTAACGCGCGCGCTCCGAGCCGTTTTTCGATCGCATCATAAATATCCGTGAGATCGGCACGTTCAACGGATCGCCGCAAACGACCGCACATGGCGTCAAAAGCATCACCTCCACCCGCCGATTGAGCGAACCTCTCGGTTTTGGCCAACAAGCGAGACCAGCCAGCCTCGACGTCATTTGGCCACTCTGAGACCAAGTTTGGTGGCGGGGGTAACTTCATTGAGTCAAATCAACTTTAGACCGCACTTTTTCATAGTCCTCACTGCTTGGACGGCGAATTGTGAACCTAATATCAATCCGTCTATTCTTACTAAAATCCGACTCTGTTTTCTGGTTCTTTATTACAGGTCTGGTTTCCGCATAGCCACTGACAGAAAAAAGCGTTTTATTGTCGCCATTTTCAAGATCGCCGAGCTTGCCTCGTTCAGGTAGGGCCTGCTCCCAGAACTGCCAAAGAGAAATAGCCCGGAACGTCGACAGGCACCAGTTCCCTTTGGAACCACACAATTTTCCATAGAACGGGCGACTGTCGGTATGACCCTCTACAAAAACGGTATCCAGATAACTTGAACGGTCCTCTTTAGAAATTAGCTGGTGCAGGACCTCACCGATTTCATAGGCTATATCCTGATACTGACGGCCAATTTCATTTGCGCCAGTATCAAATCCGAGCAGTTGATTTGGAATCCTCAGGACCGTGCTATTCTCACTGACCTCAACCTGAATTCCCCTTTTTTGCAGAATGTCAGCGGCTTCCGTCAATATGTTTCGCCGGACTTCTTCCGCCTTTCGAAGCATGGAAATTTCTTCCTCGACCTCAACGACTTGCTCCTGCAGCCGCTCACGCTCTTTTTCCGCCTGCTCCTGTAATTCCATGAGCTGGAGTATCAGAATCACAGACGCCAGGATGAAGATAACAAGAAGCCCGGACATGACGTCGGAGAATGACATCCAGTATGGATTCTCCTCGTCGACCGCTATCGGCTTTTCAGAGCGCAGCAACGCCATCAACGAGCCTCCAGTTCATCAAGAATGCTGCTCATGTTCTCAACGACTCTGAGCATAGAATCCGCATAAGCCCTTGAGCTGGTGTCCCACTTCTCCATTCGGTCTTTCATTTGTTGATTGACTTGCGAGGAGTAGGACGAAAGCCAGGACTCCGCCTGTTTTTCAATTTCCAAAACCTGATTTGCCATATTTTCAGACAAGTCGTTGAACTCGGTTTTAATGGATCTGAGCCATTCCTGTTGGTGACTCTTTAGCTCGCCGAAGCCCTCATTCGTCAGTTTGGCCGCGTTGCTATACTGTTCGATACTTTCCCGGACGGTTTGCTGGAGCCCTTCAAGCAAACGCGACTGTTCACTCAACCTTTCTGTCAGGGCAGAATTTTGTTCACCTGCAGACTCGATGCCAGACAAAACATCAGTCATCTGGGTACCAAGCATTTCTGTGGCCTGGCGTACTTGAGTGCTGAGCATGCCAAGTTGATTTGAGCTGCTATCCAGATGTTTACTGCTGGTAGACATAGACTCAGTAACCAGCCCCAGCTGATCCAGGATTTCTCGGTGCTGCTCTGCCAGCTGCAAGCTCTGTTGCTGTGTTGTCCTAACAGTCTCGGCAATATTGTTCAGGAGACTTTGCTGCTGTTCGGAGACCTTTTGGTTTTGCTCTCTGAATCGATCTTGCTGGAGATTCTCCCTCTCGTCCGAAGCGGTCATTTGAGCGTTGAGACGGCCGATCATTTCTTCCGTCATTCCGCTGAAGCTTTGCTCCATCGCCTCCTGACGATGAGTGGCAGTTTCAGCGGCTTTCTGATTACGATCCTCAGCTGCTTCCAATTGCTGCTCAACTCGTTCAGAAAAATTCCCCATCAGTTTATCGAAGCGTTCGTCCAGCGCTTTTTGGCTGTTTGCCGAAGACTCAGTAACCTTTGCGATTTGCTCATCGAATCGTCCGGCCTGCTGTTGTGAGCTTTCAATCTGCCGTTCCTGCTGCTCGTTAAGCTTGGTAAACAAATCACCTAGCTGGGAGCTCATACCTGTCACCGCCGTGTTGACATCCGAAGCGGCCTGTTCAAGCAAAGCACCCTGATTCTTCGCCGCACCGCTAACACCCTCGACAAAATCTCCCACCAAACGCTCTAGAACCTGATTGGATTGTTGACTGGCATTGCTCACCAATGACTCGATCGCTGGTGCCATTATATTGTTCAGTGCCGATGTGAATGCCTCCTCCATCGAATCACTGACACCCTTGATGCTTTCCTGTAACCGATCCCCTATGCGCTCGTGAAGCTCCTGCAACGCTTCTTTGCTCTCTCTGCTGCTATCAGCGATGTGCACCAAAGACTGTTCAGCAGGAATTCTCGGATAAAGGAAGTCAATTTCCTGCTGAACACTCCGGATCTGCAATAGCGCTGAGCGTTCCAGGAATTTCTCAATCATATTGAGCACAAGACTGAGGCCGATACCCCACACTGACGTCATGAAGGCGACGGAAGCGCCCTGAATGAGACTGTCGATACCACTACGCAGTTCAGAAACACCCGAGGTTGGGGCAAGATCTAGACCATTCAGACCAACCGTCAGCCCCACAAAGGTACCCAACACACCAATTGCGACAAGAAAGCTGGGAGTTGCTGCAAGCAGACGACTCCCCGTTAGACCGGTTGCTAATGTTCTGGCATTGAAAAAATGATCCGCGTCCAGGGTATTATAAAGAGACTTCTGATCGCCCGAGATCACGAGACTTTCATCGAACTCTCGCCAAACCTTGCCTATCTCGACGTTTTCGAGCTGGAGGGCTTTCTGCAAGACCTCTCGGCGGTTAGCCGCGAGTGCTTTCTTATCTTGATTGTCGATAAGACTTTTTAGCGCTCTGAATCGGCGCTTAAAGTGCACGAAATGCCGGTTTATCGCAATGAATGCGACGACGAACACGAATGCCATGACCAGCCAAAAAAGAGTGGCGAGACCTTGCGGCGAGCTCTTTGCTAATGCTGAAAAGTCCGGTAGGAGATGCCGTAGCAGATTAAGAAAGTCCATTTAGATATCCTGAATTGTTATAATGTGTTCTGTTGTCAAAGCTTAAACTTGACCGCGGGACACGTAATAAAAATTTTCTTTCAGAAGCTTACTTTCCCCATCCCATCGATAAGCACAGAGCTTCCCCCCATGCTTTCCGGCAACACTGTAATCCAGACATGCTATATGGTCATTGAGCGGTTCTGGCTCTCCACTCATCCAGTAGTGCCCAACGAACACAGATTTTTTGCCGTCATAACCAGGAAGAATATGCGCCTCCACTGGGTCGTGAGGAATCTTATCGATCTCTGAGCCAGGCACCATAGCCAAATCGCGATAGGTCAGTTTTTCTGTTTGCCACCACTTGGCTCGCACGTCGGTGCGTTTATTTTTTTCTTTATCAAGGAAGTAGTGGCCTTTCGGCAGAGGTAATTCGAGGCCTTTTAGGAGGGTTTCGATAGCGTCATAGGCCTCGCTGTCCTTGCGGCTGGCTTGCTCCCATGCATCCGAAAGCAACCGGTTTTCATCATCCGTGTATTGAGCGATTTTGCTCAGGTATTCAGGATGCCAGCAGGCGTGAACGACGCGCAGTTTCGGAAGGTCCAGGTAAACCGGCAAGGTTTTAAACCACTCAATAAAGAGTTTGTGAAGTTCGCTGTCCTCGCCTACCTGATCCAGAAATTCCTGGTGCTGGCTCTGGTTCTTATCGGTATGAGCGCGCAAATGCTCACCCTTTTGTTCCGGATCCGGCGTAGCCCAGGCGACAGCGTTGTATTCATGGTTACCCATCACGGCCAATGCTTTGCCCTTATCGACCATCGCTTTGGCAATCTGAACCGTTTCAACTTGCTCCGGGCCCCGATCCACAAAATCACCCAGGAAAATCACCTGGCGCTCGTCCGGGTGCTGCCAAACGCCGTCGATTTCTTGGTAATCCATTTTGGTGAGCAGTGCTTTAAGCTCGGTGGCGTAGCCGTGAATATCGCCAATCAAGTCGTACATCGATAGTGAGCCTTCACCGGTTACTGCATGGATTCCCGCTCACTGGAAGTAATGAGCTCTATTTCCTGACTTGTAGAGGCTTTATTGGGTACTGGCCCTTCGCGCTTGCTCAGCACCTCACCATTTTGAGCTAACAGGTAGGCTTCGTCTTTTTTGTAATAAAACCAATACTGCTGGATCTCACCCCAGATCCCAAGGTCACCACCCGTTTCGTAGATATGTTCCCGAACCTTACACTGCGCTCTGCCCAGCTGTCTGTCCATCGACAATCGCCAGAAGCCTTTAGGGAAATCCAGGTAGCGCTGGTGTTCACAGACCGCAAGGGCAAAGAGTGGCTGGCTTTTGCGCTGAAATGCAGTATCTATCCAGATGTAGGGCTTGAAAGCTGTGCGCTCTTCTTCCAGATATTTCTTGGCTCGGGTGATGCGTTGGTCTGCCAGCGGCATACCCATGCCAGTTACGGTGCACAGCGCCCGCAGAAAACCTTCGCTACTGTATTTGAAATCGAAGCCGCTATCGTCCAGGCCAAACTCCGGACTTTCCAGTACGTTCTGCAGCCGCTCAAAATTGGCGGAGGTTGGCTTTTGATAACCCATAGCCTTCAGGATCTCCTCCGACGGGATGGCAGCAGTACGCAGCATTAGGTCAGTTTTGAAGTTATCGATCATGGCTGGCTCCTTCCAGTTCATTGATGACTGGCTGCAGGACGGTGGTATTGAATGGATCGCCGTCATAAAACCAGTGACCGATTTCTTTTTCCAGGGCGGACGCTAGGTCCTGCCCTGTCTGCAAGCGCTTGGACACGTCTTCGGCGACGTAGTCGTATTCGTCGTAACAGTCGTTTTCCTTACAGCAGGTGTGCATCGGGTCACTTTCAAACAAGGCTCTGGAGATTTGGTCGGTGGTTAGGTGCCTGTTCATTTTGCCCTCCTTTACTAAATTCATCTTAAAACGGGTATGCGACACATGGGGTCGCAGTATCAGTGAGCGCGGCTCCATGAGATCTTTGAAAAGAGGGCTCCCTTCCATCCCATTAAATGGATTTCATTTATAAAGGGCCTTGTTCATGGCCTCAATTACCGGGCTTGCCGCCTGATTTGTCACCGGCCCTTCGTTTTTTGCAATAATTTGGCCGTCCGGTGCCAACCAATAACTGCGATTGGGCGCATAAAAAAACCAGTAACGCTTGATCGTCCCCCAGATCAGCAGCTCGCCTTCCGTTTCTCGCATATGTTCCTGTACCAACTCTTGCGCTTGCACCAACTGCTGCTCCGGGGTGAGCCTTAAAAGCCATTCAGGAAATCCTAGATAACGCCTGCTTTCGAGAGCCGCCAACACAAAAACAGGCTGGTTTTCACGTTTAAAATCGGTGTCTACCCACAGATAAGGCTTGAATGAAGCGCGGTCATCGTCTGTTTGGCGTTTAATACGAGCAATATTTGCGGCACATTCATCCAAAGGCAACTCTAGTGCCCGGCACAGCTCATGGACGAATTCATGGCTCTGGTATCTAAAATCATAACCGCCAACTTCCAGCCCCAGGGTTGAACTGCTCAGCACCTTTTGTAGGCGTTCGAGGTTAGTCGCTGACGGTTTGTGGTATCCCATTTTTTTGAGAATGGCTTCGCGAGACGATTCCGACTCGTTAACCTGCGCAATCAGGTCTGCTCTGAAATTGTCGATCATTCGGCCTCCTTGATTAACGCTGACAATGAAGCTGCGCCGTTACGCTCCCAATAAGATCAGCTGCTCCGCCATGGCTGAAATGGTCCCGCCCCACGACAAAGGCTCCAGCCAGCTGATGGGTATTGCCTATTTGCCCCATGCGGCCCTGGCAATCGGGCCGGTAACGGCACCCACGTTCTCGGCATCGTCACTCAGGTTTGCCGCTGTTGTTAGGTATATGTTCATTTCACCCTACTTTATTGATTTCATCTTAAAACGGATACGCGACATATGGAGTCGCTTTAGCCTGCTAGTCTGGCAATAGAGTATAAAAACAGGGAGAAAACGTATGAACCGTGCAGGAAAAGAAATGGCTAAGAAGCGTGCAGAAGAACGCAAAGGCCTGAGTGCGGAGGAGGTTTTTAAGCTGGATCAGCTCAAATCGCTCACCAGGAAAGTTCACTTCGAAATGTTTCCAGAGGAATACGACGAGCAAATGGATTCTATTTCAGATGCCCAAGACCGCCGCCGGGGCAAAAACCCAATGTGTGCTGAGTACGTTGCCAAGGTGAACGATCGTCGAAAAGTGTTGGGGGTTTCGCCGCTGGGTGACAATGGCATGCCTACTGATAAGGAAAGCTGGGAGGTTGCCCACACTGAAGCGGAAAGACGATGCCACAATTAATAGAACAAAAGTTTTTTATTGCGGTATCGGGAACCAGTAGTACGTATCGTTTAAGGTGAGGCCGGCCGCGAACTGCAGGTTCATTCACTGAATCCATTCCTTTATCGACTCAAGCATTGTTATTCCTTATCTCCTGCCATGGCTGCCATTTACCGACCAATGCTAACAAGGCAATGCGACATTGCTTGTCGCCTATTACGGCGTTTATGGGAAGAGCGCGAGAGCAATCGGAACTCAGAAGTTACCGCGTGCGCGCGAGACCTTGCGCTAGGGTGGATGCAGTCTCCTGACGTAACCAGTCCGGCTTAACAATATCGCAATGGACTGCTTGTGCGGTCAGCCACCAGCGAAGATCCTGGGTATCGCCAACGGTCACGGTGATTTCGAAGGTCTCTTCGTCGATATCCTTCGTGACCTGGTCAAAGCCAAGTGGCGATTCCATCAGCTGGTTTAGAGCCGGTTTATCACATCGAAGGTGCAAAAATATCGGCTCCCTGGATTTGAGTATGCCCATGGCGCCGGAATGAATGTAGAGGTCCAGATCAAAATCTTCCGGCCGCTCAACAGGCTCTTCGACCAGTTCTCCAGCTGACGCACGGTGAAGTACCAACTGGCGGAAGCCTTCCCGGCCGTCAATCATTCCAATGAGATAAACGTTGGGATCGCGAAATATCAATCCAAACGGATGCACGCGAATGTCTTCCGGTGCCGGCCAGGTTCTCGCCTGGTAGGTCAGGCTGCACTGGTAAGCCTTCAGCAGAGCCTCCGTTACCGTTTCGAGTACATCCGCATTGATCGCGGGACGCTGGCCACTGAGCCCTCGGTTTATCACCCGCACGCGGTCTGGCCATTTTCCAAGCGGGTTTTTACCTCTGACCAGTGACTTCTGGGCCTCATCGAAGTGGGGCTTCAGATGGGAAAGTGCCCTCGGGGGCAAGATAGGGGTCAGGTAAGCTCTTGCCAACTCAAACGTGAGTGCAGCGGGCAAGTCCAGTGCGGGGATAACATTGATCGTGGCCTCGCGATCGAACGACCAGCCATAAGGCCGAGTGTTCTCATCGACCTGCAACGGAAAATAAGCGCTCAGTTTTTCCAAATCCCTTTGAATTGAGCGCATGGTCACGGAGAACTCTCGATCCTCCAACCGAGACGCAAGTTCGCTGGTTGTGATTGAGCGTGGATAACGAGGCACCATTCGGAGCATCGTGAGGTAACGGACGGCGGTGCTGGACATGGTGCTTTCCTTGCCAGGTTTTCCATCGGGGCAGACAACGGATTCTGTGGCGTCACTCTAGTCAAACTTGATAGAGGAAGCCAGAAAACTGGAAAACTGCAGGCTTAACCGACCTGTGAACACGCCCCCTGCTAACGGGGAATTCGCGTGCTACCCCACACCTGGTAACGCTTGCCAATCCGTCGTGTATGCCGGCGAAAGATGCGTCCGCCGCATGGCATAAACCTCAGGCCCGGCCTGTCGGGCCATATAGAGGGTTGCTCTGGATTTCCGGTTGATCTCGTCCATCACAGCCATCAGCCTCTGGGATTTCTCAGCACTGGGTTTGCCGGCATCCGCTGTTTCAAACAAGTCGTCCTGCAAGCCGGTTTCATCCATCAGTTCACTGAGCATCACGCCGGCCTTGGCGTAGTCGTAACCCTCACGATACATGGATCGGAGCAGATTCAACGCCTGTTGCACTAAAACGCGGGAATCCTGAGTGGCGTTTATCAGGCGGATAGAGGCACTTCTTGAGTATTGGGAGGCCGATGTTTTAAAAGGATTGGTACGGACAAACACCATCAGCTCCCCGGCGTATTGCTGACCGCCCCTGAGTTTTTCTGTCGCTCTGCTGACATAGTGCGCCACCGCTTCTTCCAGATCTGCCAGGGCCTGAATCGGTTGGCCGAACGATCGAGAGCACATGATCTGCTTTTTCGGCGGCGGTGCGTCCTCCCACGGCAGACAGTGAATGCCGTTGAGCTCCCGGGCGGTTCGTTCCAGTACAACCGAGAAACGGTTCCTGAGTGTGGCCAGGTCGGTATCCGCCAATTGTAACGCAGTGACAATACCCATCGTGTGGAGTTTGGCGGTGAGCTTGCGCCCGACACCCCAGACCTCTGCTACCGGCACGCGAGCCATCAGTCGCCGTTGCCGGAGCGGGTCGGTGAGGTCCACGACCCCGCCCGTGGCCCGGTATTTTTTCGCGCCATAGTTCGCCAGTTTTGACAGTGTTCGGGTCGGGGCTATGCCGAAGCGACGGATTTCGTCTTTGATATGGTGAACTGGCACACCCATTTTGATCCCAAGCGCTTTCGCTTCTTTCGAACGGGCCACCACACAGCCATCGTTATTTGAGAGAACCACAACCGGTGTGTCCCGCAGATCCGGCCGGAAGAGCTTCTCGCAAGAGGCGTAAAAGTTATTGCAATCAACGAGCGCAAAGACCGGTTGCGTCATCCGGCTTTGGTCTGTTCCCGATACAGTGCCGCGCCCAGGGCCTCGAAGTAGGTCTGAAAGGTATCGTTAATTCGCTGTCGCTGGACGCCCGCCGGGTACAGCCCCGCCTGGGCCTCGTCGGAATACACCGTGCCCCGCACCAGAAAGCTGTTACGGGGCTGGCTGTCTTCGACGAAAGCTTCAAACGCCCGGGCACAAAGCTCTTCCGGTTTGGCGTAATAGAGAAGTTTCAGTCGTTGATCGGCCTTCTGTGAGGCAAGAAACAGCGGACTGGGTGACGCACCATCTTCGGTAAGCAAGATAGCCTGAAAGCAGTTGCTCAGCCGTTCATTAAGCGGATGCTCTTTCTGGTTCGCGCTGTTCAGCCAGCCACTGGAGGCAAAACCATGCCTATCCAGATTCCGGAACGCCTTGTTTCCCATGTAGTGGTCGAAGGCGTGGAACCATTCATGGGCGAGACTCCCTGCTCCGGCGTTTTTGGCTAACGCCAACTGCCGAGTCGCCGGGATATAATGTGCGGCCACCCCTAGCCGCCCACCAATTCCGTACTGCAGGCCCAGCGAGCCTCGCAGGGAAACAAGTGCTTCCGGCCCCTGAAGAATGGTCATCAGATTGATCAGCGCCCGATAGAACCGACCAGCCGCTCTGTCCCGCTCTTCAGGGGTTACCCAACGCCCAACTTCGATGTTACGAAAATCGAATCGGCGCCTCACTGTGATAAAGGACACCGAAGCTTGTGCCGTCATGACTACCCCTTTCATTTCAGTGACTGAATCAGATTTAACATCAGCGAAATTCGCAGCTTACGCCAATTACTGTTTTTATGTGGCGCTGTTGTGCTTACCTGTTGGCAGGCCACTCCAAACTGGGAATCGCCCCCCGAACCCAAACAATATCTTGAAACTCCTCCCTTTCGTCCATAAAGCGGAACCACGCCAGGTAATTGTCCACGCGGGCCGTTCCGACACCGTGGAAGCGCTTAAGCCAACCCTTCCAGCGTTGGGTAAAATTGTTCAGGGTCTGGATGTGGTAAACACCCTCAACAACCCGGCTGTTATCCTTCGCAATCAATCGCTTATGCTCAAGATGGTCAAACGTCTTCACCATTTCTACATAGGAAAGGTTGCCATCTGTGCACAAGACGGAGTTCTCGCGGATCACTGGGGCCAAGGCTGCGATAATTTCCTCCTTAGTGTCGTGCTCTAGAACATGGTGGGTAATGTGTCCGGAGCGATCCAGCGCCAATGCGATGGGCACCTGAGTCACCTTACCGCCCCCACGTTTACGGGCTGGCCGAGGCATCGTCTTTTTTCCCTTGAAGGACTCCGGCAGGAATGTCTCGTCGGCCTCGATGATGCCGGACAACGACGTAGCCTTATGATCTCTGGGACTGCTTAGAAAGGCATGACGCCAGCGAAAGGCCGTGCGTAGGCTGACACCGGTCACCTTGGCCGCTTTGCGTAGGGATAGGCCATAGCGCATCGTTTCCACATACTCTAGCCAGAGCTCTTCTTTACGCATGCGGTACAGCGGGCTACCCACCAGCGCGTTGAAGGTCTTTGCGCAATGTTTACAGCGGTAGCGCTGGCGCTCATTCCCGGATGATCCCCAGCGAATAAACATCTTGGACTGACAATAAGGGCACTGGGTAACCGCCTCTTCACTGGCCGTCAGCGTCTCGTAAACAGCATCCAGTTTGACGCGTTTTTCAATATGATGCCGTAGCTTTTTCAGCTGTGGGGTGGTGAAGTCAGGAACGCGGCGTAGAAGGTCGTTGAAATCATCGTGCTGCACGGTAGCCTCCAAATACATTCAGGTATGGAGTAAGTGTAGACCACCAACAGGTAAGCACAACAGCGCCTTTTATGTACAGTATACTGAAGACCAACGCTTGGAGAGTCAATACGAGCAGTGTGAGTTATCAAACTCACATATAAATGTACTAACGAATGCCAGTCCTTATGGGCCCTTATGGCCAGTGGGGGCAGATGCACCGCACAGGCCTTGTATTTTGTATACTGTCCCCGGTTTTGCGCTTTGGCTTCCCGGGTTGACGAACTAACCTATGGACATTGATGGAACAGGGGTAGCAGATTTGAAAATTCGATTAACTGAATTCAGCCACGGTGCGGGCTGCGGCTGTAAGATTGCACCGGATGTTTTAGAGCGAATCTTGCAAACCAAGGTTCCACAGTTTTCAGATCCCCGGCTGCTGGTGGGAAATGAAAGCCGAGATGATGCGGCCGTCGTCGATATTGGTAACGGGATAGGCATTATCAGCACAACAGACTTTTTTATGCCTGTTGTTGATGACCCGTATGACTTTGGGCGAATTGCTGCCGCCAACGCCATCAGCGATGTTTATGCCATGGGCGGTAAGCCGCTGATGGCAATTGCAATTCTAGGATGGCCCGTGAATGCTCTGGCTCCGGAGATTGCATCCAAAGTGATAGATGGCGGCCGAATGATATGCGGCCAGGCAGGCATTACGCTGGCTGGTGGTCACAGTATTGACGCACCGGAGCCAATCTTTGGGCTTGCTGTTACCGGTCAGGTTGCCACTGATCGGATTATGCGTAATGACCGTGCCCGTGAAGGTGACCTGCTTTATCTCACTAAGCCGCTCGGCGTCGGCATTCTCACCAGCGCATCGAAGAAAGGTCTACTGACAGACGCTGACCTGGCTTTGGCCGTGGAGAACATGACAACGCTCAATAAGCCAGGGTTGGTATTTGCAGAAATAGATGGCGTGCACGCAATGACAGACGTTACCGGCTTTGGGTTAGCTGGGCATCTTCTTGAAGTTTGTCGCGGTAGCGGGTTGTCTGCCAAAGTGAATTTGCGTGCGCTGCCGGTAATGCCGAACCTGTCCCCTTATATTGAGGCTGGGTGCATCCCCGGAGGCACTTATCGTAATGCAACGGCCTTTGGTTCTTGTGTTCACAATATGACGGAGAGTGGTTCTCTTATCATGTGTGACCCTCAAACAAGTGGTGGCTTGCTAGTGGCTGTGGCTCCTTCTGCAAGGGTAGAATTCGAGCAAGCCGCGAAAAGCCAGGGAATTACGGCCAGCCCGTTTGGGGAAATGGTGGCGCAGTCTGGTGGTGCAAGCAGCAGCCTTCTTTATGTGGAGTGACTGAGCTGATTTCATTGTTTGGTGGTTGTATTGCCGGGAGCCTAGCCGACGGGTTCATTCAGCGGATGGTTATCGCACTAAGGGTTCGGGCAAGCTCGATCATCGGCGCGGGATAGACACCGAGCAGTATCACCAATCCCACTACAGCAAGCACTGCCAGCCCCCCTGCCCGAATGCCCCAATCATCGGATGCGTCGCGACGGTGCATTCCCGGCTCGGCCATAAACAGTGTGATTATAACCCTCAGATAGTAGTAAAGCCCGATGGCGCTGCCAAGGATGATGCCACCCACCAGCCACCAGCTCTGGGCTTCAACGCCCAGAGCAATTAGATAAAACTTGCCGATGAAGCCGACGGTCGCCGGAATGCCCGCCAACGACAGCATAGCCACGGTCAGTACTGCGGTCAGGTACGGGCGCCGCCAGAACAGGCCGCGATAGTGGTGCAGCCCTGCTGCGTCTTCGCCGCTGGCAGTGCTCGAGATCAGAATGACCACGCCAAACGCCGCCAGAGTGCTCAACACGTAGGTGATCAGGTAGACCCCTCCCGTTTCCGCCGCCAGACCGTCCGCGACCACCAGCACGATCAGCAGGTAGCCGAAATGAGCAATCGACGAATAGCCAAGTATGCGCTTGAGGTTAGACTGCGTCAGCGCCAGCAGGTTGCCGATTAGCATGCTGGCAAGTGCCAGCCAGGTAAGCACCGTGCGCAGCCAGTCACCTTGCAGGGCTGGCACCGACAGCATCAGTCGCATAAGCAACACGAACACCGCCACTTTGCTGGCGGTGGCCAGAAAGGTGGTCGCCGGCGCCGGCCCACCCTCGTAGACGTCCGGGGTCCATAGATGAAATGGCACTACTGAAAGCTTGAAACCCAGACCCACGAGCATCAGGCCAACGCCCGCCAGGCCCCAGACACCGGTGTTCGAATCAAGGCTAGCCATCAAAACGTCGATCCGTAACTCACCAGTCTGAGCATAGAGCAGCGCCATACCGAACAGTAAAAAAGCGCTGGCGGCGGCAGAAAGAATCAGGTATTTAATGCCGGCTTCAAGGGAGCGCTGCTCATGGTAAGCGTAGGCCAGCATTCCATAGAGCGGCATGGATAACAGCTCCAGGCCGATGAACAGACTGGCCAGATGCTGACTCGCTGCCAGCACCAGGCCCCCAGCCGCCGCGCACAGCAGCAGAACATAGAACTCTTCGCGGGCGCCGTGAAAAGTCTCAAGATAGGCATGGGACAGGATCGCGCAAACCAGACTCGACGCCAGTATCAAGATCCCGGCCAATAGCGCCAGACCATCAAAATCGAGCAGTGGCGTGTGTACAGGAATCACCCGCCAGGCAAACACCTGAGCGATCAAAGCCAGCCCCAGACCCAATACGCTGGCAGCAACCGTTACGGCGTGCTCGCGACGCCAGGCGATACCAAGCATTACCGCGACAGCCGTCGCGGCCACCAGCATCATGGGCAGATAGGCGATAAGAGCAGCAACGGGCATCAGCGGGCCTCCGGCATCAGCATAGTGGTCGCACCCGGCCCGGTATCGACTCCCGGCTCAGGGGCGCCCGGGATCTCGAACAGCCGATGCACCTCGCCCATGGCGGCGTCGGTGGTATCAAGTAGCGGCTGGGGGTAGATGCCAAGCCATATCAGGAGCACGACGATGCTCAGCATCATGGCAAATTCTCGGGTATCAAGCCCCTTTAACGGCGTCTCGCTGCGTGGCGGGCCATAGTGCACGCGCTGCATCAGGATCAGCGAATAGATCGCCGCCAATACCAAGCCAAAACTCGCGATCACCACCACCCAGGGTGCCGTGGCAAAGGTGCCGAACAGCACCATAAATTCGCCGACGAAATTGGCGGTGACCGGTATTCCCAGCGAAGCAGCAATAAAGAACAGCCAGAACCCCGGCAGACTCCCCAGTCGTCCCCATAGTCCGCCCATCTTATCCATCTCACGAGTATGCAGGCGCTCGTATAGCTGTCCGCTTAGGATAAATAACCCTGCGGCAGAAAAGGCGTGGGCCAGCATCAGTATCACCACGCCCTGCAAAGCCAGCACAGAGCCGGAATAAATGCCGATCAGCACGAACCCCATGTGGGCGATACTGGTATAGGCGATGAAACGTTTAACGTTCTGCTGCCCGCAGGCGAGTATTGCACCGTAGTAAATACCCAGTAGCCCAAGCCCCATGGCGATGGGCGCGAATGCCTGGGAGGCCTCTGGAAACAGCGGCAAAGCAAAACGCATCATGCCGTAGGCGGCAGTTTTAAGAAGTATCCCTGCCAGATCTACGCTGCCGGCGGTAGGTGCCTGAGCATGGGCATCCGGCAGCCAACCGTGCAGCGGCACCACCGGAAGTTTGACCGCGAAGGCGATAAAGAAACCCAACATCAACCACGTGGAAAGTGTCGGCGACAGCGTGGTCTCCAGCAGCACCTGATAGCTGAAAGAGTACTCACCGGTGTTGGCATGATGAGCGAACACCAACCCCAAGATAGAGACCAACATCAACAGCCCGCTGGCCTGGGTATAGATGAAGAATTTGGTGGCCGCGCCAATACGGGTTTTGCCCTTTGCACCGCTGTGGCCCCAAAGGGCAATCAGGAAGTACATCGGCACCAACATCAGCTCCCAAAAGAAGAAAAACAGGAACAGGTCAATAGCCAAAAACACGCCGGTAACGCCGGTGAGAATCCACAGCAAGTTAAGGTGGAAGAAACCAATCCGGCGTACAATTTCGTTCCACGAACACAGCACCGCCAACACGCCGAGAAAGCTGGTTAGCGCGATCAATACCAGCGACAAACCATCCATGGCAAGGTGAAAGCTGATGCCAAAGCGCTCGATCCAGTCCACCTGATATTCCAGCGCCCACCGGGTTGCCGTGCCATCTAGCGCGGGCATATGAAAATCGAGCTGCGTCCACAGCCACAGCGAGATCAACAGCTCGGCCAGCATGGTGGCAAGCGCGATCCAGCGCGTTGGCTTATCGCCAAACCGCTCAATCTGCCAGCATAAGAGCCCCCCGATGAAAGGGATCACGATTAACCACACCAGTATCATAAGCGTTGCATCTCCTTATCCGGGTTGTGCATCATTCCTAGAACACCAGCGCCAGGCTCAGCAGGATCAGCGTGGCCCCGACCACCATGGTGGCAGCATACCCACGCAGCTTGCCGGTCTGGGTGCGAGAGAGTCCGAAATGCACAGCACGCAAAGCATGGGCAATCAAACGGAAGAAGGCGTCAAACAGATCGCCCCGCATTATTCGAACTAAGCCGCGATAGGGCCGTACCAGAAGCCAATCGAAAACAATGTCAAAACCCCACGCAAGGTTCCACCAAGCCCACAACCCAGCACCGATGCCCTGCTGAGTGATGTGTGTTAGCCAGTCGCGCTTGATGATAAACAACCAGGCGCCCAAGCCAAGACCGATCAACGCCGTGGCCGACGCGATCAACTCAAGTGCGGTATGCCCCGCTTCCATGCCCTCGCCGGGACTAACCGGTAAGACCCCGCTCAGCGGCGGCACAATCCAGGCGCCTAGGAAAGTCGAGAGCACGGCCAAGATCACCAGTGGCAGACCATGGGCCAAGCCTCGCCCTGCCTTGGAATGACGGGCACCGTCGCTCTTCATTTCACCATGGAAGATGCCAATGACCAGACGCGTGGTGTATAGAGAGGTCAACAACGCGCCAATTAAACCGGCGATCAGTAGCCCTTGTTGATCCGCCGCGAAGGCCTGCCAGAGAATTTCATCTTTGCTGTAGAAGCCTGCAGTAACCAACGGCAAAGCCACCAGTGCGGCACCACCGACAATAAAGCCCATGTAGGCAAGAGGCAGCTTGCGCCATAGGCCGCCGAGACGGCGTATATCCTGTTCGTGATGACAACTGATGATCACCGCCCCGGCTGAGAGAAACAGCAGTGCTTTAAAGAAGGCATGAACCATCAAATGGAAGACGGCCGCGTCGAAAGCGCCAACTCCCAGCGCAAGAAACATATAACCAATTTGGCTCATGGTGGAATAGGCCAGTACCCGTTTGATGTCGGTCTGGGCCAAGGCTGCGAAGCCAGCCATCAGTAGCGTCAGGGCACCGATCAGCCCCGTCAGGAAGAGTGCCGTAGGTGCCAGCTCAAATATCCCGTGCATGCGCGCGATCAAATACACCCCAGCGGTGACCATGGTCGCGGCGTGGATCAGGGCCGACACTGGCGTGGGGCCGGCCATGGCGTCGGCAAGCCAGGTGTGCAGCGGTAGTTGGGCAGACTTACCCACGGCTCCACCCAGTAGTAACAGTGCCGCCAGCTCCACCGTTGAATCCCCGGCTTGCCACATCTGCGGTGCGAGAGAAAGGATCTCGGCAATGTTCAGGGTGCCGAGTTTAGCAAACAGCAAAAACATACCTATGGCCAGGAACACATCGCCGATGCGGGTAATGATGAAGGCTTTGAACCCTGCCCAGCCGTTGGCACTGTTCTGATAGTAGTAGCCGATCAGCAGGTAGCTGCACATGCCGACCCCTTCCCAGCCCAGGAACAGCAGCAGCAGATTATCACCTAGTACCAGTAGTACCATGCTGAACACGAACAGGTTCATGTAGGTGTAAAAACGCGTAACGCCTTCATCGCCGCGCATGTACCAAGCGGCAAACAAATGAATCAGAAAGCCCACGCCGGTAATAATGCCGAGCATGGTCAGCGACAGCCCATCCAGGGCCAACCCAATAGTTGGCTGAAACTCCCCCACGGATATCCAGGTCCACAGGGTCACGATTTGAGGATGGCTGGCGTTCGCCGCGTCGTTGACAAAACCCAGTGTCAGCAATGCGGTGACCAACGCGGCCAGTCCCACGCTGCCGACTCCCACAATGGAACTGATACGATAGCCAAGCTTGCCCCGGGAAAAGGCCAGAATCAGCGTTCCTGCCAGAGGTAGCAGGAACGTTAGCGGCAGCAATAGCGCCGTCGAAAGCAGTGACGTTATCATGTCCATTATCCACGCATCCTGCTGACCGCATCGATATCCAGGGATTTGAAGCGTTGGTGCAGTTGAATCAACAACGCCAAGCCGACCGCGGCCTCTGCAGCCGCCAGCGTGATCACCAGCAGAAACATGACCTGGCCTTCCGGCTGCTGCCAGGCCGCGCCGGCGACGATAAAGGCAAGCCCCGCGGCGTTGAGCATGATCTCAAGGCTCATCAGTATAAAGATCATATTGCGCCTGAACATCAGGCCAGCCAGCCCCAGCGCGAACAGAATGGCTGCCAACACCAGACCATGTTCCATGGGTACACCGTTCATGGAGCTTCCTTGCCAATCTTTGAATCCGACCCTAGCTGGCGTAAACGTCCGACATGAGAGGCCGTGACCAGCGCTGCCAGCAGCAGCAAAGCGCTGAGTTCCACTACCAGCAGCCAAGGGCCGAACAGAATCGTGCCCACCTGCTTGGCGCTCAGCACATCACCCTGCACCAGCACGCCCCCATCGCCGCGCAACAGTAAGTCGATCAGCGTCAGCAGCAAGACACCGGCGAGCAGCGATGGCCCCAGCCACGTGCGCGGTTGCAACCAGGCGCGCTCCTGGGCGACCGCCGCCTCGCCCAGGTTAAGCATCATCACCACAAAAACGAACAGCACCATGATTGCTCCGGCGTAGACGATAATCTCAAGCGCCCCCGCGAAGGGCGCACCCAGGGCAAAGAACACCATGGCCACGGCCAGCAATGACACCACCAGATACAGCACCCCATGCACTGGATTGGGATTGCTGATAACCCCCAGGGTCGCCAGCACCGCGACCAGACCGCTCAGGTAAAATGCGTATTCCATGTTTCTCTCTCCATTCTTCTCCCCTCCTTTCCGCTTCTCTCCAGCGTAGCGTAGCGGCGCTGGCGATGCGGCTTCAGGGAAGCAGCGTGGTGACCTTGATCGGCTCGTATTCCGCCACGCCCTTACCCTTGTCTTTGCCGGCGATGGCCATGCCCGCTACCTTGTAGAAATTATAGTTGTGGTCCTTGCCAGGGCCGCTAATCAACAGATCTTCCTTTTCATATACCAGCTCTTGGCGGTTGTATTCACCCATCTCGAAGTCTGGCGTTAGCTGGATCGCCGAGGTCGGGCAGGCTTCTTCACACATGCCGCAAAAAATGCAGCGCGAAAAGTTAATGCGAAAGAATTCGGGGTACCAGCGCCCATCTTCCCTTTCGCCCTTCTCCAACGAGATACAAGCCACCGGACAGGCAACGGCGCACAGATTGCAGGCCACGCAACGTTCCTCGCCATCCGGATCCCGGGTCAGCACAATGCGCCCGCGATAACGCGGCGACAGATAGACTTCTTCTTCCGGATAGTTGACGGTTTCGCGCTTGCGAAACCCATGCATAAAAACCATACCCAGGGTGCGCAATTGCGACCAAGTACCTTTTAAAAGTCCCTTGTACATAGCAGTTGCTCCTCGTTCATGATCGGTTCGAATGCTCTTATCCTGGCGCCACAAGCAGTATCACTGCGCCGGTTACCAGCAGGTTGATCAGCGTTAGCGGCAAACAGACAATCCAGCCGAAAGTCATCACCCGGTCGTAACGCGGCCGAGGCAGCGAGGCCCGCACTAGAATGAACAGCATCAAAAAGACACTGATCTTGAGTACAAACCAGACAATGGGTGGCAGCAGCGGCCCGTGCCAACCGCCGAAGAATAGCGTCACCACAAGCGCGGAAATCAGCAGCATGCCGACATATTCGCCAATAAAGAACATGCCAAATTTCATGGAGGAGTATTCAACGTGATAGCCGTCTGCCAGCTCCTGCTCCGCTTCGGGCTGATCGAAGGGGTGACGGTGCACCACCGCGAAGCCGGCAATAAGAAAGTTACAGAAACCCAGAAACTGGGGAACGATATACCACAGGTCCTGCTGAGCGTTGACGATCTCGCGCAGGTTGAAGGTGCCCGCCATGGCAACAACACCCATCAATGACAGCCCCATGAATACCTCATAGGAGATGGTCTGAGCCGAAGAGCGCATGGCACCGATCAGCGCATACTTGTTGGCACTGGCCCAGCCGCCCAGCAGCACCGAGTAGACATTAATGCCGCCCATGGCCAGAAAGAACAGCAAGCCGATGTTCCAGTCCGCCACGCCCCAGCCCGGCGTGATGGGGATAATCATGAACGACAACAACAGCGATGCCATAGCAATCGCCGGGGCCAGCACGAAGAGAGTCCGGTCGGCAAAGGGCGGTATCCAGTCTTCCTTGAAGAAGATCTTGATCATATCGGCGACCACTTGCAGAGAGCCGAAGGGGCCCACCCGGTTGGGACCGTAACGGTCTTGCCACCAGCCCAGCAGGCGACGCTCTACCACCGTGAGGATTGCCCCCACCAGCACCGCTACCAGCAGAATGACCACTGCCTGGATCATGGCCACGGCGATATCCATCACCGCCGGGGTCAACCATTCGGGTCGCCAGTTACCAAGGGTTATCCAGCTCATTCGCGCGCCTCCTTATGGTCGGGGCCCGAAGCCTCAAGCCTGGCCCAATCGCCGCTGCTGAATTCGCTGGATATTCCTGCCGGTATGCTGACGATACCGGCCGGTAAACGCTGATCGCAGCGTAATGGCAGGGTAAGACACGCGGTCTCTGTTTCCAGTGTCAGCGATGCGCCCTGCTCAAACCCCCGCCGTGCCGCATCTGCGCTGGATAAACCAATGGTCGGCAGTTCCGCACGTTCTTCAATGGGCGCGGAGCGGGAGGAAGTTTCCTCGCCGCCAAACAGTCGCGGCAACACCAGCAGCTGCCAACGATCCTGTTGCGGTTCGAAGGCCGCGGGGATATCGCTGGCATAGCGATACGCACCGGGGCGCGGCGCAACCAGGCGCACGCCGGGATCGCCGCCACGCAGATGTCCGCCCACTTCGTCGGTAAACTTGTTCCACGCCTGGTGCGAGTTCCAGCCTGGCGCCCAGGCGAACGGCACTTCCTTACGAGGCCGATCGAAACCACTGTAACCTTCCATGGAAAAGGTGAAGGGCGTATCCGGATCTTGAGGCGTTCGCGGTTCGCTCACCGCTATGTTGGCACGCAGAGACGTTCGCCCACTGAAGCGATGTGGGGCCCGGGCCAACTTAACGCCTTTAACTCGATAATCCGCGCTTAGAGAGCTCGCAACAATGTCTGCCAGTGCCGGATAATCCTGGGCACAGGCCTCAGTGGCCTGGTCCAAAGTAATGGTGCTGTCCTCGCCGCGAATGAGGCTGATACGCAGGGCGTGTAGCCAGCGCCAGCTTTCGTGAATGCGGGACTCCGGCCGCATATAGCTCGTATCGAAGACCTGGTAGAACCGCTGGGCCCGGCCTTCCAGATTGACCAGCGTGCCGTCCGCCTCGGTGAAACTGGCGGCGGCCAAGCCAAGCCTGGCGCGCTGCCAGGTGCGGGTGCGCTGGTGATCAAGCACGACCAACGCGGTTGCCGTATCTAATGCGGCCTCAACCCGCGCTTCCGGCAGCCGGACGTACAGGTCGTTTTCCAAAACCACGAGGGCATCTGCCCGGCCTTCGACGATTTCATCCAGAGCCCACTCCAGTGGACGACCGCCCAGCATGGTAAGGCCGGTGCTGTTGGCTTCCCGGCGTATCAACATCAGCCCGGCGCGCCTGGCGCGCCGTGACAGCGCACGGGCAATACTGCCCGCCGCATCGAGCACCTGGGTTGATTCCAATGAGCCACCGCTGATCACCAGCGGTCTTTTTGCTGCCATCAGTTGCCTGGCCACTGCCTGCGCCGCCGTGGCAAGGGTTTCATCAAGCCCTGTCACCGCCGGTGCGTTCTCATCGATAATATGGGCAATGGCGAAACCCAAGCGGGCGATGTCCGCAGGCGCTAACTGCCAGCTACCGGCACTGATCTCGTCGAGTTCGGTGGCGCTGGGGTAGGCGATGAACAGTGGGTGTCGGTTGTCCTGGGCGAGGATCTTGACCGCTTCGGCGTTCCAGATTGGGATGCCACGTTCTTCCGCCAAAGCATCGCGCCGGGCCAGCACTGCCTGGCGCAATGACAATGCCAGACGTGCCGCGCTGTGCATCAGGTCCTCGCCAAGCACCAACACTGCGTCGTGGGCCTCCACCTCCCGCACTGTGGGAATCGGCAAGCCGCAAGAGCTCTCCAGTTCCGCCATACGCTCAAGACAAGCCTGCTCAGCGGCGGCGACACCACTAGAGAAGTTGTCCCGGCCGACTAACTTGATCAGCTGATGATTGCTTTCCAGGCTGGCCCGTGGCGAACCTATGCCAATCACCCGTTTGGCGCTGCGCAGCAGATCAGCGCCGCGATCCAGCGCCGGGTCGACTTCCAAGATGACGGTGTTATCCGCTTGCTCACTACGCCATTCAGGCTGGCGCGGCCGGTCGGTGCGATTGACGTAGCCGTAGCCGAAACGTCCGCGATCGCATAAGAAGTAACGGTTAAGTTCACCGTGATAGCGATTCTCAATGCGGCGAATCTCACCGTAGCGCTCCCCCGGGCTGATATTGCAGCCCACCGCGCACTGATGGCAGACACTGGGCGCAAACTGCATGTCCCATTTGCGGACGTAGCGATCCGAGTGGGTTTGATCAGTGAACACGCCGGTGGGGCACACTTCGGTCAGGTTGCCGGCAAACGGACTCTCCAGAACGCCTTCCTGATGGCGCCCGAAATACAAGTTGTTGTTCGAGCCGAAGACGCCGAGATCTGTGCCGCCGGCGTAGTCGTTGTAGAAGCGCACGCAGCGATAGCAGTTGATACAGCGATTCATCTCATGGGCAACAAACGGCCCCAGGTACTGGTTGCGGTGGGTGCGCTTGCGAAAATCGTAGCGGCGCCGGCTGTGGCCGGTCATCACCGTCACGTCTTGCAGATGACAGTGGCCGCCTTCTTCGCAGACCGGACAATCGTGAGGGTGATAGGTCATCAACCACTCCACCACCTCCGACCGGAATGTCTTGGCTTCCTCGTCGGCGATGGAGATCCAGCTATTGTCTGTAGAAGGCGTCATGCACGACATCACCAGTTTGCCCTGGGTGTCGTCCTTGTCCTTGTACTGCTTGACCGCGCACTGACGACAGGCACCAATGCTGTCCATGGCCGGGTGCCAGCAGAAATACGGAATGTCCAGCCCCAAAGACAGGCAGGCGTGCAGCAGATTATCCGCGCCGTCTACTTCGTAGGCTTTGCCGTCCACGTGAATCGTCGCCATCAGCTCACCCCTTCCAGCGATGTACTAGCGATGCCAGCCTCAAATTCTGCCCGGAAGAGTTTGAGGGCCGATTCCAGCGGCATCATTGCCCCCGGCGCATGGGCGCAGAAAGTACGCGGAGAATTCAGCCCTAAGGTGTGCTGCTCGAGGATCTCGATATACTCTGGCTTGCCTTCACCTCTCTCCAGCGCCTGCAGGATTTTTACTGTCCAAGGCAGACCATCGCGACAAGGGGTGCACCAGCCGCAGGACTCCCGGGCAAAGAATTGCTCAAGGTTGCGCAGCAGCGAGACGATGCTCTGGCGCTCACTGACCACAGCTATCAGACCGGTGCCAAGACGGCTGCCGTATTGTCCGATCGTATCAAAGTCCATGGGCAGATCGAGATGCTCCGGCAACAGAAAACCGGTGCTGCCGCCACCGGGCAGCCAGGCCTTGAGGGTATGGCCCTCGCGCATACCGCCGGCGCGTTCGAGGATCTCCCGGCCGCTGGTGCCAATGGGCAGCTCCCAGAGGCCCGGACGTTCGACTAACCCGGAGACGCCATACAGCTTTGTGCCACCATCCCCACTGAGCCCGCCGGATAGTCCTTGATACCAGTCTGCACCGTGCTGCATAACGCTAGGCACATTGCACAGAGTCTCCACGTTGTTAACCACCGTGGGTTTGCCCCAGGCGCCAGATTGGCCGGGAAACGGCGGCTTGGCCCGGGGGTTAGCGCGCTTACCTTCCAGGGAATTGATCAGTGCGGTTTCTTCACCGCAGATGTAGCGCCCGGCACCTGTGTGTAAGGCGATATCGAAATCGAAGCCGCTGCCGGCGATGTCGCTTCCCAGCAGGCCGGCCTGCCGTGCCTCTTCGATGGCCAGGGCCACGGAGCGCGCCGCCTCCACGTATTCGCCGCGCAGGAAAATATAGCCATAACAAGAGCGGTTGGCATAGCCCGCGATGATCATGCTTTCAATCAGCAGGTGCGGCAGCTGTTCCAGCAGCAGGCGATCTTTGAAGGTACCCGGCTCCATCTCGTCGGCATTACAGATCAGGTAGCCACGGGGCAGATGATCTCCTACCTGTGTCAGGCCCCACTTGACCCCGGCGGAGAAACCACCGCCGCCCCGGCCACGCACATTGGCCTGTTTCATGGTGTCGATTATGTCGGCAGGTGTGCGCTGTGTCAGGGTTTGTCTTGCGCTCTGATAACCCTCCTTCGCACAATATTCCTCGAACCCGACCCGGGCGCCGTCCTCGCGTAGTCGCCAGGTCAACGGGTGTGTCTCAGCGTGGCGCTCCTCGGCACTCTGGCGCAGCTGGCAGTGATAGCGCAGCCGTGAATCTTTCGGTAT